>JAGCXM010000020.1 GCA_017961325.1 bacterium | reverse complement strand
TCCGAGCTCGGGACTTGTAATTACGAAATTTCAGAGGAAGAACATCGGTTCATCCAAGAGTGTATCTGTTCAACCGGATACAGAGTCTTTGATTCCAGACCTATTGAAGAAGCATTCATGCCGGCAAACGAAGAAGAATGCGTGGAAAAACTTGATGAAGAAATTTGTAAAGGTGCTCCGTTTTATTGCGAAAACGAAGCAGGATGGTGTCTTACAGCCGATGACAACCACTATAAATGTGATTGTATCGGTGTGGGAGTCAAAACAGGAGTTAATGACGGTTTTAGCGCGGAAGGCTGCACGGCAGCTTTGGAAACAGAATGTGGAACAGAAGTAGCTACTCCAAGAGCGATCTGCACCGATTCTGAAATTTTCAATGCGTGTGTTTCCTACGAAACAACTTTCACAAATACCTGCTTTGAACCTGTTACCGAAGAAGAGATCGAAGCAATCCTCGATACACCTGTAAACAGTGGCGGCAGGGAAGGCGGATTGGCTGAAGACATTGCAAATTGCTGCCAGAATGAGGGCATGAGAAACATCTATAAGACTAAATTCGAGTGTGTTGAGGCGGCTGAAAGTTGTGAAAACAAAGAATGTTGCGAAACATGTGATGTCCAGCTTGCTTATTTAGGAGAGGAAGGAGCCAACGAAAGTGATACCGATGTTATTTCTCCGGCTCCGGAAGACGAAGACGCTGCAAATACCGAAGCTCCGACAACCGGTGCAACCCCGGAAGATACTGCTGACGGCGATTCCGCTCCCGCAACCGGTTCAGAAGCTCCTGCTGAAAACAAAGAAGAAAGCAAATCCGACGGCTGTTCAATGCTGTTTATCTAAAAATTGCAGGCGGGCTGCCCATACCCCGGCAAAACAAATTGACTCTAACCACTTGTTTTTAGTCCGTTTTTCATTATAATTCCTCTGTTTGACTTTAAAAATTGAGTCGTTGAAAGCTAAAAAATAAATTTCGGAGGCAAAATGACTGGAAAAAAAGTCGCCGTGGGCTTAAGCGGCGGTGTCGATTCTGCTGTTTCGGCGGCACTTCTCACGGAACAGGGTTATGACGTTATCGGCGTGACGATGGCGAACTGGGACAAGTCGCTCCACTTCAATGTGCCGATCCCCGATTCGTGCTACGGCCCGTGCGAGGGTGAAAGTCTCGAAGCTGTCGAGGCGATAGCTAAAGTACTTGATATTCCTTATAAAATCTTTGATCTCAGCAATGAGTACCGCGACAACATAATAGACTATTTCAAGCGCGAATATATGTGCGGCAGAACGCCGAATCCGTGTGTGAGATGCAATTTCAAGATGAAGTTCGGGCTTCTTTTCGAAAAGGCGAGGGAAGAACTTGGAACGGAACTTTTTGCGACCGGTCACTATGCGAGGATCATTGAAGAAAACGGCAAGTTTTTCCTTGCAAAAGCATTGAATACGGCGAAAGACCAGAGCTATTTCCTGCAGATGCTGAGGCGGGAATGGCTGCCGCACATCATTTTCCCGCTCGGAGAGATGACGAAAGACGAAGTCCGCGCAACTGCAAAAGAGCTGGGGCTTCCGGTCGCCGATAAAGAGGAAAGCCAGGATTTCATGGGCGGGCAGCATGTAGTCCTTTTTGAAGACGAACCGATAAAAGAGGGGAATATCGTTGACGAAAACGGCAAAATCTTAGGCCGCCACAAAGGGATAATCCACTACACGATAGGGCAGCGCAAAGGGCTCGGCATCAGCAATCCGAAGCCTCTTTTCGTGCTGAAAATCGATGCGGAAAAAAACGAAGTCGTCGTCACCGAAAAGGAGCATTTATTTTCAAACGGGCTTGAAGGAGCTGAACTCAATCTGCTTGACGATATTGAAAATCCTAATGAATTCAAAGCATTGGTCAAAATTAGGCAGAAGCACAAAGAGTGTCTGGCCACAGTTTCAATACTGGAAGGCGGCAGATTCAAAGTCGTTTTTGAAACGCCGCAGCTTTCGGTAACTCCGGGCCAGGCAGTCGCAATTTACCGCGAAGACGGGATCCTTCAGGGCGGCGGAATCATAGAAAAAGGGTTTTGATTTTTGCCTTCCGCGAACTCTGTTCACTTTGGGTAAGGATCCCAGCAATTAAAAATCTTGCAGCAGATTTTCAACACAAACATCGGCGTTTAGTTTCAAATCATCTTTTACATGATGTCCCAAAGTGAAAAGATGAACAAAAATGCCGTTGCGGCGAGCTGTTTTTATTGCCGGAACAAAATCGCTGTCGCCTGTGACGAGAAGTATCCGCTTGGAAATATTGTTGTAGCTTATCCATGCAATATCGAGACCGATTTTGATATCAACACCTTTCTGTGCCAAGTCAAGATCAAAACTTTCATCGCTGTAAGATGTTTCGTCATAACATTTCTTTTTCAATTTCCAGCCTGAAAAAGAAAGCTGTCCTTCTCTGAATGCGAAAAAATCCAAGCCTCGGATTTCATTGATTAAACTCAGACTTTCTTTGTATTGAGGTGTTTTTGACAAATCAAGAGCTTTCTTTGAAACAGGGTAGGATGTTTTTGCATCGCACGGCTTGCAGTCATAAAAATAGACTCGATAGGCATCTGCGTCGCAACAGCCTGATTTTTCTATGATTTTGTCAACAAAATTTTTGATTTTCAAAGCCGAAATATTTTCTTTGAAAGCCGCATGATACTTCTTTCTCAAAAAACCGCCGTCAATCATTACTGCTGTTTCCATTTTGTGCCCCTGAAAATAAAGATAGACCTACTCGAGGGACACAAAGTGTTTGATATAAACCCTCTTTTCGGTCATTATTGCCTCTTCCTTACTCACTAAAAATGTCAAGTCAAGTTTTTTCTAAATTTATTTTTATCTGTTTTGTTTCTAACAAATGTAATAATTTTCTTTAAAAGAACATGGTAAAGAGATTCTTCTTTACATTTTATTGTGTTCAAAGTCAAGTTTTATGTTGTTCTTATTAATATATTCTGTAAATTGAATTAAAATATTTAGAATAATTGATGTTTGTAATTTATTACTGTTTTCGTGAATTTAATTGTGCTTGTGCTGGAAAGGCAAATTTCTTTGCACAGTAAATAGTCAAAAACTCACCTTCCATCTGCACATTTTCCCGTACAAAACCCGCCGTTTTTCTTGATTTTTTAGACTGCTATTTCTGAAGCAAATTCCTAAGTTCAGGAATGTCATTGACCAGAGTGTCGTAGACAATTCCTAAATCCACGCGACCGTATTCGTGAACGATTTTATTTCGCAAACCGTAAATGTCTGTCCAAGGAATTTCGCTGCGTTGCATTTTGTATGTTTCAGTCAGTTTTTTGGCATTTTCTGAAATCTGAATCAGACGGAACATCATGGAATCCTGAAGAATTTCGTTCCTGCTGAACTCTGCCAAAGAAACACTCGTCATGTGAGTTATGATAAAATCCAAATCATTAACGATTTTAGCGACATAGTAGCTGTCGTTTTTAATGTTATCCATATATTTTGACCCCGTATTTCAAGATTTCGTTCAAGAGTTCAGCATTTCCCTCAAGCTGCCTGACATTGAGAAGATCGACATTCTTTTTCAAAGCATTTTTGAGCTTTTCGATCATGCCGTAAAATTTCAGTCCGCTGACATCCGATGAAACCAGAAGATCGACATCGCTGCTTTCGGAAGCCGTTCCTTTGGCATATGAACCGAACAGATAGCAGTATTGAACACTGTATTCTTCAAAAACACTTCTGCACGCCTCACGAATCGTTTCGACATCCAGGATCCCGTGCGTTTCATCGACCAGAACAAGCTGCTTCAACCGATCCAGCATATAAGCGTATTTGATAGTGGAAGTCTTGTCAGCCTCGTTTTCATAAGTTTTGTAAGAGCGCAGAGAAACATTTAAATAGTTAGCTGCTTCTTTCTGCGTCAAATGCCCTTGCACCCTGAGTTCTTTCAAAGATTGTTCCATTTCATCACCTCGCGGAGAGAAAAATACTCCGTTTTGCACTAAAGTCAAGAGATAAAGTGCAAATTTCGCACCTGTTTAATTGGTTGAATGCAATAATTGCACTCTAAGTGAATACAAAGATGCAAAAAATGGAGATTTACACTCACAACCCCGCAGTTTTTCACATTTTTGTGATTGTAACTTTTCGAAAATTATTCCTGAGCCACAAAGTCATCTTTCGGCAAATTTGCCGTTAATGTTTCGGTTTTGATTTCCATGCGTGAGAAGGCAAACCACTTTTTTCCTAAGTCTTTCAGCGAAGCTCCGATGTGATAGACCGTGTCATCAATACACAGAAAACGGTCGTGAGAGCGTGTGAGAACATGAACCGGTATCGGTGTATACTGGCTGTTATGCCGCTCTATATCAAGCTTCAGCTGTGTATTAGGCTGATGTGTGTATATCTCCGCCGTGACTCCGCCTTCTCGTTTGTCAAGCAATGTAAGAACGCTCTCGTCGATATAGTTGTCGATCAGGATGATTCGGCTGCGTGCGCTTTTTACCAGTCTGCTTGCAAGTTCGTAGGCATCGTAGATTTGTCCGTCGAAAAACACCCCTTCAACCGGAGGCAGCGATGTGCGCACGAAAAATTCAATCTTCTCCTCTGTCCGGCTCACCCGCTGTTCCAGACGCTCAAAACGCTGATTCACCGCATAACCTTTCAACAGATATTCTTTCAAAACGCTGTTTGCCCAGCGGCGGAAACGTGTTGCAATCAATGATTTCACGCGGTAACCGAGCGAAATAATCATATCGAGATTGTAAAAAGTTTGTTCCCTAGCGACCTGTCTGTCACCCTCAATTTGAACTGTTCGGAATTTCCGAACAGTTGAGTTTTCATCAAGTTCACCTTCTTCAAAAATGTGCCTGATATGCTCGCTGATATTTGCCTTGCTGCTTTGATAAAGCTCGACAAGTTGAGCCTGTGTGAGCCAGACTGTTTCATCTGCCATTCTGACTTCCAAATGAATGGTATCATTCGGCTGGTATAGCACTATTTCATTTTCTTGCATTTGCATTTTTGCTTCCATTTTTATCCCAAAATCAAGTATTTCAGAACATAAAAACGCACAAACTATAATTTTGTTTTTTAATTTTACAAATATTTTGTAAAGTTTTACTAAATAAGTCGTTTTTGAGATTTTTGTCTATCTTTTTTTGAACGTGTCGGAAAATCCGACAAGTTGGATTTTAACCGTATGTAATTCGAGGCGGTTAAAACTTGAAGTTGCAGCAACTTCAAAATTGCAATAAATGCAAATTGCTTTTTTGTCGTAGTGCTGGCAGCTCGCCCGCACTGAAACCGTTACCACACAGGCAGATTTTCCCAATCTTCCGGGAATCCCATTTCTTTGAGAGTTAAAAGCCGGTGTTTATCATTCAGCAATGAAACAAGATTCTTTTTAAAAGAATTTCCAGGACTTATGATGTCGGCAACATATTTGATAGCCGACAGTAGAACAAATATTTTATTTCGTTTTAACTGCTTAAGATCGCTTTTTGCAACAAAAGGTTTAGCTGTATTGTATGGCAGCAGAAGGCTGACAATGAAACGCCTGTTCCAAATCCTGTTATGGTGTGCGCAATTATTCCGCAAATTCGAAAAAGCATGAAGCCAGTTAGTAAAGACATCTTCGTCACTATGCCGAAAGCTCTTGCAATCTGACGTTTTTCCTTAGTGTTTTTCAGCATTTCGTATAAATGGCTTAAAGTTCCGAACGAAACCACTTCCAAAGTCATCCATGAAGGCGGCATTTCAGGTGAAGAGTACTTCTTTTTGTAATGCTTGATGAAGTCCTCGTTGCTTCTTTTCACATCAGCTTTGATGCTTTCCATCAGCTTGGCATAAGATTCTTGGTCTTTATATATTTCTTTCGATTTGAACCACCACGAATCGTTGGCTGTAACGGAATAAACAAGCGATAACTTGGTTCGGACTGCAATTTCGATTTTTTCAAGTTCGTTGAAAATCAGGTTTCTCAATCTGCGGTCAAAAATGTAGAGGTCAATAATATCCTCAAAATCAATGTCATTTCTGGTAAAAGCGTGGTCTGCCTCGGCATCAGTGTTGTTTTGAAAAGGGTATGTGAAAGCTCTCAAGCGATAATAACTGATATTTTCCAAGTATTCAGCTGCTGAATTTTTGTCAGAAAAATTTAGTCCCCGTCTTTCAAGTTTTTCAATTTGTTCATCGACTGAAATCGGGGATTTTGTGTATTCCATCTTGAAAAATTTGCTTCTTAAAACTCGAAGACCTCCCTGGTGCGCTGATCTTACGGGAAGCGTGGGAGGTCATATCGGAAGAGACAATACTTGCTTTTATTATTTTGTCAACATCAATTTAGAAAAAATTTTAGATTTATTTCACAAACTATTCCTGAGACGCGCTGTTCAGTTTTTCTTCCACTTTTTTCACTAAATAGTCGGGGGAAACTTCCAATGCGTTCGCGATTTTGAAAATTGTTGAGATTTTGGGTTCTCTCTGCGCGGTTTCAAGGCGTCCGATAATCACCGTCTGGCAAAAACAGCGGTTCGCGACCTGTTCCTGAGAAAGCTTTTTCTCCTTTCTGATTTCCTTGATAGTCAATGCGAATGCTGTTTTGAGATCCAAAGGACGACTCCGCAAAAGGTTTGTGATTTATTGCCTTCCGCGAACTTGAATTGTTTGAACTAAATCAGTTGAAATGTCTGATTTTACAGATATTTTTCGGATTTTTATTTCAGAATCTTCGCTAGTTATCTTCCGATTTTGACCGTATCCATGTTGAAGTTTTCGGTTCTTTTCGGTGCAACCTGAAGAACAGTTTTCTCGATTGAAACCGCGTGGTCTATTGCCGTTCTTTTGGAAATTTGGTTAATATAAATCTGGAATAGAGAATTAAAAGTTGTTATACTTCTTGAGATTTAACCATATAATCAGAGGTGATTTATGGGAAGCAAGCTGATACAAGGCATAAATGATTTGGCAACAGTTAATCCAGAATTAGCAAAAGAATGGCACCCAACAAAAAATGGTGATCTTTTGCCAAGTATTGTGGCTGCTGGAAGCGGCAAAAAAGTCTGGTGGCTTGGCAAGTGCGGTCATGAATGGCAAGCAGTGGTTGTAAACAGAAATAAAGGTATCGGTTGCCCAATTTGCGTTAATCAACAGATTTTGCAAGGATATAATGATTTAAGGTTAAGTCAAGTTTTTTCTGTAAATTCCGAGCCTCCATTTCAGCAACGCTCTCCTAATTCGTAAAAGTCACATATTTTTTACCAGTCAGCCATTCTTCATCCATTTCAATGAGCAATGCTCCTACAAGTCTGGCGACTGA
>JAGCXM010000019.1 GCA_017961325.1 bacterium | reverse complement strand
TGATGGCAGGTATTTTAAAGGACTTATAGATTCAATAAAGATTTCCAACACCGCAAAATACACAGCGGACTTCACCCCCGCAAAACTTTCTGCCGGCGGCGATGACACGATAGCTTTCTGGGATTTCAGCGGCAACGCAGACGATTCGTCTCCAAACGGCCTCAACGGCACGGCTACAGAAGTAACTTATTCCACAGATTGCAGATAATCATTGCCGCCCTTTTTTAATCCAGTTGGTAGAGACGTTTCTCGAAACGCCTCATTTATGAATTTCACGATCTCTCAGGAGACGTTCCATATTCTGGAGACGTTCCATGGAACGTCTCTACAAAGAAAACAAATTTCGGATTCGCATTGATTTAATTTTAAATTTGATTATAACAATAAATGTTTTTTTCGGTTTTTTATGTAAACCTAAAGACGTTTCATGAAACGTCTCTACAGGGAAATATGCAATATTTACAATGGATTGCGATAAATTTAAAAACAAATACCGGATAGATTCAGCCCGTGCAAAATGGCACGATTACGACGGCGGCTTTTATTTCATAACCATCTGCACCAAAAACAGGGAATGTTTTTTCGGAACAATAAAAAACAGCGAAATGATTTTTTCGGAAATCGGAGAATATACGCAGCAGCAAATATCAAAATTTCACGAACACAATTCCTATTCGGAAATTTTATCATCTGTTATAATGCCGAATCATATCCATATGATTTTAGATATTGACAACACTAAACTGCCTTACAAAAAACGCGATATTCCCATTATAATACCCAATCAAAATGATGTGATTTCTATTAATGATACGTTTCAGGAGACGTTTCATGAAACGTCTCTACGAACGGAACATGCCACAGAAACGCAGTCATGGTTATCCATAGTCATACGTCTGTTTAAGCAATCCGTAACACGTTTTGCCAATCAGAACAAAATCGTTTTTGCCTGGCAGGCAAGATTTCATGACCATATCATCAGAAATCAAAATGAAATGGACAAAATTACAGAATATATCGAAAACAATGTAAAGAAATGGGATGATGATTGTTTTTACATTAACTCGTAGAGACGTTTCACGAAACGTCTCGTTGACGAAAATTCCGGTTCTTTTTTGGAGACGTTCCATGGAACGTCTCTACGGGAAAATCAGGTATAATTACTGAAATTTCTTGTAGAAATCGGCGAGATCCTTGTTCAGTTTGTTGAATTTTTCACCGTATTTTATCACTTTCGGTTCCGTTTCGTTGATATTGCCGACGATTTTGTCGCCTTCGATTCTGCATTCAGGCGTGAATTCAGATTTTCCGTTTACGCACGAATTCGTGAAACTTTCGATTTTACCGAGGTTGTCTTCATAAATTTTGATGAATTCACCGCTTTCCCTTTCAAGTTCCTTCATCGTCGCGACATGTCCGGTGTAGGTGTCGGTCAGCTTTTTATTGTTTCTGCCTTTGACGACTTCCATGTTGTTTTTGCTCGCCTCGATCTGCTGTTTCAGGTATTCGTTCTGACTTTTCAGATTCTGCAGATAGGTCGAAATCGTCTTTTTCGCGTTTTCCATTTTTATTAAAACGTCGCCCATTCCCGCTTTGTGATAGTCGCTTTCCATCGCAAGAAGGTCGTTTTTTTCATTTTTGTAGACAGAAAGCTTTTCGTTGCCGTCGTTGAAAAGATTTTCGAGCTTCGTTTCGCTTGCATGACATTTTTCCAAGTCGGTTTTCGCGATGCAGACGCCGTTAGCCTCGCTTATCGTTCTGAGCATCGAAGAGCAGAGATTGAGAAGCGCGCCGTTCTGCAGAAGTATTTTGTTGAGTCCTTCCATGAAAATTTTTCCTTTCGCCGCACTTTCTCCCGTGTTGTTTTTAAGTGCCTGATTCAACTGCTTTTTTGAATTCTGAAAAGCCGATTTGTCGTTTTCCAGACCTTTCTGCATACCCGTAACAAGCTCTTTTTTCGCCTGCAGATTGTTAGATACTGTTCTTTTGAAATCTTCCTTATTCGCGTCGTTATTTCTTTCATTAAGTTCTTTCGCTCTGGCCGCAGCGTTTTCCAAGTTGTCGATATCACTATCAAATTTCTCTTTTTCATCGTTTAGAACTTCGGCCGACGCGCCGACTTTACGGTCCGTTTCCGCACATTTTTCATATTTTTCGTCACTGTCGATTTTTTTGCACTGTTCCGAATATTCCCTGAAAAGCTTTTCATATCCGGCAAGCAGACGCTTCATCTCCGGAATCCGCGATTTAAGCGATTTTCTTGCTTCACAATAGATTTTAAGTTCGGTCACCACGCTTCTGTCCGAACTTTTTTCTGAAGGATTTTCGCAGTCTTTTTCATCAGTTGAAAGCTTTTTCTCAATTTCCTCGACTTTCTTTCTGTCTTTTTCCGTCTTTTTGAGTTCATCTTTGTAAATGTCTGCAGAAACGACTGAAAAAGAACAGAACAGAGCCAGAACAACCAGTAATTTTTTCATTTTCACCTCCGGAACAGAAATTACGCGGAAATTTTTCACAAAAAGAAGATTTTTGCAAATTTGAAAAGTAAAATTAATATGAACTGCGTTTTTTGGCGTTCTGCGGATTTTGAGGTGGTTTTATGAAAAAAATTTCCAAAATGTATTTTTTTCTTCTTATCTTTACGTTTTTTTTCCCGATTTTTGCGGAAAAGAATCCCGACGAGTTTTCGGTTATCAGAAAGGTCACTGACGGAACTTTGAATTTTACATCTTTCGAACTCGTTATAACCGGAAACGGGATTCCGGAAATGAACGTGACGAACCTCAATTCTGCAAGAATCACGGCTGAAAAGGCGGCTGTTCTGAATGCGAAACAAAAAACGGCAAAGGCGCTTCTGTCGCTCATCCTTTCGAAAAAAACGACCGTCAAAGCTTTTTTTGAAGCAAAAGGAATGAAGGATTTCGTCGAAAAACTTATAGACAGTGACGATTTTAAAGATGTCCTTTACGAGCGCTTTTATTCAAATTCCTCAGTCGATGTCACTTATAAGGTAAATATTTCCGGGTACTTGCAGAAAATAACCGATGCTGCTGCAAATGACGTTCCAAAGCAGGAAACCCCGACCGAAGAAAAAAATGAAGATATTTCCGAAAAAACAAAATCAATTCTCGTGGTTACTTTGAAAAACAAATTCGAACCGGCGCTCATGATTTCGCTCGTCAATGAAAAAGGAGAAAAAATTTACGACAAATCAACCGGCAAGTCAAAAAGCCCGACTGCGTTTTTTTTCGCAAAGAAAAAAGCGAAAAATCTGATTGAAAAAGCGGCTCTTTCAGGTGAAACGCTTTCCGTTCAGGCCTTAAAGATCAAAAACGGAACCGAAATCGTTCTCAGAAACAGCGATGCCGAAAAAATCAGAAAAGAACTCAAAAATGAGTGTCTTGAAGAAGGGAAAGTCGTTTTAGTATTGCCGGAATAATTATTTACTCGCGTCGCTTGCTTTTTCCAGGTATTTGATTTCACTTATTGAAAATGCAACAGGCTTGTATTCTTTACTGAACTCCGATCTGATCAGAGAGTATAAAAACGGAATAATGAAAAGAGAGGGAACAGAAGCAAAAAGAAAGAGCATGAAAAGATTGTAAACTTTGTTTTTCACCGTTTTGTTCGTCTTCATAAACAGAGAAGTGCGGTAAAGAACCGACGAAACTGGAGAAAATCCGGTGAAGCAAGGAATCAGAAACCAGGTCAGAAACGAAAGAAGAAGAAAAACCGAAGCGTAGAGCTGACAGAGCATTTCAAGTGCGTCGGCACCGGCGATATAGCCGGACATCGTGATTATTGCGGAAAGCATGTAAATAAAGACGATTTCACTGAAAAAACAGCTGTTCTGCTTTTTCTGCGGAATATCCTTCCACTGTCCGCCGTCTATCAGAAGAATTCCCTCCTCTTTTGAAATTTCTTCAAGACTTATTTCAGGAGTGTTGAAGCCGACTATATTTTTTATCCCGGTCGTGTCAGAATTTCTCTCAATAATATCAATGACTTCGCCGATAAAATCAAAGTCATGTTTCTCTTCGTGAAAAGATTTGACACTCTCGGAAACAAGTTTTCTGCCACAGCCGCGGCAGTAGTAAAAGTTGTTGTTAGTGCTTTTGCAGTGAGGACAGACCGTCATTTAGCCTCTTTTTCGCTGCCGGTTACTTTGACCGCTTCGTGTTTCAGGACTTTGTTGATGATTTTAGCGGCTTCGGCTGAATTCATTCCCGTTTTCTGCGGCAGGAACCAGAGATCGACCGAAATTTTGTCGTCTTTTACTCCCTTGATATACCTTCCGTCAAAGGAAAGCAGCGGATCCTTCTCGATTTTTTTCTCAACATTCTTTATCGCATCGTGTATGAAAAGAGCCTCCTTGATCTGTTTTGCAATGACATTTTCGTAAAGCTCGCCGGTATATGCTATTTCATATGCGATATTCGGAATCCTTATAAAATAAAGCATTTTGCTGTCTTCAAACTTCGTACGGTAGAACTTTTCGTTCTGATTGAACAAGGGCTTGAAATCTTTAACGTTTTCGAGCGAATTCAAAACCATGTTCGTGAGTTTGTTGATGTTTATGAAAAAAGTTAGCGAAATCGAAAGATCGAATTTATCGGCACCCAAAACGAGCGAATCGACCAGCTTTTGTTTGAACGGAAGTCCCATAAGCCTCATTTCGGTGTAGTCGAGACTCATAAACTGCGAATTTACAGAAGCTGAAATTTTGCCCGAATTGAGAATTTTCATCAAATCTTCGCCCAACCTTTCTTCACCGTTTTCATCTGCATACGCGAAATTCGGTACGACCTGCAAGAAGATGAAATCATTGAGTTTTTCTATAACGACATGACTGGTTTTGATGGCAGAGCCGATAATTTCGTCGATTTTTTTCTCCATCGAGTTGCCTTTGGAGTTTTTGACCAGATCGTCATAATTGGCAGGCAGTTCGACAACAGGCGGAATCGGAAGCTGTCTCACTTCAAGATTGGCCGGAAGCGGCTCTTCCGCAGTGACATACGAAACGAAAAAACAAAACAGAAACAAAAATAACGAAACTTTTTTCATAAGAACCTCCGTAAAAAGCGGAAGATTCTATTTTTTCCTCAAAAAGAGTCAATAAATCTTGTCGAGCTGACGGACCCTCCGATAAACACTATTTTTAAGGGGCAAAGCACACCCCTATTTTGTCTCTGCATCAGAAATTATTAAAACTCCTCCCTCACCGGCTGGAGATCGGCCGTAAAGACGGAACCGTTGCCGCAGTATCGAGAATTCGAAAGATTTTCATTCAACTCATTGAAATTATTGATGTTCCATGCATTTACAGCTGTCGTATTCCTATTGAAAGAAATCTCTTTTCCGCCGAAACCGAAAACATCGGAACTCTCTATATTAAGTCCGTTGTTGTTACCGGAAAGAGTTATTGAATTAAAACGGAGAACTGACGATGAATAAAGCGAAATGCCGTGCGCAAAATCGGTACCGGGGGCAAAGACGCAGCTTTTATGTTCGCTGCATTCGCGCGGTTTCGTCTCTCTGATTTCGACATTTTCCAGAGAAAGTTCTGAATTCAAAACCAAAATTCCCGATTCCCTGTTCTCTGAAAAGACCCCGTTTTTCATTAAAAGTTCTGCTCCGCTCTGAAGTGCTGCACCGACACCGAATTCTTTTGAATA
Organism: bacterium; assembly: GCA_017961325.1. Taxonomy (GTDB): domain Bacteria; phylum UBP6; class UBA1177; order UBA1177; family UBA1177; genus UBA1177. Next base: position 64,065 of record JAGCXM010000019.1, on the reverse strand, counting down.
AGCATCTGATTTTGTTGATAAAATTTCAAAACTTTCAATGTCGGCACTGCACTTTCCGTCAAGAATGACACCCGCCTTTTCCGCCGAAACGACGGACAGATTTTTTATTGAACTTTTACTGCCGTCAACAAGCTGCAGACCGAAACCGTTCCCGCCCAGTCCGTCGGAAAAAACCGATTTTATCGAAAGATCTTCAGCATAAAGCGTTGCTCCGCGCGAAAAAATGCCGTTTCCCCTGCTCTCTCCGATACTGACCCTCTCAAAAGATGCCGAAATTACGCCGTCTAAGACAACACCGCCCTGCTCTTCGCCTGTTTTCAGCATATTTTCAGCAGTAAAATCAACAAGTTGTAAATTTATTTCACCGTTTTCGCCTGAAACGAAAACAAAAGATGTCGCCGTATCTGAAACCGAACTCTGCCTGATTGTAATATCCGCCGCATTTTCTGCATATACGCCATGCCCTTCGTAGCTTCTCAAACCGCCATAGACACCGGATATTATTGAATTTTCTATTAAAATTTTATTTTTTTCTCCGCTTTCGCCCCAAACTGCGATTCCGAAAGAATTTACGCCTGAAATTTCGCTTCCGGAAATGTTCAACGAACCGTTTCCGAAAGAAATCCCGTAACTTATTCCGGAATCCGCTTCGTCAATATCGCCTATAAAACTGTTTGCCACCGAAAGTTCCGCCCTGCAGCCGGCTTCATCCGGACAGATGTTGATTCCTCCTTTTGTACAGTGCGAAAAATTTGAATTTTTTACATTCGTTCTGCTGCCGTTACCTCCCGTCAAACACCTTGTTTTTCCGCTCAGAGAGATATTTTCCAACGTCAGTTCCGCATTGTTTTCTACCTCTATAACTGCCTGATTTTCTTCATCATTACAAATAATCAAAGTGCTTTCAGGATCTTTTCCCGAAATATGGAGTTCATGCTCGACCCTTATGCAGCCTAAAAAACATCCCTCATCAAGAATCAGTCTGCCGTTTTCGGAATCAGGCAAGGGAATGCAGTCACTTTTTTTGCCGTATGCCTTCGGAACTTTCGTGACCGGCTTTTCCGGAAGACGCGGCTGTGAAATCGAAACTGTTTTTTCTTCGCACAAACCGCTTCCGCTTTCGTCGTCGTCAGTAAAAATTTCTTCTCTGAAATCCTCGGAATTTCTGTCCGAATCAACGCACGAAAAGGCAAAAACAATAATAAAAACAATAACAAAAATCATTGCAGCTCAAAAAAAGAATCAATTATAAAAAGTTCTTCTGTCCTCTCTCTGTCGGCAGAATCAAAATCGTTGCGAAGAATCCCCGCCCTCAAAGCATCAGGCTCGACGGCGTTCTGAACGACAAGCCCCAGAGAACCTTCTTTTGAAGAAATCGACAGATTCTTAAACACCGCTCCGACACTCTGACCATCTCCGCCGCCGTCAATAATTATTCCGGCACGTGCAAACCCGTCAATCACAGAATTTTCGATGACGATTGATCCGCTTTTCGAAACATTGAAATTCTTGACGACAATGCCGTCGCCCACGCTTTCAAGCATAATGTCGCGCTTTTTAACGTTTTCCACCGTACTTTCCGAAACGGCAAGAGTAGTGTTCCCCAGAATTTCAACTGCCGCGGCGCTGATTTCAGAGAAATTACTGTTTTTAACGGAAAGATTTCCAGCCGTTTCGCTCTGATTCTGTACCCAGACTCCGGCAAAACCGCACTTCGACAGCGAAACGTTTTCAAGTGAAACATCGTGGGATCCGTCAATTAAAATACAGGTTCCGTCGGTTTTTTCAATTCTGGAATCTTTGATCCTTATCTTGGATTCGTTGCCTGAAACGACAATCGCCCTGCCGCCAGAAAGAGATGCAGCCGCAACATTAAAAAAGGAAATATTTTCCATAGTTACGGAACTTTCATCTACATAAAGCGCTGAAGATCCGGAATGTAGATCCCTAAAGGAGAAATCTTTCAGCAAAACATCATAAGTATTTGAAACCACGAGCCTTTTCAAATAAGTTCTCCCGTCTTTTCTCCCGATGACGCGCAGCGGTTTTCCAATTCTGATTTCGCCTTCAAAAACTCCTTCGCCCAAACAGATGCAGTTTGAAAAAGCGGCTGACGAATTGACAAGCGCGTCCTGAAAAGAGTCAGTGTCTGTCGCGGTTTCGCACCTGCCGCCGCACTCTTCCGGTAACAAATAATCACTTTGCGACGTTTTAGAACAGGAAAGCAACGAAAATAAAATCACAAGAAAAACAATCTTTAGCACTTCAACCTCCAAACAAAGCAAATTGCACAAATATATTATCATTCAAGAAAAATTTGTCAAATATAAATTTTAAGAAATTTAAAATTTCAAGAAGATCTTTACAAAGCAAGGATATTGATGTTCGGAATATTTAAAAGTTTACTACGTTGGGATTTTCGTTGATTTTGTAAATTCCGTTTAGACCGACATTAAGGAATTCGTCTTCGTAAATATAACTGTAAATCATAAAAAACCGCATGACTTTTTTAACGTAGTCGCGCGTTTCTTTAAAAGGAATCATCTCGACAAAAAGATAGGTTTCCTTTCCGCTGTAACGTGAAATCCAGTCGGAAACATTATGAGGACCGGCATTGTATGCCGCCGCAGTCGCAATCAGATTGTTGTCGAAACGCTTCAGAAGTTTCGAAAGATACCAGACCGAGGCTTTCATGCTGTCGTACGGATTCATCGGATCCTTGATTTTTATTCCGCCGAATTTGCTAATCTTTTCAAATGTTTGCGGCATAATCTGCATGAGTCCCAAAGCACCCACACTTGAAGAAAGCGATTCCCTGTAGTATGTTTCTGCGCGCATTATCGAATATATCAGCTGCACCGGGACATTGAATTCTCCTGCAAGTTTAACGACATCTTCAAGATAAGGCGTCGGATAAAGCAGCCGCCAGTCCTCTTTCTTGCCGTAATGAGGCGAATACGTGAGATCCTGACTCAGCTGATTGTAATAATAGCTCGTGACTTTCGCCGTTTTTTTGAAAAATCTGTTGTATACCAGATGGATTTTTGAAAGAATCTCCCTGTAGTTCGATGAAAATTCGTCGATAACCTGCGCTTCCGGCATCGGAATTTTCATCGAAGCAGCCTTTTTTGCATGTTTCGAATCGTTGTATGAAGTTAAAATTCTCATCATGTCAACATAGAACTCCAATCCGTCATAGTCGTCGGCTTTCAGAAAAACATCAATCATTACGGCAGTTTCCCTCTTTTTTATTTTTGAAGGGAACTGCGATGTAACTTCCAGGAACTCCTCCTTCGAAGCGTTGATTTCGACCCTGTTTGCAAACCACTTTTCAGAAGTCGCAGCGACATTTTCAAAATTCGGACGCTTTTTGAACTCTTCCTGTCCGATCATGTGAAAATATGCGAAATCATAGTAGGAAATGACTCCGTTTCCGTTATCGGAAACGCTGTTTTCATCAACCGAACATTTGAAACTGATGTCTGCAAGGCTCGAGCAGTAGCCGTGCGTCCTGTCGAGAAGAGAAGCCAGGCCGAAAATCGCGTCATAACTCCCCTTCCCGTCTATAAATTTGTCGTAATTTATCTTTTCAGCGTTCAAAAACTCACTCCACATCGTGAAGGCATAAAGATCGTTTCCTTCAAAAAGATAAATCAGACCCAACTTGTATACTGCAAGCATAAAATATTTGGAATTTTGCCCCAAAGCGACGATTTCACTCATAATTTCCTTGCTTTTTTCGGCAAAACCGTTTTCGAAATAGACCAGAGCCGCAAAGAATCTCAATCTGTCACGCTGAGCCGCAGCAAACTCATTGGAAGCCTCCAGTGCAAAATCTGCGGCATCGATTTCCCTTCCCGCCAGATTCAGAACCCGGTATTTTTTGTTCACGAGTCTGTATTTGACTTCATTCGGCTTGGTCTGCTTCGATAAAGCGTCGTCAAGCATCTTCAGAGCGTCGGAAAACCTCTTCGCCGAAACAAGGTATTCGGCAATTTCAAGATTTGCAGGATAAGGAAGAGAAAAATATTCGTCGCTGAAAAAAAGAGAGAGCCTGTTTTCGCGGCGCATTATCGAAAGCCATCTGACATAGTAAGGCGAAACGGAATTCGGAATCCCCTTGCTTTTTTTGAGTTTTACAAGCCGTTCGACGATCTGGTTCTTCCACGAAAGAGAACCGTAATTGTCAAGATATTCAATATAATCCTTCAGAAAAGGAACCTGCGGTTCGCCGTTTTTTTCAAGTGCCAGAATTCTGTTGTAGGCTGCGACTCCGTTATCCTGAACTTCAAGACACCTGTCGTAAAATTCAAGTGCGGAATCGAACTGCTTACGGTACAATGCAATGTCGCCCTTTACGCACTCCAGATCGCTGAAAAGGTAGTAAACAGGATATGAAGTTTTAATTTCATCAATAATCTCAAGAGCCTGATTGAATCTTTTTCTCGCGACGAACGTTTTTACAAGAACCATTTTGTAATAAAGCGTGTTTTTTATCTCGTTCGGAAGACGTGCAACTGACTTTTCGACATCATTATACTTGGCAAGTTTCAGCAAAAGCTCGGTTTTCAAAATATTCTGATCCGTTTTTGAATCAAATTCTACACTGTCGATGTGTGCGTCGGCAAGAGCGAATTCGCCGCTTCTGAAAAGCTCACGGATACAGTTTTCCGAAATATTTTCATCATTCAGGCAATCATTGTAAGAAAAAAGCAACAAAGTTGAAAAAAAGAAAAATATAAAAACGGAGATTTTCATAAAAACAGCTCCAAAGACCAAAATATCAATCTTCGCCATATTAAGAAAAACTGATTCTTTTTCAATATATATCGATAGAAAAATATATAGTTACAAATAAAAAGGGCTTCCCGAAGGAAGCCCGAAAAATCTTGAAAACCCAAATTTCACTTAGTGCGGGATGATTCCGAGAAGGATACCTGCAGCGATTGCCGAACCTATAACGCCTGCTACGTTCGGAGCCATTGCGTGCATAAGAAGGTAGTTCGTAGGATCAGCCTGTTTACCGATATTCTGTGCAACACGTGCACTGTCAGGAACCGCGGAAACACCTGCGCAACCGATGATCGGGTTGAGTTTGTTGCCCGGTTTGAGGAAGCAGTTGATGAGTTTCGCGATCAGAACTCCGCCGGCAGTGGAGATCATGAAGGAGAGTGCGCCGAGAGCGAAAATCTTGACAGATGCCGGTGTCAGGAAGGTCTGAGCGCTTGTCGAAGCACCGACCGTGATACCGATGAGAACCGTGACGATATCGATAAGTGCGTTGCTTGCAGTCTTCGAAAGTCTGTCTGTTACGCCCGATTCCTTGATGATGTTGCCGAGGAGCAGCATACCGATCAGAGGAAGTCCGCCGGGAGCGATGAAGGTGCAGACGATGAACGCGACTATCGGGAAAAGAACTCTTTCACGCTTTGAAACTATACGCGGCGGTTTCATGCGGATAAGTCTTTCCTTTTTGGTCGTAAGAAGTTTTACTATCGGGGGCTGGATAACCGGAACGAGAGCCATGTACGAGTAAGCAGCGATAGCAACTGCGCCGAGAAGGTGCGGAGCCATGAGGCCTGTCGTGAAAATGGCGGTAGGACCGTCAGCACCGCCGATGATGCCGATTGATGCAGCTTCCTGAATATTGAATCCGAGAAAGATCGCAATAAGGAACGCCGCGAAAATTCCTACCTGAGCACCGCCGCCGATAAGGATAAGTTTCGGGTTGGCGATCATGTAGGAAAAGTCGGTCATCGCGCCGATACCCAGGAAAATAAGCGGAGGATAGATACCTTTCAGAACTCCGAAGTAGAGATAGTTGAGAACTGAGCCCGGATCGTAAACGCCGATCTGAACACCTGCCGCGGTCGGGATGTTTCCGATGAGGATACCGAAACCGATCGGGAGAAGAAGAAGCGGCTCATAGTCTTTCGCAATCGCGAGGAAAATGAAAATGAATGCAACGAGCATCATTATCAGGTTTCCGATCGTGATGTGCGCAACAGCCGTGGTGTTGAAAAAACGGGTCAGGAAACTTCTGTTTTTCTGGAGGTAGTATTCCATAGTTCCGGACGAACGGAGCGAGAAGTTTATGAAAAGCGGGGTAACTTCGTATGTCTTGCCGAAGTTTTTGATCGAAAGCGTGCGGGTAAGAGTTACGTCGCGCGCCGATTCGCCGTTCAGCATAACGGGGAACTGGTCGGCAGGAGCCTCGAAGTTGATGAAAGCGACACCGTTGTCTGCAAGAAGGAGATCGGAATGTTTGTATTCCCTTTTTTCACCGTTCGGGAAGTAAGCCGTGATTTTGTAATCCTGACGTGCCGGATCGAACGAATCGAGATCAACAGCCGCAAGGGCGGAGTCTTTCTGAACCTTCTGGTTCGGAAGAATCGCTTCAAGACCGGTGATCATAAGGTATCTGCCGATCATCTTTTCATCGCGGTGTTCAGCAATCGTCTTAAATTCAGGCGTTCCTTCGACGACGTTGTTTGAAACGATCGCAGCGTATTCGGTCTTCTTCTGCGGAGTATTGTCAAGAAGTCTGTATTCGATCTCGAGTTTTACAAGGGAACTGTTCTCATAATTTCCCGTAAAACGGAAAGAATCGGACACTAAGCCTTTGACTGGAAACGCAGGTCTGATCCGGACAGGACGCTGCAACGTTTCCGGCTGTCCTTCAGCATGATTCTGCTCTTCCTGAGCGAAAAGAAGGAAGCTCAGAAAAAGCATGAAAACAAAAATTATACTTTTCTTCATTTTCGCCTCTTAGCCTATGGTTACGAGCGGCTGGTGTTCCTTGACATTGTCGCCTTCCTTGACGAGAACGGCTTTGACCGTTCCTGCAGATCCTGCGTTGATGTCGTTTTCCATTTTCATAGCTTCCATCGTCATGACTTTCTGTCCGACAGAAACGGTGTCGCCGACTTTTACGAGGACTTTCATGATAAGTCCGGGCATCGGAGCGACTACGTTGTTTCCGCTTACGTCGCCTGCAGGTGCGGCAGCCGGAGCAGCAGCAACAGGTGCAGCTGCGGCAGCTTTCGGAGCAGCCGGTCTCGGAGTTGCTGGTGTAAATGCAACAGGTTCGCCGCCTTTGTATGTGATGTCAACATCGTATTCGTTGCCGTTTACAGCAACTTTAGCCGTTGCACCGCCGAAATCCTTGACTTCGACATCAAATTTTTTTCCTTTTATCGTAAGTTCATACTTTTTCATCTCGTCTCCTCACTATTTTTTTACTGCCTGCCATCTTTTGAAACGGCGGGACTGTTTTGCCAAACTTTCGCTTGTCCACGGGTTCACGTTGTAATACTGCTTCGTTTCGGTGAGATATATCTTGTCGGAACTTTCGGTCATGTAAATCGAAAGGCCGATCATGGCAGCGATCTGCTCAAGCTCGCCCTCTTCCGTAACGGGAGCATCTTCCTTTTTCTCCGGAGCCGGTGCCGGTGCAGGAGCAGCAACAGGAGCCGGTTTCGCGTCTTTTCCTGCAAAGCGGTAGAACTGCGAAAGAACGATCGCAAGTATCGCCAGACCCGAAAGAACGACGCTGATTCCGATGAAGGGAAGCGCCTTGATTACAGCCCAATCCGCCTTTGTCAGATCCTCTGAAAAAGCGAGCGCGGACTGAATTAAACTTATATGCTGGATCATCTTTCCTCCTACAGCGGAATGTTGCCGTGTTTCTTAGCCGGAAGGTCGTCATTCTTCGTGATGAGCATCTCGAGAGCTTTGATAAGTCTCGGTCTCGTCGTCTTCGGCTCGAAAATGTCGTCGATGTATCCGTGCTGAGCTGCGATGTAGGGATTTGCAACGTTTTCGTTGTAAAGCTCTTCCTGCTCTGCAAGGAATTTCGCTTTGTCTTCAGCTGCTTCGAGTTCCTTTCTCATGATGATCTCGACTGCGCCTTTAGCACCCATGACTGCGATCTGAGCAGTCGGCCATGCGTAGTTCATATCGCATCTGAGGTTCTTCGAAGCCATAGCGAGGTAAGCACCGCCCGTCGATTTTCTGGTAACGACCGTGATCTTCGGAACTGTTGCTTCGCTGTATGCGAAAAGCATCTTTGCGCCGTGTCTGATGACGCCGCCGTATTCCTGACCGGTTCCAGGAAGGAATCCGGGAGTGTCGACGAAAGTGATTATCGGAACGTTGAACGCATCGCAGAAGCGAACAAATCTTGCAGCCTTGTCGGAAGCGTTGATGTCAAGGCAGCCTGCAAGGACGTTGGGCTGGTTGCCGACGATGCCGACCGTTCTGCCGTTGAGTCTTGCGAAACCGACGATCATGTTGGTAGCGTACTGCGGCATAACTTCAAAGAATTCGCTGTTGTCAACGACCATAGCGATGACCTGTTTCATATCGTAACCCTTGTTCGGGTTTTCGGGGATGATCTGGTTGAGAGCCTCTTCCATTCTGTCGAAAGGATCGGTGGGTTCTACCATCGGAGGTTCTTCTGCGTTGTTGGAAGGCAGGTAGGAAAGGAGCTGTCTGATCGCAGCGATGCTCTCTTCTTCCGTAGCGTGGGAGAAGTGTGCAACACCCGATTTTGTCATGTGGACTGCCGCGCCGCCGAGATCTTCGACCGAAACATCTTCGTGCGTAACGGTCTTTACGACTTTCGGACCGGTGAGGAACATGTAGGAGTTCGTATCTGTCATGAAAACGAAGTCTGTAAGTGCCGGAGAGTAGACTGCGCCGCCTGCGCACGGACCGTAAACAGCCGAAATCTGCGGGATGACACCGCTTGCAAGGGTGTTTCTCTTGAAGATTTCGCCGTAGCCGTCAAGGGCATGAACGCCTTCCGGAATGTTCGCGCCGCCGGAATCGTTGAGACCGACAACCGGAGCTCCGACTTTCATTGCTAGGTCGAGAACTTTGCATATCTTTTCGCCGACGATTTTGCCGAGCGAGCCGCCTGCAACCGTGAAATCCTGTGCGAAAACAAAAACTTTTCTTCCGTCGATCGTGCCGTAACCGGTGACTACGCCGTCGCCGATCGCAGCGTTTGCGCCGTTTGCGCAGCGGAGAGCATCGATCTCCTCAAAGCTGCCGCCGTCAAGAAGTTTCGCGATTCTTTCACGCGCGGTGAGCTTCCCTTTTGCGTGCTGGGCTTCGATCCTTTTTTCGCCGCCGCCGAGCTTTCCCTTCTCTTTTTTGGCTCTGAGAGCAGCTAATTTTTCTTCGATTGTTGTCATTCTTTCCTCCTAAAAATCACAATCTATGAACTAATGATGAGTTTCTTCAGTGAATTCAATCAGAACTTTCGTTTCTTTCGGGTGAACGAAAGCGATTTTCGTGTGGTGCGCGCCGCCGCGCGGAACTTCGTCGATCATTCTGAGTCCCTTTTCCTTTGTCTGCGCGATATCAGCCTCTACATTGTCGCTGCTGACTGCAAGGTGATGGAGACCTTCGCCTTTCTTCTCAAGGAATTTTGCGACTGAACTTTCGGGAGAAGTCGGCTCCAGAAGCTCGATCCTGCTTTCACCGATGTTGAAAAAAGCGACTTTCACCTTCTGGTCTTCGACGATTTCCTCGCCTGCATACTCAAGACCAAGAACATCGCGGTAAATGTTAACGAACGCGTCAATGCTGTTGACTGCGATACCGATGTGATTGATTTTTCTGCTCATAATTTCCCCTCAAAAGACAATTTATTGCCAAAAAACATTAACGCGCGGAAAATACCCGCCAATTTTTAAATTGCAAGGTTATTCGGCCTTAATTATGTATTTTTAACAATTAATATTAGTAAAAAATCGAAGCGAATCGGGTGTCAGCCGACAAGTTTTTTATAAAGTTCGAGGAATCTGTCGCTTCTTCTGACGACCGAAATTTTGTCGAGAGAACACTCTATGAGCCCTTCAAGACCGCATCCGCCCTCCTTCGTCCTGATCCGGTCAAGGTATTCTTCGCTTGAAACGGTGACGGCATCGCTGTAGACGATCCCCCCTTTGAGGAAACTGATGTCGCCGTAGAATTCAAGTTTTTCCGGAACGAAAACTTCACGGCCGAGGTTTAAAATTCCGAAATCGTAAGACCAGAATTTGCCCTGAAAACGGATGTCGTGAAGCGAAAAAACGGTTTTCGTCTTCGTCAAAGGCTCGTTTTTCCCATAAATTTCACGCAGATAGACCGGAACGAGCGCAGTGTGCCAGTCGTTGCAGTGAATGACATCGGGACGGAAGATTTTCGCGTATTCAAGAACCGCCCTCGAAAAGAATGTGAAGCGCTCCGAATTGTCGGGATAGTCGCCCGTTTCGTTGCCGTATAAACCGTCCCTTTCAAAATAAGGATTTGAAACGAGGACGATTCTCGTTCCGCTTTCGGGATGAACGGTTTTAAAAATCTCAGCTTTTTCGTATTTTTCGCCGACCTGCACGTCAAACGAGATATTAGCCGGCTTTATGTCAAATTTTTTTCTGTTTATCGTGCTGAAAAACGGAATTATGCACTCGACCTCGCATTTTTTCGAGACCGATTTCAGCATTTTCAGCACCGATGCAGCCATATTTCCTGTCGAAACGAAAGGTTTCAGCTCCGAAGCGGCAGACAAAATCTTCATGATTTACCTACAGTCTGATAAATTCTTCGTTGTTCATATATTTCCTGAGAACTTCCGGCACTTTGACGGAACCGTCAGCCTGCTGGTAGTTTTCGATGATGGCGACAAGCGTTCTGTCGATAGCAAGCCCGGAACCGTTGAGAAGATGGACGAGCTCAGGCTTTGACGAAGCGTCGCGTCTGAATTTGATGTTAGCCCTTCTCGCCTGGAAATCGCCGGTACTCGAGCAGCTCGAGATCTCGCGGTAAGTTCCCTGACCCGGCAGCCAGACTTCGATATCGAATGTCTTGACTGCGTTGAAACCGAGGTCGCCGCTGCAGAGGCAGACGACGCGGTAATGGATTCCGAGACCGCGCAGAATCTCTTCGGCGTTGAAAAGGAGCTGGTCGAGTTCCTTCAGCGACTCTTCAGGACGGCAGAATTTGACGAGTTCGACCTTGTTGAACTGGTGAAGGCGGATAATTCCCTTCATATCCTTGCCGTAACTTCCCGCTTCGCGTCTGAAACACGGCGTATATGCCGCATATTTGAGCGGAAGGACTGCATCGTCAAGTATCTCGTCGCGGTGCATGTTGACGAGGCTGACCTCTGCCGTCGGTATCATGAACATGTCGTCCGTCGTTTTGTATGCATCGTCTTCGAATTTCGGAAGCTGACCCGATCCAGTCATCGTTTCACGGCTTACCATAACCGGAGGAACGATCTCGGTATAGCCGTTTTTCGCAGCATTTTCAAGCATATAGTTCATAACAGCTCTTTCGAGACGGGCCATTTCCTTCTTGTAGACGATGAAACGGGAGCCGCTGAGTTTTACGCCGCGCTCGAAATCTATCGTATTTGTTGCAATGTCGAAATGTTCCTTCGGCTGGAAATCGAAAACCGGCTTCTCCCCCCATGCCGAAACGACCGGATTTGCCGTATCGTCCTTGCCGAGAGGCGTATCGTCAGCCATCATGTTGGGGATCGAAAGAAGGATCGTGTCGATTTTCTCTTCGACTTCCTTTACCAGCGGACCATAAGCCTTCACTTTGTCGCTGAGTTCCTTGAGTTCGTCCTTTATCGCAGCCTTTTCTTCCGGAGTTCCGTTTTTCATGACGAGCGGCATCTCTTTCGAGCGCGTCATCTGTTTAGCCCTGGTCTGCTCCGATTCTGTGATGAGAGCCTTTCTCTTTTCGCTGAGTTCGATGATCTGGTCAACGACCGACAAGTCCTTGAAATTTCTGTTCTGAAGATTGAATTTGACCTTTTCAGGGTCTTTGAGTATCAATTTGATGTCAAACATTTTTCACCTCTATAAAAAAAACCGCGCAATGATAGGCAGAAAGGCTTTTTTTGCAAGTTTTTCAAAGGAAATTTTAGAACTCGAAAAGGATTCCGAATTCGAAATTGTTTTTCATTTTGTTGGAAAGGTCAAAGCTGTTTTTGCGCCAGAAATCGTTGATTTTTTCAAATTTGTAACCGACGAAAAGGCAGGTATTGAAAACGCCGTTTTCATTCATTTTCTTGGATGAAGAAGGATCCATCCAGTTGAGCGAAAGCATAAGTCCCACCGTTCCGTGAAGTCCGAAAGTTCCGCCGTTTTCGGTTGTATCACCGTGGTCGCGGACCCACCATGTGTAGTAGTCGATTCCGCCGGCAATGTAGGGATAAAGCGGAAAATCATAAACCGGACGCAGTTTCAATTCTGCCTTGAGCGGAATGAAGTGCATCGTTGTTCTGTCCGAACTTTTTGTTCCGTCGGATCTTACCGCACGGCCCTTAAATCTTGTATAACCGATGCCGCCGATAAAGGAGATCCTGATGTATTTTGTCGGAACAGCAACACCGAAAGTAAGCGACGGAAGATAGCGGAGTTCCGTTCCTGCTACATCCTTGAAAGGCGACTTGTCAGTTTCTGAATCGACTTGAGGATAGTAGAAAAGGTTCGTAAAACTCGCTTCGCCGTGGAACAGATTTCCTTTTGCCGAAAGTTCTTTTACAGGTACTGTCAGAAGCAGAACGAACAAGAGTGCCAAAAACGCCTTTCTGCCCGGTTTAAAGGCAAAAAACGCAATCAAAACCAACCACAAAATCATGAGTATCCTTCCTAAAACTGTTGTCAAAAACCAGGATGAGAGGACGAGAGGCATTAGAATCGTTCTCGAAATAGCCCTGAGCAACGAAGAATCTTTAATAATATCAGCAGGATAACTGCCGTATTTATAGTATGCCGCTATAAATCTTCTGCCTAAACCGGATTGTGCAAGAACGGAGTCTCTGAACTCGCGCAGAAGTTCAACGCTCGGATGAAAATAACTGCCGAAACCGGCCGTCGCAACAAAGCAGAATCCGCCGTCGTCCTTTCCGCCGTTCGATTTATAATTGCTCCAGAAACCGTAAGTCGTAACCGCAGAGGCATTAACCGAAATCGTTGCGGTTTTGTCGCTGTTTCCGGCGAGATCTTCGGCATAAACCTCTACGGAATAGTTTTTGTCACTCTTGCCTTCGTCGTTGTTTATGAACTCATAACCTTGCTTGCCTTTTACGGTAAATTCCCAAACTTTATTATAGCTATCTGATTTTACTTCAGAATCATATTCCAACGTTGTTTCAGTTTCAGCTTCTCCGCTTTTGAACACACCCGTTACCTTAGCGTGATATTTTCCGATTTTTTCTTTCGATTTGCCGTCTTCGGTACTCGGCGGAGTAACTCTTATTAGCATCTGCTGATTTCCGCCTTCGACTTCTATCGCAGCCGGAGCTTTCGGCGGTTTATTGTCGAATGTTATGCTGATACTCTTCTCGGCATATTCCGGAACGGTTTCGGTTTCTTCTTCTTCGTCGTCGTTTTCGTCTTCGTCCTCTCCATCATCGTTGTTTGTGTTTGACGAAGTGTCGAGTTCGGCCCGAATCCTTATGCCGTAAATACCGTCAGCAAGCGATTTGTCGTCCTGATTTTCAATATTCCGTTGATTTTTTATGGCTTTGTAAAGCTCTTCTCCGGAAAGCGTGACAGAGTTGTCGATACTCAGAAAACCGTCATCCATGACTGTTTTGTCCAGGGTCGAAGTCGTACCGTTGATTTCGGTTTGAAGATATACCTTTTTAACCAAATCTGAATGCGGCAAATCGAAGAAAATCTTCAGAGAACCATTGAAATTCAGATTGCCGTGCTCCGGATCAGATTCGACATTAGTGATGTAACTCTCTGAAAAAAGAGAGAAAATTGAAAACATAATTAAACAGAATGTTAAATTTTTAGTCATTTGCTTCCCCAAATATAGTTTCAGCAATTCTTACTGCGTTATAAGCCGCTCCCTTCCGCACATTATCCGCCACAATCCAGGCCGAAAGGGTGTTTTTATGTTCGCGGCCCTTGCGGAGCCTGCCGACGAAAACCTCGTCGCGCCCCGAAGAATCGATCAAAGTCGGATAAAGCAGCTGTTCGATGTCGTCCATGAGAACCATTTCCGGATTTTCCCTGATCCTGCGGTGAAGTTCGTTAATGCTGCACTCTTTTTTAAGTTCCATCCAGACCGTTTCAGCGTGGGAAAAGAAAGTCGGAACGCGGACGGTCGTGACATCGATATCCAATTCCGGCATCGAGAGAATTTTGCGGGATTCGTTAATCATCTTAACCTCTTCCTCGCAGTAGCCGTCATCGTAGAAAGGACCGATCTGCGGAATAAGGTTGAACGCTATACGCTGCAGAAAAACTTCGGGTTTGACCTCTTTGAACGAAAACAGATCCGAAATCTGCGTTCTGAGCTCTTCGATCCCCTTTTTGCCGGCACCGCTGACACTCTGATAGGTGCTTACGACGACCTTTTTTATTCCGAAAAGCTCTTCAACAATCTGAAGAAAAGGGACGAGCTGGATTGTCGAGCAGTTCGGATTGGCGATAATTTTGGAACCGTTGTCTTTCAGCACGCCGCCGTTTACTTCAGGTACGACAAGCGGAATTTCGTCATCCATTCTGAAAGCGGAGCTGTTGTCAATGACGATTGCGCCGTTTCTTGCGAAATCTTTCGCAAAATCAAGGGCGACACCAGCGCCTGCACTGAAAAATGCGAGATCGATTTTATTCTTTTCAATTTCTTCGACCTTCAGCGGAATAACATCGATTTCCTTATTTTTGTAAGTGACCGTCTGACCAAGCGAACCGTCGCTCGCAAAAGGATAGAGTTTTTCAATCGGAAAATTTCTTTCTTCCAGAATCGATATGAATTCAAGCCCGACAAGCCCCGTCGCGCCGACTATTGCAACATTCAAAGGCTTCATTTCTCCTCCAAACAAAAAAACCGATTTTACAAGCAATAACTGTTCCGCCAGAATAAATCAGCAAAAACAGCCAGTTACATAATACAAAAAAGATGACAAAAAGGCAAATTGACATATTGGCAAAATTTAAAAAACCTGATTTTTCAGCGAATTTACGAATATTTCGGATCAATGACGAAAACATCGTCTTCGGCTCTCGATCCAACAAGACGTTCAATCTCCTTTTCAAACTGGTTCATCGTATCGGTTCCCCAGTTTTTCGTAAGTTTGAGATAAAGCTGCGCCGTAACGTATGCGTCCGACAGAGCGCGGTGCATAGCTCCCATCGGCTTAAGGTTGAAGTGGTTTTTCAAAGTCGAAAGTTTGAAGTTCGCGGAAGTCTTCACCTCCTTGCGGGAGGCAAGAAGGGTGCAGAAAGTTTCGAAATTCCTGTTTATCCCCCATTCTTTCAGCTCGTAGCGCAGGAAAGAGGTGTCGAATTTGGCGTTGTGAGCAACAAGAACGTCGTCTCCGACAAAATCGACGAACAGCGGAAGAACCTGCGATATAGTCGGTTTGTCCGCAACCATTTCGTTCGTTATTCCGGTTATTTCGACAATTTTGTCAGGGATTTTTCTTTCGGGATTCACAAGAGTCTGAAAAACTCCGCAAAGTTTGTTCCCGCACAGCTTTACGGCGCCGATCTCGGTGATTCTGTCACCGTAATCGGGCGAAAGTCCCGTTGTTTCAAGGTCGAAAACCGTAACGTTTTTATTTTGCATTTTTACCTGCCTTTCTTCTGCGGTATGCAGTAATCCATTTTTCGGTTAAAAAATATGTCGGAATCATCGCGATAAGACCGACGACCGCGCCGCCTATGCACATCGGCAGAAAAATATCGGCCCCCAGCGCAAGAAAACCTTTCGTCTGTGTGACAAAACCTTCAAGTTCAAGTACCGCACTCATTTTCGCCATGATAGTTGACGGCGTAACGATGTGTTCTGACGGATAAAAGAAGGTTCCGACCCAGTAGATAAAGGCGTAAATCGGAATCACGGTGAGCGGATTCGTAATCCACACTCCGGCTATGGCAGCAGGCTTGTTCGCCCGTTTGAACGGCAAACAGACTAATCCTGCGACAGCCATCTGTATCCCCATTATCGGCAGGAATCCCACAAAAATCCCAAGCGCAAGCCCGAAAGCGATGTCGTGCGGATCTGCATTCAGATGGATAAGCTTTTTCCATATATTCAGAAACTGTGATTTCAAGTCATACCACGGAATTTTCTTTTTTTCCGCCGCTTTATTTACGTTTTCAACCATATTCAAGCCTTTCAACAAACAAACAGAGAACAAAAGCGTGGAATCTTATTCAATCGCAAAATAATATAAAGGTTTTATTTTTACTTTTGCGGATAAATTATTCCGAGAAGTTTTTTTCTTCCGGAAACGTTTGAGAATTATGGCACAAATATACTTTTCCGACTTGATAAAAAAATCTTTTTCAATATCCTTTTTGCGTTTTTATTTGTGCGGAGAAAAAGATGGATTTATCGGTAAACATCGGCAAACTTAGGCTTCAGAATCCGATTCTGACTGCTTCCGGAACTTTCGGCTACGGCATTGAATTTGAAGATTTTATGAATCCCGACAAGATCGGCGGTTTCTGCACGAAAGGGGTTTCGATCGAGCCGAGAGCAGGAAATCCCTCGCCCAGAATAGTCGAAACGGCTTCGGGAATGCTCAATTCGATAGGGCTTGAAAACTGCGGTTCTAAATATTTCCTCGATGAAATCATGCCGAAGATAAGTGCTCTCAAATGCGCGATAATCGTCAACCTCTACGCCTCTTCGGAAGAGGATTTCGTCCGCCTCACCGGAATTCTTTCGAAAAACAGCCGCATAGACGCGTTCGAAATGAATCTCTCATGCCCTAACGTCAAATCAGGCGGCTCGGCATTCGGTTCAAATCCTGAAATAATTCAACGACTCACCAATGCTGTTAAAGCAAATACCGATAAACCTGTGATCGTCAAGCTTTCGCCAAATGTCACCGATATAACCCAAACCGCACTTGCTGCGGAAGCAGGCGGCGCCGATGCCGTTTCCCTAATCAACACTTTGATCGGCACTGCGATAAACCGCGAGAAAAGAACTTTCATTTTAGGCAATAAAATCGGAGGTCTGAGCGGTCCGGCGATAAAACCGGTCGCACTCAGAATGGTTTGGCAGACGGCAAAGGTTCTTAAAATTCCCGTCATCGGAATCGGCGGAATCTCCTCTTTTGAAGATGTCCTCGACTTTCTCATCGTCGGCGCGAAGGCGGTAGAGATAGGCGCATACAACTTCGTCAATCCCTCGATTGCGGAAGAGTGTGCCGGAAAGCTTGAAGAATATCTCGAAAAAAGAAAAGAAAATTTAAATCAGCTTATAGGTTCGATAAAAGAATAACTGTCGTAAAAGATTAGAAAATCCCGCCGTCAGGGCCGACTGTTTCATCCGAATGATCAATCAGATTCTTGTACGTGTTCTTGAGAATGTCGAGCTTCGTCTCGATGTCCTGAAGCTTTTCGAGTTCCAGCTTTTCGCCTTTTATGTAGGTTTTCGTGCCTGAAATGAGAACTTCCATTTTCTCCATCTTGTCGTTTCCGATTTTGGAATTTGAAAAAATCTGGTAAAGTTTAGGCTTCATCGTTTCAAGCTCGAAAAGATAGTTTTCTATACTCTGAACGACCTCCTCGACCATCGTTTTTTCAGCCAGATCAAGATAATAATCAGAGTTTTCTTCAATCTTTTTCTGCAGTTCCTCTTTCGTCATATTGCCGGTGGAAGCAACCGTTATACGTTGGGAGATTCCGGTATCCATATCCATCGCCTGAACAGTGACGATACCGTTGATGTCAATTTCGTAGGTGACTCTGATCTTGACTTCACCGCGTTTCGCAGGACGGAGACCGTCAAGCTCGAACTCACCGAGAATCTCGTTTTCGGAAGCGACAAGCGAATCGCCCTGCAGCAGAAGGATTTTCGCCTTTTCCTGATTGTCGTGCGACGTTACGAAAATATCGTCCACAGAAGTCGGAACGGTCGAATTTTTCTGAATCAGAGTGTAGAACATATCCTTTCCTACCGCAATTCCCAGGTTGTGCGGGGTAACGTCGAGCAGAAGCATTCCGTTGTCTTCGCCGCCCTCCTCGTCTTCAATGAATTTTGCCTGAATGGCCGCACCCATTGCAACGGTTTCGTCCGGATTTATGTTTTTCAGAATCTGCACGCCGGGGCAGAAATTTGCAAGTTCGCTCTGAACGAGAGGCATCCTCGTCTGACCGCCGATGAGAATGATTCCGGCCAGTGAATCTGGAAGAAGTTTGACTTCCTGCAGCGTCTTTTCAAAGGTTTTGATCGCTTTCTGAACGAACGGAAGCGCCAGTTCGTCGAGCTTTTCCCTCGTGACTTCAGCCTGATAGTGAATGAAGTTGCCGTTATGTTCCATCAGATACGGAATTTCTACAGTAACAACGTTCTGAAGCGTCAGATTCTTCTTCGCCGTTTCGGCATAATCGCGAAGTCTCTGAATGACAAGCTGGTCGGTGATTTCAGGCAGACCGTATTTTGTCACAAGATCGTCGAGAAGGTATTCCAAAAGGGCGTTCGTAATGTCTTCGCCGCCCAAGAAAGTGTTCCCGGCCGTCGCAACGACATTGAAGGTGTCTTTTGAAACCTCCATGAGCGTGATGTCGAATGTTCCGCCTCCGAAATCAAATACTGCAAGAAGTTTTTCGTCGGTAATCGACTTTGAAAAACCGTAGGCCAGAGCCGCAGCCGTCGGTTCGTTGATTATGCGGAGAACTTCGATTCCGGCAATTGCAGCTGCGTCTTTCGTCGCCTGGCGCTGCTTGTTGTTGAAGTATGCCGGAACGGTGATTACCGCCTTCGTCACGGTTTCGCCGACATATTTTTCAGCCATGCCGCGGAGTTCCGTCAGAATGTATGAGGAAATTTCCTCTGTCGTGAAATTTCTGTCGAGGACCGGAATATAGATTTCAAGCCCGTTTCCCTCCTTGCCCGGAATGACCTTGTATGAAAGCGTCGGGAGAATGTGGCTGATCGAGGCACTTTTAAAATCATGTCCCATAAGCCTTTTTATGCAGTAAACCGAATTCTCGGCGTTCGTCAGCATCTGCTGGTAAGCCTGTGCACCGACGACTTTGCCGATTTCTCCGGAGAGATCGTTCTTAACGAAACTTACGATCGAAGGAATCGTGGATTTGCCGCCGCTGTCCTTCACGACTTCCGGTTTGCCGTTTTTTATAAGCGCCACGCACGAATTCGTTGTTCCTAAATCAATTCCGATAACTGTCATTTTTCACCTCTGCCTTCAAAAACCGGCAGACATGCTAACAAAAAAACACATTAATTCAATTTTTTTATCAAATAAGAAAAATCCGGCCTTACCGGCAAGAATTATTGTTGACTTTTGAAAAGGTTTTTATATAAGGCGGAGTTTTTTTTGTTTATTTTTTTCGGAGGAAGTTATGGCTTTGAAGCTTAGAGGCGCAAGAAAAATCAAGAAAAAAGAAGTTGAAGCGGCGGCTAATATAGTTGAAAACGACGCTTTTCAGGAACAGGGTAAAAAGGTTGTTCTGGAACATCCCTACTTTATTTTCGGATGCGTAGGAGCAATTCTTATTGTCGTTGTTGCGGCAATGCTGATTTCATCTGCCGTAAAATCTTCGTCTGACGCAAAGTCTCTTGAATATGCTAACGCCGTTCAGTCTCTCCAGAAAGCTGAAGAAGAGACTCCAGAAAACGCAAAAGCAGCTTACGAAAACGCTATTTCTGCTTTTGACAAAGTTATAAAAAATCAGTCCGGTTCAATAAATGCCGCTGCATCGATGGTTTATTCGGGCCGCATTTACAAAGAAAACATCAACAACTGCGACAAAGCCGTCGATTTGTTCAAACAGGCACGCAACAGCGGAAAACTCGACACAGATCTTCGTTTCGTTGCATACGAAGGCGAAGCGATGTGCTACTTTGACAAAGGCGATTTTGAAAAAGCGGCCAGCCTCTGGAAGGAATGGCTCAATCAGAAAACCGATATCTACAAGGATTACGCGCTTTACTACACGGCCATGAGTCTTGAAAAATCCGGCAAAAACGAAGATGCGGCCGTTTATTACAACAGAATCAAAAACGAATATCCGAAAAGCATCCTTATCGCCAAAATAGTCGGCAAGGTTACCGCAAAAGAATCAGACAAAGCGCAGAATTAATGTTTCGCTTCACCGCAATTCCACTTTTTTTCATTTTTTTATTTTCGGTTCCGCTGTTTGCCGAATTTGATGAAAATGCAGGCAGAGCTCCTGAATTCGTCAAGAAGAACAAACCTCTTCTCGCCGTCGAATGGGCTATTCCGCTTAAAAAGAATCAGGTTCAGGTAAACAGGCGCGAAGAGGCGGGCGTTACGCTTTTCGGCGACAGTCTCCTCGTCGGAACGAGAGCCGGAGAGCTTCATCTTTTCGGAAAAAACGGCGAACTCAAAGTCACCGCTGTTTTCGAAGGCGAATTCACAGTGGCTCCGGTTGCGGTTGACGAAACCCACGCTCTTGTTTCGGTCTCGAATTCGGTTTTCATGCTTGAACTCGTCACCGAAAAACGGAAGAAAAAGACCGAATACAGCTGGAAGGTTCTCTGGAACATCGCAGGAAAGGCGAGCGTCGCGGCGCAGCCTTTCATTTACGACGGGAAATATGTGCTGATTCAGTTCCACGACAGCGTGATTTACGTAGTCGACAAAGAAAGCGGCGAACTTAAAACGATGACGAGCGATTACGAAAACAGTGAGGAAATGGCCGTCGTACGCCTGTCGCAGCCGATCGTAGTCGACGGAAAAATAGTTTTCGGTTTTTCCGACGGCACGGTAACGTTCTTCATGCTGCGCGACGAAGGAAAAGTCGACCTTATCCCCTACTACAAATTCAAGACTGCGAATAAGTTCAGAAAATTTGAAAAACGAGATTTCTTCGACGTCCTGTCATTCGTCAACATCGAAGATTCCCTTCTTTTTTCTGGCGGCGAATACGGCGGCGTGATTATCGCCGGTCAGCCTACCAAACTTGAAAACATGGAGGATCTGCAGCTTTTCAAATACCAGAACGGATTCGCCGGTTTCGGGAAACGGGGAATTTTCATTTTTGACGAAGACGGCAAATTCAAGGAGCAGCCTTTCAAATCGATGAATTACGTCACGAATCTGGTCTGGAACGAGCGTTTTGCGGTCGCAACGACCTCCGGCGAAGGTCCGATGTTGGGCGACACGGACGCCTTCATCCACCTGCTTTCGCCCGATTTTTCGAAAGTTTACTATTCGATGATGATACCGAACGGGGTTTCCGGAAACATGGTCTGCGAAGCCGGAAATCTTTATTTTGTGTCCGACATGGGCGTTCTTTACAAATTTAAAGTATTTAAATGACAGAAAAATCTTGCAATTTAAATAAAAATGATTAAAAACACACGGCTCTTTTGAAGATGAACATTTTTTATGGAGGAAAGAATGAATAAGTCCAATTTAATCGCTGTTTTCTCGGAAAAGGCAGAACTTTCAAAGAGAAACGCTGAACAGTTTGTAAATCTTATGATTGATGCAATGATCGAAGCTTTGAACAACGGCGAGCGCGTTGAAATCAGAGGATTCGGAAGTTTTGTAGTACGCACCTACCCTGCTTACGAAGGCAGAAACCCCAAAACCGGTGCAAAAATTAAAGTCGATCAGAAAAAACTTCCTTTTTTCAAAGCAGGAAAAGATCTCCTTTCTCGCATCAACGACTAATATATTTAGTCTATAATCCTACAGGCGGCTTTTGAATTTTCCGGATAAATTTCATGTCGTCGTTCAAAGCTGATTCTTACTTTACAACGGAAGCCATAAAACTTGCAAGGTATTTCATTTCGCAGAACGACGGCAATGAAATCGTCATGGTCGGAAAGGCTGACGGACGCGGTCTCATCTACGATCTCCGCCGTGCAGCAATGGGAAATTCGAATTCCGTTCCGGCTGTTATCGCTACGGCCCAGCCGGGTGAGATTCTGATTCACAACCATCCGAGCGGAAATGTAAATCCGAGTCCGGCCGATCTTGAAGTTGCGGCTCGTGCCGCCGAAAAAAGTATCGGCTCCTACATCGTCGACAACAACGTGACAAACGTTTTTCCCGTTGTCGAAAGGATTATGCCGGAAAGCACGGAAATCGAACCTGTAAACATTGAAGAAGTTGCAGAAATATTCAGTAAAAACGGAAGGTTGGCTGAATCAGACAAGGATTTTGAGTTCAGGCGTCCCCAGACTGAAATGGCTCTCGGAGTTGCCGAAGCGGTAAACTCATCTTCTATTCTTGTCGCCGAAGCCGGAACCGGAACCGGAAAAAGTTTCGCATATCTCGTGCCGATCCTGCTTTATGTTGCTAAAAACATAGGGAAAAAGGCGGTCGTCAGCACTTCGACGATTGCTTTGCAGGAACAGCTTTTCAACAAGGATATTCCGGCACTTTTAAAAAAACTTGACATCTCTGACATCGGCACGGTCGTCCTTAAAGGCCGCTCGAACTATCTCTGCAAAAGGAAGTATTACGCTTTCAGGATGGGAGCGATACAGACGAAAATCGAAGAAGACGCAGCATCTAAAAGCAGTGTTGAAACGGTTGAAGAAATCGACAGCTGGCTCAACCGGACCGACGACGGATCGCGCTCAAGCATGAATTCCGCGATTGCCGTGGACATCTGGAACGAAATCTGCGCCGACGAGCTTGCATGCGAAAAAAGCAAGTGCCGCTTTTTCAGTTCGTGCTTTTTCTTCAAGGCGAGAAGACGGGCTAATTTTGCATCGCTCATTCTCGTGAACCATCATCTTCTGATGGCTGACGTTTCGATGAAATCCGAGGAAGATGAAGGCGAAGGTCTTCTGCCGAAATTCGATATTCTCGTAATTGACGAAGCACACAACCTTTTCAAAAGCGCCGTCAGTTTTTTGGGCGAATCGGTTTCGTCGAACTCTTTGAGAAAACTGCTCGGCAAGCTTTACAACACTTCGACCGGACAGGGGCTTTTAACTAAAATTCTGAGCAACAACGCCGAAACTTCCGCCCTGATGCCTTTGGAAAAGGCCGTCAACATTCTTTCAGGAGGCTTTCAGGCAAAACTTGCGAACTCTTTTTTTCCGGAACTTATAGCGAGTCTGAGCCAAAACGGCGATGAAAACATATACGAGCTGGACAACCCAGAAAAAAGGGAAAAAATGCTGGGAACTCTCGGTCAGATCGTATCAGTCCTGACTCAAGTCACCGATCTGATTGCGCCTGTCGTCAAATTTCTGAAGGAAAAGGACGAAACCGTGGTACTTCGCAGCGCAATGGACGACTTGAACCGCTCCCTGATAACCGATCTTGATGCGACCGTGGCGAAACTGACAGCCTACGCCGAATTTTACAGCGAATTCTGTATCGGTACGAACACCGAAAATCAGGTTTTCTGGGGCGAAAAAAACGGAGACGCCCTTACTTTGACGATAACTCCGCTTAACGTGCAGAAAATCCTGGCAGACAACCTTTATAAAGACGTAAAAAGCATAATTTTCACATCGGCGACACTTACGACAGGAAAAGGTGAAACCGGTTTTGAATTTTTCTACCGAGAAAGCGGCCTCGCCCTTTCTGAACGCGCAAAGAATGCGATGAGTCTGGAGAGCTGCTTCGACTACGCTTCCCAGATAAAGGCGTTCGTCGGCAGCGACATGCCGGATCCGGCAAGAGACAAAGAGCTTTTTGAATTCGAAAGCATCAATGCGGCGCGTGAAATCGTGAAGGCTTCAGGCGGCGGCGCACTTGTCCTGTTTACCTCGATAAGTCACCGCGAAACGGCTCTGAAATATTTCAAAGGACTTGATTTCGAAGTCTTTTCGCAGGGCCGGATGCCCGTGCAGGCTATTATGAAAAAATTCCGCGAAGACGTTAACGCGACTCTGCTTGCGACTGAAACCTTCTGGGAAGGGATCGACATGAAGGGCGAGACCCTGCGCAATCTCGTGATAGTAAAACTCCCCTTCCGCTTTCCGAGCCACCCTTTCATAAAGCGTTACGTCGCAAAACTTGAACGGGAAACCAACAAAAGCGGCTTTCTGGTCTACACGCTGCCGAATGCTGTGCTGAAATTCAAACAGGGTTTCGGCAGACTGATAAGAACGAAAAGCGACATCGGAACGGTAACGGTGCTTGACAAAAGAATTTACGAAAAATATTACGGCAAGGATTTTATTCTTTCTGTACCGACAGGCGTAAGGTTCCAGTCGCTGCCGGTTGCAGAAATATCCCGCAGAATCGAAGATTTTTTTGGCGGAAACGCCTGATTGAGCTATGAATTTTTTGAAAAATGATTATAATTCTAGGTTTTTGTTTTTTTAACGGAGAATGCAATGAGAGTAAGTCAGCTTTTTTTCCAGACATTGAAGGAAGTTCCGAAAGAGGCGCAGATCGAAAGCCACAGGCTCCTTTACCGCGCCGGAATGATACAGAAACTCGCGAGCGGCGTTTACAACTATCTTCCGCTTGCGCTCAGAAGCATAAGAAAACTTGAGGACATCATCCGTGAAGAGCTCAACAAACGCGGCTGTCAGGAAGTTCTCATGCCGTCAGTCCAGCCGGCCGAACTTTGGCAGGAAAGCGGCAGATGGGGCTACTACGGTCCCGAACTTCTCCGTCTGAAAGACAGAAAAGGGGGCGATTTCTGCCTTGGACCGACACACGAAGAAGTCATCACGGACATGGTCCGCCGCAATCTCAGAAGCTACAAGCAGCTTCCTTACAACCTTTACCAGTTCCAGAGCAAGTTCCGTGACGAAGTCCGTCCCCGTTTCGGTCTGATGAGAGGCAGAGAGTTCATAATGAAAGACGGTTATTCGTTTGACGTCAGCGAGGAAAAGGCTAAGGAATCATACAAAAAAATGTATGAGGCCTACAACGCTATTTTCAGAAGAAGCGGCCTTAAATTCAAGCCGGTCGATGCCGCAACGGGTGCTATAGGCGGTGATATGAGCCACGAATTCCAGGTTCTTGCAGAAGCCGGCGAAGACACGATTCTTTCGTGCAGCAAGTGCAGCTATGCGGCAAATCTTGAGAAAGCAACCTCGGTTTACAGCGAAAGCAAGATTGATTTTTCAGCAGTTCCGCCCGTAAAAGATGTCGAAACACCTAACCAGAGATCGGTCGAAGAAGTTGCAGCCTTCTTGGGTAAGACCACTAAAGAAATAATGAAATCTATGATTTACATGGTTGATGAAGATCCGGTTCTCATTCTTGTCAGAGGTGACAAGGAAATCAACGAAGCGAAAGTCCAGGCTTTCTGCAAAGGAAATGCGGTTGAACTTGCAAGCGATTCGGTAATCGAGGAAATTTCGGGTGCACCGCACGGCTTCATCGGACCTGCAGGCCTCAGAAAACAGATAAAAATCCTTGCCGACTACTCGATCACGACGATGCCTTCGCTTACGGCAGGTGCCAACAAGGAAGGCTATCACATCGAAAACGTCGTTATGCGCAGGGATTTCACGCCGGATGCAGTCGGAGATTTCGTCGTTACGACGGCTGGTGAAAGATGTCCCCACTGCGACGGTGTTCTTGAAGAGTGCCGCGGAATCGAAGTAGGACAGGTTTTCTATCTCGGAACGAAATACAGTTCAAAGATGAAATGCGAATTCATTGATGAAAACGGCGAATCTGTTCCCGCTGTCATGGGCTGCTACGGAATAGGCGTCGGCAGAACGGTTCAGGCCGCTATCGAGCAGAATCATGACGAATTCGGCATAATCTGGCCGATGGCGCTTGCTCCTTACGAAGCAATTGTTCTTCCGCTTCAGATGAATAAAGAAGAAGTTAAAAACGCGGCTTTCGATTTTTATGAAAAACTCAATGCTGCCGGAGTCGAAACCGTTATTGACGACCGTGACGAAAGGGCGGGATTCAAATTCAACGATGCCGACCTTGTCGGATATCCGGTTCAGATAATTTTCGGCGCGAAGTCGCTTGAAAGGGGCGTTGTTGAAGTTAAAATCCGCAAAACCAACGAAAAGAAAGAGATTAAAATCGAAGAAGCTGTTGATTTTATTGTCAATTTCAAGAAGGAAGAACTGAAGATAAAATGAGGAAACTCGTTTTTCTGATTATCGTTTTTTGTTTAACCTTTCCCGTTTTCGCCGAAAAAGTAAACTATGATCCTGAAATAAAAGTCGATGAAAATCTGAAGATTCCGCTTAGAAATTACGGCGTTTTCGCACCTGCGTCGTTTTCACTCTACGCCATCGGACTTTACGTTTCCGGAAACGAAACTGACAACATGAAACTCAAGGATGCAGACCAGCCGATGGCTATACGCCTTGTTTCGCTTTCAGGTCTTCTCGGAATGAAACGGCTTATCAGCGAACTCAGACGCGGTTTCAGCTACGGAATGAATCATGACAAAGAGTTTCTGAAAACGATTCAGACACGCATAGACACATTTCTGGGCATTCTTGAAAAATCAGGAAAAAAACCTAAAAAAAACACATACTTAACCTTTTTATACCTACCTAAGAAAGGAACTGAAATATATTTCGGGTCCGAACTTCTGGCCGTTATAAAAGGTCACGACTTCAAACGCGCGCTTTTCGGAATATGGCTGAACAACAACTGTGCCGATCCGAAACTGCGCGAAGAGGCAATAAAAATAAGGAATAAAGAGGTTCAAATTGAACGGAAAAAATGAAACCGTAAGCAGAATTCCAGTTCTTTCCCAGAACACTCTTTCGGCATACATCAGAAGCGTTCTTTCCATTCCCGATCTTTCGAGGGAAGAAGAAACCGATCTTTTCCGCGAGTTCAAAGAAAAGCAGAACAAGGAAGCGGCGCAGAAACTCGTCGTCAGCAACCTGAAACTCGTAGTCAATCTCGCCTACAAATTCAGAAATTTCCGCGATGTTCCCGATCTGATTCAGGAAGGAAGCTTAGGACTTCTCACCGCTCTGCAGAAGTTCGATCTTGACAAGGGAGTCCGTTTTGCGACCTACGCCACCTGGTGGATCCGTGCAAAAATCCAGGAATTCATCATCAGCCAGATGAGCATAGTCCGCTTCGGAAAAAGCAGAGACGAGCGCAAACTTTTCTTCAACATGATGGCGACGATAAAAGACATTCAGAGTTACGACAAGGACGGCGAAATATCTAAGGAGGAACTGATTCAGGAAGTTGCGAAAAGGCTCAACGTCACGCCCGACAAAGTAATCGATGCGCTTCAGGTAGTTTCGTCATACAACGATGTGTCTATCGACCAGACTATCGAAGGAAGCGACGAAAAGCTGATAGAGCTTCGCGACAAAAGCGATTTCGACAAGGAAATTGACGACGAAGATATGAAAATAAAACTTCAGAACGCGATAAGCACCCTGAATGAAAGGGAAAAATTCGTAATTTGGAACCGCTATCTCGCCGACGATACGATGACTTTGGAGGAAATCGGCGAAAAATACGGCATTTCAAAGGAACGCGTCCGCCAGATCGAATCCCGGGCACTCGAAAAAATCAAACTTTTCACTATGAAACAGCCGAAACTTCTGCCGCAATCGCAACCGGATTCGGAAAATCTGTTTTAATTATCTTCTTTCTTCTCCGGTTTCAAGCAGCTGTCCTTGGAAAATTCCTGAATTTTTTATGAAAAATACGGCTTTAAGAGGCGCTGCAAAAATTTCAAGCTTCTTCGCATAGTCCTCCTCATCCCCTTTTTCAGGCGTATTCAGACCGAGGAATACGACATCGGCAGAACTGCTGACGCGGCTGAGAACGTTTTCGAAAAGTTCATCTTTTTCCTTTATGACAATCATCGGCTCGGCGTTTATTCTCGAATCTGCGGAAAGTTTTCTGAGTTCCGCTTCAGCACTCTCTTTCGCCGATTCGTCTGGAACCATTCTGAGAAGTCTGATAACTGCGTCATCCCATGCGGGAGATTTGGTGAGAAGATAGGCCAGAAGCAGCATCAGATCGCCGTTTCTCTGCAATCCTCCCCACCAGACGTGAATCGTTTTCTGCGCGTTTTTCGCATTGAAATCGGGCGAAACCTTGCCGATTACCGTCGATTTTTTCAGGAAGGATATTCTTCTCATAATTGAAAGATAGCGCGGAAGATATTTGCCCACTTCATTCGGCCAGCAGATCATTATCGTGTTCGAGCGCAGCCCAGCCATTCCGTTCGCCTGAACAGCGGAGAGGATGCCTTCCTCGAAATTGTCAACGACGTTCACTTCCGGAAATACCGAAAGGGCGTTTTTATTGTAAAGATTTTCCATAAAATCGATTTTGCCTTCAATATCCACCTTTTCTTCGCCTAGTCTCCCCAAAAGAATTTCTGTAACGGTTACTATGCCGCTGCTGAGACCGAAATTCGAGGCAAATTCGATGAGCTTGACCTGTTTTTCAGGATTATTCACGAAAACCTGAATGTAAGGCCGCCAGTTTCTAGGAGTCATTTTGAGATTCTTGAGCTGAACCAGTGAATTTTTGATCAGATTTTCATAAACTCCGCGTCTTGCATCACCGACCGCAGAAGTTTGCGCCGCGACACGCCTCAGAATGAAGTAAAGGACAACTTCGATTATTATCGCGACGATGCTGAGCATGGGATCGATGAGGAACATTACGATTATGCAGGCGATTCCGCCGACAAGGCTGATGAGAGCGGGAATCTTGAACTGCGGACGCCATGAAGGTTCGTTGCTCAAAGTTTCAAACGCAGCCGTTATGTTGACGATGCCGTAAACCGTAAGGAAAAATATTGTAAGAATCGAAGCTACCGTATTGAGATCGCCGAGAAAAACAGCGCCGCAGGCGATAAGCAGCGAAAGAGCGAAGGAGGCGTACTCTCCTTTTTTCGACTTCAGAAAACCGAGCGCCTTTTTGTTTCCTACCTGGTCGCAAGCCATAGCTATGAAAGTTCTCGGTGCACCGAGCATAGATCCTACGGCACTTGAAAAAATAGCTCCCAAAAGCCCCGGAAGAATGACGATATTTCCGTCAAGAGGCGAAATTCTCGACCAGATCATCTTGTCGGAAAGCATCTCCTCCGGAGTCGCACCCATCGAAAGAAAGAGCGGAAGAGTGACGTAAAACGCAAAACCGGTAAGAGTCGCGGCAATAGCACCGACAGGAATCGATTTCTGCGGATTTTCCAAATCTCCGGAAAGCCCCAAACCCGCCATAATGCCGCTCACGGCAGGAAAGAATATCGCCATCGCAGTGAAAAACGAAAGGTCGCCGCGCTTTTGAAAAATCTCACCGGCACTTGTCGGAAAAGTCGAAAAACAGCCTATGAAACTCCCTTTCATAAACGCGCCGATTATCAGGAAAAGTATTGAAACCGCTACGAAAATCATTACCGGAATCTGCGTTTTCATCGCAAAGCCGGCACCGATGAAAGATACCGCCGCAACTATCGCGATTATCCCGAAAGTCACAGCATAAAGTGAAAACGAAGTGTCGAAAAGCATCTTTATGACTTCGGCGAGACCGAACGAATAAAGCGTTATCGAAAGCGCCTGCGAAAGAAAAAGCGGCAGTCCGACAGCACCGCCGATCTCAAAGCCGAGACTTCTCGAAACGATGTAATATGCGCCGCCTACCCCGACTTTTTTATTGGTAGCGATCGAAGAAAATGACAAAGTGGTTATCAAGGTTATCGAATTGGAGATTATAACGATGAAAACCATCGGCCACAGCCCCATTTTGCCGACAAGCTCGCCGGCACGCATATACATGATGACGCCGAAAATCGTGAGAATCGTCGGAGTATAGACACCTAAAAAAGTTCCGAGTTTCTTCTCTTTTATTTCCATTTTTATCCCCTGAATTTCATAGACGTTTAAGATTGCGGAACCATCGCGTTGAATTCCTCTTCTCCTATCGTTCTAACGCCGAGTTCACGTGCCTTAGTCAGTTTGCTTCCGGCATCCCCGCCTACCAAAACGAAATCGGTTTTCTTGCTGACGGAAGAAGAAACCTTTCCGCCAAAAGATTTGATCTTTTCAGCGAAGAATTCGCGCGGTTGTGACAAAGTGCCCGTAATTACGAATGTTTTTCCTTTAAAAACGGCATTTTCCGCGTTTTCAGATTTTTCAGGATAAACGATTTCGACTTCATGCAAAAGTTTTTCAACCGTCTCCTTATTCTGCGCGTCGGCAAAAAAATCGGAAATCGAATTTGCTACGATGTCGCCTATCCCGTCGATCTGCATGAGATCAACCGGACCTGCCGAAATAAGTTCTTCGGCCGTGAATCTTTTTTCAAGCTCGCCGGCGATAAATTCACCTACTCCGTCTATTCCGAGCGCGTTTACGAAATTCCTGAATCTGATTTTCCTCGCCTTGTCTATTGCAGCAAGAAGATTGTAAACGCTTTTTTCGCCCCACCCTTTTTCAAAAGCGAGTTCAAGCGCATGTCCGGAAAGATGAAAAATGTCTGTAACGGAGTTCAGCCATCCTTTTTCATGCAGAAATTCGACCTGTTTTTCCCCCAATCCGTCGATGTTGAAGCAGCCTTTCGATACAAAATAGCTGATATAGGCGACTATTTTCGCCTGACAGCCGATATTCTGGCACTTGTATGCCACCTTGTTTTCATCTTTTGCGAGCACAGATCCGCAGACCGGACAGGTCTCAGGATGGAAAATCTCCTTTTCGCTGCCGTTGCGGAGCATTTCAACCGGCGCCGTCACTTCGGGAATGACATCTCCGGCGCGGCGTACGAAAACGGTGTCTCCGATTTTCAGCCCCTTTCTTTCAACTTCCTCGATGTTGTGCAGAGTCGCCCGTTTTACGACAACTCCTGCGATTTCGACAGGTTCGAGCTCGGCAACTGGAGTAATAATTCCGGTGCGTCCGACCTGCCATGTGATATCAAGGAGTTTCGTCGTTTTTTCTATTGCCGGCAGTTTGTAGGCTATCGCCCATTTCGGCGTTTTCGTGAGAAATCCTGCCGCCTTCTGCTCGCCGAAACTGTTTATCTTTACGACCAGACCGTCGATATCGAACGGAAGTTGATCTCTTCCGGCTATCGTTTTTTCAATAAGCGCTTCGATTTCTTCGATTTTTTCCATTTTTTCAAAGTGAGGGGTATTGAAACCGAGTCCTCGCAGAAAACCGTGAAGCTCCTCCTGCGACTTTATCGGAACATCGCTGATTCCGGTTATCGCATAGGCGAAAAATTTAAGTTTTCTCTCAGCCGTTATCTTCGGATCAAGCTGTCTCAGAGAACCTGCGGCGGCATTCCGAGGATTGGCGAAAGGCTTTTCCCCGTAACTTGATTTTGCCGCGTTAAGCTCCTCAAAACTCGATTTCGGCATATAGACCTCGCCGCGCACTTCGATTTTTTCGACATCACTAAGTTCTTGAATTTCCAAAGGAATTTCTTTAATAGTGGCAACATTTCCGGTAACATCTTCACCCACCGAACCGTCTCCGCGGGTAGCAGCACGGACAAATTTTCCGTTTTCATAAAGAATATTGAGGGCAAGACCGTCGATTTTCTGTTCGACGACATAACCGCCGGCCGGCACAAAATCGAGACGGTTGAAAAACTCTTCGACTTCCGAAACTGAAAACGCGTCATCAAGCGACATCATTTTTTCGCTGTGAACAACCTTTGTAAAACCCTCTCTGATTTTCGAACCGACACGCATCGTCGGAGAAAAATTCTGTTTTTTATCTGGATTCCTCCACTCGAAATCCACGACCTCACGATACAGTCTGTCGTAATCCGCATCACTCATAAAGGGCGAATCGTCCCTGTAGTATGCAGCAGAGGCCTTATTGAGCAGATTTATCGTTTCAAGATACTTTTCAAAATCCATTTTTCACCTTGATCGGATTGCTCAGAATTTTGCACCTGCGTCACGAAGAAGCAGCTTCATCGCCTCTTTTTCTTTGTCGCCTATGAATTTATAGGTTTGAGCACCTTTTTTCGTCTGGGCATTGACATCAGCACCCTTTTTGATAAGTTCCCTGACAATATCGACATTTCCCTTGCTGATAGCCCGCATAAGAGGCGTTATCCCGTTGATGTCACCGGCGTTGACATCGGCTCCCGATTGAAGCAGAAGCCATGCGGCACCGTTGTTGTCGTTCTCTATCGCCGTCATAAGCGGAGTCATTCCATGATAACCCTTAGTATTAATATCTGCTCCGGATTTGACTATGAGCGAAATTATCTCAGGCGTTCCCTTTTGAGCCGCTTTGTCAAGAACGGAAACACCTTTAACTGAAGCCAACAGATCAGCTTTAGAATGAAGCAAAACCTGAAAGGACATCTCGTCACCGCTTTCAATCACATAAAAAATGACCGGAACCTGATACTTTCCGGCTTTGAAAGTCGTATCCGGACTCATTCCCGAATCGATAAAAAGTTTAACGATATCAGATCTTTTGTCCTTTATTGCCTGAATAAAACTTTTTTCGTTGAACTCGTAACCCAAAAGTTCAAGCTTTTCTCTCGATTTGTAGACGGACGGAGCCGTTCTGTTGGATTTTCCGCAGGAAACACAAAAAATAACAAGAAAAAAGAAAACAAAGAGAAAAAAATTTTTCATGGCAACCTCTCAAAAAATGCGGGGTATTATACTCGAAACTTAAATTTTTACACTTTTTTGGAATTTTCTTTTCTTGTAAATATACTCGCTCGTTTTTCTGTTTTTGGAGAGAAAATCTCGTGAAAAAAAAACGGTTTCTTCTGACTGCATTTGCGATTTCGATTTTATTTCATGTTTTGTTGTTCATATTTGCACCGGAGCTGAAAAGTGAAATAAATTCAAATGATTTCATGAAGAAGATTACAAAAATTTCAATTTTTCAGGAAACAGTGAAACCGGAAATTCCAAAAGCCGAAATCAAATCCGAAACGACTCAAAAATCAGCTCCCAGAAAAATTTTCAAGAAAAAAGAGAAGCTTAAAAACAAGGAAAAAACCAGCAATTCTGAAATTCGAAAAGAAGAACCGCTGAATATAGAATCAGAAAATGAACAAAAAAATACCGGAAACAACGGATTCCCGCAAGATATTGAAACATCAAAATCACCAACCGGCACTAATAACGGTACTCCCGGTGATAACGATACAGCGGCATCCGGAGATATCGGCACGAAAACCACGCCGGACGGCAACGACAGCGCGCCGAAAACCGCAGGAGAGCTTGCCGTCATTCCGAAAGCAATAAATCCCAAAACTCCGCCCTACCCCGAAAGTCTCGAAGAAGAAGGCGTCGAAGGAAACGTAACGCTTGAACTTCTGATTTCAAAAGAAGGCAAAGTTTTAAAAGCCAGAATAATAAAAAGTGATCACGAACTTTTTTCGGAATCGGCTCTGAAAACTGTGAAAAATTACAGATTTTCTTCCGGAAAACTGAAAGACGGCTCTGCAGTCGATTCACTTATCGAATTTGTCATAAAATTTGAAATTTCCCTCTAAACACCGGCCGCATCATGCATGCGAGGTTGGACGTATAATGCTTGAAAGAAGACGTGAAACAAACAAAAAGTGAGGTGATCTATCTCACGCAGCGGACATCGAAATAGTAGGTCTTGAATTCATCGTATACACTTCCGCCATTATAATTTACGGTCCAAACACTTTTTTCCGTATAGCTGGAGGAAGACCAGAAGGTGTTGGCGGCATTCATGCCGGGAAAAGCTGTATAGGGCTTTGATGTCTTGTCATAATCAAGAAGCGATGCCAGCTCGTTCTTGTTCGGCAGCCTCCAGTCCGTATAGCCAGCGTAGCTCAAATCCTCACAGTATTTTAAAGCATCCGCCCAACCGAATGTTTTATCGGGATATATCTTCTGCCACATCAGACCTGTTGTCAGATCTTTTATGACCTCCTCTCCGCCAATCGTCTGAGTTATAAATTGTGACTTAGGAAGACTGTCACCACGGACACACAGGACACGGTAAAGGTTTGTTTTTTTCTGTTTGTCTTGCATCTTGCCGTAATATGTATTGAAAGTAAGGGCTGTTTCATCTGTGTAGATAATGCCGGTGTCCTTGTTTGTCCATAAGTAAGTGGAAGTTGTCGGCATTTCAGGGAAATTTTCCGTATTCACCGCCGGATTTTTTCTGCTGATGTCAACAATCGTGAGCAGTTCCAACGGAGCCGGAAGACGCCAGTCGGAGTATCCGGCATACTCAATATTGCCGCAGTAGGTTGCTGCATCATCCCATGTGTAGGTCTCAGCCGAAAGCGTCGGCAGCCACATAAGCCCCAGATTGTTGTCAACAACTACATTCTGCTCCGCAGTCGTCTGAACGGTAAAACTCTGCTGAGTACATTTGTCCAGATACTGTGCATCCTGACCGAAGTATTCTTCCGATGATGCAGGGCAGGCAATCTCTTCGGTGCCGTTGTAGCATTTTATCTGACCGGTACAGATCGTGCCGAGGGATGCCTGAGGAGCAGCAGTGCACATTGATCCGTCCCAGTCAAAGCCGGAAACGCATTTGAAGCGGCAGTCTCCGGCAGTTTCGTTGTATTCAACTTCGATTTCAGCACTCCATGCGTTGTCGGCGTAAGTCTGGGTGTATAGGGAAGCGCCGTTCCACTCTGCGTTTTCAGGCAGATCGCCGCAGCTGGTGGTTTTTGTGCAGCTCTCTTCCGTTTCATTCCAGATTCCGCCAGCCTCAATGCACTTTTCAGCTTCAGTCGGTTCAGCCGTAGTATCCGCATCTTCATCCGTATCGCCGTCCGAAACAGGTTCTGTATCATCATCTGAAACAGACTCGGTATCATCATCTGAAACCGGTTCGATATCGTCTTCTGAAACCGGTTCGGTATCGTCTTCTGAAACAGGTTCGGTATCGTCTTCTGAAACAGGTTCGGTATCATCATCTGAAACCGGTTCGGTATCGCCAGCAGGTTCGTCGTCTGATGCATTGACGTCATCGTCAGGAACCGCAACAAATGCAAATGATCCGAGATGTCCTGCCGCCATGTTGAGGGAGTTGTTTAACTCCGTCCCCGAAATCGGTTCAGCATCCTCTGTGATTGAAAACGGATCTCTTTTGCCGGAAAGAAGAACCTCTCTGCCTTCGATGTTGACAACAAGGCTGCCGTCGGCTGAAACGGAAACTGAATCGCCCTGATTTGTCGAAATAACGAACTGGCCGTTCTCGCCCTTCGACATTGAAACGGCAAGCCCCTCCTTGCTGTACTGCCAGATCTTTCTGCCAAGGTCGAAGTAAGCTGCAGAAACCAGATCATTGACCGCTTTGGCTACCGGAATCGAAATAACAACCGGCTTCGAAAAGTTCAGGTCGGCAGGCTCCAAAGAGACAATTCCTGTGACGAATTCTGTCGAATCGCCGCCTTCGGTGAACTCCTCTGCCGTGTAGATCTTCATTGTGATTTCGATATCCTCGGCAAGAGCTCCTGCCGGAATAGTAATTGAAGATCCGTCCTCTGTTTTAATCACTCCGCCTTTTTCGGCTGAAATCCTTACTGTTACCCCCTCCTTAGACTTTCCGCTGCACGCGGCAAGTGCGGCAAGGAGAAAAACGACAAGTACAAGCTTAAGAAAATTTTTCATAAAAAGTCTCCTTTAATAGAACTCAAAGTTTACAAAATACGTTTTCTTATAGCCAGCATCGTCATGAAATCAATTTTTATAAACGCCATAAATTCTGATTTTTGCAATGCCCACATTCTCCAAAACATAAAATTTGAAATTTCCCTCTAAAACAATATAAAAGCGGCCGTTTTCCGGCTTTTTTGATTTTTGGGAGGATTTTATGGCAAAAACAAGAGACGAACTCAAGGATTCGATATTTTTTACCGATACACTGGATGAAAATTCCACGCTTTTCGAGCGCGATCTGCTCGAAACGCTCGAATACAATCAGGTCAAGGACAAAACGACGGTCAAGGCAAGAGACGTTTACATCGCCCTTGCAACGACTATACGTCACAAACTCATCCGCAACTGGCTTAGGACCCAGCACGAATACCGCAGGAACAAGTCAAAAAGGGTTTACTACCTTTCGATGGAATTCCTCATGGGCCGACTCATGGGAAACACTCTCATAAATCTCGACTGCCACGATGAAGTTTCGCGTCTTGCCGAAAAACTCGGTTACGACATGGAGGAACTGCGCGACATGGAACCCGACATGGGTCTTGGAAACGGAGGTCTGGGAAGACTTGCGGCGTGTTTCCTCGATTCGATGGCGACGCTCGGACTTCCGGCATACGGCTACGGCATCAGATACGAATACGGCATTTTCCGTCAGGGCATAGAAAACGGATACCAGGTCGAAGTTCCTGACAACTGGCTGAAATACAGCTGTCCGTGGGAGATATGCAGACCCGATCTTGAATACAGAGTCCGTTTCGGCGGAAAAGTCGTCTCATACCGCGACGACAACGGCGAAGAGAGATACAAGCTCGTTGATACAGAAGACGTTCTGGCGCAGGCTTACGACGTTCCTGTTCCCGGTTACAAGACTCCGACGGTCAACAATCTGCGTCTGTGGCAGGCGAAAAGCACGAACGAATTCGACTTCCACTACTTCAACAGCGGAGATTATATGGCTGCCGTAAATGACAAGAACCGCAGCGAAAACATCTCAAAAGTCCTCTACCCCAACGATAACATGCATCAGGGCAAGGTTCTGCGTCTCAAACAGCAGTATTTCTTCGTATCGGCGACGCTGCAGGACATCATCAGGCACTACAAAAAGAACTACGGAACCGAAAAATTCGACGATTTCCCGTCAAAAGTTGCGATCCAGCTCAACGACACGCACCCGAGCATCGCGATTCCGGAACTTATGAGAATCCTCATCGACGAAGAAAAACTCGGCTGGAACGAAGCATGGGAAATCACGCGCAACACTTTCGCCTACACGAACCACACGGTTCTGCCCGAAGCGGTCGAAAAGTGGGATGTCGAAATCATTGGACCGCTCCTTCCGAGACAGCTTCAGATAATCTACGAAATCAACCGCAGATTCCTGAACGAAGCACGCGACTTCCGCAATTTCGACCTCAAGAAAATAAAAGACGTCTCGATTTTCGAGGAATCCGGCTGCAAATTTGTCCGAATGGCGAACCTCGCGATAATCGGAAGCCACAAGGTGAACGGCGTCAGCGCACTCCACACGAAGATTCTGAAAAAGAGCATGTTCAAAGACTTCGACGAGCTTTACCCCGGCAAAATCGTCAATAAAACCAACGGTATAACTCCGAGAAGATGGCTCAAGAAATCCAATATTCCTTTATCCGACCTTATATCTTCAAAAATCGGAAACGGCTGGATATCGAACCTTGACGAACTCAGGAAACTCGAACAGTTCGCCGACGACAAAGAATTCCGGAACGCCTGGTCTGACGCAAAGGCACAGGCGAAGGAGCGGCTCAAAGTCTACGCTCACGACAAACTCGGATTTGACATCAACACAAGCATGATGTTCGACGTTCAGGTAAAAAGAATGCACGAATACAAGCGCCAGCTTCTCAACGTCCTCCACACGATCACGCTCTACAACAGGATAAAGGCAAATCCGTCAGGAAACTTCGTCCCGAGAACGAAGATTTTCGGCGGCAAGGCTGCTCCAGGCTACTACATTTCCAAAATGATCATAAAGTTAATAAATTCAGTAGCTTCAGTTGTCAACAACGACCATGAAATCAACAAATATCTCAACGTTTTCTTCTTCCCGAACTACTCGGTTTCTATGGCGGAAAAAGTCATTCCGGCAAGCGACCTTTCGGAGCAGATTTCTACTGCAGGATTCGAGGCGAGCGGCACCGGAAACATGAAATTCATGCTCAACGGCGCGATGACGATAGGCACTCTCGACGGCGCAAACGTCGAAATGCTCGAGGAAGCCGGCGCTGAAAACATCTTCATTTTCGGTCTCAAGGCGAATGAAGTCAGCGAAATGAAGGCTATCGGTTACAATCCGCGTGTTTACTACGACTCGGACAAGGAACTCAGACAGGTTCTCGACATGATCAAGGACGACTACTTCAACAAGTCGGAACCTGGAATATTTTCAAGGCTTTACGACGATCTCGTCAACTACGGCGACAACTACATGCTGCTTGCCGACTACCGATCTTACGTTGATATGCAGGACAAAGTCGAAAAAGTTTACCTCGATAAAACTGCGTGGACGAAAATGTCTATCCTCAACACCGCGAGAAGCGGAAAATTTTCGTCAGACAGAACGATAAAGGAATACGCCGAAGAAATCTGGAACATCAAACCGGTAAAATTCGAGATAGACTGATTTTATTGGTAAAAAATATCAGACTTTCACCAGCCCTTCCGGCATTGCAACATCTTTCATATAAATGACTTTCGCGTTTTTGAAGTTGACGAGTCCGGCTGCCATTCCCTTGCGTTTCGTCACGTTTTTTCGTGCAGTAAACCACACTTCGCCGCAGCCGCCCTTTTTTGCCCTGCTGTAAAGAATCGCGAGTCTGCAGGCCGTCAGAATATCTTCATGTTTCGGTTCTTCGCCTTTTTTCATCCGCATTATGACGTGGCTTCCGTGGTAGTCCTTGGCGTGAAACCACAAATCGTGAGGAAGTGCGATTTTGAAAGTAAGTTCGTCGTTGTCGGCAGCCTCTTTTCCGACAAGAAAAACCCGTCCGTTCGCAGCGTGGAATTCGTGATACGGAACATGTCCGGTCTGCTTTTTCTTCTGTTTGAAAACGCTCTTCGCTTCTTCGGTCAACACACTGACATCATTAAGCTTTTTCAGTTCTTCATTCAGGCTTTCGAGCCTTTTTCCAGAGTTTTCAATGCCGCTTTTCGCCTTTTTTATGTTTGCAAAAAAGCGCTCCATATTCTGGAGAACGGTTTTCGCCGGATCAAGTGTTATCTCTTTTTCATTATTTTCGTAATCGGTAAGAATTACTGCATTTTTATGCTCCGAAGAATCGAATTTCCATAAATTCGCCCTCAGCAGCTCCGCAAATTCCGAAAATTTCGCAAGATTTTCCTCGTGCTTTCCTATATCTTCCTTTACAATATTGATCGAAGAAAGAATTTTATTCCTTTTTTCCTCAAGTTTCTTCCTTTTCTCCTCTTCGCCTTCCCTGTCAGATTTTTCAATAAACCAGGATTCCCAGAAAAGAGGATTTTCAAATGTCAAAGGAAAATCCTTCATCTGTTTTTCCAGTAAATTCAACTTGTTATCTTTTCGTTCCATCCAAATAGAATTTCCTGACTTATCTGAAATTCTTACCGGTTTTCCGGCAAAAAGAGGAATTATTAGATCAATGTTTTCGGTTTCGACTTTTACGACCTTGCCGAACTCCTTCATCACCGAAAAACTTTTGATTTTTCCGTAAAAATTTGCGCGAAGCCCTTCTTCAAGACGCGTCAGAGGCTCTTTCGGAAACGCGGAAAGATTTCTTACCGGAATAATTATTTTTTCTTTGAGATGAAAGAAAAAACCTGAAATTTCCGAATTTCCGTAAAGCCTGACGAGTGTTCCGCCGCGTGATGCGGATATTGCCGAGACCAAAGAATTTACCGCAAATTTATTAAGAAAATCAACAACTTGTATTGTGTCAGAAAGATACATGACTCAATTTCAGCGTTCCAGAAGAACCTTTTCGACTTCTTTAAGCTGCTCACGGTCGTTTATTCCCGAAAGTGAAAAGGAATCGTTTTCAACATATGCTGAAACTTTCCTGTGCATCTCTATTGCGATTTTTACGATGTCGGTAAGGTAGTATTCATTTTTGGCGTTGTTGTTTTCAAGTTTTGAAACAGCTTCGACGAGAAAATTCCTGTCAGCCATATAAATCCCGCTGTTTATCTCCTTGATTTCACGCTGATTTTCGTCTGCGTCGAGAAATTCAACAATACCTGCGACATCTCCGTTTTCCGAGCGTTCGATCCTGCCGTACTGCCCGGCATCGTCGAGAATGGTGCTGACGACGACAAGATCAGATTCTGTTTCACTGAAAAATCTTATCACTTTTTCAAAAGTTTCAGTTTTGATGAGTGGCGTATCTCCGGCACAGATCAGAACGGCTTCGGTTTTGCCGGAAATATTCGGAACTGCCGCTTTTACAGCGCCTCCCGTACCGTTCTGAACAGCCTGCAACGAAAATCTGACATCCGGAAAATTTTTGCCGACAAACTCTTCAACAACCTCGCGGCCGTGACCGGTAACGACGTTCAGCGTGCCGCAGACAGGCTTCAAAGCCTCGATTATCCAGGCTATCATCGGCTTTCCGGCGACATTGTGCATAACTTTGGGAAGATCCGACTTCATTCTCGTTCCCTTGCCGGCAGCAAGAATTACAGCTTCAATATTCATGTTCACTCTCTCTATTTAATTTTTTAGCAAAGACAAAATTTTTGCGCCCCAGACATTTCCGTATTTATCTGGAATGATTTTCTGCAAATTTCCGGAAAGAAATTTTCTGCTTTCATCATCAAAAACGAAATCGATGCCGAAACCCGTTTCGCCGGAATCGCCGCAGCCGACACACTTCACTTTGCCTTCGGCCTTCAGCAACTTTTCAAAGCCAGGAACTTGTATTAAAAAATTAAAGATTTCGCCCACTTCCCTCTTTTCATCAGAAATCAGGAAAAGTTCTCCGCGGCTCATGTTTCTGATGTAATCCTTCAGAAACGAGGCAAATTTTTTGTATTCTATTTTTATTGAATTGTCTTCCATGCTACATATTTTCTTCAGCAGAAATCACATCTTTCATCGAATATCTTCCCGGCTTCTTTCCGACAATGAAGCGTACGGCTGACAAGGCACCGCCCGCCAGAATGTCGCGGCTTCCCGCCTTGTGCGAAATTTCTATCCTTTCGCCTGCAAAACCGAAAATAACGGTATGATCGCCAGGGACATCGCCGCAGCGCACCGAATGATAGC
This sequence comes from bacterium, assembly GCA_017961325.1. Taxonomy (GTDB): domain Bacteria; phylum UBP6; class UBA1177; order UBA1177; family UBA1177; genus UBA1177. The sequence goes on along the minus strand of JAGCXM010000019.1, from coordinate 23,295 downwards.
CGATTTCGCTGCTTTTTCTGGCACCGACCATTCCGCTTCTGCCGTCGCAGCGTGACAGATTGCGCTCTGACTGGACTTCGGAAATTATTTTTCCCATTTCAAGCGCCGTTCCGCTCGGAGCATCCTTCTTCTGGTTATGGTGCATTTCGATAATTTCGATGTCGGCGTCGTGCGTGAACTTTGCCGCATATTTCAGAATCTCAAACATTATGTTTATGCCGCGGCTCATATTTGAAGCCTGCAGAACCGGAATTTCGTGCGAAGCCAGCTCTATTCCGGCAAAATCCTCATCGGTAAGCCCCGTAGTGCCGACAATAAGCGGAACCTGATGCTTTACCGCCCAGAGAAGCGCCTTTTCAAAACCTGAACGGGAAGAGAAATCAATTACGGCATCGACATCTTTACGTTCGATTTCATCAATATTTTCAAAACCTTGAGCAATATCGACCTTGTGAACGATTTCTATGTCGAGAGTCTGTGACGCAAGCGCCGTTATCGCACGGCCCATTCTTCCTGCAGCACCGCTCAAAAGGACTTTAATCATTTTCGCCACCGTAGGAAAGAAGTTCGTCCTTGAGGCTTCTCGACATCAGTTTTTTAATAGCCTCTTTGATATCGGCGTCGTTGTAAATAACGTCGTAAAGCGTTTCGGTGATAGGCATTTCGACATTCATTTTCGCTGCAAGATCATGAACCGAAGCGGTAGTAGGAATACCTTCGGCAACCATAATCATCGAATCAAGAATATCATTTATCTTTTCGCCCTGTCCGAGTCTGATTCCGACCTGTCTGTTTCGGCTGAGATCCCCGGTGCATGTCAGAACCAAGTCGCCTACTCCGCTCAGACCGGACATGGTCCGCGGATTTCCTCCCATCGCCATGACAAGGCGCGTCATTTCAGCAATAGAGCGCGTAATAACCGCTGCCTGAGTGTTTTTCCCCATTTTAAGTCCTTCGAGAATGCCGATCGCAACAGCAAAAACGTTTTTCAGCGAACCGCCGAGCTCGACTCCGACAACGTCGCGCGAAGTGTAGATTCTCATATACGGGGAATTGAAAAAATTCTGGATTTTACCGATGTCTTCCGAGTTTTTTCCGGCAACGACGGCGCAGGTCGGCATTTTCATAGCAAGCTCACGTGCAAAAGTCGGGCCTGAAATGACGAAAATATTTTTGTAAAGCACCGGCGGAAGAATCTCTTCGGCGATCTGATACATCATTTTGAGAGTTGAATTCTCTATTCCCTTCGAAGCCAGAACAATAAAGGTTTTTTCCGAAATTATGCCGGCAATCTGCTCGATCGACTTTCTGATGTGCTGTGCAGGAGTCGCAATGACGACAAGATCCTTTCCGACGACGGCGTCTTTGACGTCTGCAACCGACCTCAAAGATTCAGGCAGCTTTATCCCTGGAAGAAAAAGCTTGTTTTCATGTTCCGAATTTATCGATTCGACTATTTCCGGCTCTCTCGCCCAGATCACGGCTTCATACTTTTCAGCAAGCATTCCAGCCAGAGCCGTTCCCCAGCTTCCGGCCGAAACAACACCGACTTTTACCATAATTACCTCCGAACAAAAAACCTGAAATTTTATCGATCTTCAAAATTTAGTCAAATTGAAAGAGAAACCGTTACGATTCGCCATCGTGACCCAGCACGGTTCTTTCGTCGTAAAGTTCTTTTGAAATGTGCATGAAAGCCTCGACGACAACGGGATCGAAGGCCTTTCCGGAACCCTCGGTAATAATCGCCATCGCCTTTTCATAAGAAAACGCCTTTTTGTAAATGCGCTCGGCAACAAGTGCGTCAAAAACATCTGCCACAGCCATGATTCTTGCCGACACCGGAATTTCTTCACCTTTGATGCCGCACGGATAGCCCGTTCCGTCCCACTTTTCATGGTGATAGTAGGCCATTTCAATCGACTCTTTCAGGTAATTTTTATCCATATCGCTTGCTGTTGCCTCTATTTTCATCAGAATATTTTTTCCTTCGGTCGTATGGCTCTGCATGATTTTAAACTCTTCATCAGTCAACTTTCCCGGTTTGTTCAGAATAATGTCGGAAATTGCGATTTTTCCGATATCGTGAAGCGGTGCCGAACGTTTCAAAATCCTGATATAGGTGTCGGTCAAAACATCTTTGAACGCACCTTCCTTTTGCAGTTCTTTTGCGATAGCCTCAACATAAAACGCCGTTTTTTTAATGTGGTTACCGGTGCTGTTGTCTCGCGCTTCGACCATTTCGGCGAAATTGATAATAATTTCTTCCTGCATTTTCATGATCCGCTCGTTCTGTCTGTTGAGCTGATTGATGTGATTAATCGAATCAGTGCCCATTTTTGAAAGAGCATGATACAAATTCTCAATTTCGTCGAAAGTCCGTATGTCCAGCGATCTCAACATTTCAAGACCGGATTTTCCGCTGTCCTGATGATTTAAATTGTAGGCAAATTTCATCGAAGCGTAAGCCATACGGTTGACAGGATTGACTATGCCGCGGTTGACAAGTTCAAGAACAATACTCATGATTATTATCGAAAGTCCGAAAAATATAGAGATCAGTTTGATTATAAATTTAGCTTCATCTGCAACGATACTCGCTATTGTAATGTCTGCGGCGACATAAGTCGAACCTGTTAGCGGTTTGTAGACAGTAAGAAGCTGGCCAAACTGGCCATCTGAAATAATCGGTTCTATTTCCTCCCCTTTTAAAAGTTTCTGCAGATAAGGCACAAATGTCGTATCGAATTCCATGATTTCTCCGGGCTGGCTTGCATCCGCACCGCCTTCGGAATCAAGGTCGAATACGACATGGCAGCCGTCCTCCATTATTTTATAGACATACAGATACATAGTCTGCGGAAAGCTTTCTTTTATTTTATAAAGATTTTTCTCTATTTCGGCATACCCTTCGGCAACACGTCCCTTTTCAAGAAATTCTTCTATCTTATCCTTATCTATTACAACTGAAGCAGCCTTTGTTACTCCGTCTGCGATTTCGGTAAATTTGCTGATTGCGACCTGTCTGTAAAGGAAAAAACCGGTTATGGTAGCCACAGTTCCCAAAAGAATTTCAGCTATGATGACCATAACTATTACCTTTTTCAGAAGCGAACGCTTTATGTTTGCGTGATACAAAGCCTTTTTGTATTTACCGTCGAAATCAGGGAAAAAAAGGAACAGCTGCTCTGCCCTTGTTCTTGATGCTTCCGGAATAGCACGATAAACCGAAAGCGAACATCCCACGACAACAGCTTTGTCAAAAACATCTATAATTATATCCGCCAAAAGCTGGGAAAAGAACTTGGAAAAGCCTAAATACTCATATATCGCAACGGCGAACGGAGCTGATATCCCCTCGCCGAAATCGTATCCGTAAAGGAAATATGTGAGTACCGAACCGATACCGCCGCCCAGAATGGAAAAAACAACTATTGCCGCAAGGATTCCATACCATTTCTTAAAAAATCCGTTCCGCTGGAAAACAGCGGCAGCGACACCTATCATGATACTTATAATACCATAATAGAACGTCGTTATGTCTGAAATTCCGTTAACAGCGTTTCCGCAGAATCCTGCGATTACAGCCGGCAGGTTTCCGCCGATCATCCCGGCGACAACAGTGCCGATTGAATCCAAAAATACCGGCAAATTCAATGCCAGGGCTATTTTTGACGGAATAAAGTTGAGCAGAAACGCCAAAAAGACGAGAGCTACCCCCATGAGGAATCTGTTGGATTCAGTAGGATTCCATTCTTTCATACACCCGATCCCCTTTAAATTATTTTATTGATAAAACGGAAAGCGCCGAAAGTTCCTTCAAACCTTCGTCTGTCATAATTTTTATTATCGAAAAATCATCCGAAAAACCGGTTATTGTTCCTGTTTCATTGTGAAGGAGATCCTGCGAAAAAACTATTCCGCGTCCAATCATCCATTCAATATTTTTCGAATAAATTTCAATAATTTCAGTGCATTGCGCAGAAAACGCAAAATCTGTGCCTTTGACAAGAGCTGTTAAAACATCTTCCGTCGAAACTTCTGCAAATTCAGAAACCGCGGCCGGTTCCCAGACAAATTTCATGCCGTTTTCTTCCGGCGGAAAAACATTGATTCCTATTCCTCCGATATAAAATCTTTTTCCTTCAAAAAGCATCGTCTTTGCAATGATTCCGGACACTTTTTTCATATCAATAAGAATATCGTTCGGCCATTTTATCATAATTTCAGCTGAATTTCCGACAAATTGTTTTACCGTTAGAAATGCAGCGGCAGCGCATCTTTGCGGAATCAGGGAAAGTTCCGGATCAAGTTCGTCAAAAAAAGATAGATAAATGTTTCCGTTGGCAACTGAGACCCACTTTTTTGCGTTTCTGCCGCGTCCGGAAGTCTGCGATTCAGCAACTACCATTCCTCTGCAGACTCCTGATTTTATCAACTCTTCACAGACATCCATAGTTGAAGTAACTTCTTTGAAGCGGTAAATCCTTGCAAATCTGTTTCCTGGGAGAAAATCTTCCTTCATTTATTTCAACTCAATCAGAAAATCTTTGACTACAGCCATGTGCTGCATATTTGAAGCCCCTGAATCGCCTGTCTGAGCCGGAGAAAAATATTCATTCAGCACGCTCTGATCGTAAAGGCGCGTGTCAAAAACGAGTCCGTTTTTATAAGTTTTTGTTTTTGTTGAATCTTTTGATGAGTAATAAACCGTACCAACTTGAAAATCATGCAGCGGATAATCAGCTAAAACGAAATCGTAATGTTCTTTTCTGCCGCTGTTTGTATTGCTTTTACCGTTTTCGTCGACAGGATGAGGTCCGGCAACATAAAAAGTATCGTTTTTGCCGAATCCGTTTGAAGAAACTGCTGCCGTACCGTTGAAATCACCGCCTACGACATAGTAGTATTTTCCGGGATTTTTCTCTTTGACTTTCGCTATTTCATCAACAATCAGCTTTGCAGCAGTAACCTGATCCGATTCGGGATCCGTGTGAAGATGGACACTTATCGCAAAAATATCTTTATCTCCAGGAATATCGACTACAGCCCACATCAAGGCACGGTTATTGATATTCGGATCCTTCCAGTAACCGTGCGAAGTTATCGGATATCTGCTGACGACACCGTTCGGAATCTGGTAATCGGAACTGTCAACGGCATAATAATTTGTTCCGACAATCTGCTGAGCAAAATTTTTGTAATCGCTTGCCGAATTGTTTTTGTAGTTCATCTCCTGAACAAGTGCAATGTCGGGTTTCAAAGCCTGAAAAATCCTTATTCCGTGCCCGGGATCATAAGACTGGTTGTTTCCGCTCGTGATGTTTCCTGCGACGATTCTTACCGAAACAGTGTTTCCGTTACACTGATAAGTTGTTAAATCTATTGCAAAACAAATTCCATCCGGACACGGATTGGGATCACACGGATCTGACTCAAAAGATACGCACTCTCTTTTTGTTTCATCCCAGACATAACTATCAACGCATCCGCACTCATACTCCCAACCTATTACAATACAAGTTCCGTCAGAGTTAGCATCATTTTCACACGGATTGGAGTCACAAGGATAAGACTCGGCTATATCACAATTACACTCCGTTCCGTTCCACTCACAATCCAAATCACATCTGCACTCATAAGTCGAAAAACCGGTTGCAATACAAGTTCCGTCAGAGCCCACCTCACTTGTACACGGATTTGGATCACATGGATCTACACAGCAGTCGTCACAATCGCACGGATCGTAATCGGGCTCGTTATCGTCCGTATCAGTATCAACTGCTGAATCGTGATCTGCATCGTTATCATCCGTATTATTATCGGCATCAACTACGGAATCGTAATCGGCATCGCTTTTTTCCTCTTCCGAATCTGAAGGAGAACATGAAAAAACTAAGAGTATGCAGAGTAAGAGATAGAAAAATTTACGCATGACAGGCTACCATTTTGAAAGTTTATAAGTTATCAGCGAAACCACCGTGTATGCAGCGAACAAAACCCCTGCCGATATTACCGAAAGCGGCATGACAAAAGCCGGGAAAAGAGAGACCAAAAGCACGGAGTAGATGATATAAATCACTGAATTTAATACAGAAACAGCAACAAATTGTTTTTTTGTCACTTTATTTGAAGCTGCAATTCTGAAAATGAAACAGATTCCCAGCAAAGTAGAAAAAATAAAGGAACAAAGCCAGAATTTCATCTTTGAAGAATTGTAAAACGAAACGATCTCATCGATATACGGATTGGCTTCCGTTATAGCATCTTCCAAGTCCTTTACTTCGCTCTTCCAGTCAGAATAAGGAATTTTCACCGAATAAAGATAAATTTCCTTAACCGGAAGGGTCTCGTAGTGATTGAAAATAGAGGAATCAAAAGCCATCCGCTCGCTCTGCACCGAAACAGAGCATGTTTTGAGCTGGGAAATCAGCTTCTCAACCTGCTCTTTCTGTGTTGTAATCAGCGTCACCGGAAAACAATCAGCGAGATTTTCGAGATAGACGATTAAATAATTCTGGAAATACAAAATAATAAAAAAAAGCGTCAGAAACACTAATTTTTTAAAAATGTAAAAACAAAAACGAAAACCGCCCAAATTCCACTCCAGCAAAAAAGCCAATTATTATAGAATAAAATTTTTTAAAGTCCAATCCGTATTCAAAACGGAAATTCCTGCCGAAAAATTGACATTTTTCTCAAAATTTTTGAGATCTGGCGATTGCTTTTTTATTTCGCATTCCTATAATTCGCCGTTTTTTGTTCAACTTTAACTTTTTTGGAGGAAAAAATGGCTGTTAATCTCAAAGGAAGAAATTTTTTGACACTCAAAGACTTCACACCTGAAGAAATCCGTTACCTTCTTGACCTTGCTCACAATCTCAAAGCAAAGAAAAGAGCAGGCATCAAGGGCGATCTGCTTGCTGGCAAAAACATTGTCCTTCTTTTCGAAAAAACTTCGACAAGAACCCGCTGCGCATTTGAAGTAGGCGCAATGGATGAAGGTGCAGGTGTAACATTCCTCGGCTCGAACGACAGTCAGATGGGCAAAAAAGAGTCCATCGAAGACACCGCGAAAGTTTTGGGAAGAATGTTTGACGGAATCGAGTTCCGCGGTTTCAAGCAGGAAACTGTTGAAACTCTTGCAAAATATGCAGGCGTTCCGGTTTGGAACGGTCTTACCGACCTTTACCATCCGACACAGATCCTCGCTGACTTCCTCACGATCGAAGAACACGTTGCGAAACCTCTTAATAAAGTAAAATTCGTTTACTGCGGCGATGCAAGAAACAACATGGGCAACAGCCTTATGATAGGTGCTGCAAAAATGGGTATGCACTTCGTTTCATGCGCTCCGAAAGCACTCTGGCCCGACAAAAACCTCGTCAAAGAGATGAAGGAAGTCGCTAAAGAGACCGGCGCCGTAATCGAGTTCTCCGAAGATCCGATCAAAGCCGTAAAAGATGCAGACGTCATCTACACCGACGTTTGGGTATCGATGGGCGAAGAAGCACTTTTCGAGCAGAGAATCAAACAGCTCAAGGCTTACCAGGTAAACATGAAGATGATAAAGGCTACAGGCAATCCGGACGTCATTTTCCTTCACTGCCTTCCGAGCTTCCACGACCTCAATACGAAAGTCGGCAAAGAAATTTTCGACAAGTTCGGCATCAAAGAAATGGAAGTCACCGACGAAGTCTTCAGAAGCAGATACTCCAAAGTTTTCGACGAAGCAGAAAACAGAATGCACACCATCAAAGCGGTTATGTGCGCAACGATCGGAAAATAAGTCTTTTCGGGCACGCAAACCTGCCGTAATGGAGATTTTGCCGGTTTAGAAGCAGTGTTATTTCCGTTGAAAACAACTAAATCCTCGCGGCCGTTCGTTTTACCGCATAATTGGGACTAAAAAAGGTGTTAGCCAGAAAATCTTTGATCAGTTTTTTGTGAAATTCCTCGCTTTCATCGGCTTTTCCTGACTTGAGATAAATTTCAAAATTACTCTTCAACCGATCCATTTCTGTCTGAAGCACAGGCAGCCTGTAAAATGCCGCATTCACCGCTTTTTTCGGAGAAATAAAAGTTATCACAGGCAAACCTCGTTATTGAACACGTAAAATCTTTTTGAAAATTCGGAAATCCTAGCGCGCCAATCCTGCCGTGATCCTGCGATTCCATGATTTCGAAGTGCACGCCGAAAAACTTGATTTTAAATTTGATTTAAATAAAGTTTTTAAAGTTTGTTGTTTTGTTTTTATTTAAAAAATATGAGGTTTAAAATGAAAATCGGAAATTTAAGTTATTATTGGCTTGACACTTGGGTTTTGGGAAACGTAATTCAGCTTTCGACTCAGGATTTTTGTCAACGCTATCTTGACCGTAGCAATGATCCGTGCGGACGTCAGTACGATCAGATGACGCAGGCTGCGCGGTCTGTTCCGGCAAACATCGCCGAGGGAAATTCCCGGCACGATACGTCGAGAGAAACCGAAATGAAACTTTTTGATGTGGCACGCGCCAGTCTTGCCGAACTAGCAAACGACTATATCAACTGGCTTCTGCATCACGAAAGCATTCCGTGGTCGGTAAAATCGGCGGAATATGCAGAAATCAGCAGAATTGATCTTGAGCCGGCGGCATATAAAGAGGATGTCCAGCATTTGAGCGGCATTCACATTCTGGCCCAAAAGCACAAATTCGATAAGTGGCTGTCTTCGAATAATTCTACTGTTGAGGCAAACTGCATGATAATTCTCTGCACCCGTCTGATAATGATGCTGCGCAAACAAATATCAAACCGGCTTGCAGCATTCAAAGAGGAAGGCGGTTTTACCGAAGCGTTGACCGCAGAACGCCTTGCCCGTCGCACGGAACAAAGTATCGATGCAAATGCACCGATGTGCCCGAAATGCGGTAAGCCGATGATAAAGCGCGTGGCAAAAAAGGGAAAGAACTCAGGAAAAGAATTCTGGAGCTGTTCCAGATATCCTGATTGCAACGGAACGCGCGATCTGGGGCGCGCAAATCCTGCCATGATCCCGTGATCCCGAGATTTCGTGATCTCAAAGCGAGCCAGTTCTGCCAAGATTCAGGGATTCCGGGATTAAGGGATCACGAAGGCACGCAATGTTATTCCAGAACTCATCAAGAAAAATCTTCACAAACAAAACCAAGTGACTATACTCGCCGCGTTGTCTTTTACGGTTTTTTTATAAATTTATTTAAGGAGTTCACTATGACTACAAAACTGGAAAACGCTCTTAACAATTACGTCAACGACCTCAAGGCTAAAGGAACGGCTAAAGGCGATGAAATGGTCATCACGAAGATCCTTCCGCCCGAAGGCGCAAACGGTCCGCGTTACGTCGTCGAAGGCTACAAACAGACATTTATTAAAATGAATTCAAACAGTTATCTCGGTCTTTCGATGAGAGACGAAGTCATCAAGGCTGAGGAAGAGGGAACAAAGGCTTTCGGTGTCGGCCCCGGCGCAGTCCGTTTCATTTCGGGAACGCACAAGGCTCACGTTGACCTTGAAAAAAGACTTGCGAAGTTCCACGGCAGAGAATCGGCAATGATCTTCTCGAGCGCTTACGTAACTTCGATGGGCGTTCTTTTCCCGCTTATCACCAACGAAACAGTCATCATCAGCGACGAACTCAACCACAACTGCATCATCAACGCGATGAAACTTGCCCGTCCGGCACTCAAACTCATCTACAAGCACAACAATATGGAAGATCTTGAAGCAAAACTTCAGGAAGCTGTCGGCAAAGGCAAGAGATGCATCGTCGTTACAGACGGCGTTTTCTCGATGAGAGGCGACTTCTGCCCGTTCGACAAATTCACCGCTATCTGCAAAAAATACGACGACAAGTTCGAAGAAGGCGTAACGACCGCTGCTGACGATTCCCACGGTGTAGGCGCTTACGGCAAGACCGGAAGAGGAACAGAAGAAGTCACAGGCGCGAAAGTCGACATCCTTATCGGCACGCTCGGCAAGGCTTACGGCGTAAACGGCGGTTATGTCGTCGCTTCGAAATCGGTTACCGAATTCCTTAGACAGTCGGCTCCGATGTACATCTACTCGAACCCGATCACGGTCGGCGAAGCTTATGCGGTTCTCAAAGTTCTCGACATCCTCGAGAGCGAAGAAGGCGTAAAACGTCTTGCTCACCTTGCATCCATCACCGCAAGATTCGAGAAAGGACTCATTGACAACGGCTTCGAGACGATCCCAGGACCGCACCCGGTAACTCCGCTCATGGTCAGAGACACCAAAAAGACCGCTGACATCGTTGAATGGCTCACGAAGAACGGCGTTCTTGCTACGGGACTCAACTATCCGGTAGTTCCGAAGGGCGACGAAGAGATCCGTTTCCAGATCAACGCAGACCACACCGAAGCTGATATCGACTACGTCATCAACGTTCTGAAATCGTTCAAATAATTCATTCCCTTTCTTGCATTTTCTTCTTTAAACATTAAAATCCTTACGTTTTTTGTTTTAATGAGGTGAAAAATGAAGAGATTTTTTATTGTATTTTCGTTTTTCTGTGCATTTTTTCTGGTTTCATGCGGAAGCGGCAGCTCAAAAAATGATGATGATACGGAGAAATCAGATTCGGAAGAGGGAGAAGTGGCGGCGGATGAAGATACGTCTGACATCGTTCCTGATTCAGATGATATTGATGATATTTCAGATACGTTACCGGATGATCCGGAACCGGATGATGCCGATGTCATAGAAGGTTCAGACAATGATTCCGAGCTGTCAGATCCTTGTGATCCGAATCCGTGTGCAGGTTTGCAAAATTCAACAGAAATATGCACTGTGATAGCTCAGAATCTTTATTCCTGCGGCTGTATCGGCGGATATTATTGGTGGGGAGCGGAGAAGGGCTGTATGAACAAACGATTGTCGCTTGGTAACATCTGCACAGGAAACAATAAATGTTACGATAATAAAAAGGAAATAGACTGTTCGTTGACTGAGACCAATTTCTATGGTCAGGATGCGCAGTATGCGGAACTCGGTTCATGCTTGCCGCAGAATTTCACCGTCAAAACCCTTTCTGGACAAAATATCGTTATGGATAACAACACTGGGCTCGAGTGGCAGCAAACGCTTGACAAAGGCACCTACACTCGGGAAGAGGCGGAAAACTACTGCGACAGTCTGAATGCCTCGAATTACGCCGGATATAGCAGCGGCTGGCGTCTTCCAGCTCCGCATGAATTTCTCACGATCGTCGATAACAGCAAGTATGATCCGGCAGTTGATACGACAATCTTTCCGGATATCCCTGCAGAGAATCCTGCCTATTTCTGGGCTTCAAAGACTTATTATGAGTTCAGTGACGCCAGATGGAGCTTTGATGCTCATTACGGTCAGATCGAGCTGAAATCCCAAAACGAGAGTTACTATGTAATGTGTGTGCATGGTGAAGAACTTCCGTCAGGGTTGTTTTCCGTTTCCGATGAGACTGAAGAAGAATCTGTCGTAACCGATTCGACAACCGGACTTGTATGGCAGAAAAACATTATAGCGGAGCCGTATAGATGGCAGGATGCGTTGTCTTATTGCGAGAATTTGGTTTATGCCGGTTTGAGTGACTGGAGACTGCCTAACAAGAACGAACTTTACTCTCTTGTAAACTTCGATATATCAATTCCTCCGTATTCCGACTTTCCGGCATCATCAGACGTGGCTTATCATTTTTTCTGGTCTTCATCAACCTCGGTGGATAAATACAATCAGGCTTTGGTCGTTTATTTCAATTATGGTTCCGGCTTCGACGGACAAAAGAGTAATACTCAGAACTATTATGTCCGTTGTGTCAGAAACGCGGACTGAAGAGAGATATCGGGTTCCGTCCCTACATTTCCAAAAAAATTAGGTATTTTTTTTAATTCAATTATAATGCCGCGTTTGTTTCTTTACTAATTGTTTTTTTAGGAGAGTGAAATGGCAGAAAAGAAGGCGGCAAAGAAAGCCGAAAAATTCGATCCGAAGACCCTGACCTATTCCAAAAAATCAGGCTGGGACGGCATCAACGAAGCAAAGATGAAAGAAATCATGGATTTTGCTGAAGGTTACAAAAAATTCCTCACTGACGCTAAGACCGAGCGTGAAGCTGTCAGCACGATCTTCGAGCTTGCAAAGGCAAAAGGTTACAAAAACATCGAAAACGCAAAACCGACCGACACAAAACTCTTCATCAACTTCGACAACGTCGCATGCGTTCTTGCAGAAATCAACGACAAGAGTTTCAGCAGAGGCTGGCTCATGGTCGGTTCGCACATCGACACTCCGAGACTCGACCTCAAAGGCTATCCGCTTTACGAGAAAGAAGACATGGCTTACTTCAAAACGCACTACTACGGCGGAATAAAGAAATATCAGTGGGTTACGAGAGCACTTGCGCTTCACGGCGTAGTCATCACCGAAGAAGGCAAAACAATCAATGTCGTTGTCGGCGAAGATGAAAACGATCCTGTTTTCACAATTAACGACCTTCTCATCCACCTCGCTCAGGAACAGATGGAAAAAGGCGCGAGAAAGGTTATCGAAGGCGAGAACATGAACATTCTCATCGGTTCGATCCCCTACTCCTTCAAATACGACAAAGACAGCGTAAAACTCGCTATTCTTGACTGTCTCTACAAAAAATACGGCTTCAAAGAAGAAGATTTCGTTTCCGCAGAACTTCAGCTTGTTCCGGCAGGAAAGGCAAGAGACGTCGGTTTCGACAGAAGTTTCGTCGGTTCGCACGGTCAGGACGACAGAATCTGTGCTTACTGCGCTATGGAAGCCATTTTCGACGCAGGCAAATCGAAAGAGAACAAAATTGCGATGTTCTTCGACAAGGAAGAGATCGGTTCGAAAGGAAATGCCGGTGCAAATTCCAACATTCTCGAAAGAGCCGTCAACAAACTTATAAACTTCTACGGCAAGGGCGATTACAACACGCTCATCAACTCTCTTGCAGACAGCAAGTTCCTCAGCTCCGACGTCAACGCAGGCGTAGAACCTGAATGGGCAGGTGCATTTGAACCTATGAATGCAGGAAAGGTCGGCTGGGGTGTCTGCCTCACGAAGTTCACCGGTGCAGGCGGAAAGGGCAACTCCAACGAAGCACACGCTGAATTTGTTGCAAAATGCAGAGCAGCTTTCAACAAAGACGACGCCCGCTGGCAGACGGCTGAACTCGGCAGAGTAGACCTCGGCGGCGGCGGCACGATCGCCATGTTCATCGCTGAATACGGAATGCAGGTTCTTGATGTCGGCACTCCTATACTTTCGATGCACAGCCCGTTCGAAGTTGCATCAAAGGCTGACCTTTACAACACATATCTGTCATACAAGGCTTTCTACAAATATCTTTAATGGATTAAAATGCGCGTAATTTTCATTATTTTCATCCTGTTTTTGCAGTTTTTTCCCGTTTTTGCCGATGATTCCGCCCAGAAAAGCGAAAAAAAACCGGCAAAATGGGAATTTGTAAGCGAAAAGAACGGACTTAAACTTTACGAAAGGAATCACGAAGGCTCCGAAATCAAGGAAGTCAAGGCCGTCGTCACCTATCAGGGAACGATTCAGGAAGCTGTCGATATCATGTTCGACAGACTGAAACATCCCGAAATCTTTAAATATATAACCTTTTCAGACGTTCTCAAAAAGAACGAAAAGTGTGACTGGTCGTATAACAGGATTTCGGTACCGGTGGCTTCAGACAGAGATTACTACGTCAAATCGTGCAGAGTTGACAACAAGGACGGCTCCGTTTCGGTAACCTGGGTTCCTTTCGATGATCCGAAATATCCCGTGACCGATAAGTTTGTCCGCGTGGCAGACAATAAAGGTTATTACAAATTTACACAGGTTGAACCCGACAAAATAAAAGTCGATTACTACATTTACAACGATCCGGGCGGCTCTCTTCCCGTTTTTGTCAAGAACATCGCTTCAAGACAGGCCGTTACCGATACTTTGTGGACTCTTCACAAAGAAATTATGAAACGCCGCGCGGCATCGAAAAAATAGTCATCGATTTGTTTTTGTCTTAAACGATTCTACCACTGATTTTGGAGACTGCATGTCTGATCTTTCAACCAAAAAATCATCAAAAAGTTCAATAAAAACAGAGCGTTTATTAAAAGAACCGGATCTTTACAAAGTCGTAATGCTCAACGACAACTACACCACGATGGACTTCGTCGTAGAAATTCTTATCGATATTTTCGGGAAAACCGAAGCGGAAGCCCGCAGAATAATGCTCGCCGTCCACAAGCAGGGACGCGGAACAGCCGGAATTTACGTCTACGACATCGCCGTTTCCAAAATCGCTCAGGTCGACGAAGCGGCGAAAAAGAAAGGTTTCCCGCTCAAATGCATCGTTGAAAAGGAGTGATTCATGGCGGAAAAAGAGAATACATCACTGCCGTTTTCGTTTGAAGTTGCGAAAATTTTCAGCATGGCTATCGAAGACGCGACCGACAACAAAGACGAGTTCGTGACTCCGGAGCATCTTTTGTTTCAGATGCTTTTCAATCGAAAAGTTGTTGAAATTCTTGAGCATTTTGATGTCGATGTCGCCGAAATGCGGCAGGAGCTGCGCGAATATCTTGAAAAATATATTCCGAAAAGCTCGAAAAACGGGAGAGTCGTTCCCTCTGAATACCTGAACATGTGCCTTCTCGATGCGGCGAACAACGTTTTCGGTTCCCAGCGGACCCGTGTGGAAGTTTCCGACCTTATCGTCGCAATTTACGACCTCGGAGACAAATCGTATTCATCAAATCTTCTGAAATCTAACAAAATCAAGCGGTTAGATCTTTTAAATGCTATTTCGCACGGCGGATTTTCCGAAAATGAAAAGCAGGAACCGGAAGAAAATACCGAAACCACTGCCGAAAAGGCTGAAAAATCACCTTCCGTTCTCGAATTCTGCACGACAGATCTCACTGAAAAGGCTGAACACGGCGAACTTGACCCGGTAATCGGAAGAGAAGAGGTGATAAACCGGACGATTCAGATCCTTCTCAGGCGGAAAAAATGCAATCCGGTGCATGTCGGAATGCCGGGTGTCGGCAAAACTGCAATAACGGAAGGACTTGCCCAGAAAATCGCACGAAACGAGGTTCCGAAACAGCTTCAGGGTTATCGGATTCTTGCACTCAACCTTTCGCGGATTCTATCTGAATGCAGATTCGCCGGTGATTTCGAACGGACGATGAACAATTTTATCTCGGCTTTGCAAAAAGAAGAGAAACTAATTGTTTTTATTGATGAAATTCACAATATTGTCGGTGCGGGAAGCGGCGGAAATTCCTCAATTGATGCTTCTGATATGCTGAAACCGCTTCTGAGTGAAGGAAAAATCAAATTCATCGGTGCAACTACCGATTCCGAATATAGAAAACTGTTTGAAAAGGACGCGGCTCTTTCGAGAAGATTCCAGAAAATCAATGTAGCGGAACCTTCAAAAGAGGAAACTTTCCTTATTCTGAAGAATATTGCAGGAAAATATGAATCTTTTCACAAGGTTAAATACACTGACGAAGCTCTTCGCTCGGCTGTGGAACTCTCTTCACTACACATCACCGACCGTTTTCTGCCGGACAAGGCGATAGATCTGATCGACGAGGCGGGAGCTGCCTGCAACATGCAGACAAAGAAGATAAAAGTGGTAAAGCCGGAACATATTGAAAAAGTTACAGCGTTTATCACTGGAAAAAAGGAAAAAGCCGTAAATTCCGACGGAATGAAGCAGCTCAAAGGGCTTGAAACGGCTCTTTCGACCGAGATTTTCGGGCAGAACGAGGCAATTTCCGAAATAGTTCGGGCGATAAAAAAGAGTTATGCAGGCTTCAAAAATCCAGAAAAACCGGTAGCGTCCTTCCTTTTCGTAGGTTCGACCGGTGTAGGAAAAACGGAACTCGCCCGCGTTCTCGCAGACAAAATGCAGATGCCGCTGATACGTTTCGACATGAGCGAATATCAGGAAAAGCACACCGTTTCGAAACTTTTCGGCGCGCCTCCCGGATACGTCGGTTACGAAGAGGGCGGACAGCTCACCGAGGCAATAAGAAAGCAGCCGACGGCAGTGCTACTTCTCGACGAGATCGAAAAGGCGCATGCCGACATCTACAATTCTCTTCTGCAGATCATGGATTATGCGACTCTGACTGACAATTCCGGGAGAAAGGCAAACTTTAAGAACGTAATAATTATAATGACTTCCAATGCAGGAAGCAAAGATGCCGCAAAAAAGCAGAGCGGTTTCGGAACCAGATCAGAAAACGTTTCGGCATTCAAGGATGCCGTTAAAAACACATTCATGCCGGAATTTCTGAACAGGCTCGACCACATTGTCTATTTCTCGACGATAACGCCTGAAACCGTTAAGAAAATCGTTAAAAAGAATGTTTCCGCCCTTGCCAACAGGCTTGCTGCTAAAAATATCGGACTTTCGATTTCCGAATCTGCCGCAGCACACTTGGCCGAACTCGGTTTTTCCAAAGAATTCGGTGCGAGAGAGACGGCGAGAGTCGTTGACAAGGAACTTGAAAACCTCCTTCTTGACGAAATCCTTTTCGGAAAATTCAGAAACGGCGGAAAAATAAGAATCGATTTTAAAGACGGGAAACTCTGTTTATTCTGAAATCTTTAAAATAGTCTGCGAAATCAGCAAGTTCTATAAATTTAAAACATTGAAAAGTTTGGATGATTTTGTTAATCTTTCATCTTGACTCCATCCGCATAAAAAATAAACTACTCAGCGATGTTTTAAAATAATGTTCACGGAGGTGTACATGCAAACCCACTTGAGATTGTTTTTGGTTTTCCTAGGTTTGATTCTCTTCATTTCCTGCTCGTCATCGAAATCGCAGAATGATTCCGACACTGTTCCTGATTCTGACAGTGGCACTTATGATTCAGAAACCGTTGATGATTCCGACACGCAAGAAGCTGAAACCGTTGATGATTCTGAAGAAAAACCCGAACAGGATTCGGATTTCGATTCTGAAAAATCCGATACAGACGAATGTTATCCGCCTTTAAGTCAGGCAGCATTCCCTTATTACGACAAAGACGGCAAGATCACTTTCTGCCGTCCTGACTGCGACACTCCGACAGCGGATGATCCGATCTGCATCGGCAATCTTTGGGATGAGCAGAATAATGCTTTATGTCACGAATATCCTGAATACGCTTGCTGCGGGACACCGTGTGTTTTGGAAAGCCTGAAACCGATGACAAAAGAAGAAAACGACAAAATCATGGTGGATGATAACGGAAAAATCATGCTTGCTATGCACAAGTGCGATTTAAAAATATCAAGATGGTTTAATGATGGTTCTCTTGGAGTTGTAAAATCATGGAATCTTAGTGACGGAAAAATCGGATTTCACATGTATCCTATACAACTTAATCCGGAAAAATGGTCTGTTGGTAGAAAATATTTCACTTACGACATTGCATCGCAGAAATATTCTCTCATCATTCCTGCACGACATCAGGAACAAGCATATTACAAAGGCAAAAGGCTTGCCTTGATTTCTGACAAGAGAAGTTATGATTTGAACAACGAAAACATTTTTCTTGCATATATCGGCGATGACGGAAAAGTCGAGATCATCTATGATAAAAAAGTTAAAAGCATTTCTTATGAACCAGCTCTGAATGAAAAATGGGCGTTTGTAAATCTTGTAGACAACAGTGGCAAAAGGATGCTTTATGCCAAAGTCGGAGAATGGAAATGGACTTCTCTTGGTGCCGGTTTGGGGTGGTTCCCCTCCCTTGTTGGAAATACACTTTCTTTTGTCGATGACAATGTAAACGGCTGGATTTGTGATTTATCGAAAAAGCCACAGAAACTTGAGGACTGCTTGAAATTCAATCAGGAAGGAGAACAAACCGAATATCTTTATTTTGATAAGGAAAATGAAAATAGATTTGTCTATTATGACACATTCAAGAGAAAAATTGTTTTTGTTGAAAGAAACGGAGATAAGTTTGAAAGAAAAGACCTGATAACAGAATTTACAGAAGAATCTGTATTAAAAGCCTACTCGCTTCTTCCCAGAACTCTTAGAGGCAATCTTCTTTTATATGAGGAAGTAACAACAGATGGTTCAGCATATGGCGGTAGACTTTGCTATTACAGAATTGATAAGGGCAAAAAATACTGCATGAAAAAGATGGAAGATGACAAAACATATTCTGATGGATCAACAATTTTTCCATACGGTTATGCAGAATTCGAAGGAAAATGGTTGCTTTATCAGAAGAGGAATTCAGATCCTTTCATTTTGAGAGACATGGAATGCTACTGCAAGGAAGAAGGCGTATGCCCGTTTGAGGAATAATTTAACTTGGAGGTTGTTATGAAAAGAATCTTTTATTTAATTTTACTGATCCTGTTTGTTTCCTGCTCGTCATCGAAATCGCAGAATGATTCCGACACTGTTCCTGATTCTGACATTGACACTCATGATTCGGAAACCGTTGACGATGATTCCGACACCCAAGAGGCTGAAATCGTTGATGATTCTGATAAAACGCAGGATGCGGATCAAAACAACATTTCTGATGCCGATTCCGATGAATGTTATCCATCATTAAGTCAGGCAGCATTCCCTTATTACGACAAAGACGGCAAGATCACTTTCTGCCGCCCTGACTGCGATACTCCGACAGCGGATGATCCGATCTGCATCGGCAATCTGTGGGATGAACAGAATGATGCTTTATGTCACGAATATCCCGAATACGCATGTTGCGGAACACCGTGTGTTATGGAAAGTTTTAAACCTATGACAATAGATGATGTCGTAGCCTACGACCCTACAGCACGAGATTTTATCAGTATGCACAAGTGCGATTTGCTAATAAATCAAATGATATGGGTTTTGGACGGTTCCGGCGGAGTAGTGAAGTCATGGAATATGAGTGACGGAAAAATCGGATTTCAAATATATCCATCCCGGCTTAGTGTAGAAAAGTGGCCTGTAGGTGACAAATATGTAACTTACGATATAGCAACACAGAAATATTCTTTCGTTATTCCATCACGGCATCAGGAACAAGCCTATTTTAAAGGTAAGCGACTTGCATTAATTTCTGATAAGCGAAGTTATAATTTAAACAATGAGAATATATTTTTAGCTTATATCGGCGATGATGCAAAAGTAGAAATTGTTTATGACAAAAAAGTCAAAAGTATTTCTTATGAACCTGCACTGAACGAGAAATGGGCATTTGTCAACCTTGTTGAAGCCGGCAGCAAACGAATGATGTATGCCAAAGTGGGAGAATGGAAGTGGACTTCACTGGGAAACGGTGTTACGAATCACACAAGTTTGGCAGATAATTATCTCGGAATTTATGATGAAAATAAAAACGGATATATCTGTGATTTGTCCAAAAATCCAAAATCATTTTCAGACTGTATGAAAATCAACCGTGAAAATGAAAGAGTATCAATAATAGAATTAAATAAGGAAGATCCTTCAGAATTCGTTTTCAATCTTAACGGCGTCGGCATAACAAAAGCAAAGATAAAAGATGGAAAAATTGTAGATTATCAGACAATAATTCCCGATTTTACAGAAGAAACAGCTCAAAATGCTTATACACTTTCACCGTATCAGCTCAGAGGGAATCTGCTTCTTTACGTTGAAATAACTTACAAAGACGGCAGCGGTTCAGGAGGCAGACTGTGTTATTACAGACTCGATAAAAATAAGAAATACTGCATGAAAAAAATGGAAGACGATAAAACATATTCAGATGGAACAACCAAATTTCCCTATGGATTCAGTGAGTTTGAAGGAAAATGGTTGTTGTATCAAACCCTTAATTCGACATCTCTAATATTGAGAGATATAGATTGTTATTGCGAAGAAGAAAATGTTTGTCCGTTTGAAAAATAATTTTTTAATGGAGAGAAAGATGAGAAAAATCGTAATGATGCTGATTCTGGTGTTAAATTTTATCTGTTTTGCAGAAGAGTACACCTACATGAGTTATGAAGAAGCAGAAAAACTTCTGAATTATTACAACAGTCCTACATTTCCAACATTCCATTTAAAACCTTCTTTAAATGATTGCTCTAACATTATAGGGGTATGTTGTAAATCTAAACCTATGGAACACTCGATAGACAGTATCCATTCCAAATATGTTCATTACTCTCTTGCGAACTGCAGTAGAGAAGACAATAGCAGAAGCAAAAACTATGTTTCAAGTATAAAGAATCAGGGGGCGAGCGGCACTTGTTCAAAATGGGCGGCAACGGCAGCAACTGAAATAAAAATATCGACTTTGCTGGACAAGTATATTCAACCGAATGTTAAAAAGTGGAGTCCTGTAGATCTTTCGGAAGCATGGACTATTGTTACAACAGATGGGACAGACGATGAAGAAGGTGTTTTAGTTAAAATGTCTAAAAAAGGAATAGTTCATGGTTACTATTTTCCATTTTATAATCCTCAAGATAAGGATGCGTCAGATAATTTATTAGGTTGGATAAGTTATTGGGATGAAATAAAATCATATAATTACGTTTCGCCAGAATGTAATACCGAGACTTATGCAATAAATAACAAAGATGATTATACAGCCAATATTTCAGAATGTATGTTTCATGAGGCAAAAAAACGGAATGCTGTGATGGTCTATCCTTTAGGCAATGAGAGTGATGGGACGAATATATATAGAATTTCGATAACAGGTTGTCGTAATAAATATAGAATGCCTATAGACTGTCCCGTAAATACCACTTATGGAGGTATTGATGATCCTATACAGCCTGATTATTATGAAATGGAGCAAGGTGTAAAGCAAAAGTTAATGCAAGGTGTTCCTGTCTTATTGAGCTTAAGATGGAATCGACAGAATATACAAACATTACCACCGATACAAACTAAATCATCCTTAGGTTATGATCTTATCCCGACATTTCCAACCGATCTGGTCTTTTTCCAAGATGGAGTCGGTAATAACAATGTAGTAAACGATGGTCGCACTGATGTGACAGATCAAAATACCGGCATACAATATAATTTTCAAATCACTCATGAAGTTGTAATTGTAGGCTATCTTGAAAACAGATGCTGGGATTTAAACAACAATGGGAAATGTGATCGTGATCTTACAAATGAAGACAAAAATTATGATGGAATTTGTACTCCGAGAGATTGTCTCAATAACACATGTTGGGATTTAAACAACAATGGGATTTGCGATTTAAATAATGAAGATATCAACGGCGACGGGGAATGCACTACGAGAGATTGCCAGCAAACGGAATTTGACTATTTTATTATCAAAAACAGTCACGGAGCCACAGACGCTTTAAATATCATACAAGTTCCGAGTTCATTTTATTCAGTAAAAGATCCAAATAGCACACAAAGATTGATTCATTCTTTTAGCATGGATACTATGAACGACGGTTCTGTTCGACAGAGAAATACACCCTCGACAATGACGATTTTCTTTGATGATATTGATTTTAAGCAAATTACAGATTTTGACGATGACGGCAATGTTATTACAAAAGATGTGCCAGAAAAAGCAAGGTATGATGGTGACGGTGACGGAATCCCCGACTTTGTAGACAACTGTCCTGTACACAGCAATCCGGATCAAAAGGATTCTGATGGAGACGGAGTCGGTGATGTTTGTGATAATTGCTATTTGATTCCAAATCCTGAACAAAGAGATGCCGATGGAGACGGAGTCGGTAATGAGTGTGATATATGTCCTGGTTTTTTAGATTGGCAGGATTTTGATAATGACGGTTTTCCAGATGAATGTGACAACTGTAAATATAAGTGGAACCCTTTACAGCTTGATTCAGACGGAGACGGAATAGGTGATGAATGTGACAAGTGTCCGAATCATCCTAATCCAGAACAGGAGGATAGAGATGGAGACGGAGTTGGCGACATTTGTGACAATTGTGCAGACAAATACCTTAATTCCACAATCATAATGCTAGGAAAATACAATCCTCGGGAAATAAACAATTCAGAAATCGTTGTAGCATGCGATACGAACGGTGACGGAGGCGCATTGTGTAAAGGATTGGATGTTTTTAAAGATGAGCAGGGCAACTATTGGTGGCAGCCGGATCACGACTTTGACGGAACAGGTGATGCTTGTGATAAGGATTATATCAGCTGGTCTGAGTTTTCAGGCATTCCGACAGGAACATCAGTTGAAAATGGTATCACATATCAAAATAAAAACTTGAAAGTAGTTTCGATGAGAAGGAACGAAACGCTTTCTGTTGGAATAAATATGCTGAAACCGGATTTGGCTCAAACAACTATGGAAACTGCGACAACAAGATACTGCTGGCTTCCAGAAAGGGAAAAAAATTCTTGGGGTACAGACGGATACTGCACGACTGAAGCAGGACATACAAAAGGAGCCTGTGAGACAAATTTCGGTTACAGCCACGGAAGTGATCCTGAGCCCGTAAATGACAGAGGAGAGGAAGGTTGGAAATTTATCAAAAACAGAATTGATCCAACAGTAAGTAACGAATTTACTAAAATCGAAACCGGAAGCAGCGAAACTGTCGACTGGGACTGGAGATATGATTTCAAACAAGATAGATTCACAGATGTCGGAACAAGTCTGGATACAGCTCCCGAATGCACAAATTTTTCTTTAGGAGTTTGTCAGGATGAAAATGTCCCTAGATTTTACTACACCATGTCAACCGGTGTTCACGGAACAGCCTCAGATTATATCATTTTAAATCCTGTCACAAAAAATAATGAAATAAACCCAAACTTCTTCAAAAACACCGAGAAATATGCCCGTTCGTCGAGACTCACTCTCTTTCCTGTCGTGATTTCCTATCATACAGAACCTTTTATCATTTTCGCACCGATTAAGTATTGCACAGGCCGTTGCGATTTCATATTGGAAGAATATCAGGAAATGATACTCAGTGAACTTATCAATGGTCCCCGTCCTTACGAAAATCCCGGCATGGAGCAGTATTTCAAAAATGCTTACGGTTCTGATTTGATCAATACAAGCGTTTCATTCAGGGAATGGAGCAGCAATGCTGCCGGAATGCCTTCCGTTTCCGAAAAGAACCGCCCGATGTATCTTACGACGATGAGTAAAAACGCAGCCGGAACGAATGTTGCTCTCGTCGCTGAAATCAACAGCACTGCAACACAGCTTCGTGACATGAAAGCTTCATCAGGCGTGACATTTGAAATTGCCGAAATGGATCCGAATTCAAACGGCGACTGGAGAAC
>JAGCXM010000018.1 GCA_017961325.1 bacterium | reverse complement strand
CTTGATTCAGGTCATTAGGCCAAATCCACTAAAACAAGGATTGAAACACAAAATGCGGTTACTTCGGAAATAAGGTCGGAGATCGTCATTAGGCCAAATCCACTAAAACAAGGATTGAAACAACATCGAAGCAAGCATTTTAAAAAATATTCTTGCTGTCATTAGGCCAAATCCACTAAAACAAGGATTGAAACCGAAAAAAGAGCTCGCAATTTTTACGGATAAATTGTCATTAGGCCAAATCCACTAAAACAAGGATTGAAACAGAGAAGAGATGAAAAAAAATCAAAAACCGAAAGCAGAAATTGTTGAAACAAAAAAGGCGCGGTTTTCGCCGCGCCCTGAAAATATCCACCAAACTTAAAGTTAGTGAGCTTTTCTGAAAGATTCCATGAAGTTGACGAGTGTTTCAACGCTTTCAGGAGAAGTCGAGTTGTAGATGCTGGCTCTGATTCCGCCGAGGGTTCTGTAGCCTTTAAGACCGAGCATGCCCTGAGCTTTCGCCGTTTTAACGAACTCTTCTTCAAGTTCCGGAGTCGGAAGGTTGAAGGTTACGTTCATCCACGAACGGTGTTCCGGATTCTGGACATAGCCTCTGTAGAAGCCGTTGGAGTTGTCGATCGCGCCGTAGATCATCTTCTGTTTCTTGTCGTTTCTCTTTTCCATTGCCTCAAGACCGCCCATCTCGAGCATCCATTTGAAGACAAGACCGGTGATGTAGATGT
Organism: bacterium; assembly: GCA_017961325.1. GTDB lineage: Bacteria > UBP6 > UBA1177 > UBA1177 > UBA1177 > UBA1177. Next base: position 76,726 of record JAGCXM010000018.1, on the reverse strand, counting down.
TGAAGCAAGGCGGTGTGTTGAACATGCTGCCCTTCTCGATCTGGACTTTGTAGTCGAGAGTCTTCGGAAGCTGGAAGCCTTTCTTGTTGAAGGTTTCAGCCCATGACTTTTTGATAACGACAACGGTTACACCAGCGGGGCCGACGTTTTTCTGAGCACCTGCATAGATCATGTCGAATTTCGTTGCGTCGAATTTGTGCGACATGAAACCGCTGGACATATCAGCTACGAGCGGAACGCCCGGGAGAGGTTTCGGATAGTTCTTTTCGAAGAACTGGGTTCCGTAGATCGTGTTGTTCGAGCAGAAGTGAAGGTATTTTGCGTTCGGGTTCATGTTTTCCTGTTTTGCTTCGGGAAGAACGCAGTATTTCTTCTCAAGCTCTCTTGTCGAAGCTACGCAGTTAGCCTTTGCTTTCGCCCAGTCAGCCTGGATGCATGCTTCTTCGTAAGCTCTGTGTGCCCAGTTGCCCGAATCGACGTAGTCAGCGCAGTCGCCTTCGTTGAGAACGTTCATCGGGAGCATGATGAACTGATGCGTTGCACCGCCGCCCAGGAAAAGAACGGCGTAGTCGTCACCGAGACCGAGAAGTTTTTTAAGATCTGCCTCAGCTTCTTCGGTTACAGCGATGAATGCTTTGTCTCTGTGGCTGATTTCCATAACGGAAACGCCCGTGCCTCTGAAATTGAGAAGTTCTGCCTGAGCCTGCTTGAGGACTTCAAGCGGAAGCGCAGCCGGACCTGCGAAAAAGTTGTGAGCTCTGTTTTCCATTTTTTACTCCATAAAATATCGGTTGTTAAATAAGCCAAAAAAACGGATAACTACAACCATTTAAAAACAATAAGTCAAATTTTTCTGCACTTAATGTTTTTTTTGTAGTTTTCGGACTTTTTTTGTGTTATAAGAAGGTGTTTTCGGAGGAGAAAGCATGATTACGGAGTGTCCTAACTGTCACAAAACAATTTCGGTTGCAAAATTCGGAATAACGGCATGCCCCAAGTGCGGCGCGCTCGTATTCATCGGTGACCCTTTGAAAAACGAGGAAGACCGCGTCATCGATTCCGAACCTACCGAAAAAGGAGAATCCGGCGGGCAGGAAACCAATAAAAAAGTCAAAACCATCAAGATATTAATAGAAAAGATTATTCCCGACGGCACGCCGTGGGACAACGTTGACAGAATCGGATTTTCAAACGCTTTTTTTCTGACGACAAAAGAACTTCTGTTAGCCCCATCTCTTTTTTTCAGGCAGATGAAAGAGTGCAAAAAGCCGTCGTTTCTGCCGCTTTACGGCATAATCGCAGCACTTGCAGCGTCTATCTTCCAGACTTTCTGGGTGCTGAAATTTTTTCAGGCATCTTTCCCCGATTTTGCCTCTTTCAAAGACGCCGTTTATTCACTAGGGGCGGCAGCCGTACCTTTGATGAAGGACGAAGCAACTCTTCAGGCCGTTTTCGACATGATGAACCCGGGTTCGTCGATGCTTTTTTTCCAGATTCTGATTTCACCATTCATGTCGATAGTCTTCACTTCGTTCATACTCCATTCCGGCAGCACTCTTTTAGGTTCAAACACGCGCCTTATCCATTTCTACAGGATGTCAAGTTTCATAATGGCAACAGGATTATTCAATATTATTCCGCTATTAGGCAATTTTATTTCGTTCGTATGGAGAGCGGTTCTCGTCTATAAAGGTGGAAAAATCTTGAACGGATTTAACGAAAGGAAGGCGAGAATCTATCTCGTTTTTTATATTGTGATGCAGATTCTGTTCACTGGACTGGGGATGATATGAATTTAAGGATAGGCAGCGGATTCGATGTTCACAGATTTGAAGAGGGGCGCGAGCTCTGGCTTGGCGGAATCCTGATTGAAAACCACACAGGGCTTGCGGGTCACAGCGATGCCGACGTGCTGATACACGCTGTGATCGATGCACTTTCGGGAGCAGCCGCAATCGGCGATATCGGTGAACTTTTCCCCGATACAGACAACGCTTTCAAAAACATAAGAAGCACGATACTGCTTGAAAAAGTCGTCTCTGAAATCACTTCGCGCGGCTGGCTGATCGTAAATGTCGATTCGACCGTCGTTTGCGAAACACCGAAAATAAGCCGCTATAAACTTAAAATGAGGGAAAAACTGGCTGAGATAATGCAAATACCGCTCGATTCCCTGATGATCAAGGGAAAAACTACAGAAAAATTGGGTTTTGCCGGCAGAAAAGAGGGAATCGCAGCTTTTGCCACAGCGCTTCTGGAGAAAAAATCATGAAAAAAATCAGTTTTTACGTGGGAAAAAAGAATGTAGTCAGCTTTCTTGTCGCCACTGTTATTTTAGTTTACGCTATTTATGCCTTTTCAGACAATGTCTTCTATTTTTTCTCGAACGACACTCCGATAGATCTGGGCGATGCGCTTGAGCTCAACAACGAGGCCTTTGCAAAAATTAAGGACGGAGACTATGTTCAGATCAAGGGTATAACCTCGGTTCAGGGCGGAAACATCAAAAAGGGAATTCTGGGTGAAAGGCATGTCGTTTACTATCTGAACGGCTCGCCGAAATTCATAATAGATTCCGCCGTGACCGATGATAATTCTTTTTCCGGTCCTCATTACAGAACTGTCAGGGGGCGGGCTTTCGCCTTCAGGACCAATTCAAAAGCGGCAAAAATGCAGGCTTTTTTCGCTAATTCTCTGTTTTTGGAAATGAAGGACGACGGCTTCTTTATTGAGGACGGCGTTATTCCGCGCACAGATTACACAGGGCTTTTCACGTTCGTCTTTTTCTGCGTTCTCATGGTTTTGAATATAATTTTCTTTGTCAGACCTTTAAAACACGAAACGGCGAAAGATATCGACAGAGAGCTTGACGGGCTTTGATTTAGGAGTGTAAAAATGACAGACAAAACTGATAAAAAACAGATATTTTTTCTCATTCTGGCGGTTGTTTTCGTCTACTTCAATTCCCTGCCGAACGAATTTATTTTTGACGATGTTCCGCTTGTCCAGAACTCGCTCTGGATAACTTCAAGAAGTTTTATTGACATTATTTTTTCATACAGACCGCTGCGTTACATTACTTACGCTATCGATTACAGGATTTTCGGAATGAATCCGGCAGGTTTCAGATTTATGAACATCGTTTACCACGCATTTGCGGTTATCGCGCTTTTCTGGGCGCTCAAAATGTTCGGTCTGACGAAACGCGCTGCATTCGTAGCTTCTTTGATTTTTGCGGTTCATCCTGTAAACACCGATGCGGTAGCCTATATTTCCGGCAGACGCGATGTGTTGATGGGGCTTTTCTACATTCTCAGCACCGGCTGTTTCTTCAAATTCTACAGAACTGTTTCGCCCTCGGTCAGAGCGGCTTCAGGAACAGTTAAAAAGAAATGGGGATTTTTGATTTTATCCCTTGTTTTCATGGCACTTTCGATTTCATCAAAAGAGATGGGAGCGACGATTCCCCTTGTTTTTATTATGTATTCGGCATATCTTGACGGTGCAGTACTTCTAAAAAAACCGTGGTTTTACTTTGTTTCGATGATTTTTCTACTTTTATTTTCGTTTTTCGCGCTGTTAGCGATTTCAGGCGGCGGAAGCGCTCTGGTTTCACTTAACGGCATCCGTTTTCACGGAAATTCGCCAGAAGTCCACTATCTGACTGCGGCAACGATTTTTCTCCACTATTTGAAGCTCACCGTTTTTCCGTGGAAAATAATTTTAGACAACGCCGGATACCCGCTCGTTTTAGATTGGAACTTTGAAGTTTTCTTCTCGATTCTTTCTTTGTTCATACTTGTCTTCCTTGTGTGGTATCTTCTCACGACCTACAAAAAAAGCGAGGCGGAACGGACTGCAGAACGGATTGCAATGAGGCACGGGATCGCGTTCTGGATAGTTTTTTTCGTTGTATCTCTCGCTCCGGTAATGCAGATAATCCCGCTTCACGAAATCGTTGCGGTACATTATCTTTACGTTCCGGTCACAGGATTCTGCGCAATAGCCGGAATTCTTTTTGACTACTGCGCAGGAACTGAAAATGTAGGATTCCAGCAGATGTTCAACTTTTCTGAAAACAGACGCAGAGCAGTTGCCGCGCTTTGCATAACACTTATTTTTTCGCTTTTTTCATTGCGGACAATTTCCCGTAATTTTGAAACGAAAAACATCTGGACGGTACTTCACGCCGATGCAAAAAAGCAGCCGCTTTCTTTCCGCGGACTTTTCACGATAGGAGCCGAATATCTCAATATGAAATTCCCCGACAAGGCTTGGGAATATTACCAGAAATCAATTGATACCGGCTACTGGGATCCGACTCTTTTAGGCAACATCATCGGCTATCACATTGTGAAAGGAAATCACAATGACGCTCTGGCTTTTTATGAAGAAACGATAAAAAAAGGTGAATACATAACTTCAAACGGAATTTTGAATATCGCCTTTATTCACATGATTCGCGGAGACTGTGACACCGCTTTGCGAATGGCGAATTCGATTCTGCCCAATGCCGGAGAGTTGAAACGGCACGGAATGCTTATGAAATGCAGAGATTACGGTTTTGAAAAGTTCGACGACAACAATATTTATGACATCTATCAAAAGCAGCAGAAGATGAAAGATCTCGAAATAAATGTCGAAAGGAAACCTTACCTTAAAAAGTTGATTGAAAGCGGTGAATTTACAGGCGAAAAACTTGTTGAACTAGTTGCCGACCTTGCCGCAATCGACTTTATTTCCGACATTCCGGAAGCGATAAAATACTATAAATACGAAATCGAACTCTGCGAAAAATCGGGAATCACAGTACCCGATGTCACAATCCGGTCACTCGCCGTTCTTGAAGACTATTCGCACAAAATTCTTGTTGAAGGCAAATATCTGCCGCTCGAATTTTAGGTGATTTTATGACTTCCGAAGTTGAAATTCTTGCTCCGGCGGGCGGTTTCGAGGCCGCTGTCGCCGCTTTTGAAGGCGGAGCCGATGCGGTTTATCTGGGTCTGAGTGATTTTTCTGCGAGAAAAGCTGCAAAAAACTTTTCAAAAGAGGAGTTTCTTTCGCTTAAAACTCTCGCCATGCGTCAGGGAAAAAAGATTTTCGCCGCACTGAACACCGTTATAAAAGAGAGTGAAATTGAAAGCGCACTTGACACTGCCCGGTTTCTTTACGATGCCGGAGTTGATGCCGTCATTCTGCAGGATACTGGCTTTGCAATGCTGCTGAAAAAGCTTTTTCCTGATTTGCCGCTGCACGCCTCGACACAAATGGCAGTTCACACTGTAGAAGGAGTCAGGTTTCTGAAATCACTCGGTTTTTCAAGAGTTGTTCTCAGCCGTGAAGTCCCACTTGATTTAATCGCAAAAATAAAAAAAGAAGTTCCGGAAATGGAGCTTGAAGTCTTTGTCCACGGTGCACTGTGCTATTCGTTTTCGGGACTTTGTCTTGCAAGCGGAATGGTTCTGGGGCGTTCAGGAAACCGCGGAATGTGCGCGCAGCTCTGCCGGAGCTACTATGAAACCGAAGACGGCAGAAAGGGTTGTTTTTTTTCGTGCAACGACCTTGAATACAAGGATTTCGTCCGGCATCTCAAATTCGCAGGAGTCGATTCGTTCAAAATCGAAGGACGGATGAAATCGCCGGAATACGTTTTCCACACATCGGCTCTGTACCGCGCGATGCTTGAAAGAAGCGACTACTTCGACAGTCTGAAAAACAGCAGGATCTGCTTTGCAAGAAAGGCAACTACCGCTTATCTGAAGAATTTTTCGGGCGTAAATCTGATCTGCGGCGGCTATCCGGGGCACCGCGGAGTAAAAATCGGCGTCTGCGAAAAGAAACTGAAGGACCGTTTTCTGATCAAAACAAAATACTCTCTCGGAATAAGGGACGGACTGCTTTTCTTCAGGAACAACGACGAATCAAAGCCTTTCAACTGCTCCGTTGAGGAAATTTCATCAACTTCGGGCAAAAATCTCAAAATAGCCGGCGACAGTTCGAGAATTTACGTAAAAACCGCCGAACTGCCCGAAACCGGTGACGAAATTTATCTCGTCAGCTCGCGCTTACTCGAGCGGAAAAAGGTGAATTCCGCCAGTTTCCCGCAGTGGAAGAAGGCTGTTCAACTTGACGTTTCAATAAAAAACGGAAGATTTATTCTGATAAATTGCGGCAGCTTTTCCTACGAATCGGAAGAAATAGCGACGGAAAAATCGGAAAACCGGAACGGATTCAAGGACAAGTTTGCAGAAATAATGAAAAATTCAGCGGATTCGTTTTATTTTTCGGAAGAAATCTCTTTTGACAAAAACTGTGAAAACATATTTATCGTTCCGAGTGTCCTCAAAAAAATAAGGAGTGATTTTTACGAAAAATACGCCCTGTTTGCAGATGCCGCTTTTGAAAGGAAAAAGAACGAAATTTTAAATTCGTTCTCAGTGCCGGAAGAAAGTGAAGTCCCTGAAATTTTCAGGAAACGGGCATTGATGAATCCCGATTCTGACATTCCGTTTCTTATGCCGGGCGATTCTGAAAGTTCGCTAAAAACAGTCGGAGGATTTCTGACGGTTCCGCTTCTTCCACTGATGAAGGAAAGCGAAAAATACCTGGCTGAAATTGATGAAATTATTAATAAAAACAGCGACAAGAAAATTCTTGCCGGCTTGTCCAACTTTGGACACTTGAATTTTGCTCTGAAACACTTGAAAGATGAAAATGTCTTCTTTTTTATAGATTTTTCACTTTATATAGCAAACAGGTTTTCCTACTCGTTTTTCAAAAATCTTCTGGGCGGAAAACTGCTTTTCGGATACTTCTGGATTGAAGAAAAGGAAGAGTTTCCCGAAATTTCATCCGAAGTCATCGGGATTTCTGATTTCAACCCGCCGCTTTTCATAAGCGCAGGCTGTTTCGAACGCTCCAACGGTTTCAAAAAATGTTCCGAATGCGGAGGTATGAAAAGCGTGAAAGTTTTGAAAAACTGCGGGAGAAAATTTAAAGTCGTATCAAAAAACTGCGTAACTTTTATGTTCGCGGAAAACTGATAATTTCTCTGGCACAGTAAGATGCTGAAATAAGAAAGAGTTTCTGATTTATCGGCAGGTTTTGCCGTCGGAAGAACATCCTGACGTACATTTTTCACCTAGAACTACGAATTCAAGGGAACCTTTGCTGGTCGGGACACAGAAGTCGTAAGTCGTTGCATACTGAGACTGGTTGTTTATGGAGACAATGCTGCATGTCTGCGAAGCCGGTTCGTTTCCGTCGCATGAATTCCGGCATGAGGAGCTGTTTTTATTCTGATTGGTGTCAAAGATACCGGATACGGTAAGGCAGGTATCGTCTGTTGCCGAACAGTTGATGCGGGTAACTCTGCCTGCATAACAGAACACACTGTTGTTTCCTTCGCAGAATTCCTGAAAAGTGTCGGGATCACACTCTGCGTTCGTGCCGTTTTTCTGGTCGGCGGGAATTTCGACCAGACCTGCGCATGACGTGCTGTCTTTGCACGGCGAATCACATATTTCTTCTGTGGTTCTGTTTGTGTCTTCAAACAAAAGATTGCCTTTACTTGTTTTCAGGCATAAATCATGCTTGAGAGTTCCAATTGTGAGACTTTTTTTGTTGTCGTCAGAGTAATATTTGCTTTGTTTGCATGTTGTGGATTTTTCACCGGCTGTGCCGCATTTTTCATAGCAGTCGGCATAGTTTCTGTTTCCGTAGTCGTCGTAAAGACCTACAGTCGCAATGCAGGCCTCGCCTGCTCCGCAGCTTGAGCGGGCAACTCTTGAATCGCGGCAGAAAACGACAACTTCTCCGTCGCAGAATTCGACAAAAGTATCGTTATCGCATGTATCTCCGGCATTGTTATTCTGTTCAGGCGGAACCGGCTGGAGGTTTTCGTTTACTGTAAATTCCATGTCAGGGTCTTGGCCGGTATCTTCATCAGTATCTGAATCGGGTTGCGGATCTCCGGAATCATCGGACGGATCATCGTTGTCTGCAGCAGTGTCGGTATCGTTATCATAGTCACCGTCGGTATCGGCATTGTCTGAAGAGGTATCATCATCGTTACCGGCAACCGGAGCATCACTGTCTGTTTCATCTGCGTCGTCAGGCTTTTCGGGACTGTTGTCGGAAGAGGGTTTTCCTGTATCTGTTACATCGGAATCATCCTGTTCAGTCACATCGTTTTTATTTTCCTCTTTTTCCTCTCCTTTCTTGTCTGAACCGCATGACAGAATAAAAAGCACGGCAACTGCCGCGAGGGAAACAACAAAAAACTTTTTCATAAAAATCTCCAAAAAGTTGAACAAATAACAAACAAAATTTTTATGGTTTTCCGCATTGTGAAAGAATTCCGGCAAGTCCTTCCAAAGCGGCAGAATAAGTCGCGGTCCCGAGACCTGAAACCACACCGACTGCTACATCGCTTAAATACGACTTTCTGCGGAATTCCTCTCTTGCAAAAACATTGGTGATGTGCGCTTCGACAAACGGATTTTTCGAGCAGAGCAGTGCGTCACGCAGAAGAACGCTTGTGTGAGTGTAAGCACCCGGATTTATTATGATTCCGTCACATTTTGCGTTTACGATGATTTTTGCGAGAGCTCCTTCGCAGTATTCAGAAACAGCCTCGGTTTCGACTCCGAGAGCGGCAGCCTTTTCATTAAAAGCGGAAATAAGTTTTTCGCGTGTTCCCTTTCCGCCGTAGATTTCAGGTTCCCTTTCGCCGATTCTGTCAAGCAGAGGACCTTCAATAAGCAGGATTTTCATATTTTAACCTCGTTCATTTCACGCCATTTTATTTCGGAAAAAATCGAAAGCAGCCATGCCGCTTTAATTGATTTTTCAGCCGATTCTATTGCCGGAACGATTTTCGCAATCTCGCTTTCGGGATTTTTTCCGGCAAATTCGTGCGCCATTTCCGCCGCAGCCTCCCAGTTTTTCTGTCTGAGAGCTATTATTATCATCGTTTCAGTAACCATCTTTCACCTCGATCATTCTATTCCGAAAGGTTTGAGAGCACGCGGAAAAACGCCGTGAAGGTAGCTTATGAGAACTCCGAAATTCGTCACCGGAACTCCTTTTTCCGCCGGTATCGCCTGTCTGAGAAGCATTTCGCGGCGGTTCAGAGTGCACGCGCCGCAGTGAACTATCAGCTTGTAATCACTCAAGTTTTCCGGATAATCCCGGCCTGCCGATGTTTCGATTATGAGTCCGCCGCCCACTTTTTCGTTGAGCCATTTCGGGATTTTGACACGTGCGATGTCATCATCCTGAGAATGGTGCGAACAGCTTTCTGCAATAAGCACTTTGTCACCAGATTTCAGGGCTTCGACCGTTTTTACAGCCTTTACCATTTCGGCGAGGTTTCCTTTCTGCCTGATCGAAAGGATCGAAAAAGAGGTGAAAGGAACATCTTCCGGAACTATCGGAGCCACTTTTGAAAAGACCTGCGAATCGGTGATGACGAGAGACGGTTTTTCCTTCAGAGAATCGAAAGTTTTCTGCAAATTCTGAGGTTCGCACGAAATCGCAATTCCGCCGCCGTCAAGAATGTCACGCCATGCACGAACCTGCGGCATTATCATCCTTCCTTTCGGCGCACTTGAATCAATCGGGGTTATCATCAGAACGAGGTCTCCGGGATTGATGAGATCACGCAGGAACGGCGGTTCCCACTCGTCCGGTGAAAGTTCCGTTATCTTTTTCGTGATCTTCACGATTCCTTCGTTGTTCTTTGCACTTGCAGAGATATATTCTTTGCCTTCGAGCCACGTTTTCACGCTTTCGGAAAGAGGAAGCTCCGACTTGTTGAGAACAAGGATGAGAGGGATCTTTTCATTTTCGCACTCATCAATAATGTTGTCTTCAAGCTCACCGGCAGCTCCGGCGGCATCGACAACAAGGATCACCATATCTGATTTTTTAAGATAACTTACTGATTTTTTTACCCTTTCAAGACCCAAAGCATCTCCAGTGTCGTCAAGTCCGGCAGTATCGATAATGAGTGCAGGACCGGTAGGAAAAAGCTCGATCGCCTTCATGACGGGATCGGTCGTCGTTCCCGGAACATCCGAAACTATAGCCACATTCTGGCCCGTGAAAGCGTTTATCAGAGAAGACTTTCCGGCATTTCTTCTGCCGAAAATCGAAATGCGGAGCCTGTCGCCCGTCATTACTCTTGCCATAACAACCTCACAAAATATCGGTATAATCTTGAAAATATGTGAATTTCACGTTTTCGGAAGCTAATTTTTCGGCGAGTTCGTCTGTCGCATAGATTCTGTCGGCGTATCTTGAACCGCAGAAATCGGTCTCGCCGTCACCGAAATAGATCGTTTCAAAGCCTTCGTTTTTATACTTTTCAACGACTGCACGTTTGCAGTTCGAGCAGTTTTTCGTGCAGAGCGGAGGCAGTGCGTTTTGGCACGGGATCAGTTCCCAGTTTTTATCACCTAAGTATCTGATATCGTTAATATAAGCCTCGACTTCGGTATTTTCCATGATAAGTTCTGCAAAGCTTCTGAAACCGCCGCTTAAAATCACTATCTCGTCTCCGTTTTCGCGGACTTTTTTCACGAAATCAAAGAAACCTTCACGCACTGGAACGTTTTTCTTAATAAAATCAAAAAGTTCCTCTTTTTCAGCCTTCATAGACTCAACTTCATCGACCAAAGTCTGGTGACGTTCCCTGTTTCCGGCACGCATCTCGTTTTCAAGTTCTCTCCAGTCAACGATACAGTATTTGTCGAAGGCGACGACAAGAGTGTCAAGCGCCGTCACCGTTCCGTCAAAATCAAGAATGTAGCACTTTTTTCCGTTCATTTTTTCTCCGAAAATCAAAACCACCGGTTATTACAACGCAAAGCCGTTTCAGTCAAGAAGAGTTATCCATTTTATCCTGACAAAAATTGCGAATCGGCACATTTTGATTAAAGTTCCGAGTCAGTTTTTGACGACTGATTTCCGGAGGTTCGGTAAAATGGCATCAAAAGTGATAAAAAACAGTTACTGGGTAATTCCTGGAGAGATCATGGCGGGGCCATTTCCGGGAAGTTCCGAAGAGTTTAACGCGAAACTCAGAATCCGTTCGCTTTTCGACATCGGAATCCGTGCCTTCATCAACCTTCAGGAAGAGGGCGAAATGGTGGCGCGTGACACGAAATACAACGAAAATTACTGGGATTTCTTCAGGCTTTTCCTCAAAAACAGCGGAGAAAATGAGATCGAAGGCGGCGCAATAAGGCGGTTTCCGGTTCAAGACAAAAACGTTCCGAGCGTTGAACTGATGAAGAAAATCCTCGACGAAATCGATATGCTGCACTCAAAAAAAATTCCGATTTACATCCACTGCTGGGGCGGAATAGGCAGAACGGCGACCGTCGTCGGATGCTGGATGATGCGCCACGGAACTGCAACCCGGAGCACCGTTCTCGACGATATTTTCACGCTGCGCCAGATCGGTGTCGATCCCGCTTATTTAGGGCTCAGATCGCCTGAAACAGACGAACAGGAGCGCTTCGTTCTTGAATGGAAAAAGGGAGAATAGTTATGGAAGAAAAGATAGAACTCGTTAAAAAAGTCTATGCGGCGATCCATTCGGCCGCTGAAATCGCAGGTAGAGACAGCCGCGAAGTGAGACTTGTCGCAGTCTCGAAAACAAAACCAGTTGAAGATATCATCGCCTTTCACAGAGTGGGACTCCGCGAATTCGGAGAAAACTATGTCCAGGAATTTGTTGACAAATTCGAGCAGCTCAAAGATCACGGACTGATCTGGCACTTCATCGGACATCTTCAGAAAAACAAGGTGAAATACATCGTTGACAAAGCGTTTCTGATTCACACCGTCGATTCGTTCGAACTCGCAGAAGAGATCCAGAAACAGGCTGAAAAAAAGGAGATCCCGCAAGTAAGGATACTGCTTCAGGTTAACATCGGCAGAGAGCCTCAGAAAGGTGGCTGCGACCCCGACGAAGTTTGTGAATTATTCAATAAAATAAACAAGCTGGATAGAATTCAGATTTGCGGACTCATGAGCATTCCGCCCTTTATCGAAGCCGAAAAGCTCCGTCCTTTCCACAGAAAACTTTTCGATCTCAGAAGTGAAGTCATCGAAAAATGCGGCGCCGATCCCGAAATTTTCAAAGAACTTTCGATGGGAATGTCGGAAGACTTCGATGTCGCGATCGAGGAAGGTGCAACGATAGTCAGACTCGGCACGATCCTTTTCGGAGCGCGTGAAAAGAAGGTGGCACAATGATAACTTTCAAGGTTTTAAAAGAGTGCGGAAAGGCGCGGCGCGGCGTCATCACTACTCCGCACGGCGATATCCAGACTCCGATATTCATGCCGGTAGGGACTCAGGGAACAGTCAAGGCAGTTTTGCCTGAACAGCTTGAAAACCTGGGTGCGCAGATAATTCTGGGCAACACATACCACCTTTTTCTGCGGCCGGGGCACCAGCTCATAAAAGAAACTTTCGGCTCGCTCCACAACATGATGAAGTGGAATCACCCGATACTCACCGACAGCGGCGGATTTCAGGTTTTCAGCTTGGGTCCGCTTCGTAAAATCAAGGAGGAAGGTGTTTATTTCAGCAGCCATCTTGACGGCTCTAAACGCTTCATTTCGCCCGAAATTTCGATTGAGATTCAGGAAGCGCTGGGAAGCGACATAATGATGGCGTTTGATGAATGTCCGGCACTTCCATGTTCCAGAGACTATATGATCGATTCGATGGAGCGCACGACGCGCTGGGCACAGCGCTGTTTGGAGGCAAGAAAAAGCAGTAACGCCCTCTTCGGAATAACTCAGGGCGGAACCGACATAGAACTCAGGATGAAACACCTTGAAGAAATGACGGCACTTCCATTTGACGGTTTTTCTATCGGCGGACTCAGCGTCGGCGAAGAAAAGGAAGAGATGTACAAAACTCTTGAAGCTATCCCGCATCAGCTTCCGGCCGATAAACCGAGATACCTCATGGGTGTCGGAACTCCGCGCGACATCATCAAAGGGATTCTGGAAGGAGTCGACATGTTTGACTGCGTAATGCCGACCAGAAACGCGAGGAACGGCCAGCTTTTCACGCGGAACGGTACAATGAACATCAAACGCGCCGAATTTGAACGTGACACGCGACCGGTGGATGAGCACTGCAGCTGCTACACCTGCCGCAATTTCAGCCGCGCATACCTGAGACATCTCTACAAAGCGGGCGAATACCTCTCGCCGATTCTGAATTCTATTCACAACCTTCATTTCTATCTCGATCTTGCCGCAGAAGCCCGCAAACGGATTGAAGAAGGAACAATATCCGGATTTTACTCGGAAATTTCTCAAGTTTACGAAAGATAAGACTTTATTTTCTGAAAATTCCGTTTTCAACGAAACAAGAGAATCAAAGACATTAAAAAAATTTGCCTTTAAACCAAAAATCCCTATAATACTGCGGATTTTTGGCGGAGACCTCCGCAACATTGAATTTCAAAAGCGAGGAAACATGGAAGAATTAAAAAACGAGATAAAAAAAGTTATCATTGAATCTTTGGAACTTGAAGACGTCAAGCCTGAAGACATCGTTGATTCAGAGCCTATTTTCGGAGAAGGTTTGGGGCTTGATTCAATTGACGCGCTTGAACTCGGCGTTGCGCTAAAAAAGAAATTCGGGATTAAATTTTCGTCAGACAATGCCGAAAACAGGAAGCATTTCGCATCCGTCAACGCTTTGGCCGAATACATAAATTCAACAAAAAATGAAGCAAAATAGGAGCAAAATATGAAAAAGGAAGAAATATTCAGCGAACTTAAAAAGATACTTGCCGCAGAATTCGAAATCGACGAAAATCTTATAACTCCCCAAGCTGATCTGAGAGAAGATCTTAACCTTGATTCAATTGATGCAATCGACCTTTTCGTCAAAATGAAAGAGTACATCCCAGCCGGAAAAGGTAACATCGATCCTTCGATTTTAAGAAGTGTCCGTAACGTTCAGGATGTTGTTGACGCGCTTGCTCCATATCTTTCCGACGAAGTTCTGCCGAAGGAAGGCAGTAAATAGTTCTTCTAAACTTTTCAGATGAAAAAAGCATTCCGAATATTTTTCTATGTTCTTTCAATACTTTATCCGATTTTAGTTTTTGTACTTTTAGTTGTTTTCAAACTTCCTTTAAAACTCCTTTCACTCTGCATAATAGCCCTTGCGGCGGCGCTTTTCGTCAGTGTTTCGGCCAAAAAAAAGGAGAAAAAACTTGAATGGAAACCGCTTGCGACTTCTGTTCTATTTTTTCTTGCCGGTCTGCTCTGCTTTTTAACAAACGAATCTATTTTCCTTAAACTTTATCCGGTCGCTATCAATTTGATTTTATTAATGTTTTTCGGTTCAACTCTTATTTACGGGCCGAATATGATTTTTCGTTTCGCAACTCTTGCCGATAAGTCTATAAAAGGCTCTTTTCACGAAAAAAAGGTTGAAATTTACTGCAGAAAAGTGACAATTGCCTGGTGCATTTTCTTTATTTTCAACGGAACTGTCGCAATTTTCACCGTTTTTTCAGAAAAAATTTTCGGATTGTTGCCGGACGATGCGGATAAAATCTGGTCTCTTTACAACGGCGGAATATCGTATATCTTAATGGGCATTTTGTTTGCTGCCGAATTTATTGTGAGAAAATTCGTGGATAGAAAATGGTAAAAGTTTTCCCTATTACAAAATTCAAAGCCTCATCCAGAGCAAAAGACGCGGTCGTCTGCTACGACGGAAAATGGTCGGACGGCGTTTTCAAAACCTGGGTGGATTTTCTTCGTGACACAGCAAAAATGAGGCATTTCATTGAAAGCAGAGATACCGATTCATATATTCTCCACTGCGGCGATTTCTGGTATTTCGGAGTCACTTTCACCGCTCTTCTCCAGTGCCGGAAAGCAGTACACCTGACGCAGAATATTTCAGAAAATTTCCTTGCCGAAGCGCTTCTTCCCGGAATGAAACTTTTAACTGACGCCGAGGTTCAGAATTCACTCTATATTCCTGAAATTATTGAAAAATCAGAAGAGCCTGCAAAAGAAGATATCGAAAGAACTCCAGAAATAAACGGCGAAACGACGCGCATTTTCCTCTTCACATCGGGTTCGACCGGAAAACCGAAGGCAGTTCCGCAGAGAATGAAGGAATTTGAAGAGGACAACGCTTTCATAATCTTGAAGTGGCTCGACAAAATTTCCGAAAGAAAGTTCGTTTCCACAGTGAGCCAGCATCACATTTTCGGATTTCTTTTCGGTTTTTCGCTCCCGTTTGCAACAGGCACTCCTTTCAGGCGTAAAAGGATCGAATTTCCTGAAGAATTTGAAGAACTTACTGACGAAAAATATCTGATAGTCGCAACTCCCGCTTTCCTTAAAAGGACAGTCGAGATCGTTGAAAAACTGAATATGCGCGATCCATGGCTCTTCACGAGCGGCGGCGCGGTGAGTCCCGAACTTGCTGTAAAAACAAACAAAGTTTTCGGAATATACCCGCTTGAAGTCTACGGCAGCACCGAAACTTCGGGCATTGCATACAGAATGCAGGATAAAGACGGGCTCGTCTGGACTCCATTTGACAACGCGAAAATCTGGCTCGGTGACGACGGCTGCCTGCGGATCATCTCGCCCTACATCAAGGATCCTGCCGGTTTCGCGACGGCTGACATGGCTGAAATGCTTGAAAACGGAAAATTTCTGCTCAAAGGAAGAAGCGATTCGATCGTCAAGATCGAGGAAAAGCGCATCTCGCTTACCGAAGTCGAAAACAGACTTCTTGAAAGCGGGTTCATCGAAGATGTCAAAGTCATCGCCCTTTCAAACGACATCAGGCAGTATCTCGCCGCGGCAATAGTACTGAACCGGAAAGGAAAAGAGCAGTTTGCGGGCAAGGAAAAGCTCGTTTTGAACAGATATTTTCACGATTTTCTCATGCATTACTTCGAGAACACGGTGATTCCCAAAAAATGGCGCTTTTTGGATAAACTTCCGGCCGACATTCAGGGGAAAAAGCACAAAGAAGAAATCGCAGCTCTGTTTGAGGTGAAATAATGGAAAAAAATCTTCACGGCATAGTTGTTGAGCAGGAAATTCTCAAAGAAAACCAGCATGTTATCTTAAAACTCAATATTAAGGAAGAATCCGATTTCTTTGACGGTCACTTCCCTGAGTTCAAGCTTCTCCCGGCTGTAGCGCAGTTTGAAATCGTGACAAGACTCGCCGGAATTTATTTCGGCACAAAACGCTTTGTCCCCAACATCAGGCGGATAAAATTCTCATCCCCTATCCTTCCGGGTACAGTTGCGCTTCTCGAAATGAAATACGACTGCTCTAAACCTGCACTCACCTACACGATTTCAGACTTTACACTGCAGAAAATGGTCTATTCGACCGGCACTTTTGAAGTTCATGAGGCGTAATGGAACAAAAATTAGGCTTTGTCATCCCGGTTTTCAGGCACGGAGAGGCCTTGAAAGGCGTTCTGACGGAACTTGAAAAATACGACTTTCCGATAATCGCAGTCGATGACGGAAACGATGAAGAAAATCAAAGACTTATAAAAGAAGCAGTTAATGGTTGCAGAAATGCGGTTTTAGTAGTCAGAGAAAAAAACGGCGGCAAAGGAGCAGCTGTATCAACGGGTGTTCTCAAAGCTGCAGAAATGGGGCTCACGCACGTTTTCCAGCTTGACTCCGACGGCCAGCACGACACTTCGAAAATCCCGCGCTTTCTTGAACTTTCGCGCGAAAATCCCGATTCTGTCATCTGCGGATGCCCGGAATACGATGAAAATGCGCCGAAAAGCCGCGTCAAAGGGCGTGAATTCGCAAATATGTGGATCCACATCGTCACACTTTCGCGCTTGATAAAAGATGCTATGGTCGGTTTCCGCATTTATCCTGTCGCCCCTTTCGTGAGAACTTTAAAACGCACGCTTTACATCAATAAAAGAATGGGTTTTGACATCGAAATTTTAGTGCGCCTTTTCTGGGCGAACGTGCCGATAATCTCGGAACCTGTGAAAATTTCATACCCCACTGATGGCATCTCAAACTTCCGCTTATTCTGGGATAATGCAGGAATTTCAGAGACTTACACACGCCTTTACCTCGGAATGATTCCGAGACTTCCGGTTATAATTTACCATTCACTTACGAGAAAAAAATGAGCGGAAACGGGCACTGGAGTGACAGTCAGGAAGTTGTTTCCACCAGCAGACCGCTTAAATTCACGCTGCTTCTGATAAAGTTTCTACCCGCGTTTTTAGTTCATCTTATCGTAATTCCTGTAAGTTTTTTCTTTTTTCTCTGCGCAAAAAGTGCTCGCAAACATGTTGAAAACTTTCAAAAACAGATGCAGCTTTACACAAACGGCGAAACTCCGGAAAAGATAAATCCATACCTCACAATTCTCTCGTTCGCCCTTTCAGTAGTCGAAAAAATGGAGGGGTGGCTCGGAAAAACCAAATACAAAAATCTGATAAAGCACGATGACGATCTTCAGGAGCTGATTTCACTTCTTGAAAGCGGCAAAGGAGCCTATTTAATCGGCTCGCACCTCGGAAACATCGAGCTCATGCGCAGCCTTTCGAGTTTCTGCGAAACCGGAGTTTCCAAAAAAATAAGCGTCACCACGATCATGTCGATGAAAGTGACGAGTCAGTTCAACAACACTTTGAAAGAGATAAACCCAGAAGTCGTGACAAACGTCATCGACCCTGATTCGATAGGCCCGGAGACTATATTCGCGCTGCAGAATGAGGTCGAAAACGGAGGACTGGTCGTGATCACGGGCGACAGGACCTCGGCACACAGCGGAAAACGCTTCATTGAGCACGATTTTTTAGGAAAAACGGCCGAATTTCCCTACGGAGTATTCCTTATTGCCTCGCTTCTCAAAGCTCCCGTATATTTCGTTTTCGGCCTTCGCACAAAAAGCGCGGCACTTTTTCCCAGAAACAATATGTTTGTCGAGAAAGCGAAAACCGGTTTCAGCTGCGGCAGAGCCGAAACCAAAAAAAGAATTGAGGAACTCTGCGGCGAATACGTCACAACTCTTGAAAAATACTGCATAAAATACCCGTATCAGTGGTATAATTTCTTTGATTTCTGGCAAAAAAACGGAGGTGAAAATGGATAAGATCTACTGCTCCGAAACAACTGAATTCCAGGTCGCCTTTTTCGACCTCGACCCGATGAATGTCGTATGGCACGGAAACTATGTGAAATATATGGAGACCGGACGCTGCGCCCTGCTCGACAAAATCGGCTACAACTACAACGAAATGGTGAAATCGGGCTACGCCTTCCCCGTGACCGACATCAAAGTGAGATACATAAAGCCGCTCACTTTCGGAGAGCACGCTAAAATAGTCTCAAGCCTTGTCGAATACGAGAACATGATCAAAATAAAATACGAAATCTTCAATGAAAAAGGAGAGCTCACGACAAAAGCAGAAAGCACCCAGATGGCTTTCAACATCAAAAAAATGGAATCGGAATTCTCCTGCCCCGAAGTATTCGTAAACAAAGTCAAAGCGATAATTTCTAATAACAACGACCATGCCTGACAGGAGAAAAAAATGAAAAGATCATCTATCGCGCTTATTTTCGTTCTTTTGTTTTCCCTTATCATATCCTCATGCGGAAAGCAGCCGCCTACACCCGCAACCGAAGCTCAGAAAATGATCGAAATGAAAGATGAAGCGCAGAAGAAGCTCAACGACGCAGTCAAAGCAGCCGAAGAAAAGGAAAAGAAGGCGCTGGAAGATCTGTAACTGAAGATAAATTCAAGCTTTTGATACATGTCAGTGCAAAGTTTGCGCTTTTAAGCGCGTAGTTTAAAGCATTATCTTGAAAATCTAATAATTATAGATATATTATTGGTGCAAAGTTGGCGCTTTAAAGCGCATAGTTTGAAGCGGAGGTCAAATGATAAAAAGAAATTCTTACCTTAACCAGTTGATTTCAAAGAGGAAAAACGGCTTTGTAAAAATAATCACAGGACTTCGCAGATGCGGCAAGTCATACCTGCTTTTCAAAATCTTTAAAGAATACCTGAATTCTGAAGGTGTGGATGACTGCCATATAATTCAGATCGCTTTGGACAAAATGGCTTTTGAAGAGTTGCGTAATCCTGAGAATTTATACAAATACATTCTTTCAAAAATCAACAATACCGAAGATTTTTACATTTTCATTGATGAAATCCAGCTCTCATACAAAATCAAAAAGGATATAGATGCCTCGAAAGTCGCCGAAGACGATCAAATGATGCTCTACACAACTTTCTACGATGTCCTGAATGATCTCATGTCCAGAGAAAATCTTGATATTTATGTCACCGGAAGCAATTCCAGGACTCTCTCGAAGGATGTCGCCACGAATTTCAGAGGCAGAGGAACAGAAATCAATCTTTTCCCTTTAAGTTTCAGTGAATATTATGAATACTGCGGTCTCGAGAAATCGGATGCATGGGAAGAATACCTGACATTCGGCGGTATGCCTCTCGCCGTTCTTGAAGAAACTGAAAAGGGAAAAGCGGACTATCTTAAAAAGCTTTTCTCACATATTTATCTGAAGGATATTGCCGAGCGCTACAATCTGGACGGAGAGGCTGCTTTGAACGGACTTATCGATGTGATTTTTTCCGCAACGGGTTCTCTCTCGAATCCTCACAAACTGACCAACACTCTGAATTCATTAAACAATTTAAAATTGTCAGACCATACCGTCAAAAAATATCTTGAGTATCTAGAAGACTCTTTCATCATCAGAAAAGCCCTCCGTTACGACATCAAAGGCAAAAAATATCTCGACTTTCCTGTAAAATACTATGCAACTGACATCGGCATAAGAAACGCAAAACTCAACTTCCGCCAGCAGGAACGAACGCACATAATGGAAAATATCATATACAACGAGCTTGTTTCACGCGGATATTCCGTTGATGTCGGTGTCGTCGAAGTTTCAAAGAGCGAAAACAGAGTTCAGAAAAGGACAAAACTTGAAATTGATTTCATAGTCAACCACGGATTCAGCAAAACCTACGTCCAGTCGGCATTCAGCATCGAAAACGAAGAAAAAAAACTGCAGGAGATCAAGCCGCTCCTAAACAGCGGGGACTTTTTCAAAAAAATCGTCGTTGAGAACGGAAACAGAAAAAGAAGCGTTGACGAAAACGGGATCATTTATATCGGCGTAATTCCGTTCCTGCTGGATAAAAACAGCATCGAGCTGTAGGTAAACAAAAACAGATTTTCAGCTCGTTCCGTCTTTACAACAATCTTTTCTCGTTACGCCCGGAATAAAGAATTCTTCTAACTTCCATGATATCATCAATGACCACATACCACACGGTATAATTTTTTACATTGATTCTTCGGTATGGATGCTTTCGTTCTTTTGATGACGGACAAACTGCGAAAGATTCAGGGTTTTCCAAACGTTTAAGGATCGCTTTTTCAATTCTTGAAACGGTATTTTCTGCGGCGATCGGGCTTAAAAGGGTATTTTGAATATAATCAACTATATTGATCAGATCTTCTTTTGCCAACGGAAGATAGCGTAACTTGTAGCTCATTTATTTGCCCCGATGTGTGCGCGGACAGCACTAAAAACTTCATCGTGGGAGAGGCGTTCTGGAGTCTCTTCTGCCTGAATATCCGCAGCATCAAGTTTTGCCTCGATATTTTCGGTAAGGCTTTCGTACATGTCGAGACTCATCACCACCATAGAACCGTAGCCGTTTTTTGTCAGAAAAACCGGCTCTTTCCTTGAAAAAACCAAACTCTCTATGTCAGAGAATTTGTTGCGTAGATCTGAAACCGGGCGAATTTGCATCATTTCCTCCTAAAAAACAAAAAACTATCATCATTTTATCATTATTTTATCAAAATTCAAGTTTTAGGATGTTATCAGTGCAAAGTTCGCACTTTCAAGCACATAGTTTGAAGCGGGCAATTTATTTTTTGAGGTCACAATGTGACTTCAAAAACGAAGCCGCCGCACGGCGCACAAAAACAATCTTTTTTGCGCAAGATTTCTGTGAAAAAAAGAACGCGAAATTCTTTCAGCAGAAATTTCCGAGAATGAAATTGTTTCTTTCCGCGGAAAAAATTTCAGAATTTCCGTCGTGCAGAAATGTTTCATAAAACAAGAATCTTTGATTTCTGATAAAAAATAAATATACTTTTTCGTTTTTTTGCCTTAATTTATTCGACGTTTTTTGGTGGGCAAGCAGCTTCCTTGATAAAAAGTTGTTTTTTTGACACTATTCGATGTGCAAAATGCAAGATTCATGTGGTTATAACCGTTTTGACCAGTGTATGTCAAATGATGCGTTAAAATATAACTATGCAGATTTTACGGATACTTACGGGCGTATCATGCAGTTTAATAAGAATAAACAGGAACCGATCCATCGATGGTATCCTTTTGTTGAAGGTTACTCAAAAGAATTTATTCAATCAATAATAGATGAAAATAAAGAACAAAAAATAGAATGTTGTCTGGAACCATTTTCCGGTAGTGGAACAACCGCTCTTGAATTACAGAATCTTGGAATAAAATGCTACTCATTCGAAATAAATCCTCTCATGTATTTGATTGGCAAAGTGAAACTTGAAACCGAATATACTTATGAACGAGCAAATTATTGGTTTGCAAGCATAAAAAACACCCGGAATAAATTAAATGACACCAACTTGGATTCTTCTGTTTTTCCGACTTTATATCAGTCAGACAAAAGCAAAAAATGGAATTATGACAATGAAGTCGGTCTGGCGGTAAAAAAACTTAAAATCGCAATCGATGCAATAAATGAGGAAATTTATAAAGATTTATTTACGATAGCATTAGCTGCGATATTGCTTGATGTCTCGAACTTATATAGAAACGGAAAATGCCTTTCATATAAAAAAAATTGGACTTCAATAAAGCTGACTAAGGAAGATGTCTTTACAAAATTTGATAAAAAAGTAACAGATGAGCTATTGGAAGATATAAAAAATTCATTCAAGCCGAATGTAGAATTTTCTCAGAAAAACAAAAGCTTTCTTTTCAATTCAGATTCTCGTTTTGCCATAAATGAAAAAGTCGAAGACAATTCCATCGACTTGGTAATCACTTCGCCTCCGTATCTTAATTCACGTGACTATACAGACACTTATATGCTCGAGCTGAAAACTTTGGGATTTACTAAAGATAATGCTCAGATCCAAAATCTGAGAGAACACACCTTTCGTTCACATGTTCAGATTCATTGGCATGATAATGCTGACATAAAAAATTCACTTCTTAAATCTACTTTAAAGAGATTGGATAAGTCTGCGAAAAATTTCACTTTATGGAACCCTTCCATAATAGATATGATTCGTCTTTATTTTGTAGATATGGATACTCTTTTTAAAGAGTTGTACAAAAAAATGCGAAAAGGCGGGAAGGTTTATTTTAATGTTTCAAACTCTGCATATTTTAATGTGGAGATAAAAACTCTTGATATTTGTGCTTCTATTGCAGAAGATATCGGTTTTTCTGTACAGGAAATCAGAAAAGCCCGTTATTTAAAAACAAGCCCTCAGCAAAAAGAGCATGTTGATAAATTGCTTGAAGGTGTAATCGTTTTGGAGAAAAAGTAGAAAGATGGAAGATCATAAAGTTTATTTACCAACATTAAAAAAGATTAAAATTGTAAATTATTCTCTTTATAGTGAAGATATTGATTATGATTTTATTGAAGGACTTAATCTGATTGTCGGTGGAAATGGAGTCGGAAAAACAACATTTATAAATATTTTAAAATACGCTTTGATTGGATTGTATAAGAAACAGTTAGATGTGAAAAATTACAAAGGTGAAAAAAGACTTACAAGAGAAAGTTATAAAAACAGCGATTCTTTTTTTAGAAATAGAACAAAGCTTGTTGAGTCTGATAAAGAAGGTTTTGTCGAATTACATTTTATGATAAACGAGACTCTGTTTGTTGTAAAACGCAGCTTGTATGAAGCAAAGATTCTCGAAGTGAATGTTATAAAAAATGGACTTAAAACAATCGTTGAAGGTGAACCAATAAATCAGGATTCTTATAAAGATTATAATGATGCTGGAAAGAATAAGAATAATTTACAATACAATTATGAAATCCTTGTGTCTAAAGAAGCCAATCTGTCAGATTTTGATGATTTTATCTTTTTTGTAAATCAAATTTTGTTTTTTGGCGAATCCAGAGAAAATGTTTTGTGGAATGAAGATGCGCAAGAACGCTTAATGAATGCGTTTTTTAATGATCCAAAATATGAAAAACAAAGAAAAGATTTTGAATTTGAAGCAAAGTATCAGGACAGTTTGGCAAGGCATACACAAGAAGAAATAAAAGCCATTAAGAGAGTTGTTGAGCAAATAAATGAAGACAATTCAGATAATGCTGATATAAAAAAATTAAAAATATTGGAGGAAATTGACTCTTTAGAAAAGAAGCAAGATTCCGTTGAAAAAAAACAGGCTGAGATAGAAAAAGAAACAAAATCTTATTACAAGAAAACAGCAGATTTATCTACAGCTTTAAATCAAAAAGAAAAGGAAAAAGAACAATATGATTCCATACATATGAATAGAGTTTGGAAAGATTTAAATCCTAAATACGAAATCTTTAAAAAGCAGTATGAGATCAACAGAATTTGTCCTTTTTGTAATTCAGATTTAAGTATTAAAAAAGTAAAAACTTCTTCTGATGAATGTTTTTTCTGCCACACAAAAATAGCTGGTATTTCTGATGGAAATGAAAAAATCTCTGATTTGAAACGCGAGATTTTAAATTTAATATCTGAAAGAACTAAATATGAGAAATTAATTACTGAGAACGAGAAGATCTTAAAAAAATTAGACTCGGAATATAGAAATTTGAAAATCAAGTTATTTGACAAAAACGCTATCTTACGTTCTCTTGAATCCAGCGAGAACAGCAATAGCAATCAAGATTTTTCATATAAGATCATGATGAATCGAATTGATCAATTAAATAAAGAAAAGGAAGAACATCAAGGAAAAAGTGAAGAGCTGTTTAAAAATGCATCTGAAATAGCCAAAAGAATTGAAGATAGTTTACAGGCAAACACAAGAAATATTTCAAATGTTTTCGCAGATTTTGCAGAGGCATTTATGAAGTTACCATGTTGTCTAACTTTGGAGTCTGTAAAAGACAAGAAAGTTAAAGATAAAATGATTAAATTGTTTTTCCCGATAATAGACAATGTTGCTCGTTATGATGAAGATGAGCTTTCAGAATCACAGCGTTTTTTTGTTGATTATTCTTTTAGAATGAGTGTTTTAAACTTTTTTTACACAACAGGGTCATTTTATATCTGTGAAACACCAGATAGTAGTTTAGATGTTTCTTATGAAGAAAACGCGGCTGATATTTTTGTAAAATATATCAGTTTTCCAAATGTTCTTATTATGACCACAAACTTGAATAATACATCGTTCATAAAAACTATATTAGGCAAGACAAAAAACAAAAAAATTCTAAACTTATTTAAAATCGGAAAAGTTTCAGAAGTTCAAAAGCACCATGATATCTTAAAAAAGTTATCTGACGAATTGGAGGACATTTGTAATGGCTAGATATGATGAAATAATTCTAAAAAGTGAAGATATTTTACTCCTATTAACAAAACTAGAGAATATCGGTTGGAAATATGTTCGTGAATCTTCAATAAACCGTATTCTATATTTATCTGCAGTTTTGTATTCTTTCCGATATACTGAAAAAGATAATATATTTAAGGACGATTATAATTTTACACGAACTTTGAGTGGGCCTGAAGATGCCGATATTGACAATGCTGTTACAAATTTAAAAGCAAATGAATTATTGATTCATTCTGAAGAAGGATATGGGCTATCTCATATCAACCATACTATTTCATCAGAAAATTATGAGTTAAAGGATTCATGGTTTGATGATATTTCTTTTATACTTGGTGTTTATGGAGAAGATAAAATTTTTGATTTCATTTTCAGGGATCCAGAGTATAAAAATTCTTTAGAATCCAATTCTGTCTATAACCTTAATATTGGCTCTGACAATGATACGGTAAAATTTTTAAATAAGTTCAAAGATGCATTTGAAAGTAAACTGACAAAAGAAGACGATATTCTTGATAACAAAGATTACTTAAAACTATATTTTGAATATATTTTTGGAAAAATCTTGAGGGGGGAAAAATAATGGATTTTTCTTTTTCTGATGATTTGCTAAAAAAAATTATAAAAGTTAAACAAACACACAAAAAAAACCAAGATAAAATTGATATTTTGCATAGAAGAGTTTTTCAAGAATTTTGGGAAAAGCAGCTTAATAAAAGGAATTTATTCTCAATAGCTATTCCGAATGAGATTTTGGATTCAATACAATTTTCAGTTTTTACAGAAAAGCTAAAAGTTGTTGAGAGTGAAATCCGGGAGAATAATTTCATTAAAATTAATGCATCATGCGATATTCTCGAGAAAAAATACCTATTAGGAAATACTTTTGGAGTACGAAAACAATTAGAATCTGAATCATATGACAATGTTGTTTTTTTCTTTGGAGAAGAAGGTGTTACTCTCTATATTGATGGGGAGGCGATAGAAGATAACAATTTTTTTTATAGTCATGAAGACAGAATGCGATATCTAAAAAAAAGAGATATATCTCAGTTAGAGATTGTTTTGGATGAATATGCAAAGCAGTATTTAACACAACAAGTAAATTATATGTGCATTTTAGCAGATAATGCAACCCTACGTCAGATTGATTCATCTCTTATTAATCGTAATATCCTAAAAAATAAACCAGAGCATTATATGAGGGATCAATTGTGTCAGTATTTAACAGAGCATATGCAATATACTTTTAATGTAGAAGTTGAATTGGGGCAATCGAAGAAGAGGAATGATATATATTTTGATGTTAGAGGAGAACTGTATTTTATTGAAATTAAATGGATTGGTGTTTCAATTAATGATTCTGGAACCGGAATTAGTACACCATATGGAGTTAAAAGAGTAAAAGAAGGTGTAACTCAAACCTTAGAGTATATAAAAGAACTTCTTAATACTTCTGAAAAAAGTTTACGTACTGGATATTTGCTTGTTTATGATGCACGAGATGAAAAGAAAGATATTAATTTAGAAAATTATGACTTTGTGGGAGCTGATTTAAAAGTTTTTATGCAAAATTTTAAGTATCTAAAACCTATACCTATTACCAAAACACATGCTGCATAACAATAATGATCAAAAAGGAAGATTAAAAATTTTTATCAATTACAAAGTGCTTTGTTTTTGTAATACAATCAAGCAAAACAAATAGAATTAACAGATATTAAGGAACAAAATCCATGATCAAAACAAACAAATTAAATGTCGGAGACAGTTCAGAAAACGGTCAAATTACCATCATTGATGAAGACAGACTTTGCTATCTTGTAAAATCAGACAGCAAAGGAGCTGTCGGGCTTAGAACAATATCTAAAGCATTGTTACAAGAGTTTGTAACTTTTATGGAGCAACACCCTGAAGTTCCGACGACTGACATACGTTTTAAAATATCGGGACAAAGCGATATTGATAAATACGAATACGGTTATGGTGCAACTCTTGTAACCATGGCCAAAATGATACTTGGGCAAGAAAAAATTTTAAGGTTAGCAAAAAGAGCGAATAGATTTCATCTCTCCCCTCTCCAGCGCATCTTCTACGGTGCTCCAGGCACAGGAAAATCTTACGCAATCAAGAAACTGACTGAAGGCAAAAATGTTATCCGCACAACTTTTCATCCGGACAGCGACTACTCAACTTTCGTAGGTGCATACAAGCCGACAACAAAGCAGGTTCCTGTATTTTCTACTTACGGCGAAAAGGCTGTTGCAGTTAAAGGTGCCGACGGTCAGCAGATAACTGAAGACCGCATAATTTATGAATTCGTTGATCAGGCTTTTCTTCAGGCATATACAAACGCATGGAAACTTTATGCTCAGGCGGTAAAAGAAGGCAAACAGCCGGAAGAACAGTATCTGGTCATCGAAGAAATCAACCGCGGCAACTGCGCTCAGATTTTCGGTGATTTGTTCCAGCTGCTTGACCGTGACGAAGAGGGATTTTCGGAATATCCGATAAAAGCTGACAAAGACATGAAAAAATATCTGGATTCGGTTTTTACCAACATGGTATTTCTGAATGCTCCGGCTCTTTGCGGCATGAACTCCGAAGAAACCGCTGTAAAAATAAGAAAAGGCGAAATTCTTGTTCTTCCGTCCAACCTCTACATTTGGGCTACGATGAACACAAGTGACCAGTCACTTTTCCCGATTGATTCGGCTTTCAAACGCCGCTGGGACTGGGAATATGTGCCGATTCACAACTGTAATAAAGGATGGCGGATTGCCGTAAACAACGATGAATACGACTGGTGGGATTTCATTGAAAAAATCAATGAACAAATCGGGAGCACAACCAATTCGGAAGACAAGAAACTCGGATACTTCTTC
The DNA here is from genome assembly GCA_017961325.1 of bacterium. Taxonomy (GTDB): domain Bacteria; phylum UBP6; class UBA1177; order UBA1177; family UBA1177; genus UBA1177. The sequence continues at coordinate 49,168 of JAGCXM010000018.1, read as the reverse complement.
TGTAAAGCAGATAACGACGGCATTATCAGTGCGGAAAAATTTGTCAGCAAAGTCATTTTCTACCTCTGGAACGATGTCTTCAAGGATTTCGGATTCGACAACGATATTTTCAAAGACGAAGACGGTAAAGAGTTGTCTTTCAACAAGTTCTATACGACAGATAATGGTGAAACAAAGATTGCCGAGAGCAAAGTAGAGTTGTTTCTGAAGAATTTGGGAATAGAAGTACTGAACAAAGAAGACAATACAGGAAACAACAATGAGTAATTACGATCTGACGAATCAATTGTGCAACGCGCGTTGCACAATTACCGTGGTATCACAAGATAAGTAATAATGCACATCCTCATCGAAGAATACAAGTACAACGCAGCTGATGTTAAAGAGGTTATCAGCGGCATTGACGCATTGGAAAATATCGAAGGCAAAGTTTCAATCCACTATGTCGGTTATTACTACAACCCCCAACTGAAAGACTGTGTATTCATTCTTCCGAAAGTGCTTCTCGAAGGCGACAATCAGGAACTTGTATTCGGCAAATATTCCCCTGAATCAATAATTGACCTTGATGCCAATAATCCGCTCTCGAAAGAAGAATATTCCTTCATTTATGAGTTTTCGGTGTGGATTTACCGCTCAATCGTGGTTTTTAAGGATCGCCATATTGATTCCGGCATCGTCTATCACAAGCAGATTGCCAAAGCAGGCAGAGGAAGCCGCAGGTTAAGCAATACTTTTCTTGATATTCTGCTTGAAATCATCAGATTCAACCGCGAGAACAAAAATTTCTTCTTTTTCGTGCTCCGCAATATCCATTCAGGCATCAACAAAATCAACTGGAACCGCACAATCAGCACGACAAACGCAATCATTCAGGATCAGAATCCTGTTTATCTGAATCCGGTAAACAAAAAACGGCAGATAAATTTCGATGAAGAACTGCTTGTCATCTTCTTTTCAATTCTAAACTACATCGGCGATACTTACGGATTCCCGAAAAATACCGACTGCAATTTCGATCTGATCAAAGGCAGACAGTTTGAGACATATCTGAAAGGTCTCGGAAAAACCAGACTTCTGCAGATCAAATACAAATATTTTTCCGACAAAGCTCTTGAACTCTGGAATCTCTGCTATGCCTTCTTTGACAGAGCAAAGGAAATCAGAATCAGTGCAGAACAGAAAGAATATCTTCTGGTCAAAAACTACAATATCGTTTTCGAAGCAATCATTGACGAACTTGTAGGCGACACGGAAAACATACCGAAAGGACTGAAGGAACAGGAAGACGGCAAACTGGTTGATCATATTTTCACATACAAAAATCTGATAAACAACGAAGAGGATAAGCCGATTTATTACATCGGCGACAGCAAATATTACAAACGCAAAGGAGAAATCGGAAAACAGTCGGTTTATAAGCAGTTCACTTATGCCAGAAATGTCATCCAGTGGAATCTGAACCTGTTTATGAATGATGACAAAGACGACAAGGATTTACAGTTCGACAAACAGAATTTCCGCAATGTACCCAAACTGCGCGACAATGTGACCGAAGGTTACAACATAATTCCGAATTTTTTCATCAGTGCCCGTCTTAACGAAAAGCTGGATTACAACGATGATATTGAGCTTGCGGACAAGCAAACGAATTTTTTCACAAACCGCCAGTTCGACAACCGCCTTTTCGACCGCGACACTCTCCTGATTTGCCACTATGATGTAAATTTCCTATATGTCGTGTCGCTTTACGCCCGAAACAACGCATTACAGAAAAAAGCATGGAAAGAAAAAGTCAGGGAAATATTCCGCAGCAAGATTCAGAAAATGCTGGAAAAACAATATGATTTCTATGCCATGACACCGCGCGAAGGCGTTAATGCCGACGAATTCCTTAAAGAAAATTTTCAGCAGCTTCTGGGAAAAGTTTTCACTCCGTACAACATCGAAGGTCAGCAAAAATACTATTCACTTGCTCTTGACAGTGATCCGAAGTTCGGGAGCGAAAACGAACTTGTTCTGGCATTGCTTGAACCCGGATTTTACTACGAAGAATGTAAACTTGGCGACAATCCTGCAAAACTGCTGCCGGAAGTTAAACCGACACAAGTTGCTGCAGTTCCTTCATCACTGCTTACAGTGCACCATATCCAGCGTTACCAGAACAAGCATTTTCTCATCGGATGCTATCATTCAGACGAACAGCTGGCCTGGATTCTCGGTAAAAACGACAAACAAACGAATCTATACAATGTCCGCCTGAAAAAACGCGGAAGCGTTGTCCGCGACGGAGCATTGTCACCGGCATTTCTTGCAGGAACGGATGTTAAATTCGTGATTTTATACCGTTTCGGTGAAGAAAACAGCAACCAATACAGAGTTTTCCATGTTCATCACCATGCCACGATGGATGAAGCCAGAATGCGTCAGGCTCTTTACCCCGATCCTAAAGGGAACTACTTCTGCTTCGTTTTTGACGAGGAAGTGCAGCTGTCATCAAAAATTGACCTTGAAAAAATCATTTCCGAAGCCGGAAATTCCGAAGAATATCCGGAAGGTGCTCCTGTTTTCAAAACAGGTGAGGAACTGATGCAGTACATAAAACCATGACCGACGTCCTCACACCAACACAGCGCCACAAAAACATGTCCCGCATCCGCAGCAAAAACACAAAACCTGAACTCAAGGTCCGCAGATGGCTGTGGGAGCACGGCTACCGCTACCGCCTGAACGTGAAGGATATTCCCGGCAGACCCGACATCGTGATGAGGAAATACAAAACCGTGATTTTCGTGAACGGCTGTTTCTGGCACGGTCACGACGGGTGCGACAAATTCGTGATGCCGAAATCGAATGTCGAATTCTGGCAATCCAAAATCTCCCGCAACCGCGAACGCGACCTCAAAAACTACAAAACCTTGCAGGAAAGCGGCTGGAATGTGATCGTTGTCTGGGAATGCGAGCTGAAATCATCCTCTTTCGAAGAGACGATGGCGAAAGTCATCTCCAAAATCGGCAAAAACCCGCAAAAACCTTTCGAATACCCCGACCTTGACAGCGGTTTCGCCGCCGCAGCGGAACCGGATGCAGAATACAAAGCCACTGAAGCAAACGCATTCAAGAAAAATAAAAATTAAATTAGAAAAAATTTTTCATTTTATCTTGACATTTTTATTTTCATCTCTATACTTCTTGGTCGGAAGGTCTCCATTAACCTGCGGATTTCCGCAAAGAGATGAAGATTAACGAGGGCTGCTTTCGGGCAGCCTATTTTTTTTGAGGAAAACTTTGTTCTCTCTGAAAAATAATCTGAAATTCATTTCTATAGATCAGAAATATTTGAAATATCTTCACGATTTCTGCAAGGAAGTATACTGGCAGCCTGTCGGTTATGAAACAAAACCTTATCTTGGAATTCTTGTTGAAGACAAAGGAAATGAATATGTGATTCCGCTTTCTTCCGCTAAGGAAAAACACAAATCATGAAAAAATGTCGATATCGACCGTTTTCTAATTTTTGAAAACTGCAAAAAGTCTGAAAAAGCACTTAACGGCATCTATACGGAAAATCCCGACGGTTCGCTGAAACACATCATTTCAGTCATAGATCTGAAAAAAATGATTCCTGTAAAACCAGGACTTTACTCCGAAATAAACTTGAATTTTTCTCCCGATGATTCTGAAGACATGAAAAAATACAAGGTCTTGTTAAACATCGAATACTCTTTCTGCATCAAAATTATCGATTCTGTTGTTCAAAAAGCCTCGAATTTATACGATAATCAGAAATCAACTGGCAAAATCGCGAAATTCTGTTGCGATTTTAATCTGCTTGAAGAAAAAAGCAGGGAATACGACACTAAATCATAAAAACCCGATGCCTCCTACTCATTCCGCCGCTGCAGCAGGAAATTTTGCAAAATATGCGAGGTTCTATATATTTCCCAGGTTTTTTGAAAGAGTGTTCCGGCATCTCAAGAGGCAGATTTTGGAGGTTTTTATGAATAAACATGTAAAAATATTGGTTCTTTTAGCAGTAATTTTTGTTGTTTACCCTCTCTTCCCTGCTGAAGAGCTCACATTCGAGACGATATGCAAGCACCTCGCGGTATACAAGAACACGACGGGCGAATTTACGCAGATAAAGACGAGCGCACTCAAAAAGAGCCTCAAGTCTTCGGGAACTTTCATCCTCACGAGAGACGGAGTCGTCTGGAAAACGCTGAAGCCCGTCCCTTCAAAGATAGCAATAATCGATGCCTACATGATAACTACTGACGCGAAGGGAAAAAAGACTGTGAAAAGCATGCTCAACAGCGACACTTTTCTTAAAGTCAACGACATCGTCTCTTCCCTTTTCGCGGGGAACGCGGCCGAGATAAACAAGAATTTCAAGGTCAATTTCAAAGCGACAAGCGCCGAAAAATGGGAAGCCCTGCTCGTTCCGAAAGACAAGACCATCGCTTATGCGATCAGTTCGATGAACCTTAAAGGAACTTTCGTCAAAGGCTCGGTTGCAATTTTCATGGCTGAGATATACTTTGCCGACGGCGGCAGCATGAGCTACATTTTCGAGCACCAGAAACACCCCGAAAAACTTACGCAAGAGGAGTTGGATGAATTCAAAAAAGACTAACCGGAAATTTCTCCTCTCCTGGCTAATCTTCCACATCGGAGTCGTAGTTTTATTAGTAATTTCTTACTCTTACGAAAACGGGAAGTTCTCTCTGGATTCCGATCTTTTCAATATGATGCCGAAACCATTCGAAGAGGAATCGCTGAAAAAAGCGAATGAAACGCTGATGCAGAAACTCAGCAAAGTAGCTATTGTCCTCAGCGCCGACAAAGATTTCGAAAAGGCGAAGGCGGGAGCCGAAAGGATATACGAAAAACTAAACGGAAGCCCCTGCTTCGTTTCGGTCATGCTCAATACCGACACTGTCGACATCAAAGAGATAAGCGATTTTTTCTACAAATACCGCTTTGATCTGCTTGACGACGAGACTATAAAGGCGATCGAAAACGGCGGAGCCGAAGACTTTGCGCAGGAGGCGGTATCCAGGATCTACAGCCCTTTCACCATGCTTCCGCTTGACAACATAAGCAGCGACCCCTTCATGCTTGCAGAACATAACTTGCAGAAATATCTGGAAGTTTTGGAACATTCCGGCACCGCTTTAAGGCCGAAGGACGGCGTTCTCGCGGCGGAAAAAAACGGACTCTGGTATGTCATGATAAAAACAGAGCTTTCTCCAAAAGGCGCGGCTCTCGCTTCAATGGACAACGGAATAACCGAAATTTACGATATATGCGGCAAAATAAAGGCCGAAACAGGGACGCGCTGCGTAGTTTCCGGCGGCACTTTCCACAGCCACAAAAGCTCAAATTCAGCTTCCGAAGAGATCAAAATAATCTCAATAATTTCAATGATTATCGTAATTCTGATGCTGACTCTTGTCTTCCGTTCGGCAACTCCGATAATACTCTCGCTGATTTCGATATTCTTTTCGCTTTTTTCGGCTGCGGCACTTACTTTCGCAGTATTCGGCAAAGTCCATTTAGTCACGCTTGTTTTCGGAACTTCGCTGATAGGTTCGTCAATCGACTACAGCCTTCACTACTTCGTCCACGCTTCAGGGAACACCAATCTGAAATCGGGCGGAGAGATCAGATCGAAGCTCCTTCCCGGACTTACGATGGCGATAATTTCATCATCAGTCTGCTTTTTAGCCCTCATTTTCGCGCCGTTCAACCTTCTCAAGCAGATGTCGCTTTTCTCGGTGACAGGGCTCGTAAGCTCATTTCTCACGACGACCGCGGTATTCCCGTATGTTCCGCTTCCTGAAAACAGAGTTGTCAGAGGAGTCGGACTTTTTGAAAAAGGGTTCGCTCTCGTCAAAAAAATCAACGGAAAAGCGGGAATATGCGCAATGGTTGTGCTCTCCCTCATCCTGCTTTTCGCTTTCAGAGAGAATTTCGGGATAGAGAACGACCTCAAAAAACTCTACAAAGAAGAGGGCGAGCTTCTTGAAAACGAAAAAGAGGCTTACTCCGTCATATCTTATGCTCCGGTCAGCTGGTTCATCGTAAGCGGCAGTGACGAAAACGAGGTCCTCAGAAAAGAAGAGAATCTGCGCGAAAGGCTTAAAACCATTGATAAAAACGGCGACGGCGTAATGTCAACATCCGTATTCATCCCGTCAGTCGAAAAGCAGAAAAAATCGCGCTCGGCAGTCGAAAAGCTCCTTCCTTTTACCGAAAAACAGTTTGAAACACTGGAATTTGACGGAAACGAAGCCGAAAACTTCAAAAACACCTTCAGAGAAGCTGAAAAAACAATGCTTTCAGTCACCTCAGACGACTTCCCTTCCTCAATAAAAGAAGCTCTTTCCTCTTACTGGCTCGGCAAAGTTAAAGACAAATATTATTCAATAGTTATCCCGAACTTTATGGCTGAAACAAAAGTTTTCAGAAGTATCGTCGAAGGAAACGAAGGGGTCTATTTCGTCCACAAAGTCGAAGACATAAATTCCGACCTTGACAAAGTAACGACGATCGTCCTCGAATTCTTCTTAGCCGCATATATACTCATGTTCATCGTCCTCAGATTTTTCTACAACACGCGGCAGTCGCTCAAAATAATCTCGATCCCCTTCATCGTCATTCTTGCGACATCGGCTGTTTTTGCCGCAACAAACACCAGACCCGAATTTTTCTCAGTCACCGGCATAATTCTGGTTTTCGGGCTCGGTCTCGACTACATAATTTACACACAGGAAAACGAAAAAACCAAAGACCCGACCGAAAAAAGGCTCGAACCTTTCGCCATTTTCCTTTCGTTTTTCACAACAATAGTTTCATTCGGCGCGCTCGCACTGAGTTCCTTCCAGCCGGTTCACTTGATAGGTTTTTCAATATTTACAGGACTCTGCGCCGCTTACTTAGCCGCACTTTTCTACACTTCGGGAGATAAAAAATGAAAATATACTTGTCACGTCCGGGAGTTTTTTCGGCAGCGGGAAAAAACGCCGAAGAACTCTGGAAATCACTGCTGAACGGAGACCAGAGCGGGATAAAACGCTATGAAACATTCTCCGGAAGCACATTTTTCGCAGCCAGAATCGATGAATCGAAGCTGAACCCCTCATCCGGCAGATTCGATATGAAAATAATCAGGATCGAAGAAGCTGCACTCAAACAGATCGGAAATATCATCGAAAAAGCAAAGGAAAAATACGGAGAAAAAAGGATCGCGGTTTGTGTCGGATCGTGTGACAACGGAACTGAACTTTCAATCGCGGGGCACAGGAAATACTTTGAAAACGGCGCATTTCCTGAAGATTATTCGATAGAGATGCAGGGTGCAGACTATGTTTCGACTTTCATTGCCGAAAAATACTCTCTCAAAGGCCCTGTCTGCACATTTTCGACAGCGTGCTCTTCAAGTGCAGGAGCAATAATAAAAGCTGCTAAACTCATAAAATCGGGATCGTGCGACGCGGCTGTTGCCGGCGGGATCGACATAGCATCAGACACAACTTTGGACGGTTTTGCCTCTTTGGAAGCGATATCAGGCAGCATCACAAACCCTTTCAGCAAAAACAGATCCGGCATAACTTTAGGCGACGGTGCGGCATTTTTCCTCCTTTCGAAAGAACCGCTTGACGAATCAATGCCCAAAATATGCCTTCTCGGTTACGGCGAATCCTGCGACGCGCACCACATGACTTCCCCCGATCCGAGCGGAATTGGAGCCAAAAAAGCGATAGAAAAAGCACTTTCAAACGCGAAGATAAAGCCGGAAGAAGTCGATTACATCAATCTCCACGGCACCGGAACAAAATTCAACGATTCGATGGAAGCAAAGGCAGTTGACGCCGTTTTCGGAAATTACAAAGTTAAGTGCTCCACCACAAAACCGGTAACAGGCCACACTTTGGGAGCCGCCGGCGCACTCGAACTCGCGATCTGCTTTGCTGCGGTCACAAACAATGTTCTTCCGCCGCAGATCTGGGACGGAGTTTTTGACGAAGAGATGCCATCATTGAATTTCGTAAATAAAAACAATAATTTACATCAAGTAAAAATCTGCCTTTCCAACTCGTTTGCTTTTGGCGGCGCGAATGCATGTCTTGTGATTACCGGCGATCCTATTTCGAGAAAATAAAAAAATTGCATATCTCGAAATAAAAAGCTATCATATTTACGAAAAAGGAGGTGGTGACATTGAAAATCATCGAAAGACCGTTTTATATGGAACAATTAAAACGCGTAAAAGGTGTTCCGGATATAAAAGTGATTACAGGAATCCGTCGCAGCGGAAAATCAAAACTGATGGAAGCTTTTATCCAGTATATCCGTGAAACAGATAAAGAAGCGAATATCATATATATTGATTTCACCAATCTTGATTACGATGAGATCAAGGAATACCGCAAGTTAAATTCTTTTGTTAAAGAACATTACGTAAGTGAAAAAAACAATTACCTGTTTATTGACGAAGTGCAGTTGTGCGACAGATTCGAGATCACGCTCAACAGCCTCCACTCTTCAGGAAACTACGATATTTATGTGACCGGTTCCAATGCTTTTTTGCTCAGCAGTGACCTTGCGACGCTTTTTACCGGCAGAACCTACAGCATTGAAGTATATCCTTTTTCACTGAAAGAATATATGGAATACTTTGATTTAAACGATGCCTACAAGGCATATACGGAATACCGCAATAGCGGCGGAATGTCAGGGAGTTATCTATATTCAGATCCAAGTATGCAGACCAAATATTTAAACGATGTCTTTGAAACGCTTGTGATCCGGGATATCGTAAAAAAGTATAAAATCAGGAATATCCCGCTTCTGGACAAGATAATTGATTATCTGATGGACAATGTTTCGAATATTGTTTCTGCGAACAAAATGGCGGATACGCTTCTCTTGAACAAAATAAAAACAAACGATAAGACTGTCGGTGCATATATAAGCTATCTGTGTAACGCTTTCGGTTTTTACAGAGTAAGACGATATGACATAAGAGGAAAAAAGTATCTGGCTTCAAACGACAAGTATTATCTTGCCGATCCGTCATTCAGAAGTGCTCGTTTGGGAACACGCAACCCTGATTTTGGCAGAATTTCGGAGAATATAGTGGCAATCGAACTTTTAAGACGCGGCTATGAAGTATATGCAGGTGTTTTATACAAAAAAGAGATCGACTTTGTTGCAATCAGGCAAGATGAAAAGATATATATCCAAGTCTCCGAATATATAGACAATCCCGAAACATTCGAACGGGAATACGCACCGCTTCTTGCAATAAAAGACGCCTATCCGAAAATGATCCTGGCAAGAACACATCAGGAAACATATCAATATGAAGGAATCCGTATCGTGGATATTGCAAACTGGTTACTGGATAAAACTGAAGTGATGTAATTATAAGACAGATTCGAATAATCAAAGGAGATTACCATGATCAAAATACTTTTTGTCTGTCACGGCAACATCTGCCGAAGCCCGATGGCTGAATTTGTTATGAAAAAATTAGTTGCAGACGCAGGTCTAACCGACAAATTCGGGATAGAATCGGCCGCGACGAGCACCGAAGAGACCGGGAACCCCGTCTATCCGCCCGCAAAAAGGAAATTAGCCGAACACGGTATTGCATGCGCCGGAAAAACTGCACGACAGATGAACGCCGGCGACTATAAGAAATTCGACCTTCTCATCGGCATGGACAGCGCCAACATCCGCAACATGACACGCATCTGCGGCGGTGACCCTGAAAACAAGATAAAACTCCTTCTCAACTATGCGGGAGTTGACCGCGATGTCGCCGATCCGTGGTACACAGGCGATTTCGACGCAACATGGAACGATGTCACAAAAGGGTGCGCGGCGCTGCTGGAGAGCCTCATTTAAACTTGCATTTATTCATCACATCTTTAACATAAAGCGTTTATGTTTTTAAAAAAAGGAGACTGTATTATGAGAAAATCTTTTTATTTCATTATCTTGTTGCTGTGTGCCTCTGTTCTTTATGCTGAAGAGATTGAATCTGTAACGACCTCACAGGAGGCAGGCAGCATTGAGTTTGTTTCCCCTGAGCAGAAACAATCAGCAGCATCTGAAACAAAAACTGAAAGCGGAAAACAGAAAAACAGTCAGAAGGAAAATTTCTTTACCAGTTTCAAATTCGGAATCGGAGCCGACTTCAGCGGAACTGCTGGGATGTTTCGCGAATATGAGGACTACGTATTTAAGAACCAATTCGGGGCTTCTTTAGGTTTGGATTTCAACTGGCTCGTCTTCAAAAAAGAGAGCGGCAGAGGTGAGGGCAATCTATATCTTGGATTCGGATTCAACTTCCAGTACTGGATGCCGACGACATGGCGCAACAAAGAGAACAGATATTACGATGATGATTACTATTATGACGAAGATTATCCCGATTTTTATATCATGCTCCACTACATGAGAATTCCGGTAACATTGAATTTAGCCTATGAATTGAAAGCCGGTATCGGGGCTTTGAAAAGTGTCGAACCAAGGGTCTCACTCGGAATAAACAACAATATATTCAAATTCGGATGGGGTTCTTCCGACAAAGAACTCAATGAGGAATTATCCGAAGACTTGAATGAATTCAACCACAGAATATACAATTATAAAATCAGCGGAACATGGTCTTTAGGATTAAGTTTTGTCTTTGACAACAACTGGTTTTTCTCTACTTCAATCGGCGGAGATTTCGGAAGCAGCAATTACAAAAGCAATCTTTTTTACGAAAGAGCTAACGAACGTGATGAAGACGGTGACAGGACAGATAAATTGAAAAGTAATAAGCACGGCCGCTTTTTATACGGTCACCACGAATTCATGATGTTCGAAACCGGGTACAGGTTCTGAAATTCGTTAATTGCGTTTTTAAAGACATGACAAAATGTTCAAATAATATTCTTGACGAAACCTCAGGAATTCTGCAGTTAGTCTATCAATTCTTTTCTGTCATATATTTCCAGTATCTCTGCGGCATGAACTGTCTTTGAAGTTTGGGATTTATGCGGCTTTCAATCGCTATCGTTTTAAAATAGTTTTTCCACATTTTTGCAAAATCTTCTTCATTTTCCGACTTTCCCAAAACAGCTATCATATTGAGATGAGACGTCATTTCATCAATAAATTCAACATTTTCCGTGTTTCCTTCCGCATGATATACGGCAATTCCGCGCCTCAAATCGTGAATCATCCACTTCGTTCCCGAAAGACGTTCGTAAAAATGAGTCGTGACAAGCGGCAGAATGTTGAATTCAGGCTCGAACGGGGCATAGAACATTCCCGATGAAAGCTCCGTAAAACGGAGCAGACCGAGCAGTTTGTCAAATTCCCGCGCAACTTTTTTCCGGATATTCACCGCCTGAAAGATTTTCTCGTTCTGAAAATATGAAAACGCCTTCGTCCCACGCTTGAAAAGCGTTTTTATTAAGTAAAAATCATAAGTTTCGCACTTTTCAACTTCCGAAAGAAAGATGTAAACTATTGACGAAAAACCGCGTCTTCCGCATACCGAAAGGAGTTTGTCAGCGACTCTTTCAGCTTTTTCCGGCACTGTTTCGACTTCAACCGTTTCAGAGAAAAGCTGCGGCTGCCACCCGCATTTTTTCCCGATTTCGACTTTTTCTTTGCAAAGAAATGCGTCAAAAACCGCGCTAAGAAAACCTTCAAAAGTGCCGTCATACAAAAAAATCATAACTTCAAAACAGAGAAAGCTGCTCAAAAGTGTGATCGACCGCACCGGCTCTCGTACTTGTCGATTTCATCGCTTCAAGAACAGTCTGTTCTGACACAACAGTTTCCGGCATCATTTTTCCTCTGCACGTAATAAAATAACGCGCCCTTTTCAAGACGACGCCGATTCTTTTGAGATCATCGAAATCAAGTGAACCGTTTTTTCTCGCGCTGACGATTCTGAATGCCGACTGCCGCCCTATTCCGGGAACGCGGAGAATCATCTCGAACGCTGCCGAGTTGATTTCCAGAGGGAAAAGGTGCATGTTGCGCATCGCCCAGAAAGCCTTGGGATCGATATCTTCGGAAAGAAACGGATTTTCCTCAGAAACTATCTCGTCTGCCTTAAAACCGTAAAAACGCATGAGCCAGTCAGCCTGATAAAGCCTGTGCTCACGGTCGAGCGGAGGAAGCGACACAACGGGAAGACGGTTGTCGGAATTCACCGGCACAAATGCCGAGTAGTAAACCCTTTTCATGCTGAATTTTTTATAAAAAGCCTCAGTAAGTTTCACTATTTTCCGGTCATTGTCAGGCGTAGCACCGACAATCAGCTGCGTCGTCTGTCCCGCCGGAGCGAAAACGGGAAGTTTTTTCGTTTTGCTTCTCTCCTCCCTGTTTTCAATTATGTCGCAACTGATACTGGTCATAGGTTTTATGATCGACTCTCTACTTTTCTCGGTAAGCAGTTTCAGACTTTTTTCTGAAGGAAGTTCGATATTTACCGAAACTCTGTCCGCATAAAGCCCTGCCTCTTTTACAAGAATTTCACTTGCTCCCGGGATAACTTTCAGGTGAATGTATCCGTTGAAATTTTCTTCCTTCCGCAGTTTTTTCGCCACCGAAATCAGTTTTTCCATGGTAAAATCGGCGTTTTTTATGATGCCGGAACTCAGAAAAAGCCCTTCGATATAGTTTCTTTTGTAAAAATTCATCGTCAGCATGACCAGTTCGTCAACCGTAAAAGCGGCGCGCCTGACATCGTTGCTGCGCCTGTTTATGCAGTAGGCACAGTCATTGATGCAGTAGTTCGTAAACAGAACCTTGAGCAGACTTATGCACCTGCCGTCAGCCGCCCAGCTGTGACAGATTCCGGCTTTGTACGCGCTTCCTATCCCGCCGAAGCTTCCGCGACGGTCGCTTCCGCTGGAAGAACAACTCGCGTCGAACTTTGCAGCCGCTCCCAATATTTCAAGTTTTTCGATAAGTTCCACTGCCTGTTACCACAAAAACGACCTTAAAAAAAACAATAACGGCACAATCATACAGCCTTAAAAAAATAAGGCAATAAAAAAATCGGTACAACCTTTGTTTTTTGCATAAAAACCGTTTTTCACGGCGCATGATTTTCAGAATTTCCTTTTAACAATAAATTTTTATAAATAACTTGCCTATTTTTAAAAAAAGTCGTTAAATGCAACGCATTTTTTGAAAGGTCTTTTTTTTGTTTTTTGGAGGCGTTTATGTCAAATCTGGTTTTCTTGGTTTTAGGTGCTTCCGTTCTGGCTTTGGCCTTTGCTTTCTTCTTCTTCAAACAGATGATGAAGGAAAGTGAGGGAACGGATGTTATGAAGAAAATCGCGCTTCACGTCAGAAAAGGCGCGATGGCTTACCTCAAACAGCAGTACAAAATCGTAGGAATCGTTTTTGTAGTTCTGGCTGTAATTTTTGCCGTTATGGCTGTTTTCGGTCTTCAGAACAACTGGGTTCCTTTTGCATTCCTTACAGGCGGTTTCTTTTCCGGTTTGGCTGGATTCTTCGGAATGAAAACAGCTACTTACGCCTCTGCAAGAACGGCTGCGGCAGCGCAGAAGTCGCTTGACAAAGGACTCAAAGTCGCTTTCCGCTCCGGTGCCGTCATGGGTCTTACCGTTGTCGGACTCGCGCTTCTCGACATTTCTGCATGGTACATCATCCTCAACATTTTCGTTAAGGAGGCTGATGCTGCCCATAAACTCATATTCATAACCACGACGATGCTTACATTCGGAATGGGTGCTTCAACTCAGGCTCTTTTCGCAAGAGTCGGCGGCGGTATCTACACGAAGGCAGCAGACGTCGGTGCCGACCTCGTCGGAAAAGTAGAAGCAGGAATCCCTGAAGACGACCCGCGCAACCCTGCTACGATCGCTGACAACGTAGGCGACAACGTAGGTGACGTTGCAGGTATGGGTGCAGACCTTTACGAGTCTTACGCAGGATCTATCCTTGCTACGGCTGCTCTCGGTGCCTCGGCGTTCTCCGGCAACGCTGCGTTTCAGGAAAAGGCTGTCATCGCTCCGATGCTCATTGCTTCGGTCGGCGTAGTTCTTTCGCTTATCGGCATTTTCCTTGTCAAAACCAAAGAAGGCGCAACGATGAAAGAGCTTCTCCGTGCTCTCGGCAGAGGCGTAAACGTCAGCGCTTTCCTCATAACGATAGCTACTTTCGTAATCCTTTACGTCATGGGTTTTGAAAACTGGCTCGGTATCTCCTTCTCGGTAGTCAGCGGCCTCGTTGCAGGCATCATCATCGGTCAGGCTACCGAATACTACACTTCACAGTCCTACAGACCGACTCAGAAAGTCGCTGAAAGCTCGGCTACCGGTCCTGCGACTGTCATCATTTCCGGTCTCGGCCTCGGCATGCTTTCGACTGCAATTCCGGTAATTACGGTAGGTGTCGCGATCGTCATGGCTTACCTCTGCGCTAACGGTTTCCAGCTTGCTTTCTCGGCAAAGGCTCTCTCTGAAGGTCTTTACGGAATCGGTATCGCGGCAGTCGGCATGCTTTCAACTCTCGGCATCACCCTTGCTACCGACGCTTACGGTCCGATCGCCGACAACGCAGGCGGAAACGCTGAAATGAGCGGCCTCGGCGAAGAAGTAAGAAAGAGAACGGACGCTCTCGACGCACTCGGCAACACGACGGCTGCAACGGGCAAAGGCTTCGCGATCGGTTCGGCTGCACTTACCGCTCTCGCTCTTCTCGCTTCCTATGTTGAAGAGATCAAGATCGCCCTTATCCGTATCGGCGAGAAACTTCCGAACGGTCTCGAACCGGCGAAAGCAACACTCATCGACTTCATGGATGCATACAGCGTAAACCTTATGAACCCGGTCGTTCTCGTCGGTGTTTTCGTAGGCGCTATGATGGCGTTCCTTTTCTGCGGTCTCACGATGAACGCTGTCGGCAGAGCTGCTCAGAAGATGGTTGAGGAAGTCCGCCGTCAGTTCCGCGAAATCAAGGGAATCATGGAAGGAAAGGCAGAACCTGACTACGCAAGATGCGTTGCCATCTCAACGAAAGGCGCTCAGCACGAGATGCTTCTTCCTTCGATTCTTGCAATCGCCATTCCGATAGTCGTCGGCGTCGTTCTCGGTGTTGCAGGCGTCATGGGGCTTCTCATCGGCGGTCTCTCCTGCGGATTCGTTCTTGCAGTTTTCATGGCTAACGCAGGCGGCGCATGGGACAACGCCAAGAAATACATCGAAGAGGGCAACTTCGGCGGCAAAGGTTCCGAAAACCACAAAGCTACCGTTGTCGGTGACACGGTCGGCGATCCTTTCAAAGATACGTCGGGCCCGTCGCTCAACATCCTTATCAAACTCATGAGCATGGTTTCGATCGTTATGGTAGGTCTAACAGTTGTTTTTCATCTGATGTAACTATTTGATTTTATTTTAGAATGTCAGTTATAATCCGCCTTGCAGATCTTGTAGCTTCCGATTCCTATTTCGACGGATGCACTTTGCACGAAAAAAAATCGACAATGATTTTTTCGGCTGCGGTCAAAAACGGAATCACCTTTATCCACGGCTCTGCGGGCGGATGCGACATTAAACTCGAAGTTAACGAATTCGGCAATATTTTCAACAAGACATGTTCCTGCGGCAAGAAAGGTCTATGTGAACACGTCATTGCGACGGCGCTTTACTACAATGAACTTTTGATGGATAATTCCGATATTTCGGAGCAGCTTTCCCGACTCGTTATAAAGCCAGCTGACAAGCGCAGGGCCGAACCGCCGTTCAAAATCACCGTAAATCAGGATTTCGGCGAGGT
Organism: bacterium; assembly: GCA_017961325.1. Lineage (GTDB taxonomy): Bacteria > UBP6 > UBA1177 > UBA1177 > UBA1177 > UBA1177. Next base: position 33,340 of record JAGCXM010000018.1, on the reverse strand, counting down.
AAAAACAGCCGACGGCGGCGACATGCAGCTTTCGGCTCTCGCGAAATCGCTTAACGGCGAGGAGCTGCTGCTTCTGGTTTCGCTCTGTCCCGAAAAATTCGCAATCGGCCAGATGCCGCTTTTCGCTGCAGACGAACCGCTCGTTCTTTCATACGATTTCGATGCTTCGGAAATAACATTTTCGCTTTCCGGCAGCGTTTTCTACTCCTCAAAAAACGGAGTTGCAGTTGACCTTGACGAAGGCGCGGTCTGGCGTTTTTCAAAAGGGGTGAACGAAGTTCTGGCATCTCTGCTCGGACGGACTCTCAGTTACTCCAAAAAAGACATGCTGATCAGGGCGATGTCCGATTTGGGTGAAAATCTGAGTCCGGCGATTCTGCTTGACGGCGCGTTTAATTTGAAAAAAACCGTTCTCAACGAAAAAACGAAAGTGATTTTCAAAACCGACATTCACGAAGGAAAGGTTTTTCTCAAAATATTTCTCGAAAACGGCAGAACATCTATCGAATTCCAGCCGCGTAAAAAGGTTCTGGAGCAGAATTATCCGATAAACGGACGCATTTACGCTATTGATCCGCAGCTGGTCAAAAATATAAAATCGGCTCTCGCAGCCGAAGGCTTCAGGCTTTTCAAAAATTCATACACCGTTCCGATGCAGGATTATTCAAGGATAACCTCGCCTGAAAGCGCACTCCGCGCCGTAGGAACGATCGAAAACGAGCAGGAAATCAAAAAAATCAACATTCCGCAGGCAGCGGCTGACGATTCCGAGATCGTTCTCGACGTGAACAGCGACGAACAGTGGTTCTCCTTCAATATCAAACTGCCGCAGTCGGCCGATTTCATCCCGTCCGTCTCGCTTATCGACGCAGTAAGACAGTTCGAGCGCGGCATTGACGAACCTGTAGTAAACGACACTGAAGGGAAACCGGTAATTCTTGAAAACAGCGGTGAATTTCTCAATAAAATAGCGGAAATGCTCGGTTCATCCGTCTACGGCGAAGGTGAAAAACTGCCTGTCGCCAACATCATTCCGCTTCTCAAGTCAAAAAACAGAAAAATCGTCAAAAACTTTACAGGCTCGGCTGAAGCGAGAAAAAAATACGTCAAAATTTTTGATTCGCTTTCAAAAGGAGTACTTCCGCGACTCGACGACACCGATTTTTCAAACATTCCTCTCAGAAACTACCAGCTCGACGGCTTCAAATGGATGTCGCTCCTTAAAGTCCTCGGACTCGGCGGCATTCTGGCGGACGAAATGGGTCTCGGAAAAACCCTGCAGTCGCTCTGCATGATAAAATCGGAAACGGGAGAGATGCCTTCTATCGTAGTCTGCCCCAAGACACTTGTGTGGAGCTGGGACCGCGAAGTCGAAAAATTCTTCCCCGAAATGAAGCGCGTCGTCATTGACTCGCTGAAACCGGAAGAGAGGGTAGCAAAGTGGAAAAGCATGCAGAAAGAGCTGATAATTACTTCATATTCCGTCATAATCAACGACTACCCGCTTGTTAAGGAAAAGTCGTTTGAAACCATAATAATCGACGAAGCGCAGCAGATAAAAAACAACAAGACGAAGCGCTTCAAACTGCTAAGTTCGCTCAAATCGAAGCACCGTTTCGCCCTTACCGGCACGCCGCTTGAAAACCACATCAGCGACCTGTGGAGCATATTCCAGTTCATCATGCCCGACTATCTTGGCGTAAAAAAGGATATCGACAAAACGGAAAAGCTCGGCAGCAACGAAGAGCTGCTTCTTCTGCGCAAAAAAACAGCGCCTTTCATTCTGCGCCGTCTCAAAAACGAGATTCTGGATGAACTTCCCGAACTTATAATCAAGGAGTATCCGGTGGAAATGACGCCGAAACAGAAGGATGTCTACCTTTCGGCGATGCTGCGCGGCAGGGCGGAATTTATAGAAAGAGGCGAAAGCATCAATAAAATCGAGATTCTGGCGCTTCTTTCAAAACTGCGGCTCGCGGCCGACCATCCTTCTCTTGTCACGGACGGCGAAATAATTCCTGAACTTTCGGGAAAAATCGCGGCGGTTCACGAAATCTGCGACGAGATTTTCTCGGGCGGCGGCAGAGTCCTGATTTTCAGCCAGTATGTAAAAATGCTGAAAATCATTGAAACTTCATTCAATACGAGCAATATCGACTATTTTTATATGGACGGCGACACGAAAGACAGGTTTCCGCTTGTCGAAAGGTTCAACGCAGGTGAAAAGAACGCATTTCTGCTGAGTCTGAAAGTCGGAGGCGTGGGCTTAAACCTTACCGGAGCGGATCATGTCATAATCGTCGATCCGTGGTGGAATCCCGCCGTCGAAGAACAGGCATGGTCACGTGCCCACAGAATCGGTCAGACGAAAAAAGTGGTCGTCACAAAACTTTATTCAAAGGGAACTATTGAAGAAAAAATCCTTAATCTTCACCAGAAAAAGCGCGGAATGATTGACTTTTTCCTCTCGCAGAGTCTGAAGGAACCGGGCGAGGATTTTGTAAAGATGATTGCCGATCTGGCGTTTACGGAATAGGAGAAGCTATGAATTACTTAAAAACAAGGATTTTGGGGACAAAACGGGGATTTTACGGTCTTATTCTTTCGCTCGTCAGCGTTGTTGCGCTCTGCTGGATGCTTTATGCAAGAGACGACGCCCGTGCCGAATACGAGCAGCTAAAGGCCGACGGAACATGCTTTGCCGAAAAAGTCGACGAATCATGGGAGAAAATGACTCCGGAAGAGCGGAAAAAGATTTCGAGAAAGTGCATGGCGGCTTCAAACAGGCTTTCTCAGACCGAATACGCACCTTCCATTTTCGCGGTTCTGGCGATGATAGGGTTCATGCTTCTGGCTTCGTCGTTCGCGAACATAAAAAGCGACGCCGACAAGGTTCTTGAAGAGTTTGAAAAAGAAAATTCCGATGAAAAAGGAGAAAATGATGATAACAAAATATCTTGACAAGATTCCGAAAATCGATCCCGGAGCGTTTGTCTTCAAAACGGCAGACGTTATCGGCGACGTAACTCTCGGAGCAGAAAGCAGCGTGTGGTTCGGTGCAGTCGTCCGCGGTGATGTCAACACCATAAAAATCGGTGAAAGAACAAACATTCAGGACAATGCGACGATTCATGTTACTACTGCACTCTACCCTACTTTCATCGGTGACGACGTAACCGTTGGACACAACGCCGTGATTCACGGTTCAATTATCGGTGACAATGTTCTCATCGGAATGGGAGCAGTAGTTCTTGACGGCTGCAAAATCGGGAAAAACTCGATAATTGCTGCGAATTCCGTTCTTCTCGGCGGTACGGAAATCCCCGAAGGCGTCCTCGTTGCCGGCAACCCCGCAAAAATCAAGCGCGAAGTTACAGCCGAAGAAATCGAAGGGTTGAAAAAATCGGCTCAGAATTACGCAAGATATTCGCACAACTATTTGACATCTTCAAAAGATTCAATATATTCTTCACCTGACATAAAACGGATCATCGAAAGTTTAACACTTGATCAGGAGGCATAAAATGAGAAAATTTTTTGTTGCTGTTTTTTGCATTATTTCTGTTTTGACGGTTTTTGCCGATGATAACAAAGATCGTCTGCTAACGGTAATTTTCACCAATGATTCTCACGGTATGGCTTGGAAATTCGACGAACCTAATAATCCCGGCATCGGTGGTCTCGCCGCTCAGAAGACCTTAATTGATGACATTAGGGCCGAAGTTCAGGGCAAAGGCGGCAATCTCCTCGTTCTCAGCGCCGGGGACATAACTCTGGGCGATCCGAGAAGCAACATCTGCGAAAATATGCCGATGGTTGAAGGCATGAACCTTGTAGGATACGACGCAATGACTATCGGAAACCACGAATTCGACTTCGGTTTCGACGCTTTCCGCAAAATGCAGGAAAAGGCAAAATTCCCCTTCCTCAGCGCAAACATGTATGAAGAAGGCGGCACGAAATCTGCCGGAAAAGAGTACATCGAAAAGAAATTCGACGATGGTCTTACGGTTGCCGTTTTAGGTCTCACGACCCGTGAAACAGAAAGCATTTCCGGTCAGGGAATCAAAGGCAATCTCACGATGTCGGATCCGATAGAAACTGCTAAAACCTGGGTTCCGATACTCAAAAAGAAAAACGATGTCCTGATCGTCCTCAGTCACCTCGGTTTTTATGATACGGACAAAAGTTTCGACGGCTATGAAGGCGACAACTTACTGGCTAAAACCGTCTCAGGAATCGATCTTATCGTCGGCGGTCACACCCAGAGACAGCTTGAAAGCCCGATCAAAATCAACGACACGTACATCGTTCAGACTGAAGGTCTCGGCAAATGGGTCGGCAGAATCGACTTCTACTTCCAGGGCAAAAAAATCGTAAAAACCGACTATAAACTTTACCCGATCAACCTCAAAACCGTAAAAGGCAAAGGTTACGAATTCGTCGGCAAGGAAATCAAAGAAAACAAGGCTATGGTCGATATGCTCAACGGCTTCAAATGCGAATTTTCAACCAAACAGATCGGTAAAATCGACAGAAATCTTGAAGGCGGCAACATCGCCCGCGAAAAAGAGATCGAACTCGGCGACGTCATCACCGATATCATACGTGAAAAAACGGGTACGCAGATAGCTTTCATGAACGCCGGCAGCATCAGACAGGGTCTTAAAAAGGGAGCAGTCACCGAAAAGGACATTTACGGCATATTCCCGTTTAACGATACTATCTTCACGGCTGAACTTACCGGTGCTCAAATTCAGGAAGTTCTTGATTTCTTTGCAGAAAAAGGCTTCGGTGTAGGCGGATTCCTTCAAGTTTCCGGAATCGAAATGAAGATTTTCAAAGGTGCGGCACTCGAAATCAAAATCGGCGGACAGAAACTGGATAAAACCAAAAAATACAAAGTTGCGTTCAATTCGTTCATTGCAAACGGCGGCGACGGATACACGATTCTCAAAAACATCAAATCCAAAAAAGACACCGCATACCTTGTTGCATCGGTTCTTATCGACCACATCAAGGCTAACGGAACTTTCGCAAAACCGAAAGGCGACCGTATAAAAATCGTCAAAAAATAATTCTTTTTACTAATCAAATCAGGCATTTACAATGAAAAAAATCATAGGTATGGGCAATGCCCTTCTCGATATTCTCGTCACTCTGCCCGGCGATTCCGTTCTGTCTGAACTCGGTTTGGCGAAAGGCAGCATGCAGCTCGTAGACCTTGCTTTCAGCGAAAGGGTTCTGAAGACTGTTGAAAACCTCGATTTTTCGCTCGTGAGCGGCGGAAGCGCTTCGAACACCATTCACGGCTTGGCCAAACTCGGGATTGAAACCGCTTTCATCGGTAAAGTAAGCGAAGACGAATTCGGCGATATCTTCAGAAAAGACATGTCAAATTCCGGAATAACTCCGCTTCTTTTCAAAGACGAACCGCAGACCGGAAGAGCGATTGCGCTGATTTCACCCGATTCTGAGCGCACTTTCGCGACATATCTCGGTTCGGCTGTGAAACTTTCCGCCGACGAGCTGACGGTTGATCTCTTCAAAGGTTATGACATTTTCCATGTCGAAGGCTACCTCGTTCAGGACCACAACCTGATTGAAAGAGCACTCGTTCTCGCAAAAGAAGCGGGACTCACGACTTCGCTCGACCTTGCAAGTTTCAATGTCGTCGTCGAAAATCTGGGATTTCTGCAGTCGATAGTTGAAAGATATGTCGACATAGTTTTTGCAAACGAGGAAGAGGCGCGTTCGTTCACGGGTCTGAACGCCCGCGAAAGCGCTTTAAAAATCGCCGAAATGTGCAGAATCGCAGTTGTCAAAACCGGGCCGAAAGGCTCTATTATCGCAACCGGAAAAGACACTTACGAAATTCCGCCTGTTGATGCGAAACGCGTTGACACAACCGGTGCAGGCGACCTTTACGCATCAGGGTTCCTTTACGGTTTCGCAAACGGACTCACACTTGAACAAAGTGCGATGGCCGGAACAATATTAGCCGCATGCGTCATCGAGAAAATCGGTGCGAAAATTCCCGATGAATGCTGGCCCGACCTTATTGAAAGAATAAAAGCGTTATGAATGCAAGCGTAATTTTTCTAATTCTGGCGATTGTTTTCAACGCCGGTGCCAACATTCTGATGAAGGCGGGAGTCATGGCAGACCCTGTGAAACTGAGTGACGGAATTATTCCGTTTGTGATGAGCTACATCACCAATTTCAAGCTTATGTCAGGAATCGCATGCTTCGGAACAGCCCTGGTTTTCTATACGAAAGCTCTCGAAAAATTTAACCTGTCAATCGCCTACCCGATGATGACTTCGTGCGGACTCATAATCGTGACTTTGTGGTCGCTTTTCGTTTTTCAGGAAAAACTGAGCGCGGTTCAGTTCGGCGGACTTTTTATGATAATCGGCGGAATCTGGCTGCTGAATATTCATTGACTTTGTTTTGTTTGAAAGCCGTTTGTACAAAATTTCAAAAGAGGTGAATTTTGAAAAAACTTATAGTTTTCTTTCTTGCTGTGCTCTGTGTGCAGATAATTTTTGGAGAAACAAAAATAGCTGTGACAGGCACCAGCAGAGATAATGAAGATGCAAAACTCTGTAATGAGGCTCGAGAAGATCCGGAAAATAAATGGATCGTTTATAAAGAAAAGTTTCACAATGGTGTCTGTACCGAAGAGGCTGAAAAATTTTTGGATCAGAAAGCTTGCAAAATAGCACTATCCAAAGACACTATTGGAGCTTGGAAACACTATTTAAACAAACATCCCGATGGTATTTGTTCTGAACAGATAAAAAATAAAATAAAAATACAGGAAGCATTAAAAGAACTTATTGAATTGGTAAAACATAATAAGAATTTGATGGAAAAAACCTACTCTAGATTAAAAGAAATGAATTCAAAATCAAAAGAAAAAAAATTCAAAGAACAAATAAGAAAAGAGATGGAATATGTCAAGTTAGAAATAGAAAAAATCAGCAAACAAGCAAAAGAATACGAAAGGATGCTCTATTCTTATTCTATGGATTCTAGACATCCAACAAAATACTGGTCTGAACGCTCTAAAAAAACAATGAATTGGAATGAGGCTAAAACTTATTGCAAAAATTTAAATCAAGATGGCTATGATACTTGGAGATTGCCAATCATTGATGAACTTAGGATTTTGATTCAAAACTGTACAACAACAAAACTGGATGGGTTCTGCAAAGTGAGTGAAAAAAAGGGTCATTTATCATTTAAAGATAAAGACAAAAATTGTGAATGTCCAATCAGAAGAAACAACGGCGGATATTACAGCACATTAGGTGATACTGATAGTATTTGGCTTTGGTCTTCATCCTCAGAAGATAATAATACGGACAATGCATGGAGCGTGAATTTCGGCAATGCTGATGTAGATAGCAAGAATAAGAAATCAAGCAATCTTCATGTTCGTTGCGTTAGGTAAATACGATCTGATGGTTTCTAAAAATCTCAAAGAGTTCAAAACTGCTTAGATTTTCAAAAAAGTTTTTATTCGCAATTTTTAATAGCTTTTGATTGCTTTTGATTACATTTGTGTTATAATGAATATGTGGTTTTTTTGTGGAGGTAACAATGTCAACATCATTTGTGCAGTTCAGAATGGAAGATTCAACTAAAGCGCAGGCTCTTGTCGTTTGTGAGCAGCTCGGTATCGATCTTTCAACTTATTTGAGAATCTGTGTCACCCGTTTGGTGCGTGAAAACGGAATTCCTTTCTCGATGAAGCTCGAAAAAACGGAAGAAAGCCGCGGTTTTGCTGCGATGAAAGCCGCAAGCAGAATTGCAGAGCAAAACGGAAACAGCGAAATGACGCTCGACGAAATCAATGCCGAAATTGCCGAGGCGAGAAAATAAATGCGATATTATGCGGTTATAGACACAAATGTAGTTGTTTCGGCAATGCTAAAATGGCAGTCGCTGCCAGGAAATATTCTGAAACTTGTTTTCGACGGCGTGGTCGTTCCGGTGTTTAACAACGAAATTCTTAATGAATATAGGGAAGTACTGAGCCGACCGAAATTTAACCTGCCGAAAACAATCATTGACGATTTTGTCGGCAACATCGAAGAATATGGTATATCAATTGAAGCAGAATCGCTTGATTTAGCTTTGCCGGATCCCAAGGACAAGGTTTTTTATGAAATCACGATGGAACACAGAAAATCTGACGAAACTTATCTTGTTACTGGTAATACCAAACATTTTCCAAAACAGCATTTTGTGGTTACACCAAGAGAAATGCTGGAAATTATCTTGAGAGAACAAGCCTTTATTTTGTGAAATTCTTTTCGATATGTCCAGAAGAAATGCCTCTACAAAACAACCACAACAGAACACCCTTTTTCGGTGGTTTTTATCGGAAGCATCGAATCGTCCGGGAACTCGTCGATGTCGCTCAATTCAATGTCAAGATCTTCTGGTTCGTAGGTTTCTTCATCGATTTCGGGAAGTCCGCCTTTGCATTCGTGCCTTTCGCACAGGAGCTGCAGCGCTGCGAGAGCATTGATCCTGCCGAAACCGTATTTTTCACTGAAACCGTTTTCGTCGTAACCGGCATCACCCGGAGAAACCTTGTCGGCAGTCGTCGTGATGATTTCGTAAAGTTCGTCGCGGCTCACTTCGGGACAAGCTGAAATCATAAGTCCTGCAACCGCAGCGGCAAGCGGAGCAGCGCTGCTCGTCCCGCCGAAAGTTCCGGTGTAATCGCTCTGCGAATAACCGTACCAGCTCCGTGCATCGATCGTCCAGATTCCGTCTTTCATCGTGTCGAAGGCAAACGGATTCCAGACATAGTCGCCGTCCACATCGGACGAAGGAGCCATAATGTCAAGATCTCTGCCGAAATCGCTGTAACTCGAGCGTTTTCCGTAGGCGTTGACGGCTCCTACCGCAATCACGTCTACGTTAGCAGCGTAACCGTCGAAAGTCTCCTCAGCGCTGATGTCTTCGTTTCCGTTTCCGGCGGCGAAAAATATGACGACACCTAAACCGTCGCGCTCCCTTTCACGGGCATATTTCACGATTTCCTTAACAACTTCGGGCATATCCTCCGCTCCGGCATTATCGGCGGGTCCCCAGCTGTTTGAAATTATCTGGACTCCGCTGTCGAGAACAAAATTGAAGGCGTTCGCCATATTTTCACCTTCGCCCAAAGTCGAACCCGAACGGACCGGAACGATCTTACATTCGGGACACGCTCCTGCAACACCGAGACCGTTGTCTTTTACAGCCGCTATAACGCCTGTAACGCAGGTTCCGTGCGGCTCGTTCTCATCGGCATACGGATGGCTGTCACCATCGACAAGATCAAGTCCTTTGAGATATTTTCCTTTCATATCCGGGTGATGCAGATCGAAAGCATCGTCGATTATTCCGATTTTGACTCCGATTCCCGGCGAAATTCCCAGACTTTCAAGATAATCCCACGCTCCGGCGACCTTGGCATCGTTTCCTTCAGTACCGCGCTGTCCGGTATTTTCAAGATGCCACTGATTCGGAAAGAAAGGATCGCCGCTCTTGTATCTGATATTCATTTTTTTATCTGGAACTGCCTTTCTGACAAGCGGTGATCTGGCGAAGCAGTCCAGAGAAATCTCCTTGTTTCCGGTGTGAACGGCATAAAAATCAGTCCTTTTTATTTTATAAAAATAACTTATTCCGCAATCGCTGAAATCGCTTTTCAAAAATCTGCGAGAGCTGTCCTTAAGCTGCACGAAAACCGTGTCTTCGGCAAAAAGCGTTGAAATTATCAAGAAAGACAGAATAAAAAAGAGTTTTTTCAAATTCGCCCCGACGAAAAAAGCGGTTTCAAGATGCGACTTTACAGATGTTTGAAGCTTCTGATTCCTGTGAATACCATCGGGATTCCGTGCTCGTTGCAGGCGTCGATAGATTCCTGGTCACGAACCGATCCGCCGGGCTGGATTATCGCCGTGATACCGACTGATGCAGCTCTGTCGACGCAGTCTCTGAACGGGAAGAACGCATCGCTTGCCATTACGCAGCCAACGACAGGCGACTGAGCCTTTTTGATAGCGATATCGAGCGAGTCGATTCTTGACATCTGCCCTGCTCCGACACCGACCGTTGCGCCGTTTTTCGCGATAAGTATCGCGTTGCTTTTGATGAAACGCACCATGTTCTGCGCGAAAAGAAGCTCTTTGATCTGCTCCGGAGTCGGTTTTTTCCCGGTTACGAACTGAAGGTCGGCTTCGGTTATGACGCGCCTGTCAGCAGTTTCAATGAGAACGCCGCCGGAGATCTTCTTGAGTTCGACATCCATTGCGAAATTCTGTGCAAACTCGCCTACTTCGACAAGCCTGATGTTCTTCTTCTTGCTGAGAACCGCTTTTGCCTCGTCGGAAAATGCCGGAGCGACGATAGCTTCGACAAAAAGAGCTTTCATTATTTCAGCTGTTTCGCCGTCAAGAGTTTTGTTTACCGCGATGATCGATCCGAATGCGCTGACCGGGTCACATGCAAGAGCTTTATTGTATGCTTCGGCAAGTGTTGAGCCTACCGCAGCACCGCACGGATTTGTGTGTTTTACTATCGCGACTGCCGGTTCGGTGTAGCCGCTGACGATATTTTTCGCAGCTTCGAGATCCATGTAGTTGTTGAATGAAAGCTGCTTTCCGTGAAGCTGCTCGGCAAGTGCGAGCGTTCCCTTTTTTGCTTCGCTGTCGATATAGATCGAAGCCTTCTGATGCGGGTTTTCGCCGTAACGAAGGGTCTCTTTTTTGACGAACTGCATGTTGATGAACTCGGGATCTTCGCTGATTTTTTCGCCGCTGCAGTCAACGGTCGAAAGGAACGAACTGATGTAGCTGTCGTAAGCCGCAGTCAGCCTGAAAGCCTTGGAAGCAAGTCTGAATCTCGTTTCGAGCGAAATCTCGCCGTCATTCACCTTCATCTCGTCAAGTATAGCTTTGTAGTCATCCGGAGAAGTGACGATAGCGACGTCTCTGAAGTTTTTCGATGCGCTGCGGACCATCGAAGGACCGCCGATATCGATGTTTTCAATGATGTCGGCAAACGGTTTGCCGCTTTCGACCGTCTTTTTGAATGGATAGAGGTTGACAACTACCATGTCGAACATCGTGATGCCGTGATCCGATGCCGCTTTCATGTGGTTTGCATCGTCCCTGCGTGCAAGAATTCCGCCGTGAATCTTCGGATGAAGCGTCTTGACTCGGCCGTCCATCATTTCGGGGAAACCGGTGTAATCCTCGATTTTTGTCACATTTATTCCGTTATCGGCAAGCATTTTGCAGCTTCCGCCTGTCGAAAAGATTTTGACGCCCGCTTTGTCAAGTTCTGATGCGAAATCGACAAGTCCCGTCTTGTCAAAAACACTGATGATAACATTTTTGATTTTTGCCATGAAACCCTCCGTTGAAGTTGTTTTTTATTCCGCATCAGGGCGGTTGACCTTCTGGTGATAGTCTTCCGGTTTGTACTGATATTTCAGATTGAAGCATGCAAAGCAGAAATCGTCGAAATTGTGGAGAATTTTCCCGAAATCGTCGATTTCGATGTGTTTCAGCGTGTCGGCACCCAGATATTCGCAGATTTCGTCGTGGCTTTTGTTCGCCGCGATAAGTTCCTGTTTCGTAGGAGTATCGATGCCGTAGTAACAGCTTCCGATGACTTTCGGCGAACCGATGCGGATGTGGATTTCCTTCGCGCCGGCATTTCTCAGCATTCTAGAAATTTTGCGGAGAGTCGTGCCGCGGACGATCGAATCGTCGACTAAAACGACTTTTTTGCCGTTAAAGAAGTCGGGAAGCGGATTGAATTTGTGGCGAACGCCTTCGTCACGCTGCTTCTGATCCGGTTTCGTGAAAGTTCTGCCGACATAGTGGTTTCGAAGAAGTCCCATGTCGAAAGAAAGTTTAGCCTTCTGTGCATAACCTAAAGCGACAAAGTTCGAGGAGTCTGGAACCGCAATGACCACGGTGTCGTCTCCGAAAGCGAGTTCTTTATCGTAATCTGCAAGCTGCGCGCCGATTTTCTTGCGGACATCGTATACTTTTTCGCCGAAAACCTTCGTATCGGGGCGCGAAAAATAGATGAGCTCGAAGATGCAGTGCTGCGTTTTGCCTGAATTTACAGCAACCGTGACCATAGGTTTGCCTTTTTCGAGCCTGATTATCTCGCCGGGAAGCATCTCTCTGATCATTTTTGCGCCGACTATGCCGAAAGCGCAGCTTTCAGAAACCAAAACTACGCCGTCTGACAAAATTTCTCCGTTTTCCGGAATATCTTCGAGAGTTCCGATGACGTAAGGCCTGTATCCGTGCGGATCGCGGAAACCGAACATTTTGTCACGGTAGATCAAAATCGACGAAAACGCCCCTTTGAGCTGTTTCTGCGCTTCAATTATCGATTCCTCGATAGTAAGTTTTTTGTGAAGAAGGTAAAAGGCTATGAGTCTGCCGATAAGTTCGCCGTCGTTGTCGCTTTTGAAGGTGAATCCGTAGTCGTTTTCAAGCCAGGTGCGGAGCTCGTAGTAATTGATAATGTCGCCGTTGCTGCAGATGGCGAGGTGCGGACCTTCGGGAAGCTCGATCACATGAGGCTGACTGTTTGTTTCGTCGCTTTTTCCGGCAGTGGGGTAACGGACGTGACCGATTGCGATATTCCCCTGATATTTTTGAAGAATTTCTTCGTTAAGGACGTTCTTTACAAGTCCCATTCCCTTGTAGCAGAAAATGTTTCCGCGATCGTTCCTTGCCGCAAGACCGCAGCTTTCCTGACCCCTGTGCTGAATCGAAAAAAGAAGTTCGGCAACAAGAGTTTCGGCACCTGAAACATTAAAAATTCCGGCTATTCCGCACACTTTAACCTCCAAAAAAGAAAAATTCGCGCGACTTTACACATAAAAAAAATTTTTTGCAAGTAGATACCGCCTGATTTTTCCCGCAATTTATACGAAAGATTTTTAAGTTTGACTCTTTTTCGCACTTAACTAAAATTTTTCGGATTTTTATGGAGGACGACATGGAAAAATTAAAAAATGCAGCTTCCTGCATCAGGAGTCTTGTTGAAGAAAAAAATCTCAAAATGCCGGAACTTCTCATAACTCTTGGCAGCGGTCTCGGTGCTTTCGCGGAAAATGCGGAACAGCTGTTAGTCATTCCCTACAGCGAAATCCCCGATTTTCCGGCTTCGACCGTCGCAGGCCACAAAGGACGCCTCATCCTTGCAAAAGATAATGATTCCGGCAGAAACTTCTGGATCATGCAGGGCAGGATCCACTATTACGAAGGCTATTCGATGCAGGAAGTGGTTTTTCCTCTGCGCACTCTGATCCTTCTCGGAATCAGGAAATTCGTCGTAACGAACGCTGCCGGCGGAATCAACAGGAACTTTGACGCAGGAGACTTCATGATAATCCGCGACCACATAAACCTGATGGGAACAAACCCGCTCATCGGGAAAAACAAGGATGATTTCGGTCCGCGCTTCCCCGACATGTCGAGCGCATACAGCCGAAAAATGGCTATACTTATGCAGAAATCGGCGATGGAACACGGAATTTCGCTCAAAGAGGGAGTTTACATCGCGCTCAGCGGACCGACCTACGAAACGCCTGCTGAAGTTAGAATGCTTGCAACGCTCGGCGCAGATGCGGTAGGAATGTCCACGGTTCCCGAAGTCATCGCTGCAAAACACGCGGGAATCGAAGTTTCGGGCATCAGCTTCATTTCGAACAAGGCTGCAGGACTTTCGCTCAACCCGCTCAGCCACGAAGAAGTAAGCGAAAATGCGGCAAAAGCCGAAAAACTTTTCTCTGCATTCATGAAAAGATTCATTTCTCTGGTTTTAGAGGAAAAGGATGAATAGGGAAACTCTTGAAAAAGCGGTTGCATCCGCCGTCGAAGTGCGCAAAAACGCCTATGCGCCTTTCTCCAATTTCGCGGTCGGAGCGGCGGTCGTAACATCCGACGGCTCGGTTTTTACCGGAGTCAATGTGGAAAATTCCTCTTTCGGAGCTACCAACTGCGCCGAAAGAACGGCTCTTTTCTCAGCAGTTACTGCCGGCTACAGAGAATTTGAAGCAATCGTCATTGCATCGGCGCTTAACGGAAAAGCAGTTTTTCCGTGCGGAATATGCAGGCAGGTTCTTGCCGATTTCAATCCGGAAATGCGCGTCATTCTGGTAAACGGCGAAACAAAAATTATAGAACAGGATCTGATTTTATCCGATATTTTCCCGGGTGTTTTCGAGTTCGGAAAAGAACAGTAAAAATTTATGTTTTTTGAAAATTTGTTTTGCAAAACAGGTGAAAAATGAAAAAAATTTCATTGATTTTGATGTCGGTCGCTTTTCTCGGCGTTCTGTCGCTCGGAGCGATTCCCATCAGCAACATCCCGACTTTCGAGTATGAAGGCGCTTACGACTATTTTATTCTTTCAAAATCGCTTCTTGTGAACACGGCGGCTTATTCGACTTACGAGCCGCAGGGCGACACTTCCATCGGTGTCGAAGGCGCAAGCGATTTCCTGCTTGAAAGCGACATCCCGAAAGACGCCGTAGTGGAACAGGCTTTTCTTGTCTGGTTCGCTTCTGTAAACGACGCCGACTCAATGATGTTCACCGACAACGAGGTAACGCTGATGACTCCCGACGGTGAGGACCACACCGTCATTGCATCTCTGCAGGGCAATTCAGCTTCTCTGCAGGGTTTCGAATTCGAATCATACTATTCAAAAGGTTACTACTATTATGTTTACAGAGTGGATATTACTGATATTATTAAGAAATTTCAGTACAGTAGTGAAAACGGCGAGATAAAACCTCTTACAGGCGAATACAAAGTGAGCGGCGTTGACGACATTTACGACTGCGCGCAGAGCGGAACAAACCACAACTACTGCGTGAATGCAAGCATGATAGGCGGATGGCAGCTTATTCTTGTCTACGGTTCTTCGCAGATTGCGAGAAAAAGGCTCTATCTTTATAACGGGCTGACATGGAGTTCGAACACAATGCTGAAACCTACGACGATAAACATCGCCAATTTCGAACTTCCCGAGAAAGCCGCAGTTAAGGTTTCGTTCGTGACAGCCGACGGCGATGACGTAAAGTCGGCTCCGGAATCTCTGGAAGTTCAGGGATCGCTTGCAAATCAGGCTCTTGTTTTGGGCGATGTCGACGGTTCGTGCAATCCGCTGAACCAGCCTTTCAACAGCAAATTCAGGACAGTCAATCACAAAGGCGAACAGTCTGAGTGCCGCGAAGAGCTTTCGTTCGACATTGACACATTTTTCCTGCAATACGACGAAACCATTGAGGACGGTCTGATAAATCCGCACGTCCAATACGGTACGAATTCAATGGATTTCCGCATCAAAACAGGGGCTGACATCGTTCTTACGAATTATGTGATTCTGTCGGTCGACACGCGTCTTCCGGCATTCGACATTCCCGAAAAAAACGAAAAATTCCTTCTTACAACGACCGGCGAAGACGGCAAAGTCTGTCCGGACACAGCTTTCGGTTATCAGATCGTTGTTGAAAACCACGGGTTCGAGCCGGCGGAATTTGTCACGGTGAGCGACACTTTGAGAGATCTTCAGACCTACATTCCCGGAACTTTCCAGATCGACTACACCGGTACGGGAAAATGTTTCGAGGATTATCCGGACAACGGCGGTTTTCCTCTTGAATCAGGCATAATGCTCGCCGACAAAATGGAAATCTGTCAGGACGAATCGAACTGTGAAAGGATTTTGCTGCGCTTTCTTGTAAAACAGCCCGAAAATTCGCCGAAAAACGCTTCCTTTACAAATACGGCACTTATCTGGGATATCAAAACCGGAGCTGAATCAGCCTACAAAACCAATCAGGGACTGCCGGTCAGATCGATTTTCGCCTCTTCGTGCGAGAAACTTGACGATGCTGCGGTGAAGGCAAAGCTTTACACCAAGGAAAGCATGACATGCGAAGGCAGCAAAGAGATTCCGGACGACAGTGACACCTCTTCAGAAAAGGACGACAGCGACACTGACGCTTCTTCATCAAACGGCGAAGGCAATGCTCCGCACGATGAGCAGCAAGACGAAGCTTCGTCAGACGACGAAGAGGAAGAGGGATGCTCTGTCCTGCTCATTTAAACTTCCGCCAGATGTGAGTCATAATAACTCTTCCCGACTTTAATCAGAAAAAATTTGCTATTTGAAAATAACTTGCTATAAAGCACACGTTTTTTGGGTCGGGATGTAGCTCAGCCTGGTAGAGTGCTGCGTTCGGGACGCAGAAGTCGCTGGTTCGAACCCAGTCATCCCGACCACTTTTGTTTGAATGTCGTGAAAAAGTTAATCCTTGCATTTTTTTCGGTTGTTTTTATTGCTTCGGCGATATTCTTTTTTTCGTTTTCATCGTTTTCGGAAGATGACGGCTGCGTCGTTGTCCTGAACTCCTTCAAAAGCGGTCTGAGCTTCGACGATTTGGTTTTCAAAGAGTCGGACAATGCTGAAAAGTGCAATAAGAACAACACATTGATTTTGTACACCCCTGAAGAGAAAAGCGCTTTGGAATTTGTGAAACCGTTAAAAAAAAGGATGGACAAAGTCTCTTTTTTCGTTTCGGCCGTCGTTCCTGAAAAACGTGCCGAAGACCCGGCGATAACTTTTTCCGAACACCGCTCAAACGATGTGAAAGCACCGGAAACCGATCCGTCGGAAAAAGCCCCCGTTTCCGTTCCTGACAAAGAAAGTGATTTTGTGATTTATTACCTTTACAACGATCCCGATTCTTCAAATGAAGAGCTTGATGACGCCCTGCTGGATATCCAGAAAAGCGAGGTTAATCTGATTCTTACCGGCAGCTATTCCGCAACTGAGGGAAAAAATCTCCGTCACCGGACTCTCTTTTTGGAATCGAATGAAAAACCGGAGTTTTCGGTTCTGGTTTTTTCCATTTTGAGACTGGAGAACGGTGCAAAAAAAGTCATAATCCGTTCCTTCAGCAGACGAACGGGATAAATATGCCGCAATTTCAGATTCTTAGCCCCTTTTTCCACCTTTTTCCGAGTTTTCCACAATTTTGTTGCGAACGCCGTTATTTTTATCAAAAATATGTTGGAATATCAATGCTTTTATCGATTTGCACAAAAAAGTGTGCATTAATTTTATTCAATACAATAACGATGTTACATTCTATCTCTAAGCTTTTTTTGTGGAAAAACCATATAACTGAATAAAAATCTCAATAATGTTGAAAAAATGTGGAAAAACAATCATATTTTGCCTGTTTTTCAGTTAATTATTGTTAATTGGGGCTTAGTTTGAATAAAGTGGACGGAAATCTCAGTTCTCCGCAGAAAAAAGCGGTTCAGACGACCGAAGGAGCGGTTCTAGTTTTTGCCGGAGCAGGTTCGGGAAAAACGCGCGTCATAACACACAGAATCGCCCATCTGGTTGACGACTTGAATGTTCCGCCTGAAAACATTCTTGCCGTAACTTTTACCAACAAAGCGGCTCGCGAAATGCGCGAAAGGCTGCGGCGGCTGCTGAATTCAGAAGAAAAATCGGAAAAACTGACGATATGCACGTTCCACGCCCTCGGACTCAGAATTTTAAGAGCCGAGTGTGAAAAAACGGGCTATCCAGCAAATTTCACCATATATTCGCCTTACGAGCAGAGCGAACTCATGAAAAAAGTGATGGCTGATGAAAAAATTTCAGCAGAGCGTTTTTCACCGCAGGCACTCGTTTCGGCGGTTTCAAAGATGAAAAACGATCCGACACTAAGAACCAGAACCGCTTTTTTGGTTTCAAACCTCACCAATGCCGTTGCAAACAAACTGTTCGAACCGTATTGCGCGGCAATGAGGACGCGGGCGGCGTTCGATTTCGACGATTTGATAGCCGTTCCGGTTTCACTTTTGAAAAACAACGACGAAATCCGCAGAAAATACGCTTCAAAATACAAATATATAATGGTTGACGAGTATCAGGACACCAATTCCGCGCAGTTTGAATTCGTGAAACTCCTTTCGTCGGTACACAAAAACATATGCGTCGTAGGCGACGACGACCAGAGCATTTACAGCTGGCGCGGTGCGAATGTCGAAAACATTCTCAATTTCGAACACGATTTCGAAAATGTAGCGGTTATAAAACTTGAGGAGAACTACCGGTCGGTTTATGAAATAGTCGATGCCGCAGGAAAGTTGATCTCCCACAACGCGAAACGGAGCGAAAAGAAGTGCTTCGCTTCGAAAAAGGGCAATGAAAAAGACGGATTGCGGGTTGTTACGAAGCAGAATGAAAAAGATGAGGCCGATTTTGTAGCGCAGGAAATTTCGGCTCTGCGCAGCGGAGGTGAAAGACTTGAAAACATCGCCGTAATCGTCAGAGCGAACTTTCAGACGAAATTTTTTGAAGTCGCGTTTTCACAATACGGAATCCCTTTCGTCGTAGTCGGCGGAAGCAGGTTTTTTGAAAACAAGGAAATCAAGGATATTCTGGCTTACATAAAAATACTGCTCAATCCGAACGATGAGATCGATTTGAGAAGAATCATCAACTATCCGACGCGCGGAATCGGAAATGCGACGGTCGAAAAGTTTTTCGATGTTGCCGAATCGCTGAAAATGCCGCCCGGAGCCCTGCTTGACGATTTCGACATTTACAAAACACTGTTCGAACAGAATCAGATTTCAGCCCTGAACGCTTTTGCAATGCTGTTCAGAGAACTTGAAAAAAAATTCGAAACGGCCGGAGCGATGGAGTTCACCGCTTTTCTGATTAAATCGACAGGCATCGAAAATGAAATCAAAAAAAGTGCGGAAAGCGAAGAAGTTGCAAGAATAAGGCTTGATAATGTTTCAGCTTTTTTTGATGCCGTTGCAACGGATTCATCTTTGCCTGACTGTCATACGGCAAGAGCGTTTTTCTCGAATTTCGTGAACAATGTCTCGCTTTTAGGAAGCGGTGAAGAGGAAAGCACGAGCGGCAAAGTTACGATAATAACGGCACACAGCGCGAAAGGGCTTGAATTCGACAGGGTTTTCATTCCGGGTTTTTATCAGGGCGGTTTTCCCAACAGACTCGCGCTTGAAGAATACAATATCGATGAAGAACGCAGACTCGCCTATGTCGCGTTTACACGGGCCAAAAGGGTTCTAACAATCACGATTCCGGAAACGGTATCGTTCCGCGGCATCACGAAAAAGACCGAAAAATCGGTTTTCGTAAAAGAGGCGGGACTTGACGGCGAAAAAACCGTAGAAATTCCGGTAAATCCAGCCGACGCTTTCAGGGCGATGATAGAAAAACTGCAAAAAAAATAAATAAATTCAGATTGTTAACCGAAAACGAAACCCAGTTCGGCCGAGCAGACTTCAACTCCTTTGACAGAAGCAGCAGCCCTGCAGCAACCGATTGAATGGCGGAATGAAATGAATTCGATAAAAAGATCAAGAGTGTCGCCTGGAACGACTTTCCTTCTGAATTTAGCATTGTTCACCGAAGTGAAGTACATTTTTTTTCCCTTGTATTTTTCAACACTCAGTCCAAGAACCGCGCCGAGCTGCGCCAGAGATTCAATAATCAAAACTCCCGGCATTACCGGTTCATCGGGAAAATGTCCACGGAAAAAATCTTCATCGCCTGTCAGTTTTTTAAAACCTTTCACCGATCTTTCAGGTTCGATTATTTCCGCACCGTCAATAAGCAGAAAAGGCTCCCTGTGAGGAATGATCTGCTTGATTTCTTCAATGTTTAGCATAAGTTACTTTTTCAGAATCATCATAAGATAGCTTGAATCCTTTTCAGTCGCGATATCGAGGGCCGTCTTTCCGTTTTTCCCGGCAATCGATCTGTCTGCGCCTTTGCCAAGAAGTTCGCGGACGACATCGCTCATTTCAGCCTCGACCGCATAAATCAGAGCTGTTTTGCCTGAATCGTCAACGGCGTCGAAATCCTGTTTGAACTTCATAATCGATTTCACGAAACGCCTGTCTTTGGACTTTATCGCAATCATAAGCGCGGTTTTTCCGCCGCCGTATTTGAAGTTGAAATTTCCCGAAGCACCGTTTTGAAGCAGCTCCTTCGCCAGACTTATCTTATTTGACGCGAGACAGAACATAAGAATCGTGTAGCCTTTGCTGTTTTTGAAATTGACATCGGCATTGTTTTCAAGCAGAAGTTTGAGCATCGCCCTGTCATTGTTTCTGATTGCAACAAAAATCGGCGGTTCTCCGGATTCGTTTTTCAAATTCGGGTCGACACCGTTTTTAAGCAGCTTTCTCGCCTTTGTCGTATTTCCGGTTTCAACGGCAACCATGAAATCATGCGGCTGGGTCTCGTACTTTCCGAGCATCTGGATGATCTGCTTGTTTTTGCCAGCCATTGCATAGTTCAGCGAGTTCAGGCCTTTGTTGTCAGCTTCCAGAGGATTCGCCCTCGCAGCCAAAGCTTTGTTGACGACTTCGGCGTTTCCGGCCTCGGCGGCATACATCAGAACAGATTTTCCCGAATTGTCCTTGGCCGAAAGCGAAGCCCGGGAACGGATCAGAATTGCTATGACCTTCTTGTTTTTTGAAGAGAGGGCATGCATTAGAGCGGTTTTTCCGTCAGGTCCGGAAATATCGATTTTCACCCTTTTCCGCAAAAAAACATCGATCATCGCAACATTTCCGCTGTTCGCTGCGGTTATGAAAAACGGCCAGCCGTCTTCATCCACGCCGTTGACGTCAGCTCCAGCCTTGATGGCGTCGAGAGCTCTGTTGACATTCATCGACTGTACGGCGTAAAACAGTTTGTTGTCAGCCTGAGGACTGCCGGCATAAAGCAGAGAAACCGACAAAAAAAGCGAACACAGCGTCAAAAAGAGTTTTTTCAAAGCCAAATCTCCAACAAAATAAAGCATTTTGTTCTTTTAAAAACACTAAAACAAATCAGACCGTTCCGGATGTCTATGCCTTTCCGGCGCTTCCCAGAACGTTTATGTTTTTGTGCTTGTAGAGTTCCTTGAGTGCCTCTCTTGCCGGTCCCAGATACTTTCTCGGGTCGAATTCAGCCGGTTTTTCAGCAAGAACCTTTCTGACTGCCGCAGTCATGGCAAGACGTCCGTCACTGTCAATGTTGATTTTGCAGACCGCACTTGCAGCAGCACGTCTGAGCTGCTCTTCCGGAATGCCGATCGCATCTTTGAGCTTTCCGCCGTAAGTATTGATTATCTTTACCAAATCCTGCGGAACTGAAGATGAACCGTGAAGTACAATCGGGAAACCCGGAAGCTTCTTTTCGACTTCTTCAAGAATGTCGAATCTGAGAGGCGGCGGAAGAAGAATGCCCTCTTCGTTTCTCGTACACTGCTCGGGTTTGAATTTGTTCGCGCCGTGGCTCGTTCCGATCGAAATTGCAAGAGAGTCAACGCCCGTTTTACCGACGAAATCTATGACTTCTTCCGGCGGAGTGTATGAAGAGTGTTCAGCGGAAACTTCGTCTTCGATGCCGGCAAGAACGCCGAGTTCGCCTTCGACCGTAACATAATCCTTCTGCGAATGAGCATATTCGACGACTTTTCTGGTAAGAGCGACGTTTTCTTCGTATGGAAGATGTGATCCGTCAATCATTACCGAGCTGAAACCGTTGTCGATGCACTGTCTGCAGATCTCGAAGTCTCCGCCGTGGTCAAGGTGGAGAACGACGGGAATCGGATAGCCGAGTTCTTTTGCGTATTCGACTGCACCGCGCGCCATATTTCTGAGCAGAGTTGCGTTGGCGTAATCACGCGCACCTTTGGAAACCTGCAGAATTACAGGAGATTTTGTCTCAACGCACGCCATGATGATTGCCTGAAGCTGCTCCATGTTGTTGAAGTTGTAGGCAGGAATCGCGTAGCCGCCGCTGACCGCCTTCTGAAAAAGTTCTTTCGTGTTTACAAGTCCCAATTCTTTGTAACTTACTGTCATTTTCGACTCCTTAATTATGACAAAAATATGATTGAGATTTAGAATTTAAAGCCTATCGATGCAAACATTCCCTGTTTCCTCGGAACAATCGTAAAGCTGTTTAACGTAACATTCTGGTTTTTCCTAGGTTTTTGAACAGATACAAGCCAGGATCCGGTGACTACCATGCCTGCTCCGACAACACCTGAGAGAACAGCTCCGGTAGTCCAAGCCGTATGGTGCCCGGTACGTAAAACTGCGCAGAAAGCATATTGCTTTTCCTCATTATTGGCACATATGTCGGAATCGGCAACAGCCATAGCTCCCATCGCCGGCATAACGGCTAAGACAGAAATGGAACCAATAACGACAAGCGAAACTCCGACACCCAAATAAGGTCTGTAGTATTCTGTATCGGACCTGCGCCCAGTCTTCGTAACTTCATCTTCCTCAACCGGAATGTAGAAATCCTCATCCCGCTCGAACTCAGATTCATATTCATCTTCCGTTTCATTTTTGGCCGCTTTGGTTGTTTCTCCCTTTTTAGCATCTTCGGGCTGATCTTCTTCTTTGGATTCCTCTTTGGATTCTTCTTTTGCTTCCGCTTCCTGAACGGTTGCCGCCGGCTGGGATTCCTGAGAAGTTTCAGAAGACTGAGACGTTTCAGGTAACGTTTCTGCATTCTGAGGTTCTTCTTTAGAAGCCTCCGGAGCGGCTCCGGCCGGCTGCACTTCCTGAGACGTTTCGGCCGGTTTCTGATCGGTTTCAGAGGCGTTTTCCTGTGCAAAAATTATAAAAAGTCCGAAAATCATTAAAAGAAACAAAGAAATTCTTCTCATTTTGCGTCTCCTCTCAAAACAATAAACATTTAATTTTAGTCGCAAACCGAAAAATAACAAATTTTTGCTTTTCCAAGCTGAAAAAATGTAAAAATAAAACCTTTTAGGCTATATTTCTGCGGAGAATCTGTTTTAGGAGTTGAAAATGATCCAGCCGAAACTCGAAAGACTGAAAAAGCTTGCGGGAAGCCGCCTCATCATCTCGCTTTCAGGCACATCGCTTTCAAAAAACGAAATTTCGATGCTGCGCGAAGTATCGCCGTGCGGAATAATATACTTCAAAAGAAACGTGGAAAGCTGCGAATCGCTTCAAAGCCTCATCAAATCTACAAAATGTTTCGATTCGATAGAGTTCCATTCGATAGACGAGGAGGGCGGCAGAGTGAGACGTCTGCCGAAAGGGGAATATTCGCTTCCGTCGATGAAGGAACTAGCTGCTTCAGGAAAGGAAACCGCCGCTGAAAAAATAGGGATTTTGGCGAAAAAGCTGAATGAAATCGGGATAAACATGAATATGGCACCGAACATCGACCTTCGAAGCGGCGATGACAACTCCATCGTCGGCGACAGATCATTCGGCGAAGATCCCGGAACCGTTACCGAATTTGCAAGAATATACATCCAGAAAATGGCCGAAAACGGCGTTTTTCCCGTAATCAAGCACTTCCCGGGACACGGAACTACGGTCGTCGACTCCCATTCGGAACTTCCGCTGATAACGAAACCGTTTTCCGAACTTTCAAAGGAAGACCTCGTCCCCTACTCCAGCCTTGCCAATGCCGCCGGATTCGTGATGAAGGCGCATCTTCTTCTGCCCGAAATCAGTCCTCTGCCCGCTTCGCTTTCGCCTGAATGGGACAGGATTCTGCGCAGAGACATCGGTTTCACCGGCATCTCGATGACTGACGACATCGAAATGCACGCGCTCGACGTATTTTCCGCGAAAGAAAAAACCGAACTGTTTTTCGCAAGCGGAACTGACAAACTTCTGATTTGTTCGGGAAAAGAGGAAACCATTTATGAAATGCACGAAGCGGCCGTAAAATTCTACGAAACGCGGGAATAAAAATCTTGCCTTTTATCTCTTAATTATTATGTTGTAGCGTTTTTTTGTTAATTTCGGAGGTTAAGATGAATATTCAGAGTCTTATGCAGCAGGCTCAGAAAATGCAGAAAAGAATGGCGGCTTTAGAAGCCGAATTCAAAACAGAAACTTTCAATACAGAAGCGGGCGGCGGCGCGGTCAAAGTCACGATGACGGGCGACATGAAGATCACGAACATCGAATTTTCGAAGGATCTTCTCACGGGCGAAGATTCCGAAATGCTCACAGATCTTTTCATCGCGGCCGTAAACCAGAGCATTGAAACGGTCAGAAAAGAGAAGGAAAGCAGGCTTTCGAAGCTCGTCGGCAACAAGATAAACGGTTTCCCGGGTCTTTTCTGAGGTCGTAATGGAAGGAATGGAGAAATCTTTCGTCTCTCCGGCAGCCCAATCGATGAGGACGCTGGTCGAAGAGTTCAAAAAGCTTCCGGGAATTTCCCTGAAAGCGGCACAAAAGCTCTCCTATTCCATTCTCTGCGATCCGAAAATGAAAAACACCCTCAAAAAAATAATCGAACTTTCTGAAAACGTCGAGATATGTGATACCTGCGGAGCTTTCAAGGCTGCGGGCGCGGATTGCGCGAACTGTTCGTCAGACAGCGACATCATCTGCGTCGTAGCGACCTACGGCGACATGTCGGCGATCGAGCGCAACGGCTGTTTCAGAGGTTCATTCCACATTCTGGGCGGTCTTATCGCGCCGCTTGAGAACATCCTTCCCGAAGATCTGAAGATCAAAGAGCTCAGACAGAGAGTCGAATCAAATCCGGGAAAGGAAGTTCTTCTAGCACTCCCCTTCTCGATCGAAGGAGACGCGACGGCGCTTTACATCAAAGACTCCCTTGAAAACTGTGATGTCAGAATATCCCGCATAGCGAGAGGGCTTCCTGCAGGGGCGGCACCTGACGTTCTCGACAGGAGAACGGTTCTCGAAGCGTTCAACGGGAAAACTTATATTGACTAACCTTAGATACGGAGGATTTTATGGCAAAAAAAACTATGAAATGTGTTGACGGAAACACGGCGGTCGCTTACGCAAGTTTCCCGATGACTGAAGTTGCGGCGATCTATCCTATCACTCCGAGTTCGCCGATGGCCGAAGTTACCGACGAATGGAGCGCAAACGGCAAAAAGAACATTTTCGGAAACGACCTTATCGTAGCTGAACTTCAGTCCGAAGGCGGCGCAAGCGGTGCTGTCCACGGATCCCTCAGCGGCGGTGCTCTCACCACGACTTACACCGCTTCCCAGGGTCTTCTTCTTATGATCCCCAACCTTTACAAAATCGCCGGCGAGCTTCTTCCGGGCGTTTTCCACGTCACCGCAAGAGCGATCGCAAGCCACGCGCTTTCGATTTTCGGCGACCACACCGACGTTATGGCATGCCGTCAGACAGGCGTCTGCATGATCTCCAGCACATCGGTCCAGGAAGCTTACGACCTCGCGCTTGCAACACACGTTTCGGCGCTTAAGGCAAGACTTCCTTTCATCCACTTCTTCGACGGCTTCAGAACAAGCCACGAAATCTCAAAAATCGAGATACTCGACGACGAAGATATCAAAACGATAGTTCCTTACGACGCTATCGCTGACTTCAAAGAAAGAGCTCTCCGCCCCGAAAGACCTGTTCTCAAGGGCTCGGCTCAGAACCCCGACATCTTCTTCCAGGCAAGAGAAGCCTGCAACACCTACTACGATCAGGCTCCGATGATCGTTCAGGAAGCTTTTGACGCAGTTTCGAAGCTCACCGGCAGAAGCTACCACCTTTTCGACTACTACGGCGATCCTGAAGCTGAGAGAGTCATCATCGCTATGGGCAGCGCATGCGACACGATCGAAGAGACCATCGACTACCTGCTCAAACAGGGCGAAAAAGTCGGTCTCGTAAAAGTACGTCTTTTCAGACCGTTCAGCGCGGAACACCTTATGAGAGCGATCCCCGCATCTGTTAAAGCTATCGCCGTTCTCGACAGAACAAAAGAGCCGGGCAGCGAAGGCGAACCGCTTTTCAAAGACGTTTCCACTGTTCTCTACAACAGAAACGAATCGATCAAAGTTGTCGGCGGTATCTACGGTCTTTCCTCGAAAGAATTCACGCCCGGCATGGTCAAGGCTGTTTTCGACAACCTCAAATCGAGAGAGCCGAAGAACCACTTCACAGTCGGTATCGAAGACGATGTCACCTACAGATCGCTCAAATACGGGATCCTCGACACAGTTCCGAAGGGAACCGTTCAGTGCATGCTTTACGGTCTCGGTTCTGACGGTACGGTCGGCGCTTCCAAGAACGCAATCAAGATCATCGGCGACGAAACCAAACAGTACGCACAGGGCTACTTCTCTTACGACTCGAAAAAATCGGGCGGTCTCACAGTCAGCCACCTCAGATTCGGCCACGAGAAGATCAAATCTCCGTATCTCATCACGACTGCAGACTACATCGCTTGCCACAATCAGGCTTATGTAAATATGTACGACCTCAGCAAGAACCTTAAAGACGGCGGTATCTTCGTTCTCAACACCAACTGGAACGAAAAAGAGACTGAAGAGAACCTTCCGGCTGCCCTCAAGAAGGACATCGCAAAGAAGAACGGCAGAGTTTTCATAATCGATGCTGTCAAGATCGCCGAAGGACTCGGCCTCGGAAAGAGAATCAACATGATAATGCTCACCGCATTCTTCAAACTTTCCGAAGTTATTCCTTTCGACCAGGCAGTTGCAAGCCTTAAAAACGCCAACCAGAAATCCTACGGCAAGAAAGGTCAGAACATCGTTGACATGAACAACGCTGCTGTTGACGCTGCCGGCACCGAAATCAAGGAACTCAAATACGATAAGGAAGCTTGGCTCAACTCCAAGGAAGTAGAGATCGACATCCACAAAGTTCACGAAGCATACTCGAGTGACCTTGAGCAGTATATGGTCGAAGAGATCATCAACCCGATCGCACGTCAGAACGGCGACGACCTTCCTGTCAGCAGATTCGCTAACGACGTTCATGGCGAACTTCCGGGTCCCGACGGCTCGTTCCCGACCGGAACCACGAAATTCGAAAAACGCGGCGTCGCGATCAAACTTCCGAAATGGATCCCCGAAAACTGCATCCAGTGCAACAAATGCTCGTTCGTCTGCCCGCACGCTGCTATCAGACCTGTCCTTCTTACCGAAGAAGAAATGGCTGACGCTCCTGAAACTTTCAAGACCGTAAAAGCTATCGGCAAAGGTCTCGAAGGTCTCAAATTCAGAATGCAGGTTTACCCGATGGACTGCCTCGGCTGCGGAAACTGCGCTGATGTCTGCATCGCGAAGAACAAAGCACTCGAAATGGTTCACTTCGGCGAAATCGTTGACGAAGAAGCTGCAAACAACGACTTCTCGATCAATGTTCCGGTAAAGGACGACCTCCTTCCGAAGAACACGGTTAAAGGCAGCCAGCTCCAGCAGCCGCTCTTTGAGTTCAGCGGTGCATGCGAAGGCTGCGGCGAAACTCCGTATGTCAAACTCATCACTCAGCTTTTCGGCGACAGAATGATAGTTTCCAACGCAACGGGCTGCTCCTCGATCTACGGCGGAACCGCTCCGACGATTCCTTACTGCAAGAACAAAAACGGCATGGGTCCGGCATGGGCAAACAGCCTTTTTGAAGACAACGCAGAGCACGGCTTCGGTATCGCTCTCGCTGTAAAACAGAAAAGAAATACTCTCGAAGCTCTCATGAAGAAAGCTATCGAAAAACCGACCTGCGAATGCGGCGACACACTCTGCGAAGAAGCTAAAAAACTCTTCCAGGAATGGATCGACAACAAGGAAGACGCAGAAAAGACGAAAGAGCTCTACCCGAAGATCATGAACGTCCTCGCAAACGGCGATCCGTGCTGCGAAACGCTCGACAGGATCTACGATCTCAGCGACTACATCGTCAAGAAATCGATCTGGATCCTCGGCGGCGACGGATGGGCTTACGATATCGGTTACGGCGGTCTTGACCACGTTCTCGCAAGCGGCGAAAACGTCAATATCCTCGTTCTCGATACAGAAGTTTACTCCAATACGGGCGGTCAGGCTTCAAAGGCATCCCAGTTCGGCCAGACAGCGAAATTCGCGACAAGCGGAAAGAAAGTAAGAAAGAAAGATCTCGGAATGATTTCGATGACTTACGGTTACATCTACGTTGCAAGCGTCGCAATGGGCGCAAACCACGACCAGCTTGTAAAGGCTATGACCGAAGCTGAGAAATACAACGGACCTTCACTCATCATCGCTTACGCTCCGTGCATCAACCACGGTATCGACATGTCGCACAGCCAGAACGAAGAGAAACTTGCGGTCGAAGCCGGCTACTGGCCTCTTTACAGATTCAATCCGGAACTCAGAAAGGAAGGAAAGAATCCGTTCCAGCTTGACAGCAAAGAGCCGACCCGCGATCCGCAGGAACTCCTTGACAGAGAAGTACGCTTCAAATCGCTCACCAAACTCTTCCCGAACGAAGCTGCGAAACTTCACGCTATGCTCAAGGCTGACCTCAAAGACCGTTACGAGAGACTCAAAAAACTCAACGACAACGATATTCTTTAGTCGTTAGACCTCACCTTTATTGGTTTAAGCGGGGGCTCAGGCCCCCGTTTTTTTTATTTCTCCTTCTAAGTTAGAATCAAGTTGCCAGTGGCAAGTTGATCCGGTGGCGCAAAGCGACGAAGGCGTGTGTCATCGGTTGCTGAGCCTGTCGAAGCAAGCTTTGTAGTTGTAAGTTCGGTTAAAAGAAATTAGTTTTCCTTGTCTTTGAAGCGGACTTCTCCGCCGTGGAAATCTTTCCAGAAATTTACGAATTCAAAATAATAAATCTGCATAGCAGAAAAAATACGGGACAAATCTTTTTCGGAAACACGACCTTTATTGTGAGCCAACTGGAATGAACCGCTGGAAAGCACCCAGATTTTCGTGTCGTTTTCCGTTGGATTTCCTTGTGTTATGTGAAAATGAATCGGCTCGTTTTTCTCATTTGACCAGAAATAGATCTTGAATCCTGCTGCACGAAGAAACTCAGGCATTATGCACTCTCCAAAGAATCAAGAGAACGGAATGTCGTTATTGCAGGATAAATTTTTTTGAGATATTCCTTAAAAAAAGCATCTCTTTCGGAATCAAAGTTGGAGTGAATCACCGTTCCGTCATTTCTCAGCAACACAGCCCTTGCAGTGCTGCATTCCTCAAAACAGACATCGTTTTCTGTATAAGTAATCAATATTCCGTCTTTTTCACAAAATTCTTTTCGCATCATGCTAAAAATCTCCTCCGTCTCAAAAAACCTGCGGATTATAGCACAAAAACGCTTGAAAACAAGTGGCAAAACCGATCTCGGTTGCTGAGCCTGTCGAAGCACCGTTCACCTTTGAATTGATTCTATTCTCCCGCTAAGTTAGCGGGAGTGGCGCGAAGCGACGAGGGCGTGTGCTGTTTTAAAATTTCTTGCCTTTCTCTCACCTTTCCTTATTATATGTCGCGTTTGATTTTTTGAGAGGATGAGCCTTGTTAATAGAAAATACAAATTTTGTGAATCAAGAATCAAGAATAAAGAATCAAGAATCAAGAATCCGATTTTAATTATATCTAATTTTGCATTAAAGTCAAGTTTTTTAGGAAAATTTTTCAGAGAAAGTTCAAAAAATTCCGATAGTTTTGAGTTTTCAAAAGGTTTTTGTCTCCCGTTTTATATTTTTTACTAATTTTTTTTATTGGAGGAAAAGATGAAAAGATTTTTCGGATTTACACTTGCTGCGGTTGTTTTCGCAATGCTCTGCTCCTGCGCTTCGCAGATTTCTACGATGAGTGTTTCAAAAGAGGCAAAACTCGCTCCCGAGGCGATGCATGTCTGGTCGCGCCCGATCGAAATCGGGTTTCAGGTTCAGGGTTTTATCGAGGGAAAGGCCGACAACAAAACAAAAGAGGCGGTAAGTTTGGAAGCTGCAAGCGGAATGAAACTCAACCTTTTTTCAAAAAATTCTGCGGTTGAAATCGAAAAGCTTTCCCCTCTCGCAAAACTTGCCGCATTCAATGCGATTCAAAACTCAAACGCAGACGGAATGATCATCACTATGCTTAAAGAGGAGAACAAAGACGGTAAAAAAACGGCGTGGGTCAAGGGAATCGCCCTTAAGCTTGTCATTTACGACGAAGTTTCTGTCGAAAGAAGCGATGCTTTCAGATACTGCCAGCTTTCCTGCGAGACGGGAAACTGTCAGGGCTGCCTGAGAATCCCGGAAGAAAAAGGCGGAAAACCCGAAGCTGCTCCGAAAATTTTCAAGGAAGCTGTCAGACAGAATCCGGCACCGGCTCCGAAAGAAGAGAAATCAGATGAATAGCTTTTGGATGGTAACGAAATGAAATCATTGAATTTTTGTGCAATATTACTCGCCGTGACTCTCTGCTTCGGCAGCTTCACTCTGACAGCCGCGCCGAGGACGCTTGACGAAATCAGCGGTCAGCAGAGCGAAGAGACAAAAAAGGAGTTCGAAACCCGAAGGCAGGAAGAAGAAACGGCCGAAAAGCTGGAAAATGCGCAGTTTACTAAGCGTAAAAGAATGATAATCGCGACAACTACGCTTGTTGTTTCCGGAGTCGTTCTTGCCGGGCTCGGCGGATTTTCGTTCTATGAAATGAGCGATTCAAAAAAGTGGCACGACAAATACACTGATGCCTGCCACAACGCCACTTTCCAGGAAGATGCCGAAAAATACAGGAAAAAGGCAAAAAACGCCGATGACGACAGAATGATGTTCTTGGCTCTCGGTGCTGCCGGAGTTGCTCTCGGTGCGGCTTTGATAACAACCGGGATAGTGTTTTACAGCATTGAGTTCGAGGAAGAAAAGGAAGCGAAAAAAACAAAACTTTCCTTCGGAGCGAACCCGCTTGAGAACTCGTTTTATCTGACATTTAACTGGTAGGAGGCGAAAAATGAAAAATATCTGTTTACTTATCACGATTTGTCTCTTTTCCGTGATTTTGGCGTCATGCGGACACGATGAAATAGCCGAGATCGATCTTGAAAACAGCATCAGCTGGTCGTCGCTCTCTTCCTACGAAATGAACTGGTATGAGGCACAGGATTATTGCACAAATTTAAGGGAGCGCGGGCATGACGACTGGCATTTACCGTCAGCCGAGGAACTCGAAACAGTAGTTAAAAACTACACGGGCAATCCTTGTCTGGAGAATGACATTTATTGTCTTTTTGAATATAGAGAAAACAAAGAGATTTATTACATCAAAACAGGCGATGTCTGGCTTTGGACAAACGATAAAGGCTCCGATATCAACTATACAACGGCTATGTGGGCTGTAATGTTTCTAGAAGACCACATGCAGACTGAACTTATAGAATTTCATGAAAATTATCACGTCCGCTGCGTCCGTTCAAAATGCACAAGCGGCTATTCATGGAACAACGGAAAATGCGAAACTGCACAGACAAGAACAGCCGACTGCACGGACTTGCCTCGAAACGCAAACTGGAACACGGTTTCACAAATAACGCAAACATGGAACGGATACAGTTGGCTACCGACAAACAAAAGCAGACACAACGAAGAACCAAGCACAACAGAATGCCGGTTTAAATGTAATTCAGGCTATTCTTGGATTGGAGAAAAATGTGACAAATCTTATCATGATCCGGCAAGAAATATGCTCTGGTCAAGAAGATCACCGACATGTATGACAGGTCTAGCCGCTGCAGCCTATTGCGACAGTTTGTCGGAAGAAGGATTCAGAGACTGGCGCCTGCCGACAATCAGCGAACTCAGAACACTCATCAAAAACTGCCATGGCACAAAAAGCGGCGGCAGTTGCAATGTTACTGACACTTGTCTTTCATTCGACGAATGCTGGGACAGTGAAGCTTGCTCATGTGATTATGATCCGGATGAAAGCGGAAAATACAGCGAACTAGGTGATACCAACGCTTTGTGGTCTTCATCTATGGATGATTATAATTTCGTCTGGGTTGTAAAATTTGCATCCGGAGATATCGAAAGCGAAAACATAAACTATCCTCTCTATGTCCGCTGCGTCCGCTCGGAGTGATTTTATCAACCTTTCCTTTGCCCGTTTCTGCGGGCATAGGATTTTTTAAGGAGAAAAAATAATGAGTCTTTTGCCTGAAATTTTTACAGGTATAGCAGCTGCTCTCGTAACGGCATGGTTCACGAAAAGCTCAGACGATAAAAAGAATTCCCTCAAATTCATCACTGACGAAAGAAGAAAATGGCGGAATGGAATAAGGAAAGAAACCGAAACAACTGTAACTTTGCTTAGAAAATTAGAAGCCGCAAAAACTCTGAACTTGGCATTTCGCGAATGCTTCTGCAACCCGGATTATGTTGAACTCCAAAAGCATATTGCCTTCTTTGAAAGCAGACTCAATCCGTTTGACGAGGAAGATAATGCAATATTGAATATTTTAAGAAAATTTTTACCAAATCCAATTTCTGCACCAGACAGCAATGATATTGAAGAATTTCAAGGCAGAATCGCTCTCCTCCTCAAACACGACTGGGAACGCTCAAAAACAGAAGTCAGCAACAAATGGAAATTCGGATTTGTTTTGTTCACGATATTCCTATGTGCGTTTCAAATTTTTCTTTTTAGTGAAAACAAAATCCATAAAATCACTTTAAACGATATGGTCTCCTTCTGTTGCTGTGATTCATGTGATCAAATCTGTAAATCTGTGCTTGGAAACCAAATTGCGGCGAAAACCGTAAATTTTATCAGAGAATTTCTCAAATTTTTGCAAAAAAACGGCGCACTCTCTACAATCACATGTATTTTAACAATAATTTCAGCATACTACATCTTAAGCATTATTTTAAGAATATTTTCATCAAAAATTTTGAAAGACTACAGCACTAATCGTTGTTTCAATGTCTTTTTTGAACTTTTCGGCGTTACAACTCGTGTTGCTTATGACGAAAAAGATTCAATTTTTAAGAACAAATTCTGTTGTATAATTCTGAAAACAATAGTTTTTGCAGTTATCATCTTATTAGTGTGGTTTATTATGCACCTTTTAATACCGATAATTCCAAAATTCTTTTGATGTTGCAAGCGTTGCTTTTGTCGCGCAAACCACGACCAGCTCGTCAAAGCTATGACCGAAGCTGAGAAATACAACGGACCGTCACTCATCATCGCTTACGCTCCGTGCATCAACCACGGTATCGACATGTCGCACAGCCAGAACGAAGAGAAACTCGCGGTCGAAGCTGGCTACTGGCCGCTTTACAGATTCAACCCCGACCTCAGAAAGGAAGGAAAGAATCCGTTCCAGCTTGACAGCAAAGAGCCGACCCGCGATCCGCAGGAACTCCTTGACAGAGAAGTCCGCTTCAAATCGCTCACCAAACTCTTCCCGAACGAAGCTGCTAAACTTCACGCTATGCTCAAGGCTGACCT
>JAGCXM010000017.1 GCA_017961325.1 bacterium | reverse complement strand
TAATCTGAATATATATCAAAAAGCAGAACCGATTTTCCGCAACGCCTGACCCCGGTGATAACTTTTATCAAATCTTTGTCTTTGTATTTAATTAGTTTTTCTAAATATTTCGGTCGTTCTATGAGCATTTTGTCCACCTCCGGCGATATCCTACTCGAAAAACTCACAAAATCAACAAGTTTTTCGAGTAGGAATATTGCCGCACGCCGCACAACAGCACCTGAATTTAAACTTCAAAAGAGGTCGTAATCAGGTTGATTTCCTCACAAATACCAATATAATTTCAGGCTTTATTGGGGGAGAAGTTAAATATCATGGGTAAGACAATAACAACATATCTGATTGACGGAGATCCGAAAGGAACTCAGTATGTTTTCATCAGCAACAAGATTTGCCAGATGTACATAATTCCTCGTTCCAATCTGGCGATTTTGAATGAGCGGCAAGAGCTGTGGACTCCGGCATTTTACATCCTGCTTGGTGAGGATGAAGCAACCAAACCCAAAGCCTATATCGGCGAAACAGAAAATTTCAGAGAGCGTGTAAAGGATCACGAAAGCAAGAAAACTTTTTGGCAAAAAGCTTTGATTTTCATCGCAAAAGATGCCGCTATGACCAAGGCTGATGTGCAGTACCTGGAACACAAAGCTATTGCAGAGGCAAAAACTTCAAATACTTTTGTGCTGAACGAAAACAAGCAAACTCCCAAAGCCCCCAATCTTCCCGAGTACAGAAAAGATGATATGGACGGATTTTTTGAAGATGTGAAGTTCCTGACATCTTTCATCGGATGCAATATTTTCGATGTCGTAAAAACTAAAGAAAAGCATCTGTTCTACATAAAAGGACGAGGCTGCGAGGCGAAAGGCTTTTATGATGCTGGCGGCTTTACCGTGTTGAAAGAAAGTATTGTCGCAAAATCATCCGTACCGTCGTTTACATGGAAGGAAAAACGCGAAAAACTGATCAAAGAGTATACCTCACCCGATGGAGACAAACTGGTATTGGAATCAGACAAAACCTTCTCCAGCCCAAGCACGGCATCCGAGTTTGTTTTAGGACGACCATCCAACGGCTGGAGTGATTGGAAAGACAAAGACGGGCAGACATTAGACGCGGTCTACAGAAAACAGTTGGAATAAACACGACCGATAAGGAGCCAAAATGAGCTACAGACCACCGTTTGAAATCACGGCGAAAGCGATAAATCTTATTTCGGAGATTTCGGAAAAAATCGGAATCATAACTGCACTTTCCGATAATCCTTTTCATGTCGAACTGCGCAAGAAAAACCGCATTCAGACAATCCATTCTTCGCTTGCAATCGAGCAGAATACTCTTTCAATCGAGCAGATGACTGCAATCATCGAGGGCAAGCGCGTTCTTGGTGCGCCGAACGAA
Organism: bacterium; assembly: GCA_017961325.1. GTDB lineage: Bacteria > UBP6 > UBA1177 > UBA1177 > UBA1177 > UBA1177. The sequence goes on along the minus strand of JAGCXM010000017.1, from coordinate 17,193 downwards.
ATTCAGGAAGTCAAAAATGCGGTTCAGGCATACAATCTGCTTCTTGAACTGAATCCGTATGAAGAAAATGATTTGCTTCGGGCTCACAAACTGATGATGGCTGATCTGGTCGACAGAAACGGAAAATACCGAAGCGAAGGTGTCGGGATTTTTGACGGAAACGAAGTTGTTCATGTCGCTCCGCCGGCTGCTAACGTGCCGTTTCTGATGGCAGATCTTTTTTCGTGGCTCAAAAACAGCAGCGAACATCCGCTTATAAAAAGTTGTGTTTTCCATTATGAATTCGAGTTTATTCATCCCTTTCCTGACGGAAACGGCAGAATGGGCAGATTCTGGCAGACGGTGATTTTGAAAGAGTGGAAACCTGTTTTTGCATGGATTCCCGTCGAAACGCTCGTGAAAGAGCATCAGGCTGAATATTATGCCGCGCTGACTTCGAGCGACAAAGATGCAGACAGCACATCTTTTATTGATTTTATGCTGGAAATAATCTCGAAAGAAATAGATAAAATTATTAAAAATCAGAACGATGAGCCGATAAATGAGCCGACAAATGAGCCGATAAAATTAGTTCTGGATGTTGTTCGCAAAAATCCTTATCTTTCAAAAGAAATGATTGCAGCTGAAATCGGAAAATCACGAGCGACAGTAACAAGAGCGCTCGCGAAACTGCAAAACGATGGAATAATCCGCCGCATCGGCTCCAATAAAAACGGTCATTGGGAAATAATAAAATAAAAAGGGAAACAAGGAGGCACAACATGAGCAAAAATTTGGTTATCTATTTTTCGGCTGGCGGTCACACGAAACTGAAAGCGCTTCAGCTTGCCGAAGCGATCCAGGCGGACATTTTCGAGATCGAGCCCGTGAAAAAGTACACGAAGGCCGATCTTCTGTGGATGAACCCGCTTTCACGCAGTTTCCGCGAAGTCGCGACGAGAAAAGACAAACGCCCTGAAATCGTCGACAAGGCACTTGATCTTTCGGGCTATGACAAGATTTTTCTCGGCTTTCCGATCTGGGGATGGGCAGCTCCTTCGATCGTCAACTCTTTTCTTGAAAAGCACGATTTTTCAGGCAAAACAATCGTCGTTTTTGCAACGAGCGGCGGCACGATGAAGCTCGACGGCAGCGTTAAATCGCTGATTCCTTCGCTTTCTGAAACCACGATCGTCAAGGAAGGCAAAGTTCTCAACGGAGAGTGGACGAAAGAGGAACTTGCAGACTGGGCTAAGGTATTTTAGTTGTAAAATTTTATTCTTGACTAAGTTTCAATCTCTTTTAAAATCCTCCGTTATTCATTTCTTTTACAGGTGGAAAAAATGAAAAAAATTGTTGTTTTAATGTCTGTTTTTATTGCTTTTCTGGCTGTTTCATGCGGCGGTGACAATTCTTCTGGCGGTGGAGGAGGATTTGCCGGCGGCCCAAGATGCGGCAACGGAAAGATTGAAGGTAGTGAAGTTTGCGACGGTGATGTCGCGTGCTGGGAAGCGGGACATTTTTATCCGGAAGGTACTGCAAAATGCAATTCGTGTGCCTCTTACGATACGAGTAAATGTATTCCCAGAGATTCAAGCGACAAATGCGGAAACGGTCAGATTGACAGCGGTGAAACTTGCGAACAGGGCGACACGAAGCCGTGTAAGGAACTTTCCAGTGCGTTCGCCGGCGGTGATGCTGCCTGCAGAAGAGACTGTCTCGGCTGGAGTCCTGAAAACTGTTCCAACGGCGGAACAAAAACCTGCGCTCAGATTATGATGTGTATAAGAGATTGCAGCGGAGATGCGGCTTGCGAAGACAACTGCAAAAATACCGGAACGGAAGACGGTAAGTCGACCTATTCGGTTCTTGAAACCTGTGCTGCAGCATGCGGCGGGGTCTCGGATAACGAATGCTTGATCCAAAACTGCTATGATGCGTTTTATAACTGCAATCCGAATATGAAATGCGGAAATAAAGTTATTGACGAAGGTGAAGTCTGCGAAAACAAAGATACAAAACCGTGTCAGGAACTGAATAACGCCGATCAGGAGTGGCAGCCGATAAACGAAGCTATCTGCAACTCTTCATGTGACGGTTGGGACACTTATTCCTGCGTCGATATCAATTCGCTCACCTGCTATCAGGTTTACGAGTGCATTCAGGATTGCACCGGTTCAGAGTGTGAGGCAGGCTGCCTTGCAAAAACATGGCCGGCTGCGAAGGCAAAATATGATGCGATGAAGGAATGTCTTACCGTAAATGAATGTGTCGTTGATGAAGAGTGCATGAGCGGTGTCTGCAAATTCCAGGCTGATGCCTGCAAGACGCACCTGACCTGCGGAAACGGAAATGTCGATAAAGATATGGATGAAGTCTGCGAGAAAAACGACTTTATCGATTGCGGCGAAATTAAGGATGAAAACGGCGAAGCGATGTATGAAGCCGGAACGGGAAGCGCGTTCTGCGGTCCTAACTGCACTGAATTCAGCCCGATGATGTGCCACAAATTCTGCAGCTGCGCCGAAATTCAGGCCTGCATAGAACAGGAGTGCGGCGGTTATCCTGCAAGCAATGCGGAAAATACCGATGAAAAGAAAAAATGCATGGAAACATGTGAGGATTTAGGCTCTGAAATAGGCGAAGGTGAGGCGAGATCGTACAGAGACATTATCGAAAGCTGCTCTGAACAGAACGGAGGGGCAACCGCATGGGATTCGGATGGATGCAAAGAACAGATGCCTTCTCAGGCTGGCTGGACATGCAGTTCAGGCGACAATCCTAAATGTCCGTACTAAATCTAAATCCTTTCCAATCAATAAATTGACATAAATCAGCAATGTGCTAATCTCTTCTGTTTGTTTTTTTTAGGAGGAGAATATGAACATCAATTTCGTTTTCAGAGGTTTTGAGGAAAACAGTGACGGTCTTAAAGATTATGTGACCAAAAAACTTTCCAAAATTGACAAATTCGTTTCAGCAAACACGGTAGTCGAAGTCGTTTTTCAGAAAGACAAGAACGGCAAAATTACCGAAATCAAGCTGAATCACAACGGTGAAGAGTTCCTGGCAAGTGATTCCGACGACAAAGAATTCCAAACTTCGATAGATCTCTGCGTTGATAAATTAGTAAAGCAGATTGCAAGATCGAAAGACAAAAAAGTCGATTCAAGAAGATCTTAAAGGAAGGCGCGGGCGGGTAGCTCAGCTGGATAGAGCGTTGGCCTCCGGAGCCAAAGGTCGTGGGTTCGAATCCCGTCTCGCTCGCCATAGAACATTATGAAATATTTTTTGTTTTTAATTATTTTTTCTTTTTCCTTTCTTCATGCGGATACTTTTATAAATTCCTACGAAGAGATTAAATCTGCTTACGACATGAAGGCTTACGAGCTTTCAACCGAGGTCCTGCCGCGTGTTTTCGCCAGAAAAATTCCGGAAGAAATTAAAAAACTGGAAGGTTTTGAAAGGCGGAAATTCTTTGTCAGGATTGTTCTGCCGGTGGTTTTGCTGGAAAATGAAAAGATTACGGCGGAACACGATTTTGTCATGTCTCATGCTTCAAAAAAGGAGTGGAATAAGGAAGACGTTAAGATTATTAAGGAAATCGCTCAGAAATACAACATACTGGATGAATCTCAGGATATTTCCGCAATTCCCGAGGAGGAAAAAGAGAAGATACGCTATTTTCTGGACCACAAGATAAGACCGGTTCCTCCGGCAATCGCAGTCGGTCAGGCCGCTCTGGAATCGGGGTGGGGGACGAGCCGCTTCGTTTTTGAGGGAAACAATCTTTTCGGACATGTTTCCACCGATCCTGAAAAGGGAATAAAACCGAAAAACTGGACCGGAAACAAGCGTCACATCAAAATTTTTGATTCGATTTTTGAATCGATAGAGGCTTACATGCTCAATTTGAACAGAAACAGGGCATACAGCAAATTCCGCTGGTATCGCAGAACTCATCCGAAAAATCTTTCAAAAATCGCGGAAGGTTTCGATAAGTATGCGAGAATTAAGGATGAGTATGTCAGCAGGCTTCAAAGCGTAATGTTCAAATTCGGCGTTCACAGAGTCAACAAAGCCAGATTGGAATCGCCGGAAAAGGCGGAATCTCCCGAAAATAATTCCATGAAACTTGCAATTGATTGAAATGACAGCTGAAAATATGATTTCCAAACAGTCGGAACCGATTGAAAAAAAGGGGTTCCTTCAACAGCTTTATTCAAAGCGCGGCGGCATAAAACTCGGTTTGGGGCGTGTCGCGGAGGCTTACGGCGAAATTTTTGAGAAGAATATTCCGGTTTACCATGTCGCCGGAACGAACGGAAAGGGGACGGCGGTTTACGCGCTTGACCACATTCTGCGTTCAAACGGTATGAAAACGGGAAGATTCATCTCTCCGCATCTCTTGAATTATAACGAACGCATAGCTTCGGACAATGTCGATATAAGCGACGAAACGGTTTTTGAAATTTATAAGTGGCTTGAGAAAAAAGTTAGTAATTTCGATGATTTGTCATTCTTTGAAATAACTTTTCTGATTGCCTGGAAATATTTCGAGCTTGCAAATTGCGACCGCGCCGTTTTTGAAGTAGGACTCGGCGGAAGGCTTGATGCGACGAATGTAATCGAAGGACCTAAAACCGATATAATCACTTCGATCGGTCTTGATCACACCCATATTCTGGGCGATACTCTTGAAAAAATCGCCCTCGAAAAGCTGGGAATCGTCAAAAAGGATGACATCGTTCTTATCGGCGGCAGTTCCGACGCCGCTTTTGACAGCTGGATGGTTGAAAAAGCGTATTCAAATGGCGCGAAAACTGTTAAAAACGACAAGGATCTTAAAAATGCAGTGCTTTTCGGCGATTTTTCAAGCCCTGAGCAGGAAAAGAACATAAAACTGGCGGCGCTTGCGGCTGATTTGACTGAAAATGAAGGTTTGAAGATCCCTGATTTTCACTCCTTAAAACTGCCTGCAAGATTTGAATTCATAGAGCCGGATATCGTCGTGGATGTCGCCCACAATCCGCCTGCAGTGGCTTCACTGGCTAAAACAGTTAAGCAAAAATTGAAAAAAGTCGTTGTGCTTTACGGCGCGATGAAAGATAAGGATATTACAAAAGTACTTGATATCATTGATGAAATATCGTCAGCTGTTTTTGTGGTGAATCTTGAAGCCGACAACCGCGGCGCAAAAGTCGGTGATATTCTGGAAAGGGCGGACGGAAAAGTTCTGCAGAAGATTAAATATTGCGAAAATGATGAAAAGACGATTGAAGCCGCCGTTGAATTTGCGAGAAAAAACGAAATGAAACTTCTTGTTACCGGAAGTTTCCATACGGTTGAAAAATTTATACACTTTAGAAACAGTCATATTTGAACGATGGAAAAGAAGAACACTTTATCGGCAAAAATGAAACACCTGGAAGAAATTGTCGAAAAACTCAACGGGAATCCCGAAGTCGAAGAGGCTGTCAAACTTTATGAAGAAGGGGTGAAACTTTCCGTTTCGATCAAAACGTATTTGGAAGAAGCCCAGACAAAAATCAGGGTTCTCACGGAAGAAGGTGAAAAATCGGTTGATGCCGACAAGCTGGGCAGAAAAGATTTCTGATGATTTCCTACGGTTTTATCAAAGAGCGTGACGCGAAAGCCGAATATGAGCCTATCGTATCTGATTTGAAGCGGAAATTCGGTCTGACAACGGTCTGGCGTCCGCATCAGATTCACAGCGACAGAATTTTTGTCGACGGCGAAGGCGATGGTGACGGAATAATCATTACTAAGCCTTCGATAGCGATAATCAGAACGGCAGACTGCATTCCCGTGGTTTTATTCGACAAAACCAGAAATACCGGCGGTGTTTTTCACAGCGGATGGCGAGGAACCGAACGGAAAATAGTTTCAAAAGGTGCTAAAATGATGGCTGAGCTGGGTTGTAGCGATATTGAAGCCGTTATTTTCCCCGGAATCGGATCCTGCTGTTTCGAAATAGGTCATGAACTGAAAGAACAATTTGAAAATGCAGAAATTCCAATAACTTGCAGAAACGGAAAACTTTATGCCGATTTAAAAACCGCAATAAGAAACGAACTTGAAAAAGCAGGAGTTTCAAACATTTCGGACAATTCGGAATGCACTTTCTGCGGTGAAGGTTACTTTTCATACCGAAAGGATAAAACTGAAAAAAGACATGCGACTTTTGTTGTAGTTTTGTGATTTTCACAGCTCACCTCCGGTATTATCATTATGTAAGGTGCGTAAGGTAGGTTTCTTTGCACTTACAGTTCGCTTCCCGTGATTATTGCGAGTTCGTCGACTGCTGTTTTGTATTTGTAGAGGTTGGCGATCTCTTCGGTTTTCGATTTCTTGACCATGAGCTGTGCGTTGAGAAGTTCGGTTTCGGTGGTCATCTGCTTTTCGTATTTCGCTTCCTGGATCTTGCGGGTGAGTTCAGCCGATTCGATCTGCGTTTTGTTCTGCTCAAGCGCTTTTTCGAGGACTTTGATATCGGCCATCAGTTTTTTGACCTGAAGCGTCATATCCTTTTTGAGTTTGATGTTTTCAAGTTCAGTAGATACCGACGATGCTTTTACAGCCTGATATTCGTAATACTGACGTGCGGTGTCGAAACCGAATTCCCATCTTGCGACAGCGCCGAAGAACATCACTCCTTCGGGATTGATGAGAGTCGAATCCCAGTTTTTCTTGAACCCGAAAGTGAGTCCGACCTGCGGAATGAAAGTCTGTACCGCCCTTTTGTTGAGGCGTTCCTGAATTTCGCTGTTTTTGTTGAGCATGAGCATTTCGGTGCGGTTGCTCTCCTGCGCCTCGATGATTTCGTTCTCGCTTTTCGTAATTTCGCGGAATTCCGGTTTGTCGTATTTGATTTCAAAACTCTTTTCGTCACGGTTCATGAACATTGCAAGTGCTGATTTTATTACTGACTGATTTCCTAGATAGTTCTCTTTTTCGACTTCGAGTGCCGCTCTTTCGACTCTGATTTTGTAAAGCGCGGTTTCGTCGATAAGTCCGGCCTTGTGGAATTTTTCTGCGTTTTTCTCGTAACGGTCAAGCTGCTCGAATGATTCATCCAAGAGTTTCAGAATGTCCGTCAGCATGTTGTAGGAGTTGTAGATCTTCACGATTTCGAGCTTGATTTTGTCTTTCGTTAGTTCCGATTTCAGTTTAGATATTTCCGATTTCAGTTCAAGCGCCTTGTAGCCCTGATAGATCCCCCAGAGCGGAGTGAGCGGCTGGACGACAGTGAGGTCAAGCGTTCTCTGGTGCGTCGGAACGCCCAGGTCGATTTCCATCGGAGGAAGCTGGTCAGGCAGATCTATCTGAAGCGGAATGGAATCGTTTATCGACTGCTCAAGCATGCCGACTACCGGTGAAAGGTCAACCGTGAGTTTGTCGGGTTCAGGGAAGTATTCGAGTTTGAGCAGTTTCGCTTCGAGCGAAATTGTCGGGAAGAAGCGCATGAAAACGGCTTTCTTCTCGTATTCGTCCTTGCCCGATTTTGAATCTTCGGCCTTTATCGCCTCGCTGTTCTCGACAGCGATAGAAATTATTTCATCAATGCCGAGTTCTTCAGCACTCAGATTGAAAAAAATTGCCGGCAATAAACAAATTATTGAAATTATTGATTTTCTCATCTTATGCCTCCTTCTCTTCATCAGAATAGACATAATCTTCGCATTCCCATGACGCCGCAAGGATGCGTTCGTTCTCGTTGACTATTTCCGTGTTCATTCTGCGGACAGTCGAAAGCAACTCTTTGCATTTTTCCGGCGTTACCTGAAGGAATATGACCGCGTTCGTTCCCGGCCATACCGAAGTGTTCATCCTTGGGTTTCCGTGTTCGAAGGAACCCGCCGTGTCTTCAACGATCTGAAAAGTCTTTATTCCGAGATTTCTGATTTCTTCTTTCAACTGTTCGAGTTTGGAAATATTGCAGCTTACATAAACGAATTTCATTTTGCACCTCCTTCAGCTTCAGCAGCGGCTTTTGCAGCCTTAGCTTCTTTTATCATCTCTCTCGTGTGCATGATCGCATAGATCGCCGGGATAAGAAGCAGCGTGACGAGCGTAGAAACCGTAAGTCCGCCGATTACGGTGATTCCGAGCGGCTTCCAGATTTCCGATCCGGCGCCGTTGTTAAGCGCCATCGGGAACATGCCGATGATTGTCGTGATAGCCGTCATTAAAACGGGACGAAGCCTTGATCTGCCGCCTTCCTTGATCGCTTCGACTATGGTGTAGCCTCTGCCGCGCAGGAGGTTTGTGTAGTCAACGAGAACGATACCGTTGTTGACGACAATACCCAGGAGCATGATGACTCCGACAAATGTTACCGCGCTCAAAGTCGTTCCGGTGAGGATGAACGCCCAGATTACGCCGATGATCGAAAGTGGAACGGTGAACATTATGATGAACGGATCTCTGAGCGATTCGAACTGGCTTGCCATGATTGCATATATCAGGAAAAGGCTCAACAGGAAAAGGAGTTTCATGTCGCCGAAAGTAGACTGCTGGTCAACGACCTGACCGCCGAGCTCGATGTAGATGTCGGGGTCGATCTCTTCATTTCTTATGATTTCCATGACGTTTTTCGTCGCTTCACCCAGCGAAATGTCGTTGAGAGTGAGCTTCAGATAAACGATCCTCTGCTGCGTTTCATGGAGGATCTGCATGGGTCCGTTCGTCTCTTCGATGATGCTGACGGCACTCAGAGGAATGAGCTCGCCGCTCGCCGAAGTGAGCATGATGTTTCTGAGGTCGCTGATTTTGCTCCGTTTCGCCTTGTCGTAGCGGATAACGATGTCGTATTCGTCGTTGTCCTGCTTGTATTCGCCCGAATCGGCGCCGTAAAGGCTTTCACGCACCGCAAGGGCCGCCATTCCCGCGTTTATTCCGAGACGCGCGAGTTTTACTCTGTCGAATTTGACGGTGATTTCGGGTTTGCCGCGGTCAACTGTTGATTCTACATCCTGAAGATAAGGCTGTTCTTCAAGGATTTCCCGGAGCCTGTCGCCGGTTTCGGCAAGCTTTTTGAGGTCATTGCCCTTGATTTTGATCTCGATGGGCTTGGTCGAACCGAGCATCGCGCTCTGCAGAAGCGAACCCGCCGTCATATTGAACGAAACGATCTCAGGAATTTCCTCGACTTCCTTTCTTATTTTTGCCGCAACGGTTTTGATGTGATAGCTTCGTTTGTTGCGGTTAACGATTTTCACCATTATCGTTGCGATGTTCTTGCCTTCGGAGAATCCGAACATCGAAAGAAGACCGTTGTCAGTCTGACCGGTGATCGTGTAGTAGGTTCTTACATCTTTCGGATCGATGTTTTTCTTGACGATTTCTTCGATCTTTTTTGCAACTTCCGCAGTCTGTTCGGCATTTACGCTTGATTCAAGTTCCGCTGTCGCAACTATATCACCCATATCGAATTGGGGGATGTAGTCGGTTCCTGTGCTGAGTCCCGCCTTTATCGTGAAGAAAAATACTGCGGCGACGGCAATGACTACGAACCACCTGAACCTTATGTTGAGTCCGAGCAGCGATTTGTAGAGATTTTCGACGAAAACGAAGAGCCTTTCCGAAGTGTTGTACAAAAATCCGTGCTTTTTCTCTTTTATCTTACGTTTCATAAGTACCGAACTCAGCATCGGAGCAAGCGAAAGCGAGACGAGAAGAGATGCCGCGATAGTTACTGATGCGACGAAAGCGAGCTGCTTGAACAGAAGTCCGACGATACCGCTTACGAAGGCGAGCGGAATGAAAACCGCGACAGTCGTGAGGGTCGAAGCAGAAATTGCCGAAGTCATTTCCCCTGCGCCGAAAATAGCCGCTTCCGCCGGACGCGAGCCTTCCTCGATGTGCCGCGTGATGTTCTCGAAGACGACGACCGTGTTGTCGACGACCATACCGAGCGTGATCGAAAGGGCCATGAGCGAGAAAATGTTGATCGTGTATCCGCAGACATACATGAAAATGAGACCGATGATGAGCGAGAAGGGGATGGTCAGAGTGATGATGAGGCTTCCTCTCCATTCACGCAGGAAGAAAAGAATGACCAGAATGACGAAAATCATCGCATAGGCTGCTGTTGTTGCCAGGTTTTTGATCGACATTTCGATGACTTCCGAAGAGTCGTTGAGCTCTTCGATGACTACGTCTTTCGGGACGTTTTTACGGATCTCTTCCATTGCCGCCTTTATGTTCCTTGCAACTTCGAGAGTGTTCGCGCCGCTCTGCTTCTGCGTCATGATGACGGCCATCGTCTTTCCTTCCGCTCGGACCGACAGATCCTGATCTTTGAGCCTGTCTCTGATTTCTGCAAGAGAGGAAAGTCTGACCATGCTGCCGTCTTTGGCAGGGATCTGTATCTCGCCGATCTCTTCTACAGACTCGAATTCGGCCGGAACGCGCACCGAAAGATCCATTCCGCCCGTTTTTATGCTGCCGCCCGGGACTGAAATGTTCTGCGTTTCAAGAAGTTTAGCGATCGTTGCGACCGAAATCCCGCTCGAACGGAGCTTTATCGGGTCAACTACTATTTCGATTTCTCTTTTCGGTGCGGCTAAAGTGATAAGACCGCCGATCCCGTCGACCTGTTTGAGCCTTCCTTCGATCCGGTCGTCTATGATCTTCGCCAGTCCGGCTTCGCTTTCTTTGGCCGTGATACCGTACATGATGACAGGTACCATCGAACTGTCGACTTTTAAGATCATCGGATCGAACGCATAGGAGGGAAGTATCTTTTTGACGGGGTCGATCCTGTCTCTGACGTCGTTGGTAGCCTCGCCGATAACGGTTCCGAAGTTGAATTCGAGCATGATGAAGCTGACGTTTTCCTTCGAAACGGACTTCAGTGACTTGATTTTGGGAACGCCGGCAAGCTGTTTTTCAAGCAGTTTCGTGACCTGCTGCTCTACATCTTCGGAAGATGCGCCGGGAAGGACCGTGACGACCGTTAGGGAAGGATATTCGGCCTGAGGCAGGATATCGAGTTTCAGCCCGTAGAATGCCAGCAGTCCGAAAATCAGGATGCCCGTGAATATCATCGATATCGTGACGGGCTTTTTTACTGCAATCTGTGACAGTCTCATGTTTTCACCTACTTGCTGCTGACATTAACGGAAACGCCGTCTCTGAGTTTCGCTTTGCCGGCACTGACGACCGCTTCGCCGCTGCTTATTCCTTTTACAGCGTAAAAATCGCCTAAATCTTCAATGATCTCAACGTTTTTAAGAACTGCCGTGTTGTTTTCTATGACGAAAAGGTGATACTGGTTCGTTCCCGCCTGACGTATCAGCGAAAGACGCGGGACCATGACGGCCCTGACCTCGGGAAGAGAGATCTTCACTCTGCCGAACATGCCGGGTTTTATCAGTTTTTTCGCATTGTTTATCTCGATTTTGACGACTGCCGTTCTCGAAATTACCGAAACGAGCGTTTCGGTCGAATAGATTTTTCCCTTTATCTTCGTGTCTGGATATGCGTCGGCTACGACTTCGATTTCCTTAACGTTCTGAATGAGCGGAAGTTCCTTTTCATCGACCTGGATCTCAAGGAAAAGTTTATTCAGATCCATGAAGCGGATTATGCCGTTGGCATGCGAGAAACCGGGAGTGAGACCCGGATTTACATGCATGAACTCTTCGCCTTCCCTGAGCATGTGCTCGGCGACCATGCCGTCGAAAGGAGCGACGATTTCCATGTTTTCTTTAGTCATTTTGACTTTCGCCTTCGATGCGTTGAGTTTCGCTTCGAGGTGATCGAGCTGCTGCTGCGGAAGAACGCCCGAATCGACGAGGTCTTTCACTCTTTCGTAGTCTTTTTCTACCGCTTCGAGCTCGGCTTCGGCCGCTTCAGCCATTTCTTCTGAAAGCGTAACGATTACAGAGCCTTTCGGAACTGTCGCACCTTCGCGGTAATGTATTTTTTTGATCTTTCCCGGCATTCTCGCCGAAAGGTTGGCCTCTCTGAAAGGCTTGAACGAGCCGCCGAATTCAAGAACGGGGGAATAGCTTTCCTCTTTCGCTTCGACAACTGCTACGACAGGTTTCTTTTCGACCGGAGCCGACTGCTCCTGAGTCTTCTCATTTTCAAGGCAGGAGGTGATAAGGAAGGGATAAACGAAGAACAAAATCAATAGCTTTTTCATGACAACCTCTCAAACAATTATTTTAAAAGTCCATAATTAAAAACATTCACGAAAGTCTCTTTGACCCGCTCATAGTCGTCCGATTCGGGTGAAATATCCTTTGTAAGGCAGAAGATCTGCGAAACGAGGTTCAGCATTTTCACAAGGACTTCAAGATCGACGTTTTTGAGAATTCCTTCTTTTACGCCGCTCTGAAGCCTGTCAAGTATGATTTTCATTTTTTCCTTGTGTAGCTCGTGAAAGAAGTTTATCGAATTCTGCGGCATCTGGAGTATTGCATTGGATACCAGCATGTAAGCATCTTCGTGTTCACGGTAGTAGTTCATATGGGCATCGAAAAGAACGCCGACGAAATCTTCGTAGCGGATGTTTTCAAGTTTTTTTCCGATCTCTTCATACATTTCGTCCATGAAATATTTTACGGATTCAAAAAAGAGATCCTCTTTATTCTGGAAATAACGGTAAAGCGTTCCTTTGCCGACACCGGCATTCTTTGCGATTTTGTCGATATCGGAAATGTGAAAACCTAAGGTGGCAAAACTTACGGCAGCCGCCTTCAAAATTTTGAGCTTGCGCTCCAGCTGGTTTTTTGTCATCTTGAAAAACATTGCAAACCTCATATTTCAGTACGTACAAGTTCCGCAAAATGGAACTCAACAGTTCTGCTTTTTAGTACTGACCGGTCATTTGTCAAGAAAAAAACTCATTTTTTGAAATTTTTTAAACTTTACAAAGCATTCATATTTTATATATTAGTCAGAAGTTTTTTAAGCGGATTCATCCGGATTGGAGGGAATTTTGTTCATCAGAAAACTTAATAAAACGGCAATAATTACCGCAGATTCGGAAATTTCATACACCGCTCTTCTGCAGAAAATCGCTTTTTTTGCCGAAATTCTTGGAAATCAGGAAGGAAAACGCGTTCTCATAATCAGCGAAAACAGGCTCGAATATATCTATACGTTTTACGCCGTCTGGAGGGCTGGAGGAATAGCCGTTCCGGTCGATTTCATGAGTACTCCAGACGAAATCGCTTACATAATCAATGACTGTTCGCCCGAAACGGTCTGTTTTTCAGAAACGGTGCGCGGAAACGTGCAGAAAGCTCTGGAAATATCCGGACGCAGTCAGATAAAACAGGTCTTTTTCGAGGAAATAAGCGGGGATTCTTCTAAGTTCGAGGCGGCAGAGCTTGATGCCGGAGACATGAGCAGAACCGCACTCATCATTTATACTTCAGGCACTACCGGAACTCCGAAAGGGGTGATGATTTCCTATGAAAACATCATGGCGAATATGGACGCACTGCAGGAATGCGGATATTACAATAGCGGGGATATCGTTCTTATGATTCTCCCGCTGCACCACATTTTTCCGCTTCTTGGAACGGTTGTCGCGCCGGTTTTGGGCGGCGGAACTGCGGTAATATGCCCGTCGCTTCAGGCTTCCGACATCGCGAAAATGATGGAGAAGAGCCATCCGACGATGATTCTTGCCGTCCCGCGCTTCTACGAAATGCTGATGAAGGGAATCATGCAGAAAATCAATTCGAGTTTTATCGCGAGACTGGTTTTCAAAGTAGCGGAATTTGCCGACAACAATGCATTTTCAAGGATGATTTTCAAGTCGGTGGCGAAAAAATTCGGCGGAAATCTTAAGCATTTCATCTGCGGCGGTGCAAAACTCGATCCCGAAGTCTGGAATTTCTTCAAGATTTTAGGCTATACGATAGGGGAGGGCTACGGCATGACCGAAGCAAGCCCTATGATCACTTTTCCGCGTCCCGGCAGGGGAAAGGCGGACTGCGCCGGCACCGAGCTTGCAAAAGGAACGGTCAAGATCGTTGACGGCGAAATCGTGGCTACAGGACGGAACATCATGCAGGGATACTACAACCGCCCTGAGGAAACGGCGGAAGTTCTGCGTGACGGCTGGCTTTACACAGGTGATCTGGGACATTTCGATAAAGACGGAAATCTTTGTATAACCGGCCGGAAAAAAGAGATTATCGTTCTCGGAAACGGCAAAAACATCAATCCCTCAGAAATCGAGCAGGATGTGGAAAGAAGTGATCCGCTGATTGCCGAAATCGCCGTTATCGCAAGAAACGGCGTTCTCTGCGCCATAATCCGCCCGGACGAAAAGGTGCTTGCATCGAGGCAGATTCCGAATCTGGAAGAGTATATCCGCTGGGAAATCATCGACAAGTACAATTCAAAGGCTTCACACCACAAGAAAATACTCGATTTCGTTCTGACTAACCAGCCTCTGCCGAGGACGAGGCTCGATAAGATCCAGCGTTACAAGCTGGAAGGTTTGTTGAATGAAAAGGAGAACAGGCGTGCAGAAAGCGGCATTCCTGAGACGAAAGAATATGCCGAAATCGCCGCCTACATCAAAAATACGACCGAAGAGGAAGTTTATCCTGACGATCATATCGAAATAGATCTCGGACTTGATTCGCTTGATAAAATCGAGCTTGCATCGTTCATAAATTCCAGTTTCGGAATAAAAATCTCCGAAACGGAGATCCAGAATCTGGCGACTGTCCGCAGAATCGCAGAATTTGCGGCTGAGAAGGGAAATAAAAGGAAAGAACACACCCTTCAGGACTGGAAGAGCGTTTTGAGGGAAAACATCAACAGTCTCGAGCTGCCTCGCAGTGCGTTTTATCACAGATTTCTGCGCTTCAGCCTTGTCGCGGCGGTCAGAATATTCTTCAGAGTCAGATTTTTCGGCGACAGGGAGATTCCGAAAGGTCCGGTCATTTTTGCGGCAAACCATCAGAGTGTTTTTGACGCGCTTTTCGTTCTTGCGAAAATTCCGGCGAAGGAATTCAAGAAAACCTACTGTTTCGCCAAAGGCAAGCACTTCAAACAGTTCTGGCGCAGATATCTGGCGAAACGCAACAACATCATAATCATGCGTGAAAACGAAGAGATCGTCGATTCGATAAAACGGATGGCTTCGGTTCTTAAAAAAGGGCGCAACATCCTGATTTTTCCGGAAGGAACGCGCAGCCGCGACGGTCAGCTCGGCGATTTCAAGCAGACGTTTTCGCTTCTTGCATGCGAACTCAGTGTTCCGGTCGTACCGGTTGCGATAAAAGGGGCTTTCGAGGCTTTTCCGCGCAACAAAAAATTTCCGCATCCGCTTAAAAAAATAACTGTCGACTATCTTCCGGCAATCACCCCGGAAGGCAGAACGCGTGAGGAACTTGCACAGGCCGTAAAGGATGCAATAGACGAAAAAATCAAAAAGTAGTCTCTTTCGTTTTTTTTAACTGTTTGAAATTATTCTATAAAAATTGTATGACGGTAACGGAAGGCGGAAAACTTCAATAATTTTTTCATTTTTTCTCTTGACAATTAGTCTTTGCTAATTATCGTTAGTTTCAGCTAATTTAATTTCGTTCTTTTAACAAAATGAGTTCTGGAATATTAAGCGGTTTTTAGTGGAGAAAGCATTGATACCTTTAGTTTTGGCAGATGCCGGCGAAGAACAGGTCATAAAAAAGATCGGCGGAAGCGATGAAGTTAAACATCATCTTGAAAATCTGGGATTTACGGTCGGATCGACTGTCACGGTCGTAAATTCGCTTGCGGGAAACATTATCGTCAAAGTCAAAGAGTCACGGGTCGCTATCAACGAGGAAATGGCACGCAAAATCATGGTTTGAAGTCTAATTTTTTGGAGGTATAAAAAATGAAAACACTACGCGAAACAAAGATCGGTGAAACGGTCAAAGTCGTAAAACTTCACGGCGAAGGCGCGGTAAAAAAGCGCATCATGGACATGGGTGTAACCAAAGGCGTTGAAATTTTCGTGCGGAAAGTCGCTCCTTTAGGCGACCCTATCGAGGTCACTGTCAGAAACTACGAGCTTTCTTTGAGAAAAGAAGATGCTGAAATGATCGAAGTTGAGTAGGAGGAAAAAATGGCTGAACAAATCAGGATCGCACTTGCGGGAAACCCGAATTCGGGAAAGACCACTCTTTTCAACGCCCTTACCGGTTCCAATCAGTTCGTCGGAAACTGGCCGGGTGTTACGGTCGAGAAAAAGGAAGGAAAACTCAAAAAACATGAAGGTGTTATCATTACGGACCTTCCCGGAATCTACTCGCTTTCACCTTATACTCTGGAAGAAGTCGTTGCCAGAAACTACCTCATCGGCGAGCGTCCCGACGCAATTCTGAACATCGTCGACGCGACGAACCTTGAAAGAAACCTTTACCTTACGACCCAGCTTGTCGAACTTGGGATTCCGGTCGTTATCGCCCTCAACATGATGGATCTCGTCAAAAAATCGGGCGATAAAATAGATGTAGCCGAACTTTCGAGACAGCTCAAATGCAGAATTGTCGAGATTTCCGCTCTCAAAGGCGACGGAATCACCGAAGCGGCTGAAGCAGCTATAAAAGCGGCGAAAGAGACAAAAACTCTTCCGCAGCATTCTTTCTCAGGCCCGGTCGAGCACGCGATCGCACACATCGAGGAAGCAGTCGTTCACGGCATGCCCGAAGAACAGCAGAGATGGTACGCGATCAAAGTTTTCGAGCGTGACGACAAAGTCCTTGAAATGCTCAAAATCGAAAAAAGTCTTCTCGACCACATCGAAGCGGACATCAAGGCTGCCGAAAAAGAACTTGACGACGACGCGGAAAGCATCATCACGAACGAACGTTACATCTACATCGCCGAAATTCTGAAATCGGGCTACAAAAAGGCGAACGCAGGCGAGCTCTCCAATTCTGACAAAATCGATAAAATCGTGACGAACCGCTGGCTCGGCCTTCCGATCTTCGCGATCGTCATGTTCCTTATCTATTACATTTCAATGGTAACAGTCGGCGCGGACGCGACTGACTGGGCTAACGACTGCCTTTTCGGCGACGGCTGGCACATGTTCGGGATCGGAACTGGCGACTACGAGGAAGAAGCTGAAAAATACGGCGCAGCACACAACGCTTTCGACGCTTACGAAGTCATCGTAACAGCAAAAAATGAAGAAGGCGAAGAGGAAATCAATGCGGAAGAAAC
>JAGCXM010000016.1 GCA_017961325.1 bacterium | reverse complement strand
TTCATATACCAATTAAAGGCTTCTTCCTTGTTTTCTTCTACTCCTTCTCCGTTGGAGTAACAGTATCCAAGATTGTTTTGAGCTTCAGCAAGACCTTGTTCCGCAGCTTTCATATACCAATTAAAGGCTTCTTCCTTGTTTACTTTGACTCCCAATCCGTTGGAGTAACAGATCCCGACATTGCCTTGAGCATAAGCATTACCTTGTTCAGCAGCTTTCAGATACCAGTTGAAGGCTTCTTCTTTGTTTTCTTCTACTCCTTCTCCGTTGGAGTAACAGTTCCCAACATTGCATTGAGCTTTAGCATTACCTTGTTCAGCAGCTTTCAGATACCAGTTGAAGGCTTCTTCTTTGTTTTCTTCTACTCCTTCTCCTTGGTCGTAAGCCCAGCCGACATTTTTTTGTGCCTCTGCAAACCCCTGCAATGCAGCCGTCATATAGTATTCGAAGGCTTTTTTAAAGTCTTTTTCTATACCATTCTTACCTTCATAATAATAATTTCCGACTTCGTTCTGTGCTTCTGCATCACCGTTCTCAGCTGCTTTCAGATACCAATTAAAGGCTTCTTCATTGTTTTTCTCAACTCCATCGCCATTGTTATAGTGACAGGCAACATTGAATTGAGCTTTGGCATGTCCCTGTTTTGCAGCTTTCAGATACCAGTTGAATGCTTCTTCCTTGTTTTCTTCTACTCCTTCTCCTTTGAAGTAATGGTTCGCGACATTAAATTGAGCTTCTGGTAAATTTTTTTTTGCTGCTTTAAGATACCATTTAAAAGCTTCTGTCTTGTTTTCTATGATTCCTTCACCATTATAATAACAGTTACCGACATTGAATTGAGCTTGTGCATATCCTCGTTTTGCTGCTTTAAGCCACCATTTGAAAGCTTCCTCTGTGTTTTTTTCGACTCCTTCACCATTATAATAATGACATCCCATATTAAATAGAGAATCTGCATCGGTAAAAAAGTAGTTGTTGTTATTGATTGTGTAGTTGTTGATGATATTATTACTGTTAGTATTATTACTGTTGATGGTATTCTCTGGTTTTTGCTTAGTTATTTTTTTATAGATGTAAACAAAAAGATTTATAATAAGACCTATGAAAAGGACTCCAATACCGCTAAAAAACCATTCTCTATTTTGCTCTCCCCACCTTAATAAACCGTCAAGCATTGCAGATCCATCCTCCAAAATCTGGACGCAGATTTTTAGCATTTTTTTGACCTGAAATCAAGGCAGTAAACCTTGGTTTTTCTGAATTTATTCAAACAATTTATTCAGCATTTTTCCGGTAAGGGAGTCTTTGCATTTTACGAGATCTTTCACTTTGCCCTGAAAGACGACATTCCCGCCATTTTCGCCGCGGCCCGGACCGAGGTCGATGATATAGTCGGCACTTGCGATCATCTGGTTTCTGTGCTCGGCAAGGATCACAGTGTGGCCAGCAACGTTCAGAGTTTTAAAGATTTCCAAAAGTTTAAGAGCATCGGCGAAGTGCAGGCCTCTGCTTGGTTCGTCGAAGATAAATATCGATTTTTCCTTACTTTTTTCAGTCGCAGCAGCAAAACTTCTGCCGAAATAAAGTCTCAGAAGTTCGCCTGAAGACAAACTTGAAACGCTCTGCGTCAGC
This sequence comes from bacterium, assembly GCA_017961325.1. Taxonomy (GTDB): domain Bacteria; phylum UBP6; class UBA1177; order UBA1177; family UBA1177; genus UBA1177. The sequence continues at coordinate 4,427 of JAGCXM010000016.1, read as the reverse complement.
TTGATGTAGCCAAGCCCGCATTTATCAAGGATATTCAGTATTTTCGAGATGTTGGCATCGTCTTCAAAAAATTCGGCTGCCTCCCTGATCTCCATATCGAGGATCTCTGCGATATTTTTTTCTTTGTACTTGAATTCAAGAATGTTCGGCGCATATCCAGTTCCGCCGCAGTCGGCGCAGAAGTGCTCTACATTGCCCAAGAAATCCATCGAAACCGAGTTTCTCCCCTGCCCTTTGCAGGTTTTGCAGATATCGTTTTTCGTGATCTTGAACGATTTTCCGAATTTCTTCTTTATCTTGTCAAAGCACTCCGCAAACGAGGCTACATTTGATGATGTCGCGGAAATATTCTCGGTACTTTTCTCATCGTAAAAAACAGGAATATCCTTAATATTTTCAGCCAGATACTTTATCAAAGTGGTTTTTCCGCTTCCCGAAAGCCCTGAAATGACCGTGGTTTTCCCAAGCGGGATCGAAACCGAGATATTTTTGAGATTGTTTTTTGAAATATTTGAAACAGTGAGAAAATCGGAAAATTCACAATCTTTCAAAACCGGCTTGAAGTTGAGCGTTTTAGAAGTCCATGAGTCAGATCTCATCAAGGATCCGACACTTCCTTCAAAAACGATTCTCCCGCCGTTACTTCCGCTTCCGGGGCCGCATTCGATTATGTTGTCGGCATATTTTATGATCTCGGGAACGTGCTCGACCGCAACCACAGTGTTCCCCTTCTCCACGATCTCACGCAGAAGTTTCGCCATGTTCTCGCATTCAAGCGGATGAAGCCCTCTGCTCGGCTCGTCGATCACATAGATCAGGTTCTGCAGGTTGTCAGCCGCACTTTTTACAAGTCTGAGGCGCTCCCTCTCGCCCGTCGAAAGAGTTGAGGCACTGCGGGAGAGCGTAAGGTGACCGATTCCCAATGATATGATTTTATTAACTTTTTCAGCGATTTCAGCCTTTATTTTAAGGAAAATTTCTTCATCGGTCTTGTCTTCAAAAGTTATCGTTTCAAGGATCTTTCCGATCTCGGAAACCGGTTTTTCACAGAATTCATCGACCGACATTCCTGCAACTTTTACTTTTAGAAGCTCTTTTTTCAGGCGTTTTCCATTACATTCAGGGCAAACGGTTTTACCCATGAGACTCCGCAGTTCTTCCTCGTTTTTATTGCCCAAAGACCTGTAAAATTCATCAGTTATAAGATTTGCAAAACCTATCCACTTTCCCTGAAAACAGTGCGTTCCTTCGACATTTCCGCGTTTGTATTCCCAGTTCACATCGAAGACATCTTCTCCCGCACCGAACATCGTGATCTCAAATTCATGCGGCGAAAGTTCTTTTACCGGCTTGGAAAAATCGATTCCGAGCTTTTTCCCCGCTGCAAAAAGAGTGTGGATGAACTGGCCGTCTTTGTCAGCATAAAAACGCCCCTGCTTCGTCGCCGCAAGCGCGCCGTCAGCAAAAGAAAGTTCGCGGTTTATCGAAAGTTTTTCAAGATCGCAGCTTAGAATAAAACCCGTTCCCGAGCACTTTCCGCACGCCCCTTTTTCGGAATTGAAAGAGAAGTCTCCCGCCGTGAAAGCGCACTTTTCACCGTTTTCAAGCCTTCCGGCACGCGAAAAAAGCATCCGCACGAATTCGTATATCCCGCTGATCGTCCCTACCGTCGAGCGGATCCCCGCGACTGAAAATTTCGCCGAAACGCCGATCCCTGCACGCAGTCCGTCACACTTCGAGACTGAACTCTGGTTTTTGCCGAGAAGAAAAGTCTTTACGTAAGGCGAAACGCCGCTGAGGACAGCCTTGATGCTTTCTACAAAAAGAGTGTCGAATGCAAGACTCGTTTTACCGCTTCCGGAAAGACCGCATACAACGTTGAATTTATTGGGTTTTATCTTCAAATCGACATTTTTGAGATTGTGCGTTTCAATGCTCTGCAGAACTATTTCTTTAGAGAGTTCAGCCTCGTAGTTCCCATCTTTCGCAGCCGTTTTTTCAAGCGTAAAACTCTCGTCACCGAAACTGATGACATTGTCGGCAAGCCTCAAAAATACAGGGTTATTGTCGCTTGCAAGGACTGTGACGCCCGATTCCGCGACGCTTTTCAGGATCCCGACGAACTTTTCGATATCCGCCGGATGCAGCCCGGCAGTAGGCTCCTCAAAAATCAGGACCGAATTTTCCTTTATCTTCGAAAGCCAGAGCGCAAGTTTTATCCGCTGCGCTTCTCCGCCCGAAAGCGTCGACGATGGCTGCCCGAGAAGCAAGTATCCGATCCCGAGACGGGCCATTATGTCGAGAGTTTTTGTGATCTGCTTATTCTCCTTAAAGAAATCAAGCGCTTGAGACACCGTAAGATTGAGGACGTCATAAATCGATAGCCCCTCGACTTTGACTTCAAGGACCTCGTCGATGAAGCGTTTTCCGTTGCATTTGTCGCAAACAGTCTCAACGCTTCCCATGAACTTCATTCCGGTTTCTATCACTCCGCCGCCTTCGCATTTGGGGCATCTTCCCGCTTCTCCGTTGAAAGAAAAATGGGATTTCGAAAAACCGCGTTTTTTCGCTTCGTCAGTCGCGGCAAACAAGTCTCTGATCTTATCGAAAACTCCGGTGTAAGTGGCAGGATTCGATCTGGAGGTGCGCCCTATCGGAGAGCGGTCTATTTTCTCATAAGTTATTGATTTTTCTTCAAGTTTTTTGATGTATGAATTAAGGAAATCTTTCTTTCCGGCTGACGATCTTCCGCATACGGCATTGAGTTTTCCGCTTATGATTTCACTTCCGAAATTGAGCTCGGATGCGCCGTTTTCATACTTTTTTAGTGCAAGCGCAGTCGGAGTATCAAGGGTTTCGGCATTTTTCAAAAAGTCGTCAACCTTTCCCGAAAAAAGGATCTCGCCACCTTCCGTGCCACCGCCGGGGCCGGTTTCCACGATGTTATCAGCCATTCTTATCGCATCGATATCGTGCTCTACCGCAATGACCGTGTTTCCGTTGTCGCGTATTTTTATGAGGAGACTGAGAACATTTTTAAGTTCGCCGCGGCTAAGCCCGATACTCGGCTCGTCAAAAACGAAAGTCGTCCCTTTGAGCGGGCTCGATGCGGCCGAAGCGATCCTTATCCTCTGGATCTCGCTTGAATTGAGCTCGCTTGAATTTTCGGAAAGGGTCAGATGCCCTAAGCCAATATTTATGAGCTCAAGAAACAACTTATTGATTTCATTTGTTATTTTCTGCTCGGCAAGAGTAAGTTCCTTTGCGTTTTCAGTGAGGAACTGAACCGCTTTTTCCAAATTCATATCGCAGATTTCAGCAATGTTTTTACCTGCGATCCTGACTGCAAGAGCTGTGTCGTTAAGCCTTGCGCCGCCGCATTTTTTGCACTTTACCGAGCGGACGAAACGGAGGATGTTTGGGTTCCTGTCACGCTTCAGGATCTCTTCCATAACATTGACGACACCTTTGTAATAGCCCTCTTCGCGCGGTTTTGCCGTGATCCCCGTCCATTTCATGCGGCTTTCAAGGGTGTGCTTGCCGAAAGCGACCTTTATCTTTTCGCTGCCGAAAAATATGACGTCAAGCTGCTCTTTCGTGAGGTCGCAAAGCGGCGTATCGACCGAAAAACCGTGAGCGCGGCACACTTCGTCAAGGACATCGAGAGTCACCTGCGAATAGATTATGTAGCCGTTCGGCGCGGTTATCTTCAAAGCCCTCCCGCGGATCGACTTTTTCCAGTCAGCGACAATAAGATCGGGGTCGAGAAAATCCTCCACTCCGTTTCCTTTGCACGCTTCGCAGTAACCGAGAGCCGAATTGAAGGAAAAAACAGAGCGCGAAATCCCCGCATGACGGGCGAAAAGAACACGCAGAAGGTCGTAGATCCCAGAAAAAGTGCCGACAGTGGAAACTGAAGTCGCGACATCCGCCCTCTGGTCAACAGCAAGAGAAGCGTCAAGACCGCTTATGAGCTCGGCTGCGGGCTTTTTCGTCACGCCGAAAAACTTCCTCTGCCACGCCGGAAACGACGAAAGATAGAGCCGCTGCGACTCCTTGAAAAGCGTGTTATAGACAAGCGAAGACTTGCCGCTGCCTGAAACTCCCGTCACGACCGTAAATTTTCCCTTTTCAAATTCAACACTTATGTTCTTGAGATTGTTCTCTGTGCAGTTTGTGATTTTTATTGTGTTCATCGCTAAAAAGCTCCTAAAAAAACCGCCGGATTATAGCGGAAAAACGGTCGAAAACAAGGATTGAAAATTTTTTCAATGCAAGTATAATTCTTGGATTTTTGTCGTTTTGAGGTGTTCCATGTGCAAAAAAGAGGAATTGGAATTTTCAGTTTTTCTTATCCATCAGCTTTCCTATTCGTGGAAGATGATCCCGGCTCAAGTTTACGATATTCTCAATAAAACCGGCATCTT
>JAGCXM010000015.1 GCA_017961325.1 bacterium | reverse complement strand
TTCATCCATTTCAATGAGCAATGCTCCTACAAGTCTGGCGACTGAAGCCTCGTTCGGAAAAATGCTCACGACATCGGTTCTGCGGCGCAGTTCCCTGTTGATCCGCTCTATATGGTTTGATGTCGATAATTTGCGGAGTGCCGTCTCAAGACTGGAAACATACCACAGTTCCTTCAATCCGAGTTCTTTATTTTCAACCACCGAAAAATATTGAAGTGTCTGCTCAATCTGCTCCGACAGGTCTGTCGCTATTTTGCTGTGCCCTTTTGATTTCAGATATTCTGCGACTTCTTTTGCTTTTTTCAGAGCATCTTCTAAACCGGCCTGAGCATAAACCTCTTTAAGACGTCTTATCAATTCTTCCTTGTCTTCTCTTTTATGAATTTTGTTAATGAAATCACGCATGAAGTGAAATCTGCATCTCTGCCACGATGCCCCGTCAAAGAACCTCTCTATCGCTTTTTTTAAGCCCTGGTGAGCATCTGAAATCACCATTCTGACATCGTGCAGTCCGCGTTCTTTCAACCGGCTGAACAACTCCGCATAAGTCGCTTCGCTTTCCGTATCGGCCACCATGAAATCAAGAACCCGCCTTCGTCCTTCGATGTTGACCCCGGAAGCGATCAATATCCCTTTGGAAACAACTGAAAGCCCGTTTCTCACCTTGATATACATCCCGTCAATGTAAATGTACGGAATCTCTTCCGAAAATCCTATACCGCGCCATGTTTCTATCTGTGCATCCAGTTCTGCTGCAGCTTTGCTTACTAACTGCGGCGATATCTCCGTACCGTAAACTTCTTCAAAAATATCAGCCACTTTACGCGTGCTCACTCCTTTGAAATACATCTCGGCCGCAGCTATCAGCAACGCCTTTTCACTGCGCTGGTAATAGTCAAACATCTTACTGTGGAACGGCTCGCCGCCCCGTGTCTGAGGATTTAAAAGTTTCAATACCCCGAAACGGCTCTTCAGCTGACGGGACTTGAAGCCGTTTGAACTGCTCTGACGATCGCTGCTGCGCTCTAAACTCTTGCTCCGTTGTGTTTCTCCCTTTCCGCCACCATCAGTGCGTTCATAAGCGTTTCTACAAGCTCCTTCACTTTCTCCGGTTCATTTCCTGCAAATAATGCCTTGAAAATTTCAAACATTTCAATAGAATCCATACCCGCCTCCTTTCTTGGGTTATGTGTCCATTTTTACCTTAAAAGGAGGCTCTCTTTTTTTCAAAGATATTTTACAGAAACTAGTTTACTTGCTCAAAATTTCTTTCTTGAATTTAAAATAAAACTTGATTTTTTATCAAAGCTGTTGTTCTTTGCTTTGTGAAAAATTTCTTTCGGGTTAGAAGGCAGTGATCAAAATTGTGTCTCAGGAAATCAGCATAGAAAAGAAGATTGAAAGCGAAATTCTGGTGATTCGCGGTCAGCAGGTAATGCTTGATCGTGATTTGGCGGAACTTTACGGAGTAGAAACAAAAAGATTAAACGAACAAGTTCGCAGAAATATTGAGAGATTTCCCAAAGATTTCTGCTTTCAGCTGAATGATGCTGAAACCAAAGAACTGGTCGCAAATTGCGACCGGTTAAATATTTTGAAGCATTCTTCGTCTAATCCTTACGCTTTTACTGAACAAGGAGTGGCTATGCTGGCATCAGTCTTAAAAAGTGATGTTGCCGTGGTGGCAAGTATTGTAATAATGCGTGTTTTTGTTGCCATGCGCCGTTTTTTACAGGTAAACGCAGGTCTTTTTCAGAGGTTGGAAAATATTGAAAAACATCAATTCGTTTCAGACAGGCGTATAGACGAGCTTTTCGACAAAATGGACCAATACAAAATCGAAGAGAGACAAGGGATCTTTTTCCAGGGGCAGATTTTTGATGCCTACGCAAAATTCGAATCGTTCATTCAAAGTGCCGGACACGAAATAATTCTGATAGACAACTATGTCGATCTGTCGGTTCTTGAACGTCTTGCAAAGAAGGGGAAATATGTAAAAGTTACGATTTACACCGATCCGAAAACGAAACTGAACGGACAGGATGTTGATAAATTCAATGAACAATATCCGCTACTTACACTTAAATATACAACAAAAGTACACGACCGTTTTCTGATGATTGACAACGGAGCGCTTTATCACATCGGCGCATCGTTAAAGGATCTCGGCAAAAAATGTTTTGCGTTCGAGGTGCTTGATCCGTCGTGGATAAAAGAGATTTTGAAGAATCTGTGACTTCCGTAGATGCGGCGTCAGCGCTCCGGCTACCCCTTGCAATTCTGCTTTTGATGTGTATAACACCGCGGATCGTTCCGGCGGAGAGGGAGTTGCGGGTGAAAAAAATATCCTTTTTTAAATTCAAGAATTTTCTTGAGAAGGCGAAGCTCAAAGAGGGGACATTCCTCATTTTTGCCGCTGTAATCATAGGGATCCTCGCGGGATGCGCGTTCCTTTGCTTCAACTGGATGATAGATTCGCTTTCAAAACTTTTCATCGGTGCTCCGACGATAGCGGCAGTCGAGGCCTTCAAGAAACTGCCGATGTGGTACAAGTTCGTTCTTCCGCTGACAGGTGTATTCATCAGCGGATTCATAATCAGATACATCTGCAAGGAGAGCGGTGGAGCCGGCTTCGGATTTCTGCTCAAAACTCTGAAAAAAAATAACGGCATAATGCCGCCCAGACTTTCGATCTTCAAAATGATAACTTCGTCGCTTTCCATCGCAACAGGTATTCCGCTCGGAAATGAAGGTCCGATAATCGTGATAGGCTCGACTCTGGGTTCTACGATAGGGCAGTTCCTCAGCATGCCGATATCGCGTATCAAACTTTTTGTGGGCTGCGGAGCTGCTGCCGGTCTCGCTGTCGCATTCGATGCGCCGATCGCAGGGACTATTTTTGCGGTCGAGACCATTCTCGGAAACTACGCTATCGGAACTCTGACGCCTATCGTAGTTTCTGCGGCGACTGCAAGTTTCTTCGGCTCCTATTTTATGCCGGGACACTCCGCCCTTCCGGCGGCTGCACTCGGTTTCAGCGCAGAGATAAGCTCCGGAACGGAGATCTTTCTTTTCACGACATTCGGTCTCATCAACGCGCTTCTGGGCGTGGGGCTCATCAAGCTCACATACTTCAATTCCAATATTTTTGACAAAGTAAAGGCGAAACTTCCCGAATATATCCACACTCCGCTGCTTCTTCTGCCGTTCGCGCTCACAGTGCCTTTCGTGCCTGAGATCTTTGGTCTCGGCAAGGACATGATGCTTGCCGGAAACGGCTTCACGCCTGCATTTCTCATCGGTATCGCGCTGCTCAAGCTCCTTTTCCTTTCGATCGCGTTTGCAAGCGGCGCTTCGGGCGGAATATTTCTGCCGATACTTTTCGTCGGCTACATTTTCGGACTTGGTTTCGGAAAAATAATCCCGATGCTCTATCCGGGGCTCGATCCTTCGATAGGTCTCAGTTTTGCCTCTGTCGGAATAGGCGCTCTGCTCGGGGCGGCGACACAGGAGCCGATCTCGTCGCTTCTTCTCGTTTTCGAGATCACGCGGGACTACAATATGCTGCCATCCCTCATGCTTTCCACCGTTGTCGCAACGATGATATCGAAGCGGATGACCGAATTTTCGATCTATAACTACCAGCTTTTCAAAGAGGGGATCCCGATAGACGACAGCGAAGAAGCTTCGATCATGAACGAAAACCATGTCCAGCTCTGTCTCAGGAAAGAGTGCGTCATAGTGCACAAAGACGAGGAACTTCCGCAGATCCTCGATAAAATGAGGGATATGGAGCGCTTCGAATCTTATGTCGTTGACGATTCCGGCAAATATTTAGGTGCGATAAACGGCGTTTTCAGCTCGAGCAATAAAGTCGATTACGATGCGATCGGCACGATGGTCCTCGCAAGCGACCTTTTGGATACGACTTTCCCGACAGTAAAACTTGATACTCCGCTCTCGCAGGCGATGCGCTTCATGATAAAGCGCGAAGTCATCGAACTTCCCGTCCTTTCAGACGACGGCAAGGTCACAGGCTGCATCCACGAGCACGATCTTATCGACTTCTACCACCGCGAGATCCTTGCCAAGGCAAGCATGCTCAAAACAGTGCAGCATGCCGAAGGAACAGAGCCCTGCAGCATAGAATTCGAGGACGAATACCGGATAGAGGCGATACCTGCGAACAAAAAGATGTGGGGACGCAACCTCATCGACCTCAGACTGCGCGAGAACTTCAACATTCTTGTTCTTGCCGTGCGCGAAAAATCGACAGGGAAGGGGACGATGTCGCCGACAAAAGTCCTCGAAGCGGGCGATGTCCTCGTAGCAGCAGGAACGAAAGAAGATCTTGACCGTATGAAGGCCGCGTTCAAATGATTCTTTCATATAAAACGCATCTGCATTTCTTTTCGTTTTTAACCCTCTTCTTCCTTTTTACGTTTCTTTTTCTAAGACCAGATTTGTCGGGGTTACGGAAAATGGCAGCAATCCGGATTCCCGCAAACGAATGTTGACCCGTATTTTAACTAAGGAGCTTATTGTGTTAAAACTTATAAAAGGTGCTTTACTCAATACTTTGATTGTTTTTCTTGCGGAATTTGCTGTTGCGCTGTTTTGGGGCGTGATGGTATATGCACATATTCTACCAAGAGGTTCTCTTGTTGAACCATATCCGTTCTGTTTAGGTGGAGTTTGTTTTTTAACCGGTTTCTTTCTGATCAGAAAAAACTATGATGTCAAAGGCAGCAAAAGAGTTCTTTTCTTTTTCATATCTCTCTTTTCCGGTCATTTTTTAATTAACAGCATTTTCAATTTTATAACTTCTTCTGTGGCGCTAAAGCTGTTTGTATCAGCCATGTTTGGCGGGTTTATCGGAATTTTTATCAGAGAAATTTCGTTTCCGGCCAAAAAATACGTAGTAGTTGTTCTTATTCTGATTTCTTTGCTTCTGGTCTTGAGTCCGCTCCAGCCTTTATTAAAAAGTGAGCAGCAGGAAAAAACTCTCATCGAATACATCCGAAATGACGAAACTGAAAAGGTGAAAGCCTTGATAGAAAAAGGGGCTGATGTAAATCAGACCGATGAAACAGGTGTGACACCGATAATGTGGGCGGCTTACAACGGCAATGAAGGCATCATAAATTTTCTGGTTAAGAACGGAGCCGATGTCAGAAAAGAAGGATTTCTTACGATTGAAGAGGAGGATTTGAAATTTACGGTTTTCATATCTCCGCTTGACGCTGCATCTGCTAAAGGTCGTCTGGAAGCCGTCAAATATCTGATCGAAGAAGCAGGGCTTAAACCGGATGAAAACCCAGGGTGTTTCAACAATCTTTTATTGAAAGAAAAGGATATAGTAAATTTTGATAAAGTGGTTGAGGTTCTTGAAAAAACAGACCACAGACACGTAAAAAAACTGAGAGAGTTCTATCCTTTTGCCAAAAACGACTATCCGATATCTCAGAACGAGGCTTCTTTTCTGAACGCAATGTATCTTATGACAGTTAAGTTTGATCTGGTGAATGAAAAATATGATAAATTCCTGCTGCGGAGAATTGCAAACAACCGTAAAAAAATCGATGAAATGTTCAAAGGAGGCATCCGTAAGGCGGAAAGCTATGAATTTTTTATCGGTGAAAACGGAGAAACACCGCTTATCACGGCTATAAGAGAATGGCATGGCGATGTTGCAGCCTATCTGCTTTCAAAAGGTGCCGATGCCAACTACAAGGACTGCAGCGGAAACACGCCTTTGAGTGTCGCCAGAAAAGAAAAGCGACCGGAATTGATTGAAATGCTGCTGAAGAACGGTGCAAAGGAGTGATGCCGCCGATAATCCGTTTGTATTTGTATACGCTGAGACAAGAAAAAATGTCGAAATAAAAAAAAATTTTTATAATTCCCCGTTTTGTTGTTGATTTTAGAAAAGACTGTTGAAATGATTCATTTAGTCAAAGAAAGGCTTAATATTTCAGGAGAGCTGCTTATTCCGGATGAAGCTGATCTACATTATTTGGTCAAGGTGCGCAGGATCCGTAGCAAAGAAAGGATTTCTTTTGCTTCTGCGGGGGAGGTCTTTGAAACCGAATGTGAGCTTTCCGGCAAAGATGCTGTTTTTAAAATAATAAATAAATACAGTGACTTACGTAGCGAGCCGAAACTTTTTGCCGCTCTTGCTTCAGCCGATGTTTCCGCAATTGAAGAGTGTCTGCGCAACGGAGTCGAAGCGGGTGCGGATGCGTTTTTCATTTTTCGCTCAGACTACTCGAACACCGATATGAAGTTTATTGAAAAAAAGATGCCGCGTTTCAAAACGATAGTCGCTTCGGCGGCTTCGCAGTCGCGCCGGACATTTTTGCCTGAAATAACTTTGAAACCGCTTGAAGAACTTGCCTCAATGGATTGCGAACACATTGTTCTTCATCCTTATTCACCAATAAATCTGAATAGTTATCTCTGCAACAATAAAAAAGACAAAATGCTCTGGATCGGTGCTGAAGGTGGATTTTCCGAGAGAGAGGAGGCTTTTTTCGAGGGGAAAAATTTCAAAATGTTTTCTCTGAAAACTCCGATTTTGAGGATGGAAAACGCCGTCACGGCAACGCTCGCTTTCGTCAGAAACCTGATAAATCTGCAGAGTGGAGAATGAAATGATAGAAAGAATAAAGAATGCCGATTTGAAGGAACTTTATAAAATCGCTGCGGAAACGCGGAAAAAAATGGTCGAAACGGTTTCAAAAAGAGGCGGGCACCTCGCTTCCTCTCTCGGAACGGTCGAACTTACGATAGCTCTGCTCAAAGTTTTCGAGCTGCCGCAGGACAAGGTGATCTGGGATGTCGGGCATCAGTCATACGCATACAAAATGCTTACTGACCGGAGTGAAAACTTCGACACTCTCAGGACTTTCGGCGGCATTTCGGGATTCCCAAAAATTTCGGAATCGAAATACGACTTTTTCGGGACGGGACACGGCGGAACGTCGATTTCTGCGGGTCTCGGAATGCGCGAGGCGATGAGGACGCGCGGCAACCGCTCAAAGGTGATTTCGGTAATCGGCGACGGAGCGATAACGAGCGGACTCGCACTTGAAGCGATGAACAACGTCGACCGATTCGGCAGAAACACGATAACGATACTAAACGACAACGACATGTTCATTTCGACTTCGGTCGGCGCGCTTTCAAAATGGTTCAGCCGCAAGCTTTCAGGGCAGAAATATTCGGCTGCAAGAACCGAGATAAAACAGCTCATTTCCAAGCTGCCTCCGATTTTTCACGGAGACAAAATAGTTGATATTATTAGAAAAACTATCAATTCGTCAAAATCTCTGCTGACGCCGGGAATCCTTTTTGAAGGGTTCGGATACCAGTATGTAGGGCCTATTGACGGACATAACATCGAAGAACTTGTCGAAACGCTTCAGGATTTGAAACCTAACGGTGAACCCGTGCTTCTTCACATTCACACGATGAAAGGGAAAGGCTATAAGTTTGCGGAGGAAAATCCCAGGAAATTCCACGGGATAGCTCCATTCGACGTCAGAACCGGAGAAATGAAAAAGCCGGCATCTCCCTCTTTCACGGCATACCTTGCTGATTATCTGCCGCGTCTTTTCAGGAGACATTCGAATCTTGTAGCGATAACCGCCGCGATGCCCGACGGAACGGGGCTTTGGAAACTTCAGGAGACGTTTCCGGCAAGAGTTTACGATGTCGGAATGTCGGAAGGACACGCCGTGACTTTCGCTTCGGGACTTGCCGCCGGCGGTCTGCGTCCGGTCGTTGCTATATATTCGACGTTTCTGCAGCGTGCTTTTGACAATATCGTTCATGATGTCGCGCTTCAGAATCTGCCGGTAACTTTTCTTATCGACAGAGCGGGACTTGTCGGTGAAGACGGCGCGACGCACCACGGGCTTTTTGATCTCGCTTACTGCCGGATGATCCCGAACATGACCGTCATGGCACCGCGCGATGAATCGGAAATGGCGAGAATGATTGAATTTTCGCTGACTCTTCATTCCCCGGTAGCTATCCGCTATCCGAGAGGAAGCGGTCTCGGAAAACGCGCTTCGAACCGTCTTACTCCGCTCAAAACCTGTACCGGTGAATTGATGAGAAGCGGAAAGGACAAAATCATGATTGTCGGAGTCGGAATAACGACCGTTTTCGCGCTTGATGCAGCTGAAAGACTTGAAAAAGCTGGAATTTCACCGTTCGTTTACGACCTGAAATTCGTAAAACCGCTGCCTGCCGAGCTTTTCGAACTGATTGAAAAGCACGGTATAACGCGTATAGTCACGGTTGAAGACGGCATTGCGGCAGGCGGAGCCGGTTCTGCGGTACTTGAAAAACTCAGCGAACTCAAAATGGACACAAAATGTACGATTCTCGGCGTCAAAGACACTTTTTCGACTCACGGAACGCAGAGAGAACTGAGAAAAGCGGAAGGAATAGATGCCGGGAGCATAGCCGGGGCGGTGCTTCTTCTTGACTGAAACCGTTTTGCGTTGTAATAATCAGTGTAGATGGAAAGTGGTGAGGTTTTACCGGAGGTCTTATGAAAAGGTTTGTTACCGCGATTTTACTTGTTTTTCTGTTCGTTTCATGTCAGCAGCTGGACTCTTTTTTAGGTATTGAAACCAAAATAAAAAAAGAAAAACCTGTTGACAAGATAGTTCATGTCGAAGCGTCGGCCGTCTCTCAGGTTCAGAAAGAGACGGGAAATCTGCTCAACTGGCTCAGATATCCGGCTATTTCTCCCGACGGAAGCGAAATTGCTTTCGCATTCATGGGAGACGTTTACATCGTGCCGGCTGAAGGCGGTTTTGCACGGGCTTTAACCACGGCTCCTTCCTTTGAATCAATGCCGGTCTGGTCGAATGACGGAACGAAACTCGCTTTTGTCAGCAGCCGCTACGGAAACCACGATATCTACGTCATTTCGCGCAACGGCGGAACGGCCGAAAGGGTAACTTTTCATTCGGCAAACGACTTTCCGATGGCTTTTTCGCCAGACGATTCGCGGATTTACTTCTATTCTCCGAGAATCGGCACGAAAGAGAGTTCGCTTTTCCCGTCGAGAAGCATGCCGCAGCTTTACTCGGTTCCGGCTGAAGGCGGTGCCGAAACGCTCGAACTTCCGTTTCCGGTCATGGATCTGAAAATCAGCGGAGACGGCTCTAAATTCATCTACCACGACAAAAAGGGTTACGAGAGCGAGTGGCGCAAGCACCATGTTTCAAGCAACGCCCGCGACATCTGGGAATATGATGCCAATGTAAAAAAGTTCAATAAACTCAGTGACTTCGGCGGAGAAGACAGAAACCCTGTCTTCGGAGATGGCGGTGAAATCTACTATCTGAGTGAAGAAAGCGGCTCTTTCAACATCTGGAAGCGTTCTGCCGCAGGTGCTAAAATTCAGGTGACGAAATTTGACACCCATCCGGTAAGATTTCTTACAAGAAGCAAAAACGGAACCTTCTGCTTTTCATACGACGGACAGATCTACACTTTGAAAAATGGTGAAGAACCAAAAAAACTCGAAATATTCTCGACGGTTGAAAAAAAGGGAACCGAATTCCGCTCGATGCTTTCTGCGGCTGATGAAGTTGCTCCGAACGGCGACGGAAGCGAAGCCGCGATGGTTCTGCGCGGTGAAGTCTATGTCGTAAACACCGAAACTGGAACGACGAAAAGAATCACCGACACGCCGAACGAGGAAAGATGGGTAAATATACATCCGAAAAACAGAAAACTGCTTTACTCTTCGTTCAGAGACGGCACCTGGAAAGTCTACGAAACGACTCTCGAAGATGAAAACGAACCTTATTTTGCAACTTCGACTAAAATCAGTGAAAGAGTAGTGATTTCAGGTGATTTCAACGCTTTCCAGGCTTACTATTCGCCTGACGGAAATAAAATCGCATACCTCAAAAACAGAACTGAACTTGTCGTTTTCGATACCGAGAAAAATACGCACACGACTGTACTTCCGGGCGAAAAAAACGTTTCCTACATCGACGGAGACCAGTACTATTCATGGTCACCGGACAGTTCGCGCCTTGCAGTCGTCTTCAATGACAGGGACCGCTGGAGCGGTGAAGTCGGAATCGTTGACGCAAAGGGCGGGGAAGTCGTAAACATCACGAATTCCGGTGCATTTGACGCACTTCCAAAGTGGAGCGGAAACGGCGAATTCATTTCGTGGATAAGCGATTCTGATCTTTACGCATTTTTCCTCAACAAAAAAGGTTTGGACAATTTCCGGAAAACCAAAGAGGAGTTGTCAGACGAGAAAAAGGCGGAGGCTGACAAAAAGGCTGCGGCTGCGAACGTAATTAATATAGCTGCGAAACCGGCTCAACCGGCAGCTGCCGAGAAAAAGGAAGCCGTTGAGTTCGACACGAATGATATCGAAGAAAGAATCGTCAAAACTTCACTAAGCCCGGCGAATTATGTGGAGCACGCTGTTTCCAAGGACGGTGAAACGCTCTACTACATGACTTTCGATCCGACTGAATTCCGTGTTTTTGCGCAGGATCTCCGTGAAAAGAAGGAAAGGGTTGTCACCTCAATTCCTCATCCGAGAAATATTTCGTTCTGGAATGATCCCCGTTTTTCGCTGAATGTGGATGCAAACGGAACGTCACTTTTTGTTCTTGCTCAAAGAAAGGCTACGAAAATCGGTGTCGCCGACGGAAAAGTCAAACCCGTTGCGCCGAATGCCGAATTTTCGGTCGATAAATCTTCTGAATATGCGTATCTCTTTGAATTTGTTTGGAAAACCATGAATGACAAGTTCTACGACACTGGTCTTCACGGCGTAGACTGGGTGAAATACAGGGAAGAATACGCGAAATTCATTCCGTTCATAAACAATAACTACGATTTCAGCGAACTTCTGTCCGAAATGCTGGGTGAACTCAACGTTTCCCACACGGGAAGCGGCTACATGCCATACATGCCGATGGGCGATGCATCGGGAAGGCTCGGAATTTTCTACTCTTTCGACAAACGAGGCGTGAAAATTGAAGAAATTATGAAAGGCGGACCGCTTGACAAGGCGGAAAGTAAAGTGAAAGCCGGCAATATCATTGAAAAAATCAACGGAATGAACGTAACTGCCGAAAGTTTCGACAAACTGCTCAACCGCACTGCCGACAGAAAAGTCAGGATTTCGTTCTGGAACACAGAAACTTCGGAGCATTGGGAAGAAGTCGTCAAGCCGATCGGATACAGACCCGAATTCGAGCTTCTCTACAACCGCTGGGTCAAAAGGAACCATGAAGCAGTTGAAAAACTTTCCGGCGGAAAGCTAGGCTACGTCCATATCCGCGGAATGGACGGCGGCAGCTTCAAAACGATATTCGACGAAATTATGGGCAGATACAGCAACGCCGAAGGAATCGTCATTGACACGCGCTTTAACGGCGGCGGATGGCTCCACGACGAGCTTTCAGTCCTTTTCGGCGGCAAAAAGTACACGCAGTACAGCCACCGCGGAGTGAAGAATTTCGGCGGAGATCCTCAGGACCGCTGGACGAAAAAGAGCATCCTGCTTGTCAACGAAGGCAACTACAGCGACGCCCACATGTTCCCGTATGCCTACCGCGAACTCAAACTCGGAAAGATCGTCGGAATGCCCGTTGCCGGAACTGCTACGGCAGTCTGGTGGCCGCTTCTTCTTGACGAGTCGATGTATTTCGGTATCCCGCAGATAGGCATCATCGCAAACGACGGGAAATATCTCGAGAACAACGAACTGGTTCCAGATTTCGTGGTGCCGATGCTTCCCAGCAACATCATCGAAGGACGTGATCCGCAGTTGGAAAAGGCGGTTCAGCTTCTTCTTGAGGAGAAATAAATGGATCTCGAAAGACTTAAAAAACTCCGCAGGACTCTGCACGAATCTCCTGAGCCTTCGTTCAACGAGTTCAAAACGGCGGAGATAATTCTCGGTTTTTTTGACGAAGTTGCCAAAGGTTCACCGCTTTTTACCGTCCGTCGCCCGTTCCTGACTTCGATCGTTATTGACTATCACAACGGCGGAGAGGTACCATACAAACTTTTCCGCGCAGATATGGACGCGATCAGAGTCGATGAAACTCCCGACCACGAGATCGTTTCCAAAAATCCCGGCGTCATGCACGCCTGCGGTCACGACATCCACATGACTGTTTTATGTGGAATTCTGGCGGAAGTTGCTGAAAAACTGCCTGAAAAGAATATCCTTTTCGTCTTCCAGCCGGGAGAAGAGGGTGCCGGAGGCGCGAGAAAGATGATTGAAAGCGGCGTTTTCGACAAATACAATATTGAAGCGGCGCACGCGATTCACGTAAACGACGATTTTCTTGTCGGCGAGATAGCTTCAAACGACAATGTTCTTTTCGCCATTCCGCGCGAAGTCGATGTCGTTTTTGAAGGAAAAACTGCTCACGCCGCATTTCCGGAACGCGGTCACGACGCACTTGCCGCAGCGGCTGAATTTCTGACCGTTGTCGAGCACGATATACGCAAAAACATAAATCCTACGGAAATTTTTCACGCCCACTTCGGCAAACTTGTTTCCGGAACGGCGAGAAATGTCGTTTCGGGATATTCAAAGATCGAAGGGACTTTGCGCTCCTTTACTTCCGAAATGATGGCTGTCGGCACAAAAATAGTTGAAGAAACTGCTCAAAGATGCGCTGAAAGTTACGGCTGTACATCAAGACTCACGATTCTGGGCGAATACATCGAAGTCCGCAATACACCGGAATTATTTGTGAAACTTAAAACGGCTGCCGAGAAACACGGGATAAAGTGCATTTACAAAAAAGGCGATCTCGTAGGAGAGGATTTCGGCTATTTCACGAAAAAATGGAGCGGTGTCATGTTCTGGACAGGCTGCCGCAAAGATCCGGATGCCGAGCCTGTTTCACTTCACTCAAATCTCTTTTTCCCCGATTTCGGGGCAGTCGAAGTCGCTCTCAAAATTATGCTTGAGATGCTTAACGGTTAATCTGACTCGCTTAGAAATGAAATCCGAGTGAAGCGTAGGCCCCGCCTTTTGTCGGGGCTACGGAAAAGCTGTTCAATTCCACTTTTTGATCGGGAAGAGGTCTTCTTATGCCGAGCAGAACTGCTCCCGTAATCCAAAGCGGAACTCCGACGATGCTTGTTATAAGTCCGCCGAGCATCATTTTGGAATCATCTTTGAACCGGCCGGTGTAGTAGGTTATTCCGCCTGCAACATCGGCAGCAAGTCCGACTACAAGCAGTGATATTCCGGCAGTCTTGTACGGACGGTAGTAAACGACAGGCTCCTGGGTCAGAACGATGTAGGTCGGTTCCTTTTCGTATTTCTCCTCTTCAGCAGGTGTCTCTGCCGGCTTTTCCGGCGCCTGATTTTCGTTTTTCAGTCTTTCGATTTCAGTTTCGGCCTCGAAAGCGCACTTTCCTTCCGGAAATTTTTCAAGATACTTCTGCCAGACTTCGATGTTTTTCGCTTGTCTTGCATAATCGCACGCATTTTCGTCCAGAGAGTTTTCATCTTCAGCAAAAAGAGTGAAAATTGTGAATAACAAGATTGCAAATACCCAAAATCTTTTCATTTTTACCTCCAACTTTCTATTCCGAAAAAATTATAGCTCCTGAAATTTCGTCCTTTTCTTTTCTGATTGCGTAAAAATAGTGTCTGAACTGCGGATTTATGAGGTTGTAAAGGTGCGACGGGCTTGAAACGAGCATTTTCCACGCTTCGGCTTCATTTTTTGCGGTAAAAAGGTTTTCTCCGAGGATTCTTTTTCGGACTCCGGTGTGGCGGATGCCGCCCTCTTTCGAGGAATAGTGTTTCAAACCTTCGTTCTGAACTTTTTCAAGTGAAGAAACAGCTGCTTTTTCCAGATTTTTGTCTGAAACAATGTTTTTTACTTTGAAATGTTTTCTTAATAGTTTCAAAGACTTGTCGAAATTGCCCGAAAACGGTTGAAGTTTTTCTTCCTTGAATTTTCTGCTCCAGAGAATTTCAGGACCTCCGACGCCTGTTCCGACGATTTGAAGTTTTACGATATTTTCAGGTTTTTCTTCGAGAACGATTTCCTGTTTTTTTATCTGGACTTTTATAACTCCGTTTGCCGTTTGTATGTAAAGAAAGTATGAAATGTAGTCCGGATCGGGCGAAACGGTCAGGTGTATCGAATCTTTGACGATTTTTGCTTCGATTTCCAATTTTCCGCTTTTTTTTGCAAGATAATTTCTGCCGTTATGATGAACACAGACGGCGTTTTTGTCAGGCTTGCACCCGGTTACTTCGGAAATTTCGGCGTTTTTATAGAAGAAACCGCCGTTTTCAGCCTTTTCAAGAATAGAATCTTTCTCAAAAAGATAAGAAAAGAGAGCCAACCATAAAAACGACATTCAAAATCCAAAAAAATGTTGAAAAAATTAAAGATGGTGCAGAAGGGGGGACTCGAACCCCCACACCAACAATAGGCATAAGATCCTTAGTCTTACGTGTCTACCAATTCCACCACTCCTGCACCGGAGGGAAAACTCAACTAAAAAGGAACAATTACTCAGCTTCTGCCGGAGCTTCCTTCTGCTCTTCAGCAGGTGTTTCCTGCTTTTGTTCTTCTGCAGGTTTCTGCTCTTCGACAGGAGCTTCTTCTTTCTGCTCGTTCTTCTGTTCAACAACTTCGGGTTTCTTTTCTTCCTGTTTTGCAGCAGGAGCAGCCTGTTCGATTTTTACGACAGACTTGTCACTACTTGAAATGTAGGACATCCAAACCGAATTGAGCATGAAGAGGATCGCCAGAACGGAAGTGATTTTGGTGAGGATGTTTCCTGCGCCTCTGGCACCGAAAACAGAACTGCTCGAACCGCCGAAAATAGCTCCCATTCCCTTTTTGCCTTCCTGAAGAAGGATTATTATGACAAGCAGTATGCAGATAACTATCTGAATGACTGCAAAAGCCTCAAACATTACGAACCTCATCATCAAAAAAACATCAGCGGCGAGGTTTATAGTCTGAAAAATCTTAAAGTCAACTTTTTTTTGGTTTTTTTGCCTGAATTTTTTTTGTTCCCGAAATATTGCCTGAAAATCAATATCTTATAAAATAATGCGTTTTTTGTTTTTTTAAGTGTTTTTGGAATGTTTTTTTATAGTTTTCGTAATATTTTGAGGAGGAGAAAATGCTTAGCGGAAAGAAAATTCTCATGATCATTGCCCACGAAAATTTCAGGGACGAGGAATTTGTTGTTTCCTACAAACAGTTTTTGGGCGAAGGAATCAACGTCACGGTCGCAAGTACCGAAAAAGGCGAGGCAAAAGGGATGTTCGGTGCTGTTTTCAATGTTCAGTATTCTGTTGACGAAGTGAATGAAGCCGATTTTGACGGCGTAGTTTTTGTCGGCGGCATGGGAACTCCTTCGGTCAGGGCAAACAAAAGAGCGGTTGAAATCGCGAAGAATTCGGCAAATCACAAGGTCTTGTCTGCAATCTGCTGGGCTCCGACGATTCTTGCAAAAGCCGATGTCGTAAAAGGAAGAAAAGTGACGGTCTGGCTCGGAGACGATCCCGAATACGGCATGAAAACAAGCAAAGTCATGGAAAACGCAGGTGCAGTTTTTGTCAATAGAGAGGTCGTAACCGACGGAAACATCGTCACAGGCAACGGTCCGAACGCAGCCGAAAAATTTGCCGACGCCGTTATGGAAAAACTTTCTGATTAGGTGCAACCATGCAGCATTATTTCGTTTTTTTGAGTTTTGAGCCCCTTTCTTCAGCAAATTACGACAGGGATTTCATCTATAACGAAATGGAGGAACTCGGCCTTTTTTCCAAAATCAGCATTGACGGCGGTCTGCAGCCGCTTCCGGAAGGGACTTTCATCGGAGAATACAAGTTCGAAGACAAGGAAAACCTTAAAAACCTGATTTATACGGAAGTGAAGGAGCTTTTCGACAACAACGGAATGAAGGCGCGGCTTTTCGTCGCCGTATCGGAAAACGCCTCAATCGGTCTTGAAGATATTTCTTCAGTGAAAAAATCTTAAAATTGGTAGTGCTTTTGAATAATTTTTCCGGAATTTATTTTCACATTCCCTTCTGTCCGAAAAAATGTCTTTACTGCGATTTTTTCAGCGTTTCGGGATGTCCGCAGGAAACTTTGAAAAGATACGGAAAATCGCTTTTCAACGAGGCGCATTACAGGCTCGGCGAACTTTCGGGAACAAAAATAGTCTCGGTTTATTTCGGCGGCGGAAGCCCCACTTCGATGAATGAGGATTTTTTCAGAAATTTTGCAGGATTTGCCGTAAAATCGGGAATAAATCTTGAGGATTGCGAAGTTACTGTCGAAGTCAATCCGGCAGACAGAAGTGAAAAATGGATAAGAAATCTGAAGGATTGCGGCATCAACCGCGTCAGCATAGGCGTTCAGGCGTTTGACGATCTCGTTCTTGCCGGAACGGGCCGGCGGACGACGGTAGCCGACATGAGAAAAAATATCCCGGTTTTTGCAAAATATGTTGATAACGTCTCCTGTGACATCATCTACGGTCTCGGCAAAAATCGTGATATAAATCAAGAACTTATGCAAATTTTTGAGCTGGCGCCGTTCAGGCACGTTTCTGCTTACCGGTACTCAAGACCGGAACGTGAAAATGCACCGGAGCTTCTCGATGAAGACGAAACTCTGCGTCAGGAAGCTGAAATCAGGAATTTTCTGCAGAAACGCGGTTTTTCGCGATATGAAATCAGCAACTACTCGCTTCCCGGCTTTGAATCAAGGCACAACATGCTTTACTGGACTTGCGGTTCATGGCTCGGAATCGGTGCCGGAGCAGCTTCATTCATTAGAAAAACGGGGGTTTCATCGCGTTACGCAGACGATATCGAAGCTTTTGTTTCAGGAGAGGGGCTTAGCTCAGTAAAATTGACTTTGAAAGAAAAAATCGAAGAGTTCCTGCTTATGGGACTGCGTGTGAAAGTCGGAATAAATTTGAATGATTTCAAAGAGTTGTTTGGCAAAGATTTTTTTGAACTGATTTCTGAAAAAGCTGTTCTTGACCTTGTTTCAAACGGCCTGCTTGAATTTGGCGAAAATAAAAAAATACTAAAGTGCACGGAGCGCGGGAGCGACTTTCTGAACGCGGTGCTCATTAAACTTTTTGATGTAATAAGGTGCTGAAATGATTGGCGATATTGACAGAAATTATACAAATCAGGGTTTTCGTGTCATCGGTGCGGATGAAGCTGGCAGAGGGCCTTTGTGCGGGCCGGTAGTGACTGCGGCGGTTTCGCTTTTCTGTGAAATTCCGGGGATAAACGATTCAAAAAAACTTTCCGAAAAAAAGAGGCGGGAGCTTGTTCCCCGGATAATTGAAAACAGTCTGTGGGCGGTTTATTCGGTTCCTCCGAATGTCATAGACGAAATGAACATCCTTCACGCCTCGCTTTTCGGCATGGGCAGATGCGTTTCCAGAATCATTGAAAAAATCGAAGAAAATCCGTTTGTTATGATCGACGGAAATAAAAAGACCGGACTTTTTGAAAATGAAATCGCACTCGTAAAAGGCGACGCGAAAAGCATGAATATCGCTGCAGCGTCGATTTTGGCCAAAGTTTACCGCGACAGGATCATGGACAAGTGGGACAAAATCTATCCCGAATACCGCCTTGCGTCGCACAAAGGCTATCCCACGGCGGAGCATTATGAAATTCTTAAAAGGATCGGTCCGTGTGAAATATACAGAAAAAGCTTCAGACTTAAAAAAGAGGAAAAAGCGGAACAACTTGATTTGTTTTAATAATTTAAGGAGGTTGAAATGTTCAGAACGGTTGTCGGCGTTGACGGAATGGCCTGCGGGCATTGTGAAAAACATCTCTGCGACGCAATTAGTGAAAAGTGTCAGGTGAAAAAAGTTACGGCTTCGCGCGAAAGGAAAGAGTGTGAAATCATAAGCGAAAGCGAACTGGACGAAGCTAAGATCCGTGAAGCCGTTGAATCATGCGGCTTTAAATTTCTGACAGTAAAATCAGAGCCTTACGAAAAGAAAGGCCTGTTTTCGTCTTTGTTCGGTAAATAGTTTTTTCGGCCTTTCGGAATCAGCTCTTATTGACCGTTTGATGATCCTATGAAAAAATTCATTGTTTTCGCACTTTTTTGTGTTTTGTTTCTTATCACAGGCTGCGGCGGCAGCAGCAGTAAGCAGAATGATGCGGATGAGCCTGGAGAACAGGATCTCGACGCCGCGTTGATGAAGACGAGCCGGAAAGTGTACCTGACTATGAAGAGATTCCGGAAATTGATGATATTGATTGTTTTAAATCTTTTTTCGGAGGGGAAGATATGGCGAATCCAAAAAACATATCCGTTTTTGAAGACACCGTGAATCTTGTGCAGAACACGAAACATCTGCAGGAAGCAGTTGCCGCAAGCCTGAAATTACAAAAATTCATCGCCGAGAACGATCCGGTGCCGGACGGAAGTCTTGTCAAACGCTTTGAAGAGCCGGCGCAGATCATTGTGAGCAGAAAACGCACCTTCGAGGCAGCTTCTGACTACATTGGAAAAGGCGATAAGGTGTGCGTGCTCAATTTTGCTTCCGCATCGAATCCGGGCGGCGGAGTGGTGAACGGCTCGAGTGCGCAGGAAGAGTCTTTGTGCCGTGTCTCCACACTTTATTTTACGCTCGATACCGACGAAAACTGGAAGCGGTTCTACAAGCCGCACAGAATAAGCCGTGACCCGATCCACAATGACGATATTCTCTACACGCCGGACATTGTCGTGTTCAAAACGGACTCGCCAACTCCAGAGCGCATGGCGGAAAGCGACTGGTTCAACTGCGACGTGATCACCTGTGCCGCACCGAATCTGCGCGAAAATCCGCTCAACCGCTACAACAATGGCGACGGAAGAGAACGACTCCTGCTTTCTGATGATGAACTTGCCAGCGTTCACAGAAAACGCGACCGGAGGATTTTTGATGTCGCCGTGCAGAATAAAGCCGATGTGCTTGTTCTGGGTGCCTTCGGCTGCGGAGCTTTCAGAAACAGTCCGGCCGTAGTCGCCGATGTTATGCTTTCACTCGCAAAAGAGTACGAACACGCCTTCAGGATGATCGAATTCGCGGTATACTGCCCGCCGTTCGACGACACGAATTACCGCATTTTTTCAAAATTGTCGTAACGGTGTCACGTCGTTTCGTCGTCACGTTGTCACAAGATAAAAAAAGGCGGCCCGAAGGCCGCCCTTTGAAGTTAATGTTGCCACTTGAGCACCGGTTTTCTTGCTGCCAGGGTTTCGTCCGGGCGGCTGATAGCGGTGTTGAGCGGAGCGTTGAGGATGTTCTCAGGATTGGTTTTTGCGGTTTCGGCAATGTCGATCATCGCTTCGATGAATTCGTCAAGAGTCTCTTTGCTTTCGCTTTCGGTTGGCTCGATCATAAGTGCACCGTGAACGATGAGCGGGAAGTAGACTGTCGGCGGATGGTAGCCGCGGTCGATGAGAGCTTTCGCGATATCCATCGTCGTGATGTGGTTCGGCATTTCGGAATCGTCGAAAACGACTTCGTGAAGGGTGTCTGATTTGTATTTGAGGTGATAGTAGTCACGAAGGCACGCTTTGATGTAGTTCGCGTTGAGAACTGCGTTTTTCGCGGTCTCGCCGAGGTGTTCCTTGCCGTATTCAAGGATATAGATGAACGCTTTGAGCGTTACGCCCATGTTTCCGTAGAATGAGCGGACTCTTCCCATCGAGTTGTCGGAGTCGTTGAAGGTGTAAAGACCGTCCTTGAGGACTACGAAGGGGTTCGGAAGGAATTCAACGAGTTTTTCGCATACGCCGACTGGGCCTGCTCCCGGGCCGCCGCCGCCGTGAGGAGTCGAGAAAGTCTTGTGCAGGTTGTAGTGGAGAACGTCGATCCCCATATCTCCCGGTCTTGCGACACCGAGAAGTGCGTTCATGTTTGCACCGTCGCCGTAAACAAGGCCGCCTGCGTCGTGGACCATTTTCGTGATTTCAAGAATGTCGCTCTCGAAAACGCCGAGTGTGTTCGGGTTGGTGAGCATGATGCCGGCAACTTCGTCGGTGAGGAGCGATCTGAGCGTGTCAAGGTTGACTTTTCCGTGCTCGTCGCTCTGAAGGACTACGACTTCAAATCCGTTGAGTGCGCAGCTTGCGGGGTTGGTGCCGTGTGCGCTGTCGGGGATGATTATTTTTTTGCGTTTTTTGTCGCCCATCTTGTCGAAGTAGCTTCTGATGATGCCTATTCCGGTGTATTCGCCGTGTGCGCCTGCAGCGGGATTGAGCGTGCATGCCGCAAAGCCGCCGATTTCAGCGAGCATTCTCTGCATCTCGAACATGATCTTGAGAGTTCCCTGTGCGTAAGGAACCGGAGTTTCGGGGTGAAGTTCCGTGAACTGCGGGTTGCGGACAAGTTTCTCGTTGATTTTCGGGTTGTACTTCATCGTGCAGCTGCCGAGCGGATAGAAACCGTGGTCAAGGCTGTAGTTGTAAGTCGAAAGTCTGGTGTAGTGGCGTACTACGTCGACTTCGCTGAGTTCCGGAAGGTCAAGATCGTCTCTGCGGAGCTCTGCCGGAAGTATGTTCTCAGCGCCTTTAAGGTCTTCTTCGGGAAGCGAATAACCGCGTCTTCCCTCGCGGCTTCTTTCAAAAATGACCGATTCTTTAAGTTTGAGGTCTTTCATTCCGGGGTAACTCATTTTGCACCTCCTGTAACTTCCTTGAGTGCCGCAACGAACTTGTCGAGCTCTTCATAGCTGTGGATCTCCGTCGTGTTTACGATGACCGCGTTCTCAAGTTCGGGGTAGTATTTTTTCGCGTGGATTCCGCCGAGGATCCCTTTCTCCGCAAGCGCTTTGAGTACGCAGCATGCACATCCCGGAGTGAGGATCGTGAATTCGTTGTAGTTGCTTCCTTTGAAAGCGACTTTGCACGGAGTCTCCTTCTCGATCTTGTTCTTGAGGTAGTCAGCACGCTTGAGGTTCATGAGTGCGACTTCCTTCATGCCCTGTTTGCCCATCGTAGCGAGGTAAATAGAAGCCGCCGTCGCCATAAGTCCCTGATTGGAGCAGATGTTCGATGTTGCCTTTTCGCGTTTGATGTGCTGTTCACGTGCCGAGAGGGTGAGAACGAAGCAGCGGTTGCCGTTCTTGTCGACTGTCTGGCCGATAAGTCTGCCGGGCATCTTTCTCATATATTTTTCCTTGCAGGTGAAAAGACCTACGCCGGGGCCGCCGAAGTTTACTGGAATTCCGAGAGCCTGACCGTCGCCGACAGCGATATCGGCGTCGATGTCGCCGGGTGCCGCAAGTATTCCGAGAGCAGTCGTTTCGGTGATCACCGGAATGAGCAATGCGCCCCTTTCGTGGGTGACTTCGGAGATCTTGCGGATGTTTTCGATCATTCCGAAGTAGTTCGGATACTGGAAGACTACGCAGATCGTGTCTTCGTCGATCTTTGCAAGTTCCTTTTCTGCAACGCAGCCCGTAGCACCGTCCATTTCAAGAAGTCCGATCGAATCTACGACAAAGCCTGTGTAGGTCCTGATCGTCTGGATGTACTGCGGATTTACCGTTGAAGCTATGAGGACTTTGTGTCTCTTCGTCTGGATCTTGTGCGACATGAGGACTGCTTCTGCCGAAGCGGTAGCGCCGTCATACATTGAAGCGTTCGCGACGTCCATTTTGAAAAGGTTCGCGATCATCGTCTGGAACTCGAATATAGCCTGAAGCGTTCCCTGGCTTACTTCGGGCTGATAGGGAGTGTAGGATGTGTAGAATTCGCTTCTCGAGATCATCTGGTCGACGAGAGCGGGGCAGTGGTGTTTGTAGCAGCCGCCGCCGAGGAATGAAAGCATGTTTGCGCCGCAGTTTTCTTTTCCGAGCTCGTCCATCATCTTTTCAAGTTCGGGCTCGCTTTTTGCAGAGGGGATGTTCAGCTCTTTTTTGAGGAGAACGTTCTGCGGAAGCGGTGAAAAGAGATCATCGACCGACTTTACGCCGATCTTGTCGAGCATCTCTTTTCTCTCTTTATCCGTTATCGGAAGGTATCTCATTTTTTACCTCTCAAGTTTTTAATAAAAAAAGGGGAACGAAAAACGCTCCCCTGAATCAAAAATCCTCTGAAACACTTAGTCTTCCTGAGTTGCAAGGAATTCTTCGTATTCTTCGGCTGTCATAAGCGAGTTGAAATCCTCGTCGCTTTCCGCTTCGACTTCGTAAAGCCAGCCGTCGCCGTAGCAGTCGCTGCTGACCGTTTCGGGGCTGTCTTCAAGCATGTCGTTTACTGCTACGACTGTTCCGGAAATCTGGTTGCAGATATCTTCGGAGCTTTTTACCGTCTCGATAGTGCAGTCAACATCGTCTTTTTCGATAACGATGTCTGTTTCGGGAAGTTCAACGTAGGTGATGTCGCCGGCATGCTGAGCCGCAAAGTCTGAAATACCGATGCGGTATCTTTTGTTGCCGAGGTCTTTTACCCATTCATGGGTTTCCGAGAACCTGAGTTCGGAAGGAACATTGTAATTAGCCATGATTTTCTCCTGAAAAAAGTTATTAAAAAGTTATAACATTGAAGCCATTTTCTTTCTTGAAGTACCCTTTACAAGCGGATTTGCCTTGACGAAAGCCTTGAAAGTCTTGCCTTTTTCGTTCAAAAGCTCAATCTCTTCGTCAAGAGCAAGTTCCCTGTTGACTCTGATGAATCCTGCAGGAACCATTCCGAGCGAAACTGCCATGATCTCGGAAGTGAGAATGCCGATCTCCTCGCCTTTGTAGAGAACTTTCGAGTGGTCGCCGGGTTTTCTTTTGCCTTCGACCGTGATCGCATAAGCGAAGACCGTTCCTTTTGCAGCCATAAGCGGCTCTTTGCCGATGAAATCGTGCTCGTAGCTGATTGCGAATTCCCACGGAGTTCCCGCTGCAACTACGTCCGGACGTACTTCGTGACCCGAAAGCGGAAGACCTGCTTCAAGTCTCAGAGTGTCTCTTGCGCCGAGTCCTGCCGGCATGATTCCGTATTTTTCACCTCTCGTAAGAAGGAGATCCCAAAGTTTTACGGTCTCTTTGATGTCGCAGTAGATCTCGAAACCGATTTCGCCCGTGTAACCCGTTCTGCTGAGGAGGACTTTGATTCCGTCAAGGTCAACATTGTCAGCGAAGCGGAAGAATTTAAGACCTTCTATAGCCTCTCTTCCTGCGATATCGGCGATAAGTTTCGGAGCGTTCGGGCCCTGAAGGTCGAGCTTGCAGGTCGTTGCGCTGATGTTTTCAAGTTGCATATCGGGAAGCGCGTTCTTTTTCAGCCATTCGAAGTCGCTGTCCTGCGTTCCGGCGTTGACAACGAGCATCCATTTCTCTTCGTTGAAGCGGTAAACGATACAGTCGTCAATTACGCATCCCTTCTCATTGAGCATGAAATTGTACTGGGCCTGACCGTCTTCGATCGCTCTGACGTCGTTCGTGAGCATCTTCTGCCAGAAAGCGAAGGAATCCTTTCCCGTGATGATGTATTCGCCCATGTGACAGATGTCGAAAAGGCCGCAGTTTTCACGAGTCGCCTTGTGTTCCGCAGTCTGACCGGTTTTATACCACAGCGGCATGTCCCAGCCGCCGAATTCAGCCATTGTAGCGCCCATCGCTACATGCCTTTCAAATAACGGAGTCTTGTTCATAACACCCTCTTTTATAAGTTAAGAAAACAACTAAACCGCTTACTTATAATAAAAAAAATATCCAATGCAAGGAAAACCGTTTTTATTTGTCGAGAAAATTTGCTGATTGCACGCAATTTGGTATAATTTCCGGCTTTTTGACTCGGAGAAGTCTATTGAGTACAGAAAAAGAAAATTGGACAACGGTAATCACGCCGAAAAACAGTTTTTTTCGGCTGAACTTGAAAGAACTCTGGCAATATCGGGATTTGATTTTTTCCTTTGTGAAAAGGGATATAACCGCAACTTATAAACAAACGATTTTGGGTCCGTTGTGGTTTTTCATCCAGCCGATTTTCACGACAATAATGTTTCTCATTGTTTTCGGAAACATTGCGAAGATTCCTACCGACGGCATACCACAGGTTCTTTTTTATATGAACGGCATCATTCTATGGAATTATTTTTCAAAGTGCCTGGTTTCGACATCAAATACTTTTGTTACAAATTCCGCCATTTTTAAAAAAGTCTATTTTTCAAGACTCACCATGCCGGTTTCGAATGTAATTTCAGCACTGGTTCAGTTCCTTATTCAATTTGGCCTTTTTATAGTAATTTTAATTGGTTATAAATTTAATGGTGCGAATTTCAAATTGAGTGCCGCTGTTTTTGCAGTTCCGCTTTTCGTATTGCAGATGGCAGTTCTCGGGCTCGGACTCGGACTGATCATAACCTCTTTAACTACAAAATACCGCGATCTTACACATCTTGTCGGATTCGCAGTCCAGCTTTGGATGTATGCGACCCCGATTGTTTATCCGCTTTCGATGGTTCCTGAAAAATGGAGGAATCTTTATGTGCTGAATCCCGTCGTTCCTATTCTCGAAGGCTTCAAGCACGCCTTTTTTTCAACGGGAATGCCGTCAATCACCGAATACGGAATTAGTGTCGCGATGACAGTTTTCTTCCTTGTTATAGGAATTTTTATCTTCAATATGGTTGAAAAAAATTTCGTGGATACGGTGTGAAAATTGGTGGATAAATGAGCGAAACCGTCATCAAAGTTGAAAATATCTCGAAGTTTTATCAGCTGGGTCTTATCAACCACGGCACTCTCGCCAAAGATCTGCAAGCGTGGTGGGCGAAGATACGCGGGAAGGACGATCCCAACTCACGAATCTCATTAGTCAATCCGCAAAATAGCGATAAAAACACCGATTTCATCTATGCACTGAAAGATGTTTCTTTCGATGTTCAGCAAGGAGAGGTTTTAGGGATCATCGGTGCCAACGGAGCCGGCAAATCGACGCTTCTCAAAATCTTGTCGCGTGTCACATCCCCCACCAGCGGCTGCATCAAGATCAAAGGGCGCATCGGATCCCTCCTTGAAGTCGGAACAGGCTTCCATCCCGAACTCACCGGCAAAGAGAATATCTATCTCAACGGCGCGATCCTCGGCATGAGAAAACACGAGATAGACAGAAAACTGGATGAGATCATTGACTTTTCCGGAGTCGAAAAGTTCATCGACACCCCGGTGAAAAGATATTCCAGCGGAATGTATGTCCGCCTCGCCTTCGCAGTCGCGGCTCACCTCGACCCGGAAATTCTTGTCGTTGACGAAGTCCTGGCAGTCGGAGACGCCGATTTCCAGAAAAAATGCCTCGGAAAAATGGATGATGTCAGCAAAAAGGAAGGAAGGACTGTCCTTTTTGTCAGCCACAACATGGCGGCTGTGAGACAGCTGTGCACGAGGGGGATATTGCTGAGAAACGGAGAGTTGGTGTTTGATGGGGGGACGGAAAAAACAATAGATAAATATTTGTCGTTCACTAGAAATCCTAACTTCTGCAATCACATTGTCAGAGAGGAAAACATTGATTCCAAAATATCGATAAAAGAGCTTTTTATATATAAAAATGATGTCTTGTCCGACGGTAGTTACAGTGCTGGAGACAAATTAACTGTCAAAATCAAGATGAAATATCAACGGAAACCCAATGATTTCGATTATGGGGTTTTAATCCATATTTTCAAAAACGACGGAACCCGCATTGCCACATCTTCATCCATGCTAATGTATGGCAAAACATATAAAACTGAACCCGAAGTTTCTTTTGTGTTAGATACCTACACTTTGGTTCCTGGCAAATACTATGTGGAAATAGCAACCCACAATCATTTTAAAAAAGAGGTGTTTGATGAATTTAAAAACGCCTTTTGTTTTGCGGTTGAAAAAAGTGATGTAAATTCGGTGGGATATAACTACGGAACTCATTGGAACCCATGGGTTTTGATACCTGTACAATGGAGCTAAATGTTCGGAATCAAAAGGAAAATAATCAAAATAAAAACTTTCATCAAAGGGACATTCGATAAAATAAGTTCTCGAATGCTTTACCGCAAGCAGTTAAAGTTTGTCCGCACACACAACACAAGGTTTCAAACTGTTGGTTTATACCCAATATTAAACGAAAAATATATGGCTCCTCGCATTGATAGACATTATTTCTATCATCCTGCCTGGGCCAGCAGAGTGTTGGCAGAAATCAAACCGGAAAAACATATTGATATTTCGTCAACAATAAATTTCATATCTCATATATCCGCATTCATTCCGACTGAATATTACGAATACAACATTCCAGATATAAAATTGGATAATTTGAAAGTTGGTCATTGTGATCTTTTGTCATTGCCTTTTGCCGATAATTCCGTTGTTTCATTATCATGCATGCATGTAGTTGAACACATAGGGCTAGGCAGATACGGGGATCCTTTTGATTTAGATGCAGATTTGAAAGCTGTTAAGGAACTTACCAGAGTTTTGGCTCTAAACGGACACCTTCTTTTTGTTGTTCCGATTTCATCGAATCCCAGAATAGAATTTAACGCTCACAGAATATATTCATATGACATGGTTTTGGGAATGTTTAACAATTTGGATTTACTTGAATTCTGTTTGATCCCGGAATCATCTAGCAAGATGATTCGACATGCACATAAGAATGATTGCAACAATCAAATGTATGCCTGCGGATGTTTTCATTTCACCAAAAGGAATTGATAATTTATGATCATTGTCAAACTTATGGGCGGCTTAGGTAACCAGATGTTTCAGTATGCATTTGGAAAGGCATTGGAAACAAAATTTAAGGATACTACTTCTTTCGATAAATCATGGTTCGATCAAAAGTTCGAAAATGTCACTCCTAGAGTCTTCGGTTTGGATGCTTTTAATATTTCTCTACATTTTATTGACCCGAAACGACTTTTTTTTAGAAATCCCCGGCATTCATGGTTCAAAATATTAAAGCAAAAAATTAAAGGAAAAATAGTTTGCCAAAAAATAACCGAAGCATGTTTTTCTTTCAACCAAATAAAACCAAACGGCAATTTTTATCTAGAAGGATACTGGCAGAACAATGAATATTATGAAGGCATCAGGAAAATTATTGTTGAAGAATTCCATTTTCCGAAATTCTCCTGTCCAGAAGATATAAATTTACAAGACATGATTTGTGGCTGCGAAAGTGTTGCCGTTCACATCCGCCGTGGGGACTATGTTAGCAGTCCTAAAACAAATCAGTATCATGGAACATGCTCCATGAAATATTATAAAGACGCTGTAAATAAAATTCTTTCCGAAATTCCTGATGTTAAATTTTTTCTTTTTACAGACGATCCTGATTTTGTGAAAGCAAATTTTGGATTTTTGTCTGACTCGACACTTGTTTCAAACAACCAAAGATCAGAAATTGATGAACTGAATCTCATGCACCTGTGCAAACACTTCATAATAGCAAACAGTTCTTTTTCGTGGTGGGGAGCATGGCTTAGCCAGAATCCCAATAAAATTGTTATTGCGCCGAAGCAATGGTTCAATAACACTGAAGCAAATGAAAAATGTAAAATCGTTCCTAAAGATTGGATTAGAATATGACTCGGCCTCTAATTTCTGTAGTAATGCCGGTTTACAACCGCGAACAATATTTAAAAGAATCAATAGAAAGCATATTAAATCAGACATTTACCGATTTTGAATTCATTATTGTTGATGATCAATCGACAGACTCTTCGTGGCAAATAATTCAGGAATATGCCGACAAAGATTCAAGAATTGCGGCTGTTAAAAACAATGAAATCAAAGGTTGTTGGGCTGCAAGAAATTTCGGCTGGGATTTAGCACAAGGCAAATATATGGCAATAATGGATTCTGACGATATTGCCTTGCCCGAAAGATTACAAAAAGAATTTGATTTTATGGAACAACATCCTGAAATTGATATTTGTGGAAGTTGGATGGAAAAATTTGGCGCAGACTGTGGCAAAACAACATCCTATCCTTTATCCCATGATGAAATAAGAGATACCATGTTTTTTGAAGATTCAATACCCCAACCAACAATTTTTATGAAACTCGCTTCCTTTGAAAAATTTCATTTGAAATACACAAACAATGTCGCAGAAGACTATGATTTGTGGTGCAGAGCGATTGACAACCTAAAATTTGCTAATATTCCAGAAGTATTGATGCTCTATCGTGTTCATGAAAATCAAACTGGAATCGCAAATAAAAAAGAACAAGATAACGGTGCAAATTATATAAGAATCAGAAATCTCAAAAATATCGGCATAACCTTGTCTGAAAAAGAAGTACAGATTTATCTTGATATCATTCAAGGAAAAGTTGCCCAAAAAAACAAAAAGGATTTAATTTCCGCAATAAAAACACTTGATAAAATTTCAATAGCAGGAACAAAATACGGCTACCAACAGCTTTTTCAGGACAAAATCCGAATTTTTATAAAAAATATTGCCGAACACAGCCTGCAAAAAAAAATTACATCCTTAAAGCTATATGTCACCACATTCAGAAAATGGAAAATACTTGTGACTCCAAGAGCCAATTTAAGATATATTTATCATTGTTTGAGGAACAGTTTCCATGTCTGAGCAAAAAATTCCAAAAAAAATCCATTATTGCTGGATCGGCGGCAAACCCATTCCTGAACATAATAAAAAAATCATGGAAAGCTGGAAAAAGTTCTGTCCGGATTACGAAATAATAGAGTGGAACGAATCGAACTACGACTTTACAAAAAATCGCTATATGAAGGAGGCTTTTGAAAATAAACAATGGGCTTTTGCTCCAGATTATGCAAGGCTAGATATAATATATGAACATGGAGGAATATATCTCGATACAGATGTTGAATTGGTAAAACCTTTGGATGATTTGCTGAATCTGAAAGGGTTTATGGGTATTGAACACGGACATACATCAACCGATAAAAACGCATGCGCTCCGGGACTGGGTTTTGGAGCTATTCCAAAATTACCTATAATTAAAGAACTTCGTGATTATTACGAACAACTTAGTTTCGTAAATGAAGACGGAACTCTCAATAAATTAGCAGGACCTGCATATCAAACACGCTATCTTTTACAAAAAGGCTTGGTTTTGGACAATTCTTTTCAAGAGATCGATGGGTTAACAATTTTCCCTGCAGAATATTTTGCTCCTAAAGAATATTTTTCAGGTAAAATAAATTTAACTGAAAACACCTATTCGATACATCATTTTGATGCCTCTTGGGTAAATAGTGGAACAGGTTCTATAAGAAAGGATAAACTTGATAGTTGGGGCATTACATTAACTCCCGAAGAAGAAAAAATTTTATATACAGAAATTTTGTATAATGATTTTAACATTACAACAAAACATGATTTATTTATTGCAGCCAATATTATGAACAAAATTTTTTCTGGAGGCAATCAACATTTTGACAACGATAATTTATACAAAACCTTACGTTTTTTTGTTTTCAAGCTATCGGATATCAGCATTAAAAATAAAATAACTTCTTTGAACTTGTATTTCACTACTTTTAGAAGATGGAAAATATTTGAGACTCCGAGAGCCAACTTAAGATATATTTATCATTGTTGCAGGAATTTACTGCACTTATAGAGGTTTAAATGGTTTTTGCCCCCATAATACTTTTTGTCTACAATCGTCCTTGGCACACTCGACAAACAGTTGAAGTTTTGCAAAAAAATGATTCGGCAACTGAAAGCGAACTCTTTATTTTTGCCGATGGACCCAAAACAAACGCAACAGAGGAACAAAAAGAAAAAATCAGACAAGTCAGGGAATATATTCACAAAATCAATGGTTTTAAATCCATAACAATCTGCGAAAAAGAAACAAACCAAGGTTTAGCAAATTCCGTAATTGCCGGAGTCACAGAAATCATCAATAAATTCGGCAAGGCGATTGTTGTTGAAGATGATCTTGTCACTTCAAGATATTTTCTGAAATTTATGAACGAAGCTTTGGATTTTTTTGAAAATGATGAGCGAATTTTTTCTGTAAGCGGATACACCTTCCCTTCAAAAACAATGAAGATTCCCACAAACTACAAAAAAGACATTTATCTTTCATACCGTCACGGCTCATGGGGATGGGGAACATGGATTGGCAGATGGAACAGCGTTGACTGGGAAGTTACTGATTTTAAAGAGTTTTCTGAAAATATTGAACTCCAAAAAGCATTTAACCGCGGCGGTGCTGACATGAGCGGAATGCTCAAAGCACAAATGGAAGGAAAAATTGATTCCTGGGCAATCAGATTCGATTATTCACTGTTCAAGCAAAACAAATTCAATATCCGCCCAGTAAAATCACTCGTAACGAATGTCGGTTTGGACAACAGTGGAACTCATACCGGAGCAGATGAAAAGCTTGACAATATTTTGGATGACAATTTTCAGCCCAGAATTGAAACCATTGAACCAGACAATACAATACTTAAAAATTTCAGAAAAGTTTTTGATCCGCCGCCTAGATATTCACTTAAACGCTTTATCGGAAAAGTTTTAAAGAGGTTGTTTAGTTGAAAATCCTCCACATAAATTCAGTTTTTTCTCAAGGCGGCGCAGCACTGCTCATGCGGATCCTTGCAAAAAATGTCAAACAAAATGAAGATATTGAACAATTTTTTCTTGTTAAAGAATCTTCTGATAAAAACGCTGAAAGAATATTTCAGACAAGAACTCTCCCTGCATTTTTCGGTTACAGGAAATTCTCCCGGATCATGTCCGAGCAAGGTTTTCTATACCGTTTTCTTCCGCTTGAAACGCACTTTATTTTGAAAAAGACCCGTGAAATCGCTCCTGATATTATTCATCTTCACAATATTCACGGAGGATATTTCCAAACAAATCTTCTGCCGAAACTTTCAAAAATCGCTCCTGTTGTCTGGACATTTCACGACATGTTCCCGATCACAGGGCACTGTGCCCACTCTTTTGAATGTGAAAAATGGAAAAGCGGTTGCGGAAAATGCGAAAGATTAGATATTTATCCGTCAATTCAAAAAGACCGAACTAAATTTCTTTGGAATTACAAAAACAGGATCTTTAATTCTGCCGATTTCACGATCGTGACTCCCTCACTCTGGCTGAAAAAATGCGTTGAACAAAGTTTTTTGAAAAATAAGGATATTCGGCTTATTTACAACGGAATCGACCTCGAAAATTTCACAAAAACCGATAAATCCGAAGCAAGAAAAAAACTCGGACTACCAGACAGCAAAAAAATAGTCCTTTTTTCCGCAGACGGAGGAGTAAAGAACCCTTTCAAAGGCGGCGAATTTGTTTTTAAAGCATTTGAAAAGTTGAAAAACCGTAATGATATCCTATTTTTAAATATAGGCGGAGAAAACGGGCAAAAATCAGAAAACTGGCTTGATTTTGGCTATGTCAACGATCCTAAAATCATGGCTAAATTATATTCTGCGGCAGATATTTATCTATTTCCGACTTTGGCTGACAACTGCCCGTTGACTGCAATAGAATCCCTTGCCTGCGGACTTCCGGTTGTCACATTCGAGACAGGCGGAGTTCCTGAAATCGTAGAAAACGAGGAATCAGGTTTTGTCGTTGAATACAAAAACGGAGAAAAATTAGTTGAAGCCTTGGAAAAACTGCTGAATAACGATGAATTGAGAGAAAAAATGGCAGAAAATGCCATCAGCGCAAGCAAAAAATTTTCTTCCGAACGAATGGCACTAGATTATATGAAGCTTTATGAGGAGCTTTTGAAATAATTAAAAAGCTCTCCCGATCCCGCTATTTCATTAAAATCCTTCTCGCATTTCCTGAAAAAATGAGTATAATACTGTGGTTTTTGCGGTAGAGACGCCATATTATGACGTCTCATTCTTTCGGAGGTTTCAAATGTTAAAAAGATTGCCTATCGGTCAGCAGGATTTCGAGAACATCATCGAACGTAACGGCATTTATGCCGACAAGACAAAAATTATTTATGATTTGCTGCAGACAGCCGATTGTTTCTTTTTGTCCCGTCCGCGCAGATTCGGAAAATCGCTGCTGATTTCAACACTCAGATACTTATTTGAAGGAAGAAAGGAGCTGTTCAAAGGCTGCTGGATCGAAGATAAAACCGACTGGAAACCTGTTCCTGTCATCAGAATCGATTTCACAAGCCGCAGTTTTTTCAGGCGTCCGCTTTCTCTGGCGATCAACGAAATACTTGATGACAACGCGGAAAGATACGGTGTCGGGCTTACATGCGAG
Organism: bacterium; assembly: GCA_017961325.1. Classification (GTDB taxonomy): domain Bacteria; phylum UBP6; class UBA1177; order UBA1177; family UBA1177; genus UBA1177. Next base: position 196,138 of record JAGCXM010000015.1, on the reverse strand, counting down.
GACAACAAAAACAGATTTGCCGAACTTATCAAAAAACTTTATGAAAAAACGGGAGAAAAAGTCGTCATTTTAGTAGATGAATACGACAAGCCGATAATAGAATATATCAACGAACCGGAACATGCCGAAGAAAACCGGATGATCCTGCGCAATTTTTACGGTGTCATCAAGGCCTGCAGTGATACACTGAGATTTGTGTTTATCACTGGAATTTCAAGGTTTTCCAAACTTTCCATTTTTTCTGAACTCAATAATCTGGTCGATATTTCGATGGACAGGAATTTTGCTGCAATCTGTGGATTCACGAAAGAAGATCTGGATAAATATTTCAGCGAATACAAAGATGCAGCGTGCGGAGAACTGGAAATCTCACGCGCTGAGCTCGATGAAAAGATAGGATTCTGGTATGACGGATACAAATTCGACGGCAGAACGCACATTTACAATCCTTTTTCAATGCTCAATTTTTTTGCTAAAAGAGAGTTTAAGAACTTCTGGTTTGAAAGCGGTCTTCCGAAACTTCTGGTCGATTTTATCCGCGAAAACGGGATCGATGTCAAAGAACTGGACAATGCAATGATTTCCGAGGAAGCCCTTAATAATTTTGATGTTAACAGGATAAATTTGAAAGCTTTGATGTTCCAGACCGGTTATCTCACGATTTCAGGAAGAAACGAATTCGGCCAGTACATTCTCAACTATCCCAACGAAGAAGTCCGCAGGTCGTTTACGAGGTATCTGCTTGATAATTTTGCCGATACAAAAGAGCAGGATCTGGACGGAAGGAAGGCAGAGCTTTTCAGGGCACTTCAAATATGTAATATTGACGGTTTTATTGCCGGAGTGAACTCGCTTCTGGCTTCGATTCCTTACCAGATAATCCCGAAAGAAAACGAAAACTATTATTCTTCGCTGATTTATGTTCTTCTGCGGACTTTGGGATATATGGTTTTGAGCGAACTTTCGTCGTATCACGGCAGAGCAGATGCCGTCATCAAAACGAAAAATTATATCTATATTTTTGAATATAAAATGGCGCCGCACACTTCGGAAGAAGGCATAAACCAGATAAAAACACAGGGTTATGCCGATGAATTCATGCCGGACCCGCGCAGGAAAATCGCCGTTTCGCTTGTGGTGGACAGAAAACTACGCAAAATTACAGAATACCTGACGGAAGAATTGTGAAAAGGCTTTTGAAATGAAAGTTTCAATAATTACAGTCTGTAAAAACGCTGAAAACGCAATAGAACGAACGGTGCTCAGCGTTGTGACTCAAAATTGTTTTGCAACAAATATCGAATACCTGATCATTGACGGGGCTTCAGCCGATAAAACAGTTGAAATCATTAAGCAATATGCCAACAAATATCCCATAAAATGGATCAGCGAACCTGATTCCGGAATCTACAACGCAATGAATAAAGGGATAAGGCTCGCAACAGGGGATATAATCTATTTCTTAAATGCAGGAGACAAACTTTTTGACGAAAAATCCGTATCAGAGATATTGAAAGAATTTGAAAAAGACGACCCCGATTTTTTATATACCGACATTTTGCTTTGCAAAAACAACGAGTTGCAAAAAGCAACAATAAAAAAATTTGATCATGCCGACAAATATTTTTTGTTTCGGGACTGCATTTGCCACCAGGCTTCTTTTTTTAAGAAAAGCGTATTTGAACGATTCGGCGGATTCAACGAGAATTTCAAACTGGCGGCAGATTACGAAATGCTACTAAAAATTATGGCAAACAAAAGCTTAAAAAAGGAATATCTGCCGATAACTGCGGCATATTACGATATTACCGGGATCAGTTCGACTTCGGAAGATGTCGTGAAAGAAGAAAGAGCCACAATTCAAAAGCGCTTTTATTCTTCTTTTGAGGCTTTTATATACCAATCCTGGATCTATCAGCTTATCAGGCGCAGACTCAGAAAAGCAGGAGTCAAAATTTATGGATAATCAACCCCTCCTTTCAGTCTTGATGCCGGTCTTCAATTCCGAGCTTTTTGTCGCAGAAGCGATAGAAAGCATTCTGAGCCAAACTTTTAATGATTTTGAATTTTTGATCCTTGATGACGCTTCGACTGACAACAGCTTTAAAATTACTAAAGATTTTGAAAGCAAAGACTCTCGCATAAAAGTTTATCAGAATGAAAAAAATCTCGGAGTCGTAGAGTCGAGAAACAAGCTCATAAACCTTTCAAAAGGGAAATACATTGCGTGGATAGATAGCGATGACATAGCTATAAAAAACCGATTTGAAAAACAGATAAATTTTTTGGAAACACATCCTGCAATCGGATTGGTTGGAGCCTGGCTAATAAAATGTGATAAATTTTGTAATCCTCAACAGATCTGGCCAATGGAAACAGATCCTGAGAAATTACAGGTAGATTTGTTTTTTCATTCCCCATTTTCTACGGTTGTAATGATCCGGCGATCTGATTTGCCTGATAAATTATACGATTCAAGATTTCCTGTAGCTGAAGATTATGATTTATATTGCCGGATTGCAGAAAAAAGCGGTGTCGCAAATTTGGGTTTACCGCTTTTAAAATTCCGTGAAAATTACAAAAGCCTGTCACACACTACAAAAGTTATGGAAGACCGGTCCTCTCTAGTGATAAAAGAACATGCTGAAAGACTAGGGATAACTTTAGATGAAAAGGACATAAAAAATTTCAGAAAAATAGTGACCCGCTCCAGAATTGACATTGACGATATCAATCATATCGAAAAATCATTAAGTTTATTGAAAAATTTGTTGTTGGAAAATGACCGTTTTGACAAAACAGCCGTTACAGAGGTTATTCAAGAATATTGGTTCGAAACATGCCGAAAGTCAACACATAACGGATTGAAAGTATTAAGTATTTTTTTCAGTTCTCCTCTATTTTGCAAAAAAATCTCTTTGAAAGATAATTGCAGGCTTTTTGTCCGGGCCCTGATCAGATTTTGAGGAAAAATGGCAGAAACACCTGAAATCTCAGTCGCAGTATGCACTTACAACCGAGCGGATGTTTTGCCGAAGTGCCTTGAATCTTTGACTAATCAAAATATCGGCTCAGACCTTTTCGAAGTTTTGATTATTGACAACAATTCAACTGACAACACAAAAAAAATTGCGGATGACTTTTACGAAAAATACAATAATTTTCGATATGTTTTTGAAACAAGGCAGGGGCACAGTCAGGCAAGAAACAGAGCAATAGCCGAGGCCAAAGGGAAATATCTGGCATATATTGATGATGATGAAACCGTAAACAGAGAATTTATTCAATCGATTCTTGCCTGTTTTAACGAAACCAATGCGGATGTTGTCGGAGGAAGACTATTATCGTGGATTGATTCTGCCGAAGTTCCTATTTTTTACAATCCAAGACTTTACGATTTTGACTTGGGAAGTGAACGAAAACAAATGCAATCTTCCGGATTTGACTTCGGTTTCGGTTGCGGATACTCTTGTTTTAAAAAATCGCTTTTTGATGAAGTCGGCTTATTTTCGGAAAATTTCGGAATCGTGAACGGCAAACTTCAGATGGGTGAAGATTCCGAAATGGGATACCGACTGCTTAAAGCGGGGAAAGTTTTTTACTACGAGCCGAAAATGGAAGTCAAACACAAACTGCGTTTAAAAGAGCTTGAATTTATTGGAAGTTTAAAACGTTCCTGCAATGTCGGATCTGGAATCGGAAAAATAATAAGAAACGATATTACACTATCCAAAAAGTTTAAAAAAATCGCGGCACCTTTTGTATATGCATTCTTGTTTTTGTTCCTTTTTCCGTTTTATTGGATAAAAGGGCCGTGGTTTTTTGCGAAAAAATTGGGGGATGTTTTTTTCGCTTTCGGAGTTGCAAAAAATGTCTTATAGCAGGCTGCTGGAAAAATTTTTCAATTTTGCCTACGAACTCAGTCGTATGGGCAAAAAAAATGTTTATCCGTCCGAAGTTCTTTCGGCAGAAGAAGGGAACAGATTTTTAAAACAAAAACTTCAGGAAAATTTACCGTTTATGGCAACAAGATTCGGTGCGAACGAGATAGGTTATGCCTATCGCAGCTTTCACGGTTTAAGGATTCCGTTTAAACTCAGGCATTCCATTGCCAACACCGGTTTTTTTCCGGCAGACGACAAAAAACTGCTTGCAAAGTTTTCTGAGATTTACATGAAATCAGCTGAAAAGGCCGATTTTATGGGCGTTTGGAATTCTTCAGAATATGAAGGTAGCGCAATTTCGGAATTCTGCCCGAATGCGACCCTGATGCCGCTGATTTCACTGGAACCGTATTACTTTAACGATCCGTGGAGTAAGGCTCTGAACGGTAAAAAAGTTTTAGTTGTCCATCCTTTTGCAAAAACGATTGAAAAACAATATTCAAAACATTCCAAACTATTTGAAAACAAAGATGTTTTACCAGATTTCAACTTGATTTTATTCAAATCTGAAAATACCATTTTCGGACACGAAAAATTTAAAAACTGGTTTGAAGTTTTCGATTATTCCTGTGAACAGATTGCCAAAATAGACTTTGATGTTGCAATTATCGGGGCCGGAGCTTATGGTTTGCCTTTTGCGGCATTTGTCAAAAAAATGGGAAAACAGGCAATCCACATGGCTGGAGCAACTCAGATCCTGTTCGGAATAAAAGGAAGAAGATGGGATAAACATCCAATCATTTCAAAATTTTACAATGAATCATGGGTAAGACCGGATGCTGAAGAAACACCGAAAGATCATTTAAGAGTAGAAAAAGGATGTTACTGGTAGGAGGTCATTCGCCAATTGAGGTAGAACAATGTATAATATCCCTGTTTTATTTATAGTTTTCAATCGTATCGAGCCTACAAAGCAAGTGTTTGAAAGAATCAAAAAGATTAAACCGAAGCATTTGTTTATCGCGATGGACGGTCCTAGAAAAGATGTCTCGGGAGAAGTCGAAAAGTGTCGGAAAGTTCAAAATTGGGTGCTTTCGCAAATTGATTGGGATTGCAATTTGAGAACATTGATCCGGGAAGAAAATCTCGGTTGCGGAAAAGGTCCGGCAGAGGCTATATCGTGGTTTTTCGATCAAGTTGAAATGGGAATAATTCTGGAAGATGACTGTTTGCCCAACGATACATTTTTTAAATTTATGGAAGAACTTCTGATACGCTACAAAGATGATAACCGGATCATGCAGATAAGCGGAACAAACCGCTTGGGAAAATATCAGTATAAAGATTCTGATCAAAGTTATTATTTCGTAAACTATGCTTCGGAATGGGGCTGGGGAACATGGAAAAGAGCTTGGAATCTTTACGATTTCGAAATTTCTGTATGGGAAGACAAAAATGTAAAAAAAGTCATTAGACAACTTTTTGATAAACCCATATATTTCAAATTTATCAGCCGGATCCTTGACAGAACTTTTAAAAATCCGAATGTTTCCTGGTGGGATTACCAGTGGGGTTTCATAAAAGAAATAAATTCAGGACTTTCTGTTGTTCCTGCAAAAAACCTTGTCAGTAATATCGGTTTCGGGTCAGATGCAACACATACGTTAAATATTTACAGTAAGTTCAACAGTTTGCCTTCAGAAGAAATGAGTTTTCCTTTGAATCATCCAAAATATGTTGCTCTCGACAAAGATTTTGAACGGAAAATCATGGATGCACATTTTTCCTTTTCAATAAGAATCTTCAATTTTATCGGCAAAATAAGGAGTAAACTTCATGTCTGACACAGAACAAAAAATTAAAATCAAGGGTAAAGAATTTAGATATACTCCCCAAAGACTTGACCGAGAAACAGATATTGCAATTGATGCCAATATTGCGAAATCAAATCTGCTTCTTTTTAATAGCATTGCTAAATCATACAATTTTAAATTTGTCCTTTTTTTTGGAACTTTACTGGGAGCAATAAGGGAACAGAATTTTATTAAAAACGACACCGATATTGATGTGGTGTCAAAAGGTGAAGAAGAATTACTGAATATGATTCCTGCATTACAAGGAGAAGGTTTTTTATTTATCCGTTATTACGCTGGAGAAAAAAGAGTTCTCTATTCCTTTTTGCGTCAAGGAGTCTACATAGATGTCGATATTGTGCGAAATGCCGGGAAAAGCAAATATTATTTAGCAGGAGCAAAAATTCCTAGTTCGTTTGTTGATGACTTAAAGGTTGTCGATTTTATTGGAGAATCCTTTTTTGTTCCGCAAGAATATGAGAAAATTTTCATAATGCTGTATGGGAAAGACTGGCGTATTCCGCAAAATAAAGCAGCCTATTTTCCATTGATTTTGCGGAGAGATTATATGCAGATACTGATTCATATAATTCCTAAGAAATTTCGGAACTTTGTCAAAACCTTACTTGGCCTTAACAAAAAATGAGGAGATCTTAAGAATGAATGTCGCAATAATCATTGCCGGTGGTTCGGGAAGCAGAATGGGGCAGGATATCCCGAAACAGTTTATTAATGTTTATGACAAACCGGTGCTCATCTATACTCTTGAAGGATTTCAGAAACATCCTCAGATCGATGCCATCGAAGTCGTTTGCATTGACGGTTGGCATGATGTCCTATGGGCTTATGCAAAACAGTTCAATATCTCGAAGTTGAAATGGGTGGTATCCGGCGGCAGCACAGGTCAGGAATCGATCCGCAACGGTGTATACAATCTTGAAAGCAAATGTTCGGAAGACGATATCGTTATCATTCATGACGGAATAAGACCTCTTGTCGATGAAACGGTTCTCACGGATGTTATTTTAAAAGCGCAGCAGTACGGAAATGCCGTTACATCGCTTCCTTACAACGAACAGATCTTTGTGGTAGATGACGATATCAGCACGGTTAAATACATTCCGCGCGAAACGCTTCGCAGAGTTTCGACTCCGCAGGCTTATAAGTTCAGCAAGCTTTTATGGGGTTATAAAAAAGCATTTGCAGAAGGTATCGGTATTTACGGTTCGTCTTACACAAACACCATGATGGTCGAACTTGGTGAAAGACTCTATTTCGCTGCCGGTTCTGATAAAAACATTAAGCTGACAACAAAAGACGACCTTGAAATGTTCAAGGCATATCTTAAATCGGATAAGGATAATTGGTTGAAATAGCGGGATGCAGGATGATTCTCTACATTAATGATAAATATGCCGAAGATATTCAGCGGGTGGCAAACATCGATCTTCCTTGGGAAAAATTTAAGGATAGATCTGTTCTTCTTTCCGGTGCCACCGGACTTTTAGGCAGTTTTTTTGTCGATGTTCTGATGCAGAAAAACACTGAAGGTCTGAACTGCACTGTCTATGCTCTGGGAAGAACGGAGAACAAGGCAGCTGAGCGCTTCTCGAAATGGTGGGGTGACAGTCATCTGAAATTTATCTCTTATGATGTCAATAGACCTCTTTCGGTGGAAGGTTTAGAGAAAGTCAGTTATGTTCTTCACCTTGCATCCAATACACATCCGATGCTGTATGCGACAGATCCGATAGGAACGATCGCAACAAACATCATCGGGCTTCAGAATATGCTTGAATTCGCAGTTGCGCATAATGCCGAGCGTTTTGTTTTCGCTTCTTCAAACGAGATCTATGGCGAAAACCGTGGTGATGTCGAAATGTTTGATGAATCTTACTGCGGCTACATTGATTCAAATACTCTTCGCGCCGGATATCCTGAAAGCAAGCGTTGCGGCGAAGCTCTTTGTCAGGCTTATAAATCACAGAGAGGACTGGATGTTGTTGTTGCTCGCTTCACCCGTTCTTACGGACCGACTATGCTGATGAGCGATACAAAGGCGATCAGCCAGTTCATAAGGAAAGGTGTTGCAAAAGAGAACATTGTTCTGAAATCTGCCGGAACACAGAATTATTCCTACACATATATGGCTGATGCGATATCCGGGCTTCTGACTTTGATCCTTAAAGGTGAAAGCGGCGAAGCTTATAACATTGCTGATGAAGCTTCGAATATAACATTGAAGGAACTGGCAAAGATCATTGCCGACTATGCTGGAAAAAAAGTTGTGTTTGAGATCCCTGATGCGGTAGAAGCAAGCGGTTACAGCAAAGCGACAAAGGCGTTGCTTGACGGAAACAAGTTAAAAAAACTGGGTTGGAAACCGCAATACGGAATTAAAGAAGGGATCGAGAGAACTTTGGATATATTGAAAATTAGCAAGAAATGAATTTTTCATTTCAAGATACAAATACACCTTCAAAGATAAGCTGAGACGTTTCCTGAAAGAACTTCTCCGCTACAAATAGCCAAACACGTCACTTTGAGCGTAGCGTTGAATCTCAGAGTTCTTTCACATTCGTTCAAGATGACGGCTCTCAAAAAAACATCGAGAAATAGACACTTTCCGACTTTTCAATATTTTTTCAGAGCAAAAAAGACTACTTTTCAATATATTTTTTGACCGAAAAAACCGACTTTTCAATATTTTTCCGGACCGAAAAAGACTACTTTTCACTACCCAGCACGGAACATCGTTTTTGAACCAGATCAAAAAACGGCTCTGTCAAATCTTCCAAAAAATACTCGACGAAATCACGGTCGATCCTCTTAGCGACTTCAACACTCCGTTCAATCATCCTGCATGCAGCTTTTCCGTTGAGACCCAGATTTTCCGCAAGCCGCAAAAAGTCGCTTTTTTAAGGTTCCTCTTTTTTCCGTTCAGGTTTAAAGCCGTCTCTTCGGTATCTGCCGGATTGACGATCTGGACAGAAACAAGATAGTAAGCGGCAGAGAGCACAAAAACAGAATTATCGGTCTCGATCAGTTAAAGGTTTTTCAAATGCATGTCGTTATTACCGATTATAAAACAAAAAAACAGGTGGTTGAAAAAATCGCTTTTGTCCTCAACCGGCATTGCAAAATATTTTGAAATAATTTTGCCGCACTTGTTCATAAGAACCCTTGTATCTGAAGCCATCCATCGGGAATAAGTCCGTCGAAAAAAGGAAAAAGCGTCTTTGAAAAACAGGCTTCCCTTTTAAGCGGAAGTGGCAGGCTTACAGTATGAGAATCCGGATTTTCAAGGAATTCTTTGTCATAGACAAATTCATATCCTGCCTCTGCCCCGAGATCACACCCGTTTTTTATCCTGAGAAAAACTGTTCCTCGACGGAATCTACTCATTTATTATCTTCTTCATTGGTTGACCGCTTGACCCTGACCACACCAAGACAACAGGCGAACATCTACAATGCCTGATTCACTTTATCCGTGCGGCTCAAGCTTGCGGACAAAGCGCAGCCCAAGCCTGAGCGCAGGGCAAACTCTTCATGGGTGAGTTCCGTCTCCTTTCTTTTTTCTTTTAAAAAATTCCGAAATCGTTTCCATAGCACACCATCGATAACTGAAGGGTATAAATTAACCACAAGACAACATTTCGGGCGCCCTTCTGAGTAGAAAAACCGACAAAACGCAAGAATTATACCCTAAAAGATATTATTTTAAAATTTTATCCTTCTGGTATCGCAGAAAAATTTAGGGTTTAATTGCGAACATCAATGGCCGGCCGTTTTTTTTAGAATTTCAAATTGCAAAACCGGAAAATAAAATTAATTCCAATCGGCATTTTTTAACATTTTGTTTACAAAAAATTTATTATAAGTATAATATTCGGCGTTTTTCGGATTTTTCTTGATATTTAGGTTTTTGCGAAGGTAAGCAATATGAAAATCGGGATTTTCATTTCGGGAACTGGAACGAATATGGCGGCTATATGCCGTAATTTTTTTGAAAACAGGCTCACCGGCGTTGATGAAATCAGTTTTGTCCTTTCGGACAAAAAGAATGCGCCCGGGCTTGAAAAAGCTGAAAAATTCGGGATAAAGACAATAATTTTGCCTAAAAAGAAGGATGAGGCTAAAGAAGATTACGAAACTCGTCTGCTTGAAGCAGTCAGTCCTTTCGGGACGAAACTTATAGTTCTGGCCGGTTTCATGAAAGTGCTGGGAACGACTTTTCTTTCTGGATACGAGGGAAAAATCATAAATATCCATCCGTCGCTTCTTCCTTCATTCAAAGGAGTCGACGCTCAGGGGCAGGCTTTCGACTACGGCGTAAAGGTTTCCGGCTGTACAGTTCATTTTGTTGACGAAACCCTTGACGGCGGTCCGATAATCCTGCAGCAGCCGGTGTTCAGACAGGATGATGACACGAACGAAACATTCAAGGCACGTATTTTAGAGCAGGAACACATTCTTCTTTCAAGGGCAATCTCGATTGTAAGCTGTGGAAATTATTCCATAAACGGCAGATATGTTTTGGTTGGCAGATAGAAAATAGAAATTTATTTTAGGAGGAAAAAATGAGCGGATTGAACAAAGTTATGCTGATCGGACGTTTGGGAAGAGATCCGGAAATCAGATATTCGTCAAACAACACGCCGATTTGCAATTTTTCAATTGCAACTTCCGAAAGGATCAGGAAAGGCGATAATTTCGAAGAAAAAACTGAGTGGCATCGTATAGTAGTTTTCGGGAATCAGGCTGAAAACGCTTCGAAATTTCTCAAAAAAGGGTCGCTTGTCTTTGTTGACGGAAAAATTCAGTCGAGGACTTATCAGGATAAGGACGGCAACGAAAGAAATGTCTTTGAAATTGTTGCAAATTCGCTGAATTTCCTTGATCCGAGAGATTCAAATTTCCAATCTCAGCCCGAAAGAACCTATCAGAATACCCAGAAAGACGCTGACCAGCCGCAGCAGTCGCAGGGGAATGCTCCGAAGTTCGACAACGATGACGACGAGCTGCCGTTTTAACGGTTCATGGCTTTAATCTGAACAAAATGTTCAATAAAATCAAAATATTCGTCAATTATTTCGGGAGGTTTAAATGAAGCTTAAAGATCGCTGGATGAAACTTAGAAACTTTCAGTCTAAGGATTTCTGGGCAATGCTTTTCGCCCGTCCGCTGGCGATTTTGTTTTTGCTGCCGATTGTTGAACAAAAATGGGTGACTCCCAACGTAATCACAGCTCTCAGCTTTATTGTGAAAGTCATCGGAGCCGCATATGTTTTTTTCGACAGAACCTATTCCGGCGGGGTAATAGGCGCAATTCTGCTCAATTTGGGATTTGTTCTCGACAATATGGACGGAACGGTTTCGCGTTTTAAAAACTGTCCGACAAAATTCGGTTTTTTCTTCGACAAAATTTCGGATTCTATTGCAATGATCATAATGTTCTGGGCGATAGGATTCAGGGCTTATGACGTAACGAAAGAACCTGTGGATTTGCTGCTTCCGCTTTTTGCTTCAACTGCGACATACGTTATCGGTTACACTAAATGGGTAAGCGAAAGAGTCATTCTTGATCTTAAAATCATAGAAAATTACCGCAAGGGAACTCTTGAAGAATTCGGTGCGTCAATGGACAGATGTCCGGTTTGGTCGACTCCGCCGCAGCGCAAATTCTCCGACTGGATAAAATGGTTCTTCGAGGCGATTTTTTCGATTTTCAAAATGAATGAAGTTGACATATTCTTCTGGGCAGGTTTGGCTTTGATTACTGAGAAATATTGGATTTTTACGCGCATGGACAGCGGTTTGATCCTGTGCGGGATAATTGTCGTTCCGATTATTTTTTCAGTAAAAGTTCTCAAAAAGGAACGCGAAGTCGCAAAAATTCCGAAGAAGGCCGAGTAGCAGGCGCTTGAAATCGTTTTTCGGTTTTGAACTTTTTGAATTTGCGGAAAAAGGCTTTCGATGAGCGAATTTGTCAGATTTATCGCTTTCAGATATTTCACTCAAAGTCACCGGAAACATACGCTTTCCCTGATGTCGCTGATTTCAATTCTGGGACTTTCGCTCGGAGTGGCGACGCTGATAATCGTTCTTTCGGTGATGGACGGTCTTATCGATGAAACCGAAAAAGTCGTTCTTCGCTACACGACCCACGCGAACGTGTACAAACTGATCGGCAATTATGACACTTACGAAGAAACCGGAAAGATTCTTTCAACGATTCCTGGTGTTTTGGGCTCAACTCCGGTCGTTTTCAAAGAAGTGCTTTTAATGTCTGAAAAAGGGCTTGCAACCGCGTTCGTTGATGGGATAGAGCCTGAAGGTTATAAAAAAATCGCGGACTTGTCGCAACTTGTAAAAGAAGGTGACTACAACTGTCTGAATTTGAAGGAAAAATGCAGATATGTCGGGCAGAATCTTTCAAAAAACGGTGACTTGGACGATTTTCTGGAAGAAAAGCCTCATATTTTGCCCGTTATTTTAGGCAGTGATCTTGCAAAAAAACTTCAGGTCAAGCCCGGCTCGCTGATTTCTCTCGTAACTTCCGGCGGAAAGAACTTGCAGGGTGACGATGCTGCTCCGGTCGGAGGAAATCTGGTCGTGGCCGGAATTTTTGAATCCGGGATGTATGACTATGATTCGCGCTATGTTTATGCCGGAATCGACGAAATACAGAAACTGCTCGGAATAGGAAAAAACGTCAGCTTTGTTTCGATAAAAGTTGATAATCCGGGAAAAATACTGGATTTTAAAGATGTCATAATGGAACGCGTCGGCGGATTCCCTTTTGCGGTTCAGGATTGGCGCGACCTTCACAAAACGACTTTCAAATTCTTTAATCTTCAAAAACTGATAATGTTCATAATCCTTGTTTTTATCGCCGTAGTCGCTTCGTTCGGAATAATAACGACGCTGATCATGCTGGTGATCGACAAGACGCGCGAAGTTTCCATTCTTCGTTCTATAGGTGCGAAAAAACGTGTAATCAGAGGGATTTTCATGCTTGACGGCTTCATAATCGGTTTTTTGGGAACCCTTGTCGGCTCGGTTGCGGCGATAGCAATTTGTTTCGTGCTTAAGCAGATTCATTTTTCGATAAGCAAGGAGATTTATTTTTTCGACACGCTGCCCGTGAGAATTTCGTTTGAAACTTTTGCGGCGGTAATTGCTGCGACTCTGCTGATTTCTGTTGCGGCGACGCTTTATCCGAGTATAAAAGCTTCCGGAATAACTCCGGTCGAGGGGCTGAGACATGAGTGAAAATTGTCGGAGCGCGGGCGGCTCGCCTGCAATTCTTACTTTGGAAAACATAAAAAAATCCTATTTCGTCGAAGGACACAGAATCGATGTCCTGCGCGGGGTCAACCTTGAAATGAAGGAGGGCGAACGCCTTTCACTTACCGGCAAAAGCGGTTCCGGAAAATCGACTTTGCTCAATATTATGGCCACCTTGGAAAGGCCTGACAGCGGAAAAATGCTGCTCAAGGGCGAAGATCCGGCAACTTTTTCAGATGCTAAACTGAGTGCCTTCAGGAACCGCGAAATAGGAATAGTCTTTCAGTTCCACCATCTTCTGCCGGAATTTACCGCTCTCGAAAACGCGGCGATTCCGCTAATGCTGACACATTCGAAAAAGGGATCTTTCGAAAGGGCGGAAAACATGCTAGAACGGGTCGGACTGGCGCACCGTCTGAACCACAAACCTGCCGAACTTTCTGGCGGTGAGCAGCAGCGTGTCGCAATCGCGAGAGCTCTTATAACAAGCCCTTCGCTGCTTTTGATGGATGAACCGACGGGAAATCTGGACAACGATACCGGAAAAATGATAATAGCACTCATTCTTTCCGTTGCGGAGGAAAGAAATTTGACGACCCTTTTCGTTACGCACAACCGTGATTTTGCTGCGGAGATGGGAAGGGTTATTGAAATAAATGAAGGAGTAGTCTTGGGTTTATGAATAAATTTTTGGTTTTCGGACTCGTTTTTCTGCTGCTTCTGCCTATGACAGCGCTTCAGGTCGATGATGTCGCAGTTGAAGGAACGGTCAGGACGGAACAGTCGATAGTGACGCAGTATTTCAAGGAAAAAAGAGATTACAGCGAGAAGGAAATCAACGAAATCCTTGAAAAAATCATAGAAATCGAGATTTTTGAAGATATCTCGGTTTTTTACGATGACTCGAAACATCTTTTGAAGTTCAAAGTCGTGGAATTTCCGATAATCCGTTCCGTCAAGTTTTCGGGAAACAAAAAAATCGATAACGACGACATCAAGGAGGTTGTGACCGTCAAGAAGAACGAACTTCTCGACATGAACAAAATTTCAAAAAATACTTCAGCGATTTTAGGTCTTTATCATGATAAAGGCTTTCTTTCTGCAACGATTGACGCCGATATCGTGCACGATAAGGAAAAGCAGGAAGTCAGCATCGATTTCAAGATTTCGGAAGGCAAGAAAAGCCGCGTCAAGAAAGTGACGATTGTCGGCAACAAATATCTTGAAGAGGCTGAACTGAAAAAATACATGACAGTTCAGGAGGACGGGCTGTTTTCGTTCGTCAACGACGGCGGTTACAAGAAATCGGCTTTGGAAGAGAGTATGGGGGCAATTACCTATCTTTACAACGAAAACGGTTTTGTCGACGTTAAGGTTTCAAAACCGACCGTAACCATTTCGAAGGACAAGCGCGACATCTACATTTCTTACATCGTTGAAGAGGGGAAACGATACAAAGTCGGCGAATATTCGATTGAAGGTGATCCGTTAGACAGCGGAAAAATGCCGAAGATGAAATTTACGCAAAAAGCTGGTGAATGGTATCAACACAGCAAAACTATTCACGATTTCGAGCGTATTAAAAAAATATACGGTAACGAAGGATATCCGTTTGTCGAAATTCTGCCCGGCCGGCATCTTGACGACAGAAAACAGTCGGTTGACATGAACTTCATAGTCAGAAAAGGGGAGAAGTGTTTTATCGAGGAAATTTCTTTTTCTGGCAACGAAAGGACGCGCGACAAGGTTTTAAGACGCGAAATGGAAGTTTACGAAGGTGATCTTTTCAGCTATTCACGCCAGAAAGAAAGTGAAATGAACCTCAAAAGAACCGGTTTTTACGATGAGGTGAAAATCGAAGTAACTCACGGTTCTTCGCCGAATATGGCAAAAATTGTTGTTACTGTCAAAGAGCGCAAAAGCGGAACATTCAATGTCGGCGCAGGTTTCTCGTCATTTGAAAGTTTCCTTCTCAATGCAAAAGTCGAGCAGAACAACTTTCTGGGTTACGGGCAGAGCCTCAGCCTTGCTGGTCAGCTCAGCAAAATGCGGCGCGAAGTCAGCCTCAGTTTTTACGAGCCGTGGTTTGTGGATTCCGATGTCTCTGCAAATATTTCGTTTTATTACCGTTATCTCAACTACGATTCCGATATTTACGAATACTATGCCGATTACAGCCAGAACAGCTTCGGTTTCAGCGTAACGTTCGGTATTCCTATTGCAAAATATCTGAGGACGTATATCGGATACAGGCTCAAAAAAGTCGATATCAACGGTGCGACGGAGCATCAGATGAACTATCTTTACCGGGATTTCTTCTCATCAGGACTCACTTTCAGGCTTGCCGTCGATACGAGAAACGACAGAATGTATGCTTCGAAAGGTATTTACGCAGTCGGCGGAGTGGAATATTTCCCGCGCTGGATGGGAAGCAACGAGGACATCCTCAACCTTGATTTCAATTTCAGGTGGTATCAGGAGCTTTTCCTGGGTGTTATCTTCAGGACGAATATCGAACTCGGCTACAACATCCACCTGCAGAACAAGCCGCTTCCGTATTCAGAGAGGTTCAAACTCGGCGGAATGTACAGCGTCCGCGGCTATCCGTTCTATTCGATCGGACCGAACCACGACAGACCTGATACCGACTACAACATCCCGACCGACGGAAAGGATCCGACAAGTTCGACTTATCCATACATCATCGGCGGTGACAAGCAGTTCATAATGAACAACGAGATTGAAATTCCGGTTGTCAAATCAATGAGAATCAGCGTCATCGGCTTTGTGGATTTGGGCAACTCGTGGGCGAAAGACGAGCATCTTTTCTACATAAATTCAAAGGCTAACGATATCTATGATCTGCCGCTCGGCGTCTTGTGGAGCGCAGGATTCGGTCTGCGCTGGGTTACTCCGATGGCGCCGCTTTCGTTCGAATGGGGATTCCCGCTTACTCCTAGACCCGGCGATCCGAAATTCCAGTTCGAATTCAACATTAAAAATTCATTCTGACGGTGGCAATGGACGAAGAAAAAAGCGCCTTCAAACTCGTTTTTCTTCTCTTTATGATAAGTTTTTTATGCGCTTGCGAACATAAAACCGAGTTGAATTCAATCACTTTTTCAGGAATGGGAACGGTTCTTTCGGTGATTTACACCGGTGAAAAAAACGAAGCACTCGAAGAAGCGGTAAAAAGAGACGCCGGAACCGTTGAAGACGAGCTGAGTTATTATAAAGATTCAAGTTTTGTTTCGATTCTGAACCGTGAAGCTCACGAAAAAGATGTAGAAGTGCCGCAACAAGTATGTGATTTGATTGAAAAAAGCCTGAAATTCGGTGAAATGAGCGGAGGTTTTTTCGACATAACATACAAAAGTACGGGTGCTCTCTGGGAAAACAACGGGAACAAGATCCCTGACGAAAAAACGATTGAGGAAAAACAGCGTTTCGTAGGTGCTGACAAGGTTTTAACCGACTGCAGCGGAAACAAAATCAGGTTTGCCGGAAAAGGTGTGAAAATCGATCTCGGCGGAGTTGCGAAAGGATATGCCATCGACAGAGCCGGAGAAATTCTGAAAAGATACGGGGTCGGGAACTTCATCGTAAACTACGGCGGAGACATGCTTATTTGCGGAAATAAGGCCGGAAAGCCGTGGAGCATAGGAATAAAAAATCCTGATAATCATTCTGAAATATTGAAGAAATTGGAATTCGGCTCCGGATGCGGCGCCGTTGCGACAAGCGGAGATTACGAGCGCTTTTTTGTGATCGAAGGTCAAACTTTTTCGCACATTATGAATCCTAAGACGGGTAAGCCTGTCAAAGATGCGAAATCGGTTACGGTCGTTGCCAAAAATGCCACCGCGGCCGATGTTGCCGCGACCGCAGTTTCGGTTGCACTGAAAAATGAAGAATCCGTTAAAAAAATTATGGAAAATTTCAATATAAAATTGTATACTCTTGACGGAAGCGGGACGGTTTTGAAAGAGTGGCGGTTTTAATTCGAAGGTGATTGCGAATGAAATGTTTTTATTGTTCAAACTCAAATGAAGGCAACTCAGCAGGATTCTGCATTATGTGCGGAAAAAAACTGGAGCGTTGTTGCCCTGTTTGCGGCGTAATGTATGAAAAAAGCGCAAAATTTTGTATGTCGTGCGGCGGGAAATTGGAAGATCTTGTCCCGTCTGCGTCAATGGTGCAGGATTTTCAGTCTGAACAGAACGGAGATTTGGAGATAGAGTTTGACGAGGGTTCGGATCGGGATGCATCTGATACGGTAGAAAGCAAGGTCGAAGATGATTCCAAATCCGAAAGTTTTGTTGAAATCGATTTCGGCATAGGGGATGTGTCTGACGGAGAAAACGCAAGCGCAGGCGGGAAAAAACTGCAGCTTTCAGAAAAAAACAGTTTCGATGATTCCGACAAACCGGCCGAACAGCAGGAAAATTCAGACGGAAAGCTGCAGCTTGCAGGAGGACCGGAAAGAAAACCGCGTCCAACGATTGAAATCAAAATAGATGATGATGACAATTCGCAGAATGATTCCGGGCCGGAACTTGATCTTCAGTTCGAAAGTCAGGTCCTGAAACAGAAAAAGAAACAAAAGGAGCGCAGCAGCAAAAACACTTTGAAGGCTGTTGAGAACGAAAAGTCGTCAGGTGATTTTATTACGAAATGGGAAGCTCCTAAAGAGGTTGCCAGAAAATCTTCGAAAAAATCTAATGCGCCGTCTGAACTCAATTTTGACGAGCTTTTCTCAGAGCTTACGTCGATAACCGAGGATGTTCCGAAGAATGAAGCGGCCGGACAGACAGTTCCGCAGCGTGAAGAGAAATCTGCTGAATTTTCCCGCAATACCGGAAATGCAGAGCCGCAGTCAGGTGAGCCCAAAGAATTTGATCTTGAAATCGAGTCTGTCGGAGAACATGAAAAGAGTCAGGAAGTTCAGATTCAGATTGCACCAGAAACAATTCTTATAATTGAGGATTCCGATAAGGAAGCTGAAAATAACGACATGACTGTTGAAGCAGCTTTTGCCGCAAAAAATATTCCAGCGCATGAAGCACCAGTTTTTGAACTTAAACCCTATTACGTAAATGAAACTTACGATGTCTCTTTTGACAAGCTTATTTCTGAGACGGTTTCAACGGAATTTGAAGAATCCTGCATACCGATGCTCCGGAAAATTGAGCGGAATATGCGCGTTTGCAAAGGCGGTGCCTTTTTTCTGCGTGGAGAATCCGGAATCGGCAAAAGCCGTCTGTTCGTAAAAATGAAGGAATATGCCGAAAAATACGGGAACTCAGATTCGGAAACTTTCAATCTTGTAGTGAGCGACGCCAATATTTTTGATTTCGACTTTATGATTTTTATCAATCTTATAAAAAAATTGATGAAAATCACCTCGAACGATCCTGCGGAAGTTGCCGAAAAATTCAGTTCAATCTTCGGCGAGGCACTTCCAAACAACAAAAAGGAGTGTCTGAGAGCTTTGATAAGCCTTAATTTTGTTCCGATTAAGGCAAAGCTGCCGAAACATGATATCGAATATCTGATAGCTTACGTCATTTATTCGCTCAGCCGCAACAAACCTGTTTTGTGGTTCATCAACAACGCCAATTCGCTTAATGTGAGAACGGTTAAATTTCTGGCGAATTTGAAGTCGCTTTTTGAATGCGCTCCCATGGCTGTTATCTGCGCAGTCGATGAAAAAGCCATGGTTCTTGCTGATGCTTTGCCCGAAAATATCTATGATTTCAGGGGTTTTGATAAAGAAAAACTTGCAAATGCAGTGCTTGCGACTTTGGGAACAAACAGAATTCCTGCCGAAATGGAGAAGCTTCTCCGCGAAAAGGCTGGCGGCAATATGCTTTTTGCAATGCAACTTACCGAATATCTTAAAGATTTAGGGCTTATTTTCGAGATGAAAGGCAGCTGGCGTTTTGCGAAACTGCCCGACGATTTCAAGTGTCCCTCGGGAATTGATGAACTTATCGCCAAACGCTTTTCCTTGCTTCCGAACGATTTGTTTACAACTTTGAAAGAGCTGGCACTTCTCAACCTCTATTCTGTTCCTAGAAATTTCTTCGCACTCGTTTCGACGACCGGTTCCGAATGTGTCGACGAACTTATCAAAAGAGGCTATCTCGTTCCGGAAGGCGATTCTGTCCGTTTTTCGGCGCGTGCAATCATGCTGGCACTGAAAAAAACGATAAAAATCGGAAGACCGGAGCGGGCGTTCTACCGCAATACCGTCAACAAGCTCATTTCCACCGATTCCGAAATTCCTTCGATTGACAAGCACTGGCTGCTTCTGAGCTACATAAATTCCGGCGGAATCGTTGATAAAAAAATGAATTCTTTCCTTTTCTCATCAGCTGTTTATATGGAAAAACTGGGATTTTTCGAGATTTCGCAGCGCAGTTATCAGACTATAATCTCTTCTTTTGAAACCGATGACACAGAAGACGACTTCAGAATTCTTCCTGAAATAAAGAACGCGAGACTTTGGAAAATCGTCGATCCGCAGTGGGCTAAGATTTTCTGGGAAAAGCTGCTGACCTATGCAAAGCAGCATTTCGACTATCATCTTGAGATGCTTGCGAAGTCAGAAATCCTTATTCTGGATGAGAAAAACATAGACATTTCCGCGGTAGCCGACATCATCAAAAAATTCCATACCGCCGGATGCTACGAGGATGAATTCCGGCTGATTGACAAGACGACCGATATTTTGATTGCCAATTCGGAGCATCTCGAGGCCAATACTTTTGCAGTCAGGGGCTATAAGCTTCTGCGCGATGTAATTAAAAAATCAGACGGAAAAGGGGTGCGGCCTGCCGAATTCATCTATATCCTCTACATCAGAAGCGCTTGCAAACTCGCTGAAATCTGCATGACGCTCAAAAATTATCCGCAGGCTACCGAAATTCTTGAAGAAGTGCTGAATTATGCTGAAAAATTCAAAATTTCCTACTTCAAATCGAAAATAATGTTCTTACTCGGAAAAATCAAAAAGATGAACGGCGGGGATTGGGAAGAGCTTATAAGAGAAGGTTTTTCCAACGCTTTGATAGTTATGGATTTTTCAATTTTGAAAGGATTTTTGCACTTTTTTGAGGAAAACGGTCTTGAGAACAGGGACTGGGTAGAACCTTTTCTTGAATACAAAAACTGTATGAATTTTTAAAAGCGGCAATTTTTGACAGAAAATAAGTTAAGCTAATTATTGAATTTTTTGTGTTTATTGTTTTTTTAAAGGAGTTGGTCATGAAAAAGTTGTTCGCAATTGTTATGATGTTTGCTGTTGCAATGATGATGGCATGCGGAAGTGCAGACAAAAAAGGAACAGGTGATGCTGTAAAAAATGAATTTGAAGGTGCACCCAAATGGGTTCTCGGCAGCTCGAGTACGGCTACACAGATATGCGGGGTAGGAAGTGCGGCAGGTTCGAGAAACGTTTCGATGATGCGTACCACCGCAATCGGCAGAGGAAGAACCGAAATCGCAAGGATGCTTGAGCTCAAAGTTCAGTCGATGCTGAAAGACTATCAGTCGACGACGACCGGCGGCGAGGAGTTCGGCAAGGCTGCAAACGACGAACAGCACATCGTCGATGTTGCAAAGCAGATCACTGATCTTACTCTTTCGGGCACCGAGCAGAAAGAAAGCTGGATTTCCGATTCAGGAACGATTTATATCCTTATGTGCGCCGATCTTGAAAAATTCAAAAATACCGTCAGCAGTATGAGCCAGCTTAGCGAAAGTGTCAGAAAAGCTGTTGCGGAAAGAGCGGACAAAGCCTTTGACGAACTTTCTAAGGAAATCGAAAATAGCAGAAAAAATAATCAATAGTTTTTTCATTCCAAAAAAATCTTAAAACAATCTTGTACAAAAGATACGTTATTACAGTGAGTTAGCTAAATTATTTGACTGTCGGAAAACTTTTTGTATATTGCCGCCGCTTTTATTTGTATGTTTTTTGTTAGTGGAGTTTTCAATGTCTATTCCGACGAAAGAACACTTTTTTACCGATAAGCTTTATTCGGCAAGGTGGTTCAAATCCTATTTTCTTATAATTTTCGGCTCGATAATCATGGCTTCCGGCTATTCGTTTTTCGCAGACCCGCATAAAATCGTTCCAGGCGGCGTTTACGGTACGGCCATAGTCATTCACCACGTTTTCGGATTCCCGACAGGAACGGTAGGACTTATTTTCAACATTCCGCTTTTCGCTCTCGGAATCTATATTCTCGGACCGAGATTCGGGGCGAAAACATTCGTCGGCACGATTGCGACATCGTTTTTTATCGATTTCCAGTCAAAACTTATAGAAAAATTCGGATGGTTCCGTCCGAAGGATCTTGCAGAAGGAGCTGAATTTATTGCGTCTCCCGTTCAGGATCCGTTTCTGGCGAGCATTGTCTCGGGTCTCTTGATCGGTGTCGGGCTTGCGCTTATTTTCAGGGCTAAGGCATCAACCGGAGGCAGTGACATAATCGCCCAAATTCTCAATAAATATACAAAGATTTCGGTCGGGCAGCTCCTTATTTTCATTGATTCGACAATCGTTTCGATCGGTGTGATAGCATTCAAGGATTTTTCGCTCGCGATTTATGCGCTCATCACGATCTATCTCACCGGTAAGGTTCTTGACGCCGTAATGCTTGGCGGCAGCAACAGGAAGGCTGTTTTCGTCGTTTCGTCAAAGCACGAGGAAATAAGTGATTTTATCCTCCACAGGCTGAGAAGAGGCGGAACATTCTTTTTTGCCCAGGGAATGTACGGTCGTGACGACAAAAAAGTCATTTACACAGCCCTAAGCCGCCGCGAGCTTTCGGCATTGCAGGATTTCATTCAGGATACCGACCAGGATGCTTTTCTTTCGGTTTTCGATACCAACCAGATTTACGGCAGGGGATTCCTGCCCCTTTCGGAAGAAAAATAGCTCCGAAAAAATAATAAATTTTAGGTGTTAGCATTTGAAAGGCGGGATTTTTTCTTGCTATTCTTGTTCTGCGTACCTAAAATGACGTGTTTTGTGTATGCATGCCGCTTCGCACGGAGGGAGTAAATGCCGAAAACAGAAAAGTTCGATTTTATTGAAGCTTTTGAACACGCTTGGATTCGTTACAAATCTGATTTTTTGAAATTCATTGCTTTCGGAGCGGTTTTGGCCATTCCTTCGATCTGTTTTAAATTCAGCATCACGGCTGGAGTGCTCGTCACTTTGGTTTTAGGAGGTTTTACTGCGGTTCTGCTTGCAAATACCGTCACGCAATCGGCAAGAGGACTTAAAAACGATACGTTTTCATCACCGAAAATGCTTTGGAAGCATTTCAAAAACGGTTTTATGCTTTCTATTCTCCTTTTTCCTGCTCTCGTTCTGGGAACCGTTGCCGCAATAATTCCGGCAATAGCGGTTTTCAGCGTTTTCATGTTCTCATTTTTCATAACGGCGGCGAAACAGAACTTTGCCGTAGACGCGCTTGTCGAAAGTCTCCGCACCGGCAACGGTTACAGGCTTCCGCTTTTCCTTTTTTCGCTCATTTTCTTCGCATCGCTTGCCTTTGCATTTCTGCTTTTCCAGATTTTCATGCCGCTCGGAGTTGTTGCCCAGGCGCTTATGTTTCCTTACTTTTTTTCAGTAATTTACGAACTTTATGATCAGTTAGAGATAAAATTATGAGTTACGAAACCGATTTTTTGGCTTATTCCCTGCTTCGTCTTTACAAAAACGGAAAAGTTCCAGATTTTTCCGCCGTTCCGCTTTTCGGCGATGCTTCTGGACGTTCTTATGTCAGAATCAGCTTTGAAGACACGACCGTCGTCATGATGAAGGTCGCCGACGTCAAACCCGGCGAATTCGGCCGCGGTGATTCTTTCGCTGATTTCATTGCAATCTGCGATTTTTTGAACGGTCTGGGAATAAAGGTTCCGGAAATTCTGGCAGTTATTCCCGAACAGAAGGCGCTGCTTCTTGAAGATTTGGGCGATTTGACCCTTTTTAAATCAATCGAAAACGGCGGAAACAGGTTCGATTGCATAAAAGATGCCGCAGACCTTTTGACCGAGACGCAGCAACGCCTTTCGACCCGCACGGATTCCGATACTCCGGCGGACAAAAGAAGTTTTACGAAAGAGCTTTTTATGGCGGAGTTTTATCATTTTTATGAATACATGATTGCAAAAAGGGTTTACCACATTCCTTACAAAAATCTCTGGCCGGAACTCGAAAAATTCTGCACTGAAATTTCGGAAGAGCTGGCTTCTCTTCCCTACTTTTTCTCTCACCGCGACTTCCAGTCAAAAAACATAATGATAAAAAACGGTGAACACTATCTGATTGATTTCCAGGATGCTCTGAAGGCTCCTGTCGTTTACGATCTTGTTTCGCTTTTGCGGGATTCCTACATCGTCCTTTCTGCAGACGAGCTTTCAAAGCTTGTCCGCCATTTCTGGGATTCAAACTGTGTTGTTCAGAATTTATTTAGTAATTTCAATAGTTTTGAGCATGCTTTCTATCTTCAGACCCTGCAGCGGAAAATGAAGGATGCAGGCCGGTTCGTCTATCTCAATCAGGTCAAAGGAAAAGAGTGGTTCGTTCCTTACATTCTTCCGACACTGGGTTATGTAAAAGATGCGTCTTTGAAGTTGGGATATGAAAAAATACTAAATATTTTAGCACCTTATATTCCGGAATTTGAAACAGGGAGTTCGAAGTGAAGGCACTTATTCTTGCAGCAGGTTTCGGAACGCGCATGGCCCCGATAACAGACGTGATCCCGAAGCCGCTTATTCCCGTTCTTAACCGTCCTACGATTGAATATAATATATATTTTTTAAAGCATTACGGTATAAAAGATATATATATTAATCTTCATTCACACGGCGAGAAAATTGTCAAAGCTCTGGGAAACGGCAGTAAATACGGCGTAAAAATAGAGTATCTGCCCGAAAGCGAAATTTTAGGAACTGGCGGGGCGATCGCCTCTATGGAGCCCTTTGTCAAAAAAGAGCCTTTCATCGTGGTTAACTCAGACACTATTTTTGATTTCGATCTTGACAAAATGATTGAAAACCACAATCATTCCGAGGCCTTGGCAACTTTGGGCGTTATTCCTGCATCTCAAAACGACCCGCGTGCGGTAGTCCGCGCCGACGGCGACAAAATCGTCAGAATTTTAAACGGTTCCTGCTACAAAACGATTCCTGAAGGAAACGCAATTTTTACCGGAATTCATGTTATAAATCCTAAGCTCCTTGAATTTATTCCTAAGAACTGCTTTGTTTCGGTCACAAGCTACGTCTATAAACGCGCAGTTCAGTCCGACAGACGTCTTAATGCCTTTTACATCAAAGGAAAATGGTGGGATATGGGAACGCCGGACGGTTTTCTTAACTGTTCGTTCGATCTGCTGCAGAATCTTCCGCTGAAATTCTTTGACGATATCGATATTTTTAAAGATTACTATCATACGAAATACGATTATCAGGGAGCAAACGGCGGAAACAACGATGTTTTCGTTGCTTTGGGCAAAAAACTCAATTTCCCGCCGATTAAGCAGAATCCGCCGATAGTTGTCGGGAACAACTGTGAAATTGAAAAAAGCAGCGATATCGTTTTGGGACCGAATCTTATCGCCGGCGACGGCGCGGTTCTTTCCTCGGAATCGGAACTTTCAAACGCGGTTTTTCTGCCGAAAGCAGACGGATCACGTGTGATTTTCGGTAAAAAAGGAAGAATCTACTACTGATTTTTCAAATTTTCAAGCTACTGAAGACGATATCCTATTAACTTTAAAACCGCGAATTCTTCAGGTTTTTCAGCTGGTTATCTCAAGTGAAGTTTAACAAGAATGCTGTCGACAAGCGAGTAAACGCTGGGGACAAGTATAAGCGTGATGAGTGTAGAGACGGTGAGACCGAAAACGACTGCGGTTCCCATCGGGCTGAACATAGCCGAGCCTTCGCCGCTCATAAGCATCATCGGGACCATGCCGAAAATGGTGGTCATCGCGGTCATGAGAATAGGTCTCAGACGCTTACCGCCGGCGTAGATCAGAGCATCGTTCGTCGAGAGCGAATCACGTTCCTTGACCTGCTTCATGTAGTCGATAAGAACGATCGCGTTGTTGACGACGATACCGACAAGGATGATCATGCCTAAAAATGCCGGCATCGAAAGAGATTTGCCCATTATGAAAAGTCCGACGAGAACACCGGAGATGCCGAACGGTATCGAGAAGAGGATGACGAACGGGTCAATGAACGATTCGAACTGCGCCGCCATAACGAGGAAGACGAGGATGATACCGAGGAAAAGAAGTGCAACGAGGTCACCTGTCGTATCCTGCTGCTGCTTCATGTTGCCGCCGAATTCGACGCCGATGTCGGCCGGAAGGTCGATGTTTTTGAACGCCTGAAGGACCTGCGGGAAGATCTTTCCGACAGCGATATCGTCTTCGAGGTTTGCCGAAACAGTGACCATTCTTTCACGGTTGAGCCTGTTTACGACAAGAGATGTGAGTCCGTCGGTGATCTCGGCTACGTCTTTGAGTTTTACGACTGTGCCGTTCAAAGTCTTAAGTTCCATTTCCTTGAGCTGCTCGATGTTGGAACGGTCGCCTTTCTGGTATTTGACGACGATGTCGTATTCCTGTCCGTTGTCTCTGTAGACCGAAGCTGTCTGACCGTAGAACGAGTATCTGACCGCCATCGCTATCTGCGCCATTTTAAGTCCGACTTTGCTTGCACGGATGCGGTCGACTTTGATCGAGATCTCGGGTTTGAGAATATCGGCGTCGTTCGTGACGTCGGTGAGTCCGGGTATCTTCAGAAGTTCGCTCTGGAGTTTCGCCGCATACTCGGAGTTTTTCTCGAAGCTCTTGTTGAGGAGCTTTATCGTTATCGGTTTTTCCGACATGCCCATGCCGTTTCCGCCTGTCGAGAAATCGGCTTTTTCGATGCCGGCAACTTCAGTTGTGACGCGGGCACGGATCTTTTTCGCATACTGCCTTACGGTGATGTCACGGTAGTTCGTCGAAATGAGTTTCGCACCTATGGTCGCTGTGTTCGTTCCTTCGATCTTCTGCGACATACCGCTGTTGTTCGAGCCGCCGCGGACATAGCTTCTCGTCAGGTGCTCAAGCGGTATCTCCTCACGGATGATACGCTCGATGTGCTGTGCCGCCTTGAGTGTCTCCTCGATCCTTGTTCCCTGTGGGAGCTCAATATCGATCTGGAGCGAGCCCTGGTCGTCTTCAGGCATGAAGTCGAGGCCTACGACAGGAACAAGCATAAGTGAAGCTATGAAAAGGGCTATCGACACGAAGATCGTCGTTTTTTTGCGGCGGAGCGTGACGGCGATGATCTTTGAATAGAGATTTTCTGCTGTCGTCAGGAATTTTTCTCCTGCACGGTAGACGATATTCTGCCTTTTCGGCTTTTCTTCAACGATTATGTTGCCGTTTTCATCGTGTTTCGCCTCTCTCAGTATCTTCGAGCATACCATCGGAGTAAGAAGCATTGCGGACATGAGCGATGCGGTGAGAGTAAGGATTATAACGCCGGCAAGCTGGGCAAAGAATATGCTGATGATGCCGCTGACGAAGAAAAGAGGTGCAAAAATGACGATCGTGGTTAGGGTTGACGCTATGATCGCGCTGCCGACCTCGCTTGCGCCTTTGATCGCCGCCTCTTTTTTGGTTTCTCCCTGTTCGAGATATCTCGTGATGTTGTCAAGAACGACGATCGAGTTGTCAACGACCATGCCGACTGCAAGGCAGAGAGACATGAGCGATACCATGTTCAGGGTATAGCCGAAGCCGTAGAGGAACGCGAACGCGATGATCATTGAAGCAGGTATCGAGAGGATGACGATGAGGCTTGAGCGGATCCTCCGCAGGAAGAAGACGACGACGAGCATGACGCAGATCATAGCCGTGAGGACTGAATCTGTGAGGTTGCCTACCATGCTCATGATGTATTCGGAGTTGTCGCGGATGATGTCGATCTTCATTCCTTTCGGAAGCCTGCCGTTCATCTCTTCGATCCTTTTTCTGACTGAGTCCGCGATCGCGACGGTGTTTGCGCCCGACTGTTTCTGGACCATCATGAAGACCATGTATTTTCCGTTGTTGAGACCGAACTGTCTCGTGTCGTCTGCACCCCAGAAGACTCTCGCGACATCCTTGATCCTGATGATGCCGATGGGAGTGTTTGCGATGATGGTCTCGGCAACTTCGTCAATGTCCTCGTATTCGCCGGGAACACGGAGAGTGTAGTCAAAAGAGCCTATCTGCATGTTTCCGCCGGGAACGGAGAGGTTTTCAGCCGCGATGACCGACGAAATATCACTGACCGAAAGACCGAGGGAAGCGAGTTTCTGCTTGTCGGCAGCAATGATTATCTGCTTTTCCATCGCGTTGAAAAGGGCTACGGAGCCGACACCTGGGATTCGTTCTATAGGGTTCTGGATGAAATCCTCGATGATTTCTTTCTGGAAGCGGATATCCTCTTCTTCTGAAGTGATCGCGAGGAACATGATGGGCATCATGCTCATGTCGATCTTGAATATACGCGGATCGTCGACATTGTCCGGAAGGTAGCTTCGCACCATGTTGATCTTGTCTCGGATGGAGTTCGTCGATTCCGCCAGATCAACGCCGTATTCGAACTCGCAGCTTACCGTGGAGAGGTTTTCCATCGACTTGCTGTGGAGGTTTTTCAAATTTTCGACTGAGGAAAGAGCCGATTCAAGGACTTTCGTGACCTTCTCCTCGACTTCTTCCGAGCCGGCGCCTTCGTAGATTGTGATGATCGAGATGTAGGGGATCTCGATGTCGGGCATAAGGTCTATCGGAAGGTCAGTGAGCGAGTAGAGACCGAAAAGGGTCATCATCAAAAATATGACCGTGACTAAGACCGGCCGCTTTACTGCAACTTGAGGAATACTCATTTTTTCCTCCGTTAATTTCTTGTTTCAATGACGGTGACAATCTGTCCTTCCTCGAGCTGTCTTCCGCCGCCGACAACGATCTCTTCGTTTCCGTCGAGACCGTTTCTGATGATCGAAAAACCTTCGACCGATCCGCCGAGTGTGACGTTCTTGGAGAAAACTTTGTTGTCCTCAGTCTTGTAGTAGACCATTCCGACTTCGTTGTCACGGGTGAAGATCGAGTTTCTCGGGACAACGAGATGCTCTCTTTCGGGCATCGTGATCTTTGCTCTGACAGTCATTCCCGGTTTGTAGATGTGCTGCTTGTTGTCGAAAATGAATTCGACTTTTACGCTGCTTGTCGCTGAATCGACCTTGCTGTTGATGTAGTTTACCTTCGCGGTTTCCCTTCTGTCGGGGTAAGCGTCGAATGTGATCTCGGCGGTCGAGTCTTTCGTGATACCGTATATCTCAAGCTCGCTGATGTAGATATCGACTTTCAGCTGGTCTGTCTGGACGATCTCGAACATAGGCATCGCGGGGCTCGCCATTTCGCCGATCTCGCCTCTTTTCATCGAGATATAGCCTTCGAACGGAGCTTTTATCGTCGTGTAGGCAAGCTGGTTGTTGTAGTTGCTGAGGGAACTTTTTGCCATCTCTACCTGCGCTTTCGCCGCTGCAAGGCCTGCTTCGGTCTGTTTGTAGCCTGATTCGACCGACTCGTAGTCGCTTTCGGAGATCGAACCCTGCTTTTTGAGTTGTTTGTAACGCTCGTAGTCGCTGCTCATTTTTTCAAAAGCCGCTTCAGCCTGCATCACGCCGGCTTCTGCAGCGGAGACCTGTGCTTCAGCAGCCTTTTTGCCGACCATGTAGTCTGTTTTGTCAAGCTGTGCCAGAGCCTGACCTTCCTTGACTTTGTCGCCTTCCTGAACGAGGAATTTAACGATATTGGCGGAAACTTTCGGCGTGATTGTCGCGACTTTGAATGCAGTCGTCGTCGAAGAACTGTCGAATGTCTCCGCGAATTTCTTGGTCTGCGGTTTTGTGATGATTACAGCCTGAGAAAGTTCCTCGCCTTTTTCCAGTTTCGGTTTTCTTTTGCATGAGACCGAAGATGCAAGAGTGAGGGTGATGACGAGAAACATAATGATTGCGAACTTAAAATTGAATTTCATTGTTTCCTCCAAACTAATTTTTATCTTTAAATGTCGTTTTTATCAAGGCGTCGAGTCCGCTGATAATGAAAGCGGAAAAATCCTCTCTTGTCAGCGACTTCATTATCTCCTTGTATTCAGCTTCCAGCCGGCAGATCTCCTGATTCGCCGAACCGGACAGGTCTCCGTATCCCATTCTGAACATGTATTTCAGCGTTTCCCCGCAGGCCATGTTGAAAAAGAGTGCTATTTTCTTGATTCTCGGATCGCTTTCGCTGCGTCCGGCATAATTCGCGATCATAAGCTTTATCTGGTCGAAATCGGCCTTTCTGCTCTGCACGATCTCGCTTGTCACAGCCGGAACATTCACGATATATTTCGCAAGTTCCGCAATGACGGTGTCGGAAAAAGTCATAAGGCGGGCTACATCCTTGTCTTTCGGCAGATCAAAAAGAAAATCACAGTATAATTCGATGGTTTCTTTCGGATTCCGCGCTTTTCTGAGGATCGAGTCAAGTTTTCTGATCATCATTGTACGGTATTTTCTGAAGCTCGCTATCATCAGAGCTTCCTTTGAATCAAAGTAGTAGTAGAGAGCCGATTTCGTGAGCCCCGACTTCTCGGCAACATCGTTCAGAGTCACTTTTTCGATGCCGTACTGCTGAAGCAGGGAGACGAAATTCTGAATGATCATCGCCTTTTTTTCTTCGGTGGAAATCTTCATCTTACTCTCCTTCGGTGATCTTTCCGTATTCGGTGCCTATTGTTATGGCAAGAGTGTGGAGGGCGACTTCGTGCTCGTAAAGCGCCGTGAGAAGTCCTAATTTTGCGCTTCTGAGCGATACCGAAGCGTTGAGAAGATCTGTCTCTGTCGTCATTTTTGCTTTGTATTTGTCTTCTTCTATACGCAGGTTTTCTTCAGCAGATTCGATCTCTCTTTTTGAAATTTCTATCGCCAGCGCTTTGATCTCGACATCGTTTTCAAGCTGTGTGAGCTGGAGCGAAAGCTGTTTTCTTGTCGCTGCGTTTTCAAGGCGTGTCTGAACTTTTTTGTGCTTCGACTGCTTGATGTCGAAAGCTGTTTTTCCCCAGTCGAAACCTATCTGCCATGAAAGAGTTCCGCCGATGAAAAGGGTGTTTTCCGGCTGGCTCCCGCCTGCATCCCAGTTTTTTTTGTAGCCCGCTACAAGCGCTAAAGTCGGGATGAGGGGCTGAGCTGCGAGCATTTCCGAATATTCGGAAACATTTTCGCTTTTTTCAAGAAGTTTGTATTCGAGCCTGTTGTCGATCATTATTTTTTCAAGCTGAGAGTTGTCAGCCGAAAGATTCTTTTCAGTGACTTCCCTTTTTTCAAGTTCGAAAGATTCCGCCGGCTTGTTTATGAGGATGCCGATATTCCTTTTTATCAGGTTCGTGTTGCCCGTTACATTCTGGATCTGCTGCTCGAGGCGCGTCATCTCGATCTCGATCTTGAGGACCGAACGCTTGTCGACTACGCCGGCGTCGTAGAAATTCTTCGCCTGCTCGTAGTATTTCTGAAGCTGTTCCTTCGTCTCGTTGAGGATCTCCATGGTTTCGTTAAGCAGCTGGTAGTTGTAGAAAAGGTTCATCACTTCGAGTTTCAGCTGGTCGGACGAAAGTTCGCGCTGTATCTTCGCGATATCTTCCGCAGTCTCCAGGCTTTTATAGCCGTAGGAAACGCTCCAGAGCGGAGTTATCGGCTGAACGACAGTTATCCCGAGCGTTCTGCTTTTGTCGGGGAACGAAACGGGGATGCTCATTCCTGCAACACTCATCGAACCTTGTTCAGGTTTGTATTTCATCCACTGTATGCCTGCGTCCAGAGTCGCTGTCGGCAGAAACGAAAAGACCGTTCCGTCCTTGCCGCTTTTAGCAGCCTCCTCGCTTTCCTGCATAGCTTTTATTTTTTCGCTTTCCTTAAGCGAGCGTTCTATGCACTCGTCAAGAGAAAGTGTTTCGGCAGCCGCATGAAAACAAGCGAACAAAACCAAAACTGCTGCCGTAAAATTTTTCAATCTCATGTTCCCTCCCTGAATTTTTGAACATTCGAGCAAAAAAGACAAAAAACAAAAAACGTATGATTTGTATTTAAAACTGAAAAGATGTCAAGAGTTAAAATGAAAAATATCGTAAACGGCAGATATCATTAGGAAAATAATACTTGATGATGCCGCCGGATTGCCTTATTTTGCTGATACAGAAAAAACCTGCAATCATTCCAAGCATAAAGCAAAGTCTGAAAAATGCTTGGATCAGAAGCTTTCTCCTTTTTTCAGGACTCATTTTAGCGTTCATAATTGTCAGCAGATGTGTCGAGAGGCGTGAATTTCATGTACTGCGGAGTGAAGCGGAGTTTGACCGTTCCGGTCGGTCCGTGTCTGTTTTTCTGAACGAAAATTTCGGCTTCGTTGTTTTTTTCTTCGTCAGATTTTTTGTAAGCGTCTTCCCTGTGGATGAACATGACCATATCGGCATCCTGCTCGATCGAACCCGAATCCTTGAGGTCGCTCAGCATCGGTTTGTTGCCGCTGATTTCCATCTTTCCGCCGCGGCGCTCTTCGATTTTACGGTTGAGCTGAGCCATTGCAACTATCGGAATTCCCAGATCTTTTGCCAGTTTTTTGATATTTTTGGAAATATCTTCGACCTGACGTACTTTGTCTTCCTTGAAAATGTTTGAAGACATCAGCTGAAGATAGTCGATGAAAATGCAGTCGAGCTTGTTCTGTGTTTCCCGCTTAGGATTCGGCATTTTTCGGAGTTCGGCATCAAGTTTTTTGGCCTTGGAACGCAGTTCCGAAATAGTTATCGACGGAGTTTCGTCAACGTAAATCGGAAGATTTGAGGTGTCGTCCAGATTTGCATAAAGTCTGTTGATTTCCTCCTGATCGAGCTTTCCGTTGAGGATGTTTCTCGAATTTATGCTGCATTCTATGCTCAGAATCCTGTTCGTTATCTGTTCGGCGGGCATTTCGAGCGAGAAAAAAAGAACATTCAGGTTGTTTTTCGCAATTGCAAGGGCGATATTCAGCGCAAAACCGGTTTTTCCCATGCCGGGTCTTCCGGCAAGAACGATCATATCGCCGGCCTTGAAACCGCTGCACATGCTGTCCAGATAAGGATAACCCGATGAAATTCCCTGAATCGTAGCGCCGCTTTTCTGCTGGAATTCGAGCTTTTTCAGGGAATCAAGCACGAGACTTTTGAGAGAAAGAACGCTTTTTACCTGTCTGCGGTTGCTCAGGGTGATAAGCGAACTTGTAGCCTTGTCGGAAAGTTCGTCAAAACTCTCCTGCTGCCTGAATGCGCTGTCGATCGTATTTTCGCAGATTCCTATCATTTCGCGGTAGAGCGATTTTTCCAGGATTATCGAACAGTACTGCTGCAGAGTTTCTTCATAAATGATCGGAGCGTTGTTCGCCAGGTCGAAAATGTACGACGAATCGACCGGATTAGCCATTTTGGCAACGGCATCGGTGACGGTTAGGACGTCTGGAACCTGCTGCGAAGCGACTACGGAGCATATTGCCCTGAACACTGTAGCATTGCGCTCCTGCGAAAAATCTTCGGGAAGAATACCGGAACTTTCCGTTTCGGAAAAAAGTCTTCCGTCATTGAGGAGGCAGCCCAGAAGAGCCGCCTCCACATCTATGTTTGAAGGTAAGATCCTGATGGAATCGGACATGATTCGTTATTCAGCAGCCTGAACCGGAACTTCCTCGCTGTCTTCAGAAACGACGAAAAGTTTGAAAACGCCGCGTACTTCCCTGAAAAGTTTGACTTCGACTTCGTAAACGCCGCTTTTCTTGATGTTCGTGTCAAGAATAAGGTCGCGATGGTCGATTTCAAAACCTTTTTCCTTGAGTGCGTCGCCGATTTCTCTGCTCGTTACGCTGCCGAAAAGTTTGCCTTCGTCGCCGACTTTCTTGCTGATTTTGATTTCGCATGCAGCAAGTTTCGATGCAAGGTCGTTGGCCTTTGCAAGTTCGGAATTGATCTTCTTTTCGATCATTCTCTTGTTGAATTCAAGCTGTTTTACGCTTTTTTCGTTTGCAACGAGCGCTATTCCCTGAGGAATGAGATAGTTGCGTGCGTAGCCGTCTTTTACTTTTACGACATCGCCGGCTTTGCCGAGTTTTTCAACATCTTTCGCAAGTATAATTTTCATTTTGTCCTCCTATCTTCCGGTTACGGTGTAGGGAAGGAGCGCGATCGATCTTGCTCTTTTGATCTCTCTTGAAAGCTCTCTCTGGTGTTTTGCGCATACGCCGCTGATTCTTCTCGGGATTATTTTGCCTCTTTCGGTGATGTAGTTGAGAAGAAGATCTACGTTTTTATAATCCGGCTCTACTTCGGTATGAAGGCAGAAACGGCAGACTTTTCTTTTTTTGTATGAAGCCATATTACTCTCCTTTTTTAAAGTTGAACATCTTCGTCTTCTTCACCGGCGCTGCCGAGAGATTTCTGAAGTTCTTCGTTGTATTTTCTTACATCTTCAAAACCGTTTCTTCCTTCTTCGTAAGGCTGTTCAGCCTTTTTTTCCTGTTTTTCGAAGAGAGAAGCGATTCCTTTTGCAGATTCGATCATCTCGTCGAGGTTTTCAACCTTGTCGACTCTTACCG
The DNA here is from genome assembly GCA_017961325.1 of bacterium. GTDB lineage: Bacteria > UBP6 > UBA1177 > UBA1177 > UBA1177 > UBA1177. Next base: position 162,374 of record JAGCXM010000015.1, on the reverse strand, counting down.
ACATGAATTTGAGAACAGCTTCCCAAATGTTGAAGTTTCTCTCGACTTCTTCAACCATTTTGCCGTTTCCGACGATGTCGAAAAGCAGATAGTGACCTTTGAGATTCTTTTTGATTTCGTAAGCGAGTTTTCTTTCGCCCCAGGAATGAAGAGCGATGACTTTGCCGCCGAAATCGTTGACGATTGCGTCTACGCGCTCAGCGAACTGCTTGATAGCTTCGTTGCCGCCTTCCGGTCTGAGGATGGCAGTAAGCTCATAGTGTTTTCTTTCCATAATTCCTCCTTATGGGTGTAAAGTCCAAAACATTGAACAAGGAGATTTCCACTGTTCAAAAAACAAATGACGCAGAATTATAGTGAAAAAAGTTAAAAAAGCAAGATTTTTGTTAAAATTGTCGGCGAATAGGTTTTAGATTGTTACGAGTGCGCAACCGCTGGAATCTTCATCATCTTCTGCAGCCGGAGTCTGATCACTGTTGTTCTCCTCGTTTCCGGTACCGGTGGTTTCACCGTCGGTGTCAGCCGGTGTGTCATCAGCGGGAGTTTCGGTGTCAGCCGGTGTGTCGTCTGCTGGAGCTTCTGTATCGCCGGTGTCGCCCGGAACTTCTGTGTCGCCGGTGTCAACCGGATCACTGCCGGTATCAGACGGGTCGGAACCTTCCGGATAAGTTGTCCATGCTCCGCTTTCTATTTCGTAGCAGTCACCGCCTTCGACAAATGAGGATGCCCAAGTCGAAGAGTTGACTGTAGCCTCGGCAAGTTTGACGGAAACAACACCGTTGTAATAATAATGGTCGTTTTCTACAAAATCGGTGTGTGTGATCTGGAGCGTGCCTTCCTGCTGAAAGAACTGTTTGTCGGAAGTCCATGCTTCAGCCTCTGTAGTAGCCTCTGGATTTTGAACGAAGTGATACATCCTTACACACTGGTTGCAGGTGGCATAATTTGTATTGTTTCCTGCACCAAGATCGTATGTTCCGACTGCAGCAGCCTCTGTTGTCCAGTCGCCGTTTTGAAGATCGTTCGGATAAAATTCAATTGAAAAGATCCCGGCTTGGTCTTCACTGGTGAATCCGGACAGATCATACGATTGAATAGTGTTGGGGTAATAACCGGTAACGTTGCCGTTTTCGTCGTAAGCTTCTCCGAAATCCATTGCCGGATCAAAAGAGATGCCGGTGCATTCTGCAAGCAGATCGAATGAAATCAGGCACGCCAAAACCATAATTGTTGAAAAAACGAACTTTTTCATGTGTTTTCCTCTTTCCAAAAGTTAATAAAAAACGTGAAAAACAGAGTATTTTATCTGAAAATGAAAATAAGTCAAACGGAGCAGGATTTTACTGGCGCTGGCTATTTCTGCAAGTATGGGGAATGAATTTGCTGCGGCTATTCCGCGACGGATGCGATTGTCGATAAGTTCGATTTTATGAGTTCCATTTCTTTAGGGGAAAGTTCCTGAGTCATTTCCCTAAAAAATGTTCCGCCGGCTTTTTTGTAGGCCTGCATTCCCATTTCTATTTCGTTGGGGGAAGCGTCGTTCTGTTTGAGCAGCTCTATTCTTTTTTGCATAGTTTCGTTACTGGTTTCGGCAAAAGCGAGGTAAGCACGCAGAATTTTCTTGGATTTTTTCATAAAAATTTCCGGATTCATCCCTTTACTTTCGAGATATTTGTTTATTTCGCTTTTACCGTCTTCGATCAGTTTTTGTGCCGCGCTCGGCTGAACTTCGGCCATTTTTTTGTCATATTTTTCAGTTATGGCGTCAATCGTCCTTTTGTGTTCGATAAGAAGCATTATGTCGCCCTGAGTTATCGTAAGATCAGGGAATTGCTCTGCTTTTGATGAAGAATCCTGTTTGGAACAGGATGCCTCAAAGATGAAAAACGAGATAAAGACGAAAAAAGACAAACACTTGAAAATAAAACGACTTTTTTTCATTTTTACCTCCTATTCCATTCCGGTGCTTCCGAAACCGCCGGATGATCTTTCAGTTGCGGAAATTTCCGAAACCGTTTCAAAATCTGCCTGACAAACCGGAGCTACGACAAGCTGGGCAATGCGGTCGCCCTTTTTTACCTTAAAAACTTTATCTGACATGTTTGCCAAAATCACCTTGATTTCACCCCGGTAGTCGCTGTCTACCGTGCCGGGCGAATTGAGGACGAAAATTCCGTTTTTTGCTGCAAGTCCGCTGCGGCTGCGAACCTGAATTTCGAAATTTTCAGGAATCTCTGGGAAAATTCCCGTTGATACGAGTTTCCAACTGTTCGGATTTATTATACAATCTTCATTCGAGCAGATATCGGCTCCGGCAGCTCCCTCCGTTTTGTACTCGGGAAGAGCCGTGCCCCCGGTTAGTTTGAATTTAACTGCAATTTTATTTGCGGTTTTCTTTGCCGCCACGGTCTCCACCTCTGCGGTCTCCGTTTTTGAAATCATCTCTCGGTCTCGGCGGTCTCGCCGGTTTTTCTTTCGTCCAGTCTTTGTCAAAATCGCCGGGTTTCATGCTGAGTTTGAATTTACCGCCGGGTTCGATTTCGGTGACTATTACACGGACTTTTTCACCCAAGTGCAGGTAATCGTTTACATTTTCTACTCTTTCGTCAGAAATTTTGCTGACGTGGAGGAGACCTGTAGTGCCTCTCCAGAGTTCGACGAATGCGCCGTATTCTTCAATTCTCGTAACTTCGCCCTCATAAACTTTGCCGAGTTCGACATCGTCCGTGAACGATTTTACAAGTGCGAGAGTCGCACTGAGCACCTGCTGATTTTTTGCAGCGATCGTAACGGTTCCGTCCTGCTCGACTTCAACATCTGCACCGGTCTCTTCAACAATCGATTTGATGTTTTTGCCGCCGGTTCCGATGAGGTCCTTGATTTTGTCGACATCGATTTTGAGCTGGCAGAGTTTCGGAGCGTTCGGGCTGAGTTCCGGTCTCGGAGCAGCGATTGCCTTTTCCATTTCGCCGATTATGTGCATTCTTCCGACTTTCGCCTGAAGCATGGCCCTTTCCATGACTTCTTTCGGCAAACCCTTGATTTTTATATCCATTTGGATTGCCGTGATACCGTCTTTGGAACCGGCGACTTTGAAATCCATGTCGCCGAGGTGGTCTTCGTCACCGAGAATATCGGAAAGAATGTAGAAGTCTTCGCCGTCCTGAATAAGCCCCATCGCAATTCCTGCAACGTGTTTTTTAACCGGAACGCCGGCATCCATAAGTGCAAGAGAACCTGAGCAGACTGTCGCCTGAGAGGACGAACCGTTCGATTCCATAATTTCAGAAACGAGACGGACGGTGTAGGGGAACTCTTCTTTCGGCGGGATTATCGCTGAAAGAGCCCTTTCAGCCAGATTTCCGTGGCCGAGTTCCCTTCTTCCCGGAGATTTGAGTCTTGCGACTTCGCCGACCGAGAAAGGCGGGAAGTTGTAGTGAAGCATGAAGCGTTTGCTTGCACCTTCGGTAACGGTGTCGACTTTCTGTTCGTCTTTGCCGATTCCGAGAGTGAGAACGCCGAGAGACTGGGTCTCGCCGCGTGTGAAAACAGCCGAACCGTGGGTCATCGGAAGAACGCCGAGGTCGATCGTGATCGGTCTGATCGAAGTGAGATCTCTGCCGTCGATTCTTCTGTTTTCAGTGATTATCTGATGTCTCATAGCATATTTAAGGTAGTCATCGAAGAAGGTTTTTGCGCGGGTGATGACAAGCTGCGGATCGTCCGCATTCATGAAATCGGAGCCTTCTTCGAGTTTTTTTGTTACTCTTTCGACAAGTTCAGCCTTCGCTTCGTCGAGAAGGGCGTATCTTTTGAGTTTTTCGGTCGTCGAAAGCGCTTCCTTAACGATCTCTTCGCAGTTTTCGTGAACGAATTTCTCAAGATTTTCATCTTTTACCTTCGCAACTTCCGCTCTTTTCGTCGGGTTGATCTGTTTCGCAAGCTTGTCCTGCATTTCAAGAAGCGGCTGAATCGCCTGATGACCGAGTTCGATAGCGCGGGTCATATCCTCTTCGCTTACTTCCTTCGATTCTCCTTCGACCATGACTATAGAGTCGTAGTTTCCGGCAACCGTGATATCGATATCGTATTCTTCATCGTCGCTTACTGCCGGATTTATCATGAATTCGCCGTTCTTTCTGACGACTCTGCAGCCTGCGACCGGTCCGTTGAAGGGAATGTCGGAAATCATAAGGGCAGCCGAAGCAGCCGTAATAGACATTACGCGAGGATCGCAGTTGGGATCGAAGCTGAGAAGGTTGACAAGAATCTGGGTTTCGTTGGTGAACCAGTCGGCAAACATCGGTCTGAGCGGTCTGTCGATAAGACGTGAAGTAAGTTTTTCCTGAGTGCTGGGCTGCGATTCTCTTTTGAGGAAACCGCCGGGAAATCTGCCTGCAGCATAGAATTTTTCGGTGTAATCAACCGTGAGCGGGAAGAAATCGCCTTCAGCCGCCGGATCGCCTTTGGCTGCAACGACTGTTGCCAGAATGACCGTTCCGCCGTAGTTGCACCAGATCGCTCCGTCAGCCTGTTTCGCGTAACGTCCCGTAGTTATTGATAAATCTTTGCCGTTAAAAATAATAGATTCTTTTACCTGATTCATTTTGCCTCTTGAAAAATAGATTGTGTTTTGAAAACTGGAAACGCGAAAGGAAGCTGCCGATTACTTACGCAAACCAAGTTCTTTAATAAGTGTTGTATATCTGTCAAAACTGTTCCCCTTGATGTAGTTGAGAAGTTTCTGTCTTCTGCCAACCATCTTGAGAAGTCCGAGTCTTGAGTGGTTGTCTTTCTGGTGTGTTTTGAAATGTTCCGTGAGTTCGTTGATTCTAGCGGTGAGAATCGCAACCTGAACTTCAGGTGAACCGGTATCGCCTTCTTTTGTTGCAAACTGAGCTATAACAGCCGATTTCTTTTCTTTATCAAGCATCCCTTAATCCTCCAATAACAAGGGTCAAAAAAAACGCGGAAATTATACGGATGAGAGGATAAAAGTCAACAATTTTGTTCGCCTGCCGAATCTGCTTTGAACAAAACGCAATAAAATCAATATGTTATGAAATCAAGGGCTTGCGTAAAAGCAACAGGAAAATTAAATTCCGGCAGTTCTTGCTTTCTTTGGAAAATCCGTTTTCAGTTTTAAAAAATGGAAATAGTTGGACGTTATGGCGCTGCATTTGTGCCTTTGTCGCCGCCGAAGCGGTATTTTTCCTTGATTTCACGGCATTTTTCTCTAAATTATACGGGTTTTTGTTATGGAGATTTGAAATGAGAAAGTATTTTGTTCTGTTTTTGTTTTTGCCGTTCGTTTTCTTTTCAGGTTGTGAGAACTCTATAAATTCAAGGAAAACAGACACTTCCGTCACTGAAGACGATTCTCGTACCAACGATCAGGATACTTCGGCGGATGATGCCGATGCCCCGGAAACGGTCGATGATGATGCCGATGCTCCCGAAGTTACGGATGAGAATGAAATTTCTGATACGGGTGAAGTTGATGCCGATGTCTTGGAAAATTCGGACGACGCGGATAACTCGGACGATGAGCCTGTTGTATGCGAAACAGATCCTCTGTTCTGTTTCGGTCAATACTATGTAAACGTGATCAATGTCGCTTCCGGGGATGACGGCTCTCCCAGACAGTTCAGAATATACGAACCGATAGGCGCGGAAGGCAAAATTCCCGTTGTCCACTTTCTGCACGGATTCATGTATAAAATCAGCTACTATGACGATTTTCTGATGCGGCTGGCATCTCACGGTTTCATCGTCGTTTCGAGTCAGTCTGAACATAAAATGGTGAACGGGGACACAACCATTAAGGAAGCCGAAAAAGTCATTACGTTCATAAACTGGCTCAAACAGAATATCCAGTCGAAAGTTTCCGTTACGGCCGATGTCGAACATTTCGGCGTTTCCGGGCACAGCCGCGGCGGCAAAGTTATGAACCGCGTTCTCAACACAGATCCGTCTATTGCGACGAGTTTCTTCGGTGTCGATCCTGTCGATTCAGCTCCGCCGTTAGACGGTTTTATCGGCGATGACGATCCGCAGAGCCTCAACGTTCCCGTCCGGTTTACAGGCGAATCGATGTTTCTGGGAACTGAAAAGGGTCCCAAAAACAAGTTGAACGGCAATACCGGGGCATGCGCTCCGAAAAATGATAACAGCGTTAACTTTTATGCGGCATATCCCTCTCCCAGCCACCACATAATCGCTGCCGGCGTAGGTCACGCCGACATGGTTGATCCTGAAGATGTGAAAGCCTGCAATGTATACTGCTCGACCTGTGCCGGAAGCGGCGACAAGGGGATGAATCTTATGTTCATCGCCTATACCGGAGGGCTTATGACGGCGTTTTTCAATTCTACGCTCAAAGGTCTGACTGAGTACGAAAACATACTGAATGATCCGTCGTTATATCCTTTTGCGACTACGGTTGTTGAACATAAGTAGATGATTTTATTGAAATAATCGGAGAAGAAAATGTCAAAGGCACTTGTAATGATCCTGGCCGGCGGTCAGGGCAAAAGGCTCGCTCCGCTTACTTTAGACAGGGCGAAACCGGCGGTTCCGTTCGGCGGTTCCTACCGTATAATTGACTTTGTCCTGAGCAATTTCGTCAATTCCGGCTTTATGCAGATCAAGGTTCTGACGCAGTTCATGAGCGACTCTTTGATCCAGCACATTTCTAGAAACTGGGGGCTGTCACCGCGCTTCAACCAGTATGTAGACTCGGTTCCGGCACAGATGCGTACCGGCGACAACTGGTATCTCGGCAGTGCCGACGCGATCTATCAGAATCTCAATCTTGTCCGCGACGAATCTCCGAAAAATGTCTTCGTTTTCAGCGGCGACCACATCTACAAAATGGATATTTCGCAGATGTACACATACCACAACATCAAAAATGCAGACATGACGATTGCGGCTCTTCCCGTGCCGATCGAAGAGGCGGGGGCTTTCGGCGTGATTGAGATTGACGAAGACTACAGAATGGTGGGTTTCGAGGAGAAGCCGAAAAATCCTAAACCGATTCCCGGGAATCCTGGTTATGCCCTTGTCAGCATGGGGAACTATCTCTTTTCGCGCGATGTCCTCGTCAACGCTGTGACGAACGACGCAAAAGATCCGACGAGCGAACACGATTTCGGCAAAAACGTCATTCCCGCACTTTATCCGTACAAACGGGTTTATGTTTATGATTTCCTCAAAAATACGATCTATATGCCCGATGAAAACGAGTATGAAAAGCCTTACTGGCGTGATGTCGGAACTATAAAAAGCTACTTCGAGGCGCATATGGATCTGGTCTCGGTTTCTCCGGCGATCAATCTCTACAACCGCCACTGGCCGATCTTCGGTTTTCCCGAAGTCAACATGCCGCCCGCGAAGTTCGTTTTCGCCGACAAGGAGCACAAGAGAATGGGAATCGCGACCGATTCGCTTGTTTCGGAAGGGTGCATCATCAGCGGCGGCAGCGTGAACCGCTCCGTTCTTTCTCCCGGTGTCAGAGTCAACAGCTACAGCAAACTTGACCAGTGCGTAATTCTCAACAACGTCAAGATCGGGCGTTACTGCGAGCTTAAAAACGTCATCGTTGATAAGAATGTCGTTATTCCGCCCGACACGAAAGTCGGTTTCGACCTCAAGAAGGATGCTGAACGCGGCTTTACCGTTACCGAAGACGGAATTGTAGTAATTCCGAAGGGTTATAACTTCCAGGAGGACAGATAGTCCATGACCGAGCTCGTTTTTTTGTGGCACATGCACCAGCCTTACTACAAAGACTGCATCAGAAATACCTATCTCATGCCGTGGGTCCGTCTTCACGCTATGAAAGGCTACTACGACATTCCCTCTGCAATGAAAAAATACGGTGTCAAAGGTGTCGTGAACGTAGTTCCGTCGCTTATCGAGCAGCTTAAGGACTATACCGAAAACAACGTGACCGATGCCTGGCTCGAGCACACGATTACCGATCCGTCAGAGATGAAGGAAGAGCAGAAGGCTTTCGTAATAAAGAATTTCTTCATGCTCAACTGGGATCGTCTGGTCAGGACTTCGCCGCGTTACAACGAGCTTTTGAACAAGCGTCTGCGCTACGAAAAGAAGCTCGGCTGGAACGAGATGGCCAAACTCTTTTCCGATGACGAAATCCTTGACCTGCAGGTTCTTTTCAACCTCAAGTGGTTCGGTTTTACTGCAAAATCGGAGTTCGAACGTCTTGCAGAGCTTGAACGCAAGGACTGCGGCTTTACGAAAAGGGACAAGGAGGATCTTCTCGAAATCCAGCGCAAAGTCCTGCGCAGCATAATTCCGCTTTACAGGCAGCTTGCAGACGAAGGCGTCATCGAAATTTCGTTCACGCCCTTTTATCACCCGATTTTTCCGCTCGTTTACGACAGCGACATCGCGAAAAGAAGCACAACACTACCGCTTCCGCCGCGGTATTCCTATCCCGAAGACGCAAAATGGCACCTGGAAGAGGGAAAGCGTTACAGCGAAGAGGTCTGGGGACGCACTCTGAACGGAATGTGGCCTGCTGAAGGCTCGGTCGCTCCCGAAATAACCGATGCGGCTGCCGATTCTTCGGTAAAATGGATAACAACCGATGAAACGATCCTTCTGAAGTCGCTTCATCGCAGCGACAAATCACGGGTGCTATACAGGCCGTATCTTTTAAAAAGTGAAAAAAATCAGGATATTACGGTATTTTTCAGAGACAAATACCTGTCGGATCTTCTGGGATTTTCTTTTTCTCAGATGAAAGCGGAGCAGGCTGCCGATATTTTCGTGAACTATGTGAAAAACGCGGCTGCAAACTTCCCGTCAAACGGCTCTGAACCTGTCGTTTCGGTCATCATGGACGGCGAAAACGCATGGGAATCCTATCCTGACAACGGTGAGCACTTTTTGAAAGAACTTTTCTCACGGCTGAGCAGCGACGAAGAGATAAAAACTACGGTTTATTCCGACATCATAAGTCGCGGAACCGACAGATATCCGGTCATCAACGACTTGTGGTCAGGTTCATGGATAAACGGAAACTACGAGATCTGGATAGGAAACGACGAAGACAACGCTGCGTGGGGTTATCTCAAGCGTGTCCGCGATTTTTATGCGAAATACAGCCAGAACCACGTCGTCGGGCCGCAGATTCATTCCGAAATCATGCGCTGCTTTTACCGCGCCGAGGGAAGTGACTGGTTCTGGTGGTACGGACCGCAGTTCTCGACTGAAAACGACTGGCTTTTCGACCGTCTTTTCAGGCGTCATCTGCGCCGCGTTTACAACCTGCTAGGCATGAACTATCCGACATTTCTCGATATTCCGATTTCATCAGAGCTGGGCAGCAGCCTCATCGTTGAACCGACGGGAGAGATAAGTCCCGTGATTTCGGGCCGCAGCAACGGTTACTACGAATGGGCGGGGGCCGGCCGCTTTGAAAACGCGCAGAAAGCGGGCGGTGCGATGTACAATTCGATCAAACTCGTTGACAAAATCCTTTACGGCTTCAACCGTGACATGCTGTTTTTCAGGATCGAACTGACAAACCCGATGCACTTCTACGAGCACAAAAAATACTTCATCAAAGGGTTCCTCATGGAACACAAAAGCATCGATTTCGCCCTTCCGATGGTGAAAATCGAAAAAACGCCGTTCCTCATCCACAGCAGCAACGAATCTGGCAGGGTTGCCGACATCGTTGGAGCCGGAGAAGCCGCATTTGACGAAGTTATGGAGTTCACGCTTTATGCAAAGAAAATCGGCCTGAAACCTGGCGAAAAAGTGAGAATCTACTTCAAAATCCTCTCAAACGAGGGAATCGAACTTGAAAGAATACCCGGAAACGGCTCGATCGAAGTGACTGTCCCCGACGAAGCAGCCCTTTTCAAACTGTGGGATGTGTAGGTGAGAAATGGAACTTAAAAACAAACTTGAAAAAAATTTCCTGAAATTCCCGTTTGAGCTTTTTGACGCGATTTTTTCGCAGAAAAGTTTCATCGATATCGAAAGGCTCAACGTCCATGACAGGGAATCAGGACTTACTTTCATAAAAAATTACGGCTATGACATAACCGATCCTGAGATTGCGGATACCGCCGCTTCGATTCTGAGCGAGGCGAAAACCTTCATCCAGAGCTATCTTCTGGAAGATCCCGAAGGAAAAACCGAAACTCTGATAATTCCGCCGGACATTCTCTGCAATGACGACATCGTGAGTCTGCTTATCATGGCTTCGGAAAAGGAGAAAACTCTTGAACAGGCATGGGCTTGTGCGATTCTGAGGGTGGCGCATACGATCACGCATGTCGAAAACGACCTCGCAAAAAGTTTTATGCCAGGCATCAGAAACCAGATTTACAAAAGGTTCAGTGCCCATCTCAACGGCAATTCTGCCGGCGGATACTTTCTTGGAACGGGCGACGACGCGATCAGGCTCAAACTTTTCGAGATAAAGAATGACAAGTCGCGCGACAGCCTGATACTCAAACTGCTTCACAAAAAGGAGAATGTCACTGCCGATATTTTCGACCGCGTCGGAGTGCGGATCGTGACCTACACAAAGCTCGATATCATCCTTGTGCTCAGGTATTTCGCTACGAATCACGTCATTTCGTTCGCCAACATTAAGCCGAGCAGGACGAAAAACAACGTCGTCAACATTCCGCACTTTATCGAAGGTGTCGAAGAGCTGAAATCGCACGATCTTTCCTCGTGGTCTCAGGAGGATGTAGCCGAATTTCTGGAAAAATATCTGGAAATTCCGCCTGAAGAAAAGGAGGAGATTACGAAAAAAAACATCGAGGAGACGAACCTTTATTCTTCGACTTCATACTCTTCGATCCAGCTTACGAGCCGACTTCTCATAACTATGGAAGACCCGATAAACCCGACAAAGCCTATTTACCGCTTTTTCTTCCCGTTTGAGGTTCAGATTCTGGATGAAGAGAGTTTCTCCGAAAGCCGTTCCGGGCGTGCAAGCCACGAAGAATACAAAAAAAATCAGACGATTGCGGCAAGGAAGCGCGTTCTTACGAACGTGCTGAGATACCAGCGCCAGCACCGGTGGGAAACTGAAATTCTGACTTCGGATAACTAGTCAGCCTGATTGGCAAAGTCAAAAATTCTTGCTTTTTCCAGAAAACAACCAAAATAATCTGCCGTTGGTTTTGTATTGATTTTTTTTTCGAGGGAAAAATGTGCGACGAAATAATTATCAAAACTCCTGAACAGATTGAAAAAATCAAGGCTGCCGGTCATGTTTTGGCAGAGCTTTATCACGAGTTGAAAAGTTATATCAAACCTGGTGTGTCAACGCTTCAAATCGATGCTTTTGCCGACAAATTCATCAAAAAACACGGCGGTCATCCGACTTTCAAATCGGTTGACGACTATACCCATGCAACATGCATCGCAGTAAACAACGAGGTCGTTCACGGCATTCCGAGAAAGGCTAAGATCATTCAGCGCGGCGACATTCTTTCGGTTGACTGCGGAGTAACGCTCAACGGTTACATCGGTGACAGCACGATGACTTATGTCATGCCGGGGGCAAGCGACAAGGCGAAAAAACTTGTCGAAGTTACACGCAGATGCCTCGAACTCGGCATCGAGCAGTGCGTTCCGGGGAATCACATCGGTGATATCGGTGCTGTAATTCAGGAGTATGCCGAAAGTCACGGCTTTTCGGTCGTCGTCGAGTACGTCGGTCACGGCACGGGCGTGCATCTTCACGAAGATCCGGCGATTCCGCACTACGGCAAACGCGGTGACGGACTTAAACTTCAGGAGGGAATGGTCGTTGCGATCGAACCGATGATCAACGAAGGGACCTACAAAACGAGAACTTTGAGCGACGGCTGGACTGTCGTCACGATGGACGGCAAGCTGAGCTGCCAGTTCGAACACACTGTCGCAATCACTGCAAACGGCCCTGTTGTTTTGACAAGTCTTTGATTTTACTGATTATCTGTCGATAAGCTCAATCAGAATCTTTTCGTCTTCGTCGCTTATCGGAGCGAATTTGGCGACGAGGGTCTTCGCCACCAGAATGAGCATCGCCGATTCGCGCGAGCCGATTATCGGAACATTTTCATTCCAGTAAAGGCGGACGATGCGCGATCTTCTCGCCGAAATGTCGAAGAAGTTTATTTTGTCCTTTTCCCCTTTTGAAAACAGATTTTCCCCTTTGATGTCGAGAATGTCGAAGCCCTTTATCGGAAGTTCCGAAAAGAAGTTTTCATCTTCTTTCAAATCGATTCTGTCTATGAAGAAGTTTTCGAGGTGCTTTTCGAGCGAATTTTCCTTTTTTACGCGGAATTTGCCGTAAATCATTTCGATATAACCCAGTTTCGTGATTATTACGACAACGATTATCGCAAATACGAGAACGATAAGGAAAGTATCAATGTTTTGATTGAAAATCATAAGCATTGAAAGGATCGTGAACAGAATCGAAATCGAATAAAGTATCAGTACAGTCTTGCGCTGGTTGAAGCCGAGCGACAGAAGAAAATGGTGAATGTGCTGCTTGTCGGCCATGAAAATCGACTGATGCCTGAGGATCCGGCGCAGGAACGCGAGAGTAGTATCAAGAATAGGCAGACCCATCGCGATTATCGGAACCAAAATCGATACGATCGCATGGGTTTTGGACTGAGTTCTAAGCGAAAGAATCGCCAGAATATAGCCGATAAACATCGATCCCGAATCGCCCATGAAGATTTTCGCCGGATTGAAATTGTAAATCAGAAATCCCGTAACGGCTCCGGCTAAAGCCAGTGCGACGAGTGCGACAGCCAGATAACCGTTCACGATTGCAAGAATCGCTATCGTCAGTGATGAAAACAGCGTGATTCCAGATGACAGGCCGTCTATACCGTCAATAAGATTGAAGGCGTTGATGATAGCAATTATCCAGAAAACGGTGACGACGTATCCGAAAAATCCGAGTTCAAGCCTTCCCCAGGGCATCGGCAGCGACTGAATCAAAGCTCCGTGCAGTGTTGCGACTACGGCTATAACTGCCTGAAAAAGAAGCTTTAGTTTTGCATTTACTCCTTTAATGTCGTCGATTAGACCGAGAAAACTTATGGCAAGTCCGCCGCCGAAGTATAGAGTCATGTTGTTGGTCGTTTCTGCATCGACCACGTTTTTTACCTTAAAGATGATGAAAAGAAGCAGGACCGGCAGCATTGTCCCGATCGAGATGCCGATTCCGCCTATTCTCGGAATTGCTCCGCGGTGTATTTTGCGTTGATTGACCTGATCTACGAAACCGAATTTTTTACCTGCTTTGATAAGCAAAGGGGTAACGAGACAGACAAAAACAAATGAAATTATAAATGATGTGAGCAGATAAACTATTGCTGATTTCATGGTGCTATTTTAATAAAAACCTGCGAACTGCCAGTGCCAGACTGCAGAAAAACGCTAAAGCCGCGAAAATCATGTAACGGGAGGATTCCGTCTCTTCAAGTGCGGTGACAGCGCAGCCGATATCGTCACCGTCTTCCATACAGGTTAAATCACCTTCTTCGCATTTGTAGCTGAATTCTTTCGATTTAATCGGCAGACCGTAGGGATCATCGCCGGAATCGAGTTTGACTTTCGATTTCTGAATGGAAATCTGTGCCATTTCTTCTTTCGGAATATTGAATTTGGCGACAAGAAGCAAAGTCTTTTCTTCGTCTATTCCGAAAAACAGAGGTTGGTCAAAAACGATGTCCAGAATATTCGAAGCCTCGCTCGGAACAACGGTTGCAAGCAGTTCTTCGCCTTCTGCACGGGCGTCTTTGTTTGCATCGAGATAAAGATCTATCTGGGTGATTCCGTCTTTGAAATTTACCGATTTTGACGATGTTTTAAGAATTATCTTTTTGATTTTGTCACTTCTCTTAATGGATTTTGCTCTTATTTGAAGAACTCCGACCGATGATTTGTTTATCTCGGAAGGCGCAGGAACCGGCGGCTCTATGCTGCCTTTCGTGAAAATAAATGCCTCGACTGTCGGTTCAAATGCGAATTTCGCGAAATTCAGGGGTGCGGGCGTCATTTCCCCGGTAATATTGCTGGCATTGCCGAATTTGAATGAACTGATGTCTTCAATCAGGAATTGAAGGTCTTGTCAAGCGGAATGTCTTCGGAATCGTATTTCACGTCAGTAACGATTATAAAATGGTGAAGCACATTCGTTTCATAGTCGGCGGAATCGTTTTTAAGCGCGAATGTTGCCGTTTTTGCATTTACGCTCTGCGCTTCAGCTACAATTTTTTCGTTTTCGTCAAAAAGGCCGTTGCCGTTTTTGTCGTAAACCAGTTTCATGTTCGAGAGGATCGTTTTTGAATCTTTGATGTCAAGTGATGTTATAACGGATTCAAACGTGAAATTTTTACCTTTTTCTTCAGTTGAAGCGATGAGCGAGAACTGTCCTGCGACAAGTTTTTCTGCCGGCGAAGCAATTATTATCGCTGATTCATCGCTGACTGGAGTGTTTTTGCCGGCAGTGACGGTAATCTGTACGTCTTTGGCAAAAAGCGAGGAATCTTTTACGCATTGTCCGTTCTGGCATGTCTGACCGTTACCGCAGTCTTCGTTTTTCGTGCAGCCTTCGCCGTCACCGTAACCGCCGCAGTTAGTCAGATCGGGATTTTCGCATGCAGCCGGAGAGGGGCAGTTGCCGAATGTAAGTCTGAGCGGAATCGACGTGTTCGATTTGTACGGACGGTTGTTGTCGTCGTTTATTATTGCAGTGTTTTCAATGACTTCGTTCTTCGGGAGATTTTCTTTAGGCATAACTTTGAAACGAATCATTATCGTTTCGGGACAAGTCTGGGAAATTGCATCACAGTAACTGAGCGTGTCTGCAACCCTATAATCATTGGCAAGCGGGAAACCGCCGTTTATGTCTTCAATCGGTATCCATTTTTTGCATACGTTTTCGCTTTTCCATTCTTTGCACATTTCAGTCGTGCCTGGAATATAGCTGACTTTTGAAGAAAGCGTATCCTGAACCTTTACGCCGGTGGAAATATCGTTGCCCCAGTTTTGAACTTTGATCATAAAGTAGAAAGGAGCCGTTGAGCAGACTGTATCAGCCTGTTCGGAACATGAACAGTAATTTTTCTCTCTTCCGTCCGGAGTCGCAAGATTTACCGGAATGTCGTATCTCGGAGCTTTGGTATCAAGCGATACGACCATGTAGTTCGGATAGATGCAGTCCTGATTGGCACCTATTTTTATGAACAGGGATTCGTCACCCTTTTTGAACTGTCTGTCGAAATCAGTGTTAGCCTCGGCATCAAGCAGGAAAGTGTCGACATCCATCGTGTATTCAAGAGTGTTCGGGTCAGGATAGTTCGGGTCTCCGCCTATGCAGGTTTCGGCTGAATCATTCCAACCGTAAATACTCGAAATCGAGTTGTAGGTATCGGAATAGTTGAATGCCGTTCCGCTCTGATCCTGGAATTTGGCAGGGTTGCAGTTGTTCTGAAGGATAGTCAGATCTTCGGGCGGTGTCTGCTGACCGGTTACCGAAAGACCTTCCGGAGGACATGCTGCGAAGCCCAGAGCGCCGCAGCCTGTTGCGCTTGCCAGGCCGGGATCACCTTCGTGAACAGCCATGGTCATTTTGATGATAGGTTTGTCCGGAAACTCGAAACCGGAAATTCCGAGGTTGACTTCCTGTTTGCAGAATCTGCCGAAACCGTTGTAGATGTAAACCATTTTCGGGTTGACTCTCGTCGAACGGTAAACGGTTATAAGCGACCAGCCGCACATTACCGAAGCGCTGTAACCGTTCCCGCCTACGACCTGTGAAAGATAGTCAGAAGAATTCGAGCATTCTACATCGCTGACAGTATAGCTGCCGTAAAGCGACATACCGTCAGATTTGTAGCCCAAATCTCTTCCTTTAGCGTGAATCTGGTTGAAAAAATCGGTGACGTCAACACGGTAGGTGTAGTATCCGCCGTAAATCGTGCCGTTTTGCTCGGTTGTTATTCCTTCGAATGTGAAATCCTGCTGACCCGGATTTGCATCGGTTCCGGCACTTCCTATTCTCGGAGCGACCGCGTTTATAGTCTGGGTGATCTGATTGTCGTCAGAAGTAAAGTTAAGAGTTGCCGTGTTGTCGGTGTGGTTTACGTTCGCCGGATCAAGACTTGAAGTCCAGACAAGATAAGCCGCTTCAACATACGCATCTTCCGGAACATGCCTGTTCGTAAGCTGGAAAGTGCTCTGCGGAAGACAGCTGTCGGGTTCCGGGTTGTCTCCCCAGTCGCATCCTGCCGGCGAGCTTTCACTGGAGCATATCTCGCGGATATCGTTACCCATCAAAGATTTGAACATGACGAAATAGTCGTAGCTTCCCGCTTCCCATTGAAGTTTTCTGCCGTCAAGCGTGGAAACTTCGGGGCCGATCGTGGTTCCTTCATAGGCGTATGCGGAAAACGCCGCAAAAAGTGTGAAAATCAAAAGGGAAATTTTTTTCATTACAATCTCCTATCAAAAACCTGTAAAATTTCAAAACCCAAAAGCTATAAATTTTAGCAGAAAACAAAAATAAGTCAAAACGAACGAAAAACTTTGCCTAAACTTGAAATTTTTACAATTTTAAAGAAGATAACGGAAGTTTTTTGTTTTGTTTCAACCTTTGAGGTGCAGTATGAAAAAGTTATTTTTTGTTTTTGTATGTTTTTTGTTTGCAGAGGTTCTGTCGGCGGACAATATGCTTGTCATGGTGACTGACGAACCTGCCGGTTCGGCCGAATGTCAGAACGGCGGGAAAAAAATCGAAGTCGGTACAGACACCGACGGAGACAACAAAATCGATGTCGTTGATGAAACGAAGTTCGTCTGCAACGGCGCAGACGGCGCAAACGGTGAACCGGCCGGTGTTTCGATAAAGGCTGACGACGGAACTTACTGTCCTGGATTGGGCGGTATCGTAGTTGCAGACGGAATCAACGAACTTCCCGTATGCAACGGAAAATCAGGAACGGATGCATTGATTAAGGCTACCAAGGTGGCGGCAGGAACATCCGGCTGTCCATGTCCGAACGGCGGAGTTAAAATCGAAGTCGGACTCGACAACAATCCCAAAAACGGAACGCTTGACGAAGCGGAAATTTCCAATACGGAATATTCCTGCAACGGCGCAGACGGAGCAAGCGGCGGAAACGCACTGTCAAAAATTACGAGATTGACTGATGAATCTGCAGGCGATACCGGATGTCAGAACGGCGGAGTTAAAATCGAAGTCGGTGTTGATGCTGACGGAGACGGGGAACTCGCAGGAAAGGAAATCGATGATACTCAGACGAAGTATGTCTGCGACGGCGAAAAAGGTCATCAGGGCGGGAATGGTCCCAAGGGTGACGACGCGCTTTCAAGAACTTCGGAAGAGCCGGCTGGCGGAAACTGCGCCAACGGAGGAGTAAAGGTAGAAGTCGGTAACGACAAAAACGGAGATCATCTTCTAAACGACAACGAGGTCGCCGCTGAACAGACAAAATATGTATGCAACGGTGCTCAGGGTGAGAAGGGTGACGGAGGTGCCAAAGGCGATCAGGGAATTCAGGGTGAAACCGGTGCCAGCGGTGCAAACGGCAAGGACGGTGCTGCGGCTCTCGTATCGGTAGCTGACGAACCGAAAGGCGAAAACTGTGTTTCCGGCGGCAAAAAAATCATGATAGGAGTCGATTTAAACAGAAACGGAATGCTTGACGCTGATGAAATCACCGGCGAAGATTCCTATGTATGCAACGGAAGCAGTGCCGAAGAGACGGGGCTCGGTTCTTCGTCGACAGGCTGTTCTCTGGAAGTCATTGATGAAAACGGAAGTCTGATTTCAGCTGTTTTAGCCCTTTTTGCTGCTGCTTTTGCGATTTTTGCATTGAAAAAGGTCCGCAGTTAGGAGGCATTATGAAAAAAATAGTGTTTTTGTTTTCCGTTTTTGTTTCGGCGCAGTTGTGCGCTGACTGGTCGGTTGCGACATCAGATCTTGGTAAGGGAGATGAACACTGCCCGAACGGCGGAATACTTATCTCTTTTTCGGACTCTGATAAAACCAAGGAAGAAAACGAACAGATTCCGAAGGCATATGTCTGCAACGGAGAGGATGGGGACGACGGATGCAAAATGTTGGCGAATGTTTCTATAAATTCAACAAATCCCGATTGTAAGCCTGCCGTTGTTGTCAAAAGCGGTTTGGACTGTGATGATAACGGAGTAATGGATTCGGAAGATAGCAGCGTATCGATTTGTTACGGTAAAAATGTGTCGGAAGACGGTTCGACAGAGATAAATGCCGAAAACGCAGCCAACGGTTCCGACGGCAATGACGGAAAGTTTTCTGAATTTGTCGTAACCGACGAGCCGGCAGGCGAGAACTGTGAAACCGGCGGCAAAAAAATAGAAAACCGTTTTGATAAAAACGGCAACGGTGAATTTGAAACATCTGAAATTTCAGTAAGTTATGTCTGCAACGGCGAAAGTCCGCAGGGACCGCAGGGTCAGTCAGGCAAACCCGTGACATCAGGATTGGATGGAAATGACGGCTCTGACGGTGCGAAAGGCGAACGCGGCGACAAAGGCGAGCAGGGAGAACAGGGAATTCAGGGCGAAAAAGGAGCTGACGGCTCTGACGGACGCGATACGGTAATGAGTGTTGCCGACGAAGCTGCCGGAAAACACTGTAAAGCCGGCGGTAAAAAATTTATGAGCGGTGCCGATGCCAACGGAAACGGTGTTCTTGACGAAGCAGAAGTGGAAAACATCTACTACATCTGCAACGGTCTTGATGCGGCTGAAGCAAGTGAAGATGTGAAAGGTTCAGGTTGTGCAGTCACTGCAATCGACACAAATCCGGCATCGTTTCCATCAATGATTTCAGCTGTTTTTAGTTTAGTATCGAATCTTTTTCAGTAAATAACAAGATAACTTGAAAGATAAATTTCGGCGCGATAGCCGTTTTCGTCTATGACAACAGGTTCGTAGACGTCTCCGTCAAGATATGCGGAGTATGAAAACGTATTTTCACCGCTTGCGAGTGCATCCGTTACATCGATTTTTATAAGTTTGACATCCTGTCCCGGACACCATCCGGCACGTCCGTAAGGCCATGAACCGTATTGATTCGGCACAACGCCGTCGGCAACCGCTTCAAAACATCCTTCACCGGTTCCGGCATTTTTGAAATCGATTTCAAAATCGCTGCCGTTAACGTTAAAAACCGATTCGAATCTGCAGAATTCGGCGCAGTTCGCCTCTTCCGAGCCGTTTCCGTGACCTGTTATAAAGGCGACGATTTCGGCTTTTTTCACATTTTCCTCTGTCAGAATTTTCGGCTCGAAACGGGAATTGTAATTTTCGTCAAACTGTTCGCGCTGATTGAAAAGCGGAATAATTTTTTTCGGCGTATCGCTCTCTTTTTTCACGAAAATGAAGTCGAGATTGTTGACATAATAGTCGCCTTCGACCGTGAAGCGGAATTTATATTTCCCGCCTTTTTCAAACAGCGGTTTCAGAGGGGTGATATCGGTAAGCCATCTGCCGCTTCTGCCGTAAGTAGTAATCCAGCGGCCGATTTCGGTTTCGCACTTTTCGCCTGTTTCGTCGCAGAGAAAAAGCCTTTCGAGTCTGTCCCATTCGCATTTTTTCGGTGTGTCGCAAATCTGTTCAAGCAGAATGTAAAGTCCGCCGTTTTCTGAAAGTCCTTCAAAATCTGTTGAAAAATCAATGTCTTTCACCCAGCCTTCTTCGGCGAAAGGTTTGTTTTCAAGACCTTTGAAAAAAGTTGAATTCGTAGAATTTTCTTTAATAAAATCAGAAACTTGTCTTTCATAGTTGTAAAGTTCTGCCTCTTTGTGGAGATTTTTGAATTTCGGCGGCAAATCGCTTGAATCCCAGCTTGAAAACGACCCGCCGCGTCTGATTTTGCGCTCCTGGTCTATTCCGAAAAAGAAGTCTGAATTGTTTTTGAGCCATTCGTTTATCCAAGAATCCGTTTCCGCAACCGGCTTTTCGAGAATGTGGATTTTCTTTAAAAGCGGAGTGTTCCCGACCATATCGTGCGCATCTTCGACGGAATCCTTGATTATCCGGATTTTTTCTTTTACAAAATCGGCGTCATCACTCTCAACCATGAAAAAATAATGAGTATTTTCAGGTGTCTGATCAAAAAGAGTATAAAGATCGGTCTCCCAGATCTTTCTGCTTTCCGAATTTTTTTTGCGGTAAAAAACAAACAGATAATTTTCATCTTTTGAATAATTTCCGGCGAAATTCCAATCTCCGGATTCAAACGGCAGAGTGAAATCGCAGGCAATATCACCGAAAGAGGAGCCGCATTCGAGTTCTTCAAAATCCGGGTTCGTGAATGAGTCGTCATCAGTAATCTCGTTTTCAGAATAGCTGTCGTCATCGGCGATTTCGTTTCCTGAAGAGCTGCCGCTCTCTGTATTTTCGTTTTTTTCTTCTGTTTTTTTGTCACTTGAACATGCTGAAAGCAACAGAAAAAACGTAAGAAAAAAAATAAGGAAAAACTCTTTCTTCATTTTGGGCTCCTTGCAGTTAATACATTGATTTTTTTAAAGATTCTTTCCAATTAAAGAAGGATTGCAGAGCATCCTGAAGATGACGAGTTGCCTTCAGGAGCGTCGTCTTCAAACATGCAGAATTTCGAACAGCCGTCGCCGTTTATGTTGTTGCCGTCGTCGCACTGTTCGCCATCGTCGACAAATCCGTCTCCGCATGTGCCGGAATCTTCCGGACTGGTGTTGCCTTCCTGATTCGAACCGCTGCCGTCATGGCAACCTGATTTATCCCAGCTCATGCAGTCAAAAGCGCATTTCGCCGTTCCGTTCTTCGGCGCACCGGCAAGCTGGCTGCACGGAATTTCTTCACTGTCGCATACTTCGCCCGCATCTACGTTTCCGTTTCTGCAGAGATCTCCGCCGCCGCCTTCGCATGTAGATGTATCATAACCGGTGCAGCTTGAATTACATTTAGCGTAACCGCCGGTAAATCTGTCGTCGATGGATTTGCACGATTTGGTGTCGCCGTCGCATTTTTCACCTTCTTCTTTCAAACTATTTCCGCAGCTTGCAACCGTCTCGGTTCCTTTGGGAAGAATTTTGTTTGAAATGCAGGCATATCCGGAACGGACTTCGTTATAGCTGCATTTTGCTATGCACTGACCTTGATAGCATTCGACTTTGTTGTTTCCATTGTAACAATCAGTATTTTTATTGCATTTTGCCGAGCAGTAGCCGCCGTTCCAGCCTTCATCGGTGATACATTTCGGGTTTGCTGCGGCATTTATGCATTCCGAATCTACAGAGCAGGGATCTCCGGTCTTTCCTTTTCCGCCGTTTGCGCAATCATTGTCGACTACGCCGTCGCAGTCGTCATCTCTGTCGTAGTAGTTTCCTACACAGCCGTCAACTGCAGCCGTAGCGACGCAAGAGCCGCATGTTCCGTTCTTAGCTCCCACAACCATCGCATTTGCGTCAATTATACCGAAACCGAAGCAGGGCGAGTGTTCCTTAGAACCGCCTTGAATCCATTCGTCGTTCTGCATTGTCCAGCTGCCTTCCGAACAGTTCGTTGACGGTTTGCGTGCGGAAACTTTTACGCAGTTCAAGGCTCCTGAAACATCCAAATCGGGGTTTGCCGCAAGCATGAGTGCTACCGCTCCGGCAGCAACAGGTGTGGCCGCGCTTGTTCCGCTGAATCCGCTAGTGTAGTCGCCGTTGCTGTCAAGACTTCCGAGACAGCCGTAAGAATTGCATGCATATCCGTACTGATTTCCCTGAATATCGGTAGTGTTGGCTCCTGCACCGGCAGCGATATCAATTTCAGTACCGTAATTTGAGTAACTTTCCATGGAACCTGACTGACCGATTGCGCTGACGGTAAGGAAATTGTTGTCTTTAAGGAAAGCGTTCTGATTGGTATTGCAGTGTGAGTTGCCTGCCGCCCAAAGGAAAATTGTTCCTTTTCCGCCTCTCCCTTTTGTACGACCGTCGATAACACCCTGAGAGCTATAGTTGTCTGAAGGAACACCGGTGCAGTTACCCCAGTTGTCCACATCCTGCATACCCCAGCTGTTGCTTACGACCCATGCGCCGTTTTCGTATGCGTGTTTCATAGCATTGTAGTTGTCTTCTGCTTTGATCGAATAATATTGGGAGGTGCTGTCTGCGATAAGTCTTATCGGAATAATAGGACAGCCCCAGCACGAAGCCGAAACACCCATGCCGTTGTTTGTTTTTGCAGCAGCAAGTCCGGCACATGACGTTCCGTGAGGAACACCTTCGTGGTCGTTGCCGTTTCGCGAGGTGTTTGGAGCTCCGCCTAAATTGCCGATATAATCTTTACCAAGGTTTGAAAGAACGTTAAGATCCGGATGATTAAGGTCTACACCGGTGTCAACGATTGCGATTCTGACATCTTTGTTTTCGGCAGTTTCGGTATCCCATGCTTCCGGCGCGTTTATCTGAGTAAGATGCCACTGTTTTGAAAAATAAGGATCGTCCGGAGTCGTCGAAAGCGGTATCATGTGCCAAGTCCAGTTCGGCTGAGCCCAACGGACGAGCTGTCCTTTAAAAAGTGCGTTGGCGATAGCGAAAGGATCCGTTCCGGCAGGAAGTTTTACCTGATAAAAATTGTTTTCCTCATCAACTATCTCGATAACTTCAAGATTGAAGGTTTTAAGGACTTTTTCTTGCTCTTCTTTGGGCATATATTTTGTGAAAACAATTCCCATTGTTCCGTCCAGAACGATTGGAGCGTTTGCAGCGTGATAAGTTAGGACCGGCCATGCTTCAACACCGTTTTTCGCAAGAATATTACGGACTTGGATCCAGTTTTTGCGGTCGAATTCATCAAGGTTGATTTTGAAAGCCCTGAAATTCTGAGCATCGAAAGTAACTTCCGAGAGCATGCCGGAAATCTGAATACCGTTAAATTCAAGCCCGCGCAGAGAATTCAGATCTACAGAATGCGGAATCGCGATTTCATCGTATTTCTGCAGCAGATACTGCGGTTCGCCGTTCATATGGTAGTAAAAAGTATCGTAAAGCCTACCGTTTCTTTCGATGAGTCTGCCTAAAACCGGTTCTTCAAATTCCAACGTTTCAGCGGACAAAACAAATGAAAAACAGAGCAGAAAAGAGATTAAGACTTTCTTAACACAGGACATTTTTTCCTCCTTTATCAACAAAAAACAAAAAATCATAAGCAAAAGCAATGCCTTACAAAAAGAGCCAATAAAATCGGCACCTTCTGCAAAGCGCAAAAAACCAATTATTTTAATTCATAAGATTATAAAATCAAGGATGCTTTTTATCCCTTATTTTATTTTGTTTTTTTCAATAGTAAGTATAATGTTCCGGTTTTGTGGGAGGTGTACGATGAAAAAAATGTTTTATATCCTTTTTTTGACATTATGCCTGTTTATGCTCGGGTGTGACAACGGAAATTCGGGCAGTATTTACGATGATGTCGAATACGGTGACGATATCGTGGCCGATAATCCTTCCGAAGTTTCTGATGAAGATGTTTCTAAAAGCGAACGTCCTGATAATGCTCCGAGACCTGGCGGCGGTGGCAGCAGCAACGGAAGCAGCAACGGAAGCGGGAATTCAGGCGGATCAAGTGATGACGAGGACGACGATTCGGAGTATTCTGATGATTCGGATGAGGATGTAGAGAGCTATGTGATCATCAATGACGGCGGAGGAAGCAACGAAACTCCCGATGAAGATGACGAGGGAGATGCCGAAGAGGAAGAGCTTTATTATTTGTGGCCGGAAATTGAATCGTGTTCTTCCGGTGTTCCGTCAGACAGCGAAAAGCAGAAAGTTCTGAACAGGCTCAATTATATCCGTTCGATCCACGGTCTGCCGCAGGTCGTTTATGATACCGAAGGTGATGAGATTACTGCGGAATGTTCGCTTATAATCGCGGCTAACAATATTGAAGGCAGTCCTCTCCAGCTTAGTCATGAACCGCCGAAATCGTGGGATTGCTGGTCGCAGCAGGCTTACGACGGGTGTCATTCGAGCAATATTCATGTCGGCTGGGCTCAGAATACCGATCTTTCTTCGGTCGACAGTGCGGAAATAGTTGATGGTTTTATGGTTGACAAAGATGTAGACTCAGTCGGTCACAGACGCTGGTTTCTTGACCCGTGGCTCGGTCACATTTCGTTCGGACGCGCCGATTATACCGACGGAAACGGAATTTTTGTCCTTGGTTCGGCCGTAAAGGTTATCCACGATGACAGACCGGATGTTTCAGATTTGGAAATCGATTTTATTGCCTATCCTTTTGAAAGCTATCCGAAAAAACTTTATCCCGGAAGTTTTACCAGAATGTCGTTTACCGTTCTGAAGGATAAAATTAACAAGTTCGGTAACGCGTCGAGCATGAATCTCGCATCGGCAACGATTGCGATAATTGATTCTACCAACAATAAAACGATAGCTGTCAGCGGTCTTCAATACGATACGGACGGAATCGGGGTTCCGAATAATATAAGCTGGCTGGCCGAAGGGATCGAATATAATAAAAAATATAATGTTACCGTCTCGAACATAATGGTCAACAACGTTTCTACACTTTATCAATATTGGTTTGAGTTGAAGTAAAATGAAGAAATTATTGTTTTTATTGAGTTTATTGCTTGTTTCCGCGATTTCGTGCGGAGACGGCGGAAAGAGTTCTGCTTCACCGGAAAACGGTAAAAACGAAGGGAATAATTCTGAGATATCCGATGAAAACGGGGAAGCCTCAGATATTGAAAATACGGAAAATACCGAAAATGATTCAAATTCTAATGACGGCGGAAAAACCGGTGAATCGGAAAATTCCGAGAACGGAGATGACGGCGGAGAAACAGTTTCAGATGCCGATTTAAACGGCGGAACGAATCCTGCAGAAGAACCAGACGAAGAAAACCCGTCGGAAAATGCGGCAAAATACTGCGTTATCGGTTGCAAAAAGGCTTCAGACTGCGTTCCGGCAGGTTTTAACGCCATAACCGACGCTGACAACTACAATTGCGATAACGGCAGGTGTGTATATTTAGGCTGCCTGAGCGATGCCGAATGTGACGAAATATACGAAGCTGTTACTGCCGCGACCGGCAGAGTCTACCGCTGCAACAAAAACGGAGCTTACGGTTACCCGGAATGTACGCCGGTGTGCTCGGAAGATGCCGACTGCGATCTTTACGGTCAGGGCTCTTCAACGCAGTATGCCTACGATTTTGACAACTACAAATGCGAAAGCGGATTGTGCGTCTATACAGGCTGCCTGAGCGATGCCGAGTGCGAAACCACGACATATTCAAGCGATTACAAGTGTCTGCCGCAGGAATATGACGGAAAAACATTGAAAATCTGCACGATTTCGTGTTCTACTGCCGCCGACTGCTCAAATTCTGTTTACCCGGAAAAATTTTACGAGTGCAGAAATTCGCAGTGTGTTGCAAAAAGCTGCGAAAACGATGAATGGTGTGCCGAATATATGACTGACGATTATGTATGCAAGTGATTTTGCGGAGGATAAATGAAAATTCTTTTTATTACCCAGTCTGCCGACGAGTTGACTGAAAATTCAGAATTCACTAATGATTTTATTCAAAAACTGGCTTCTGAAGTGAATTCCCGCGAAGATTTTTACGCTGAAATTCTTGATATTTCTGCTTTGGATATAAAAAATCTTTCAATCCGCGACATTGAAAAACTCTGTTCTGAAACAAAAACCGACATGAAAAGCTTTGATGCCCTTCATACTTTTTCGTTTCTTCCGTTTGTCAACAGAGCCTTTTTCAGGCAGTTCGTGTTCTATTCTTTCGATTTCGATTTGAAAGAAAAATATGCCGGTTTGATTGATAATATTAACGGTCTCAACTGCTCGGAATGCGATATTTCAAACTTTTCGCTTGATGAACTCTGCGATTTTTATGAACACAGAGTTGTCAACACAAAATCGTTCGACACCCGTCCGTGGGGATGGTGGAAAACTCTCGTAAATGCCGAAGATTACAAAATAAAACACATTTTTGTCGCACCTCATCAGAAATTGAGTCTGCAGACGCATGAATTCAGAAGCGAAACGTGGATGATTGCGGAAGGAGGCGGGTTCGTCGTAATCGGAGACCGCAGATTCAAGGCTGAAAAGGGACTTGTCTTCACGATCCAAAAGCATGAAAAACACCGCGCAGAAACGGAAGATTCATCTATGGTTATCGTTGAACTCCAGCTCGGAAGCTACCTCGGCGAAGACGACGTCAGAAGAATAGAAGACATTTACGGGAGAGTCTGATGAAACTTTCGGCTGTGATTATGGCAGGCGGCAGCGGTAAAAGGTTCTGGCCGCTTTCGAGAGAATCGAAGGCAAAGCAGAGTCTGGCGCTTTTTTCGGAAAAGACGCTCCTTGCCGAAACTATTGAAAGGATAATGCCGCTTGCAGAAGAAATCACGATAGTTTCTTCCTTAAAACAGCGCGCTGAAATAGAGCGGGATGCCGGAAAATACGAAAAAGTGAAAGTTATCTACGAGCCCTGCGGAAGGAATACCGCGCCGTGCATCCTTCTTTCACTTTTTGCAATAAAATCAATGTGTTGTGAAGATAGGGCGCTTCTTGTCCTGCCGTCGGACCACTATGTCGCTTATCCTGAAAGGTTCAGAAAAACCGTTGAAAAAGGGCTTGATTTTCTTGATAAAAACAAAAATTATATCGGAACGGTCGGAATCGAGCCGGCTTATCCCGAAACAGGTTTCGGTTACATAAAAAAGGGGGAAGTTGTTGAAAGCGAAATCTTCGGAGTTGAATCTTTTGAAGAAAAACCGTGCTTTGAAAAGGCTGAAAAATTTGTTAAGAGCGGAAATTACCTCTGGAACGGCGGGATTTTCATTTTTTCGCTGAATTCGATGCTGGAAGAATTTAAACGGCTGACCCCGGAAACTTATGACAAAATAAGTTCTTCCGAATCGTTTGAACTTCCTGAAGAAAAACTTTATTCTTCAATAAATTCAATATCTTTTGATTACGCAATAATGGAAAAGACGGAAAAGCCGCTATTTGCCGTTCCCGGAAATTTCGGCTGGAGCGATGTCGGAAGCTGGCTTGCATACTTCGAGCTTCTGCCGAAAGACGGTTCTGGAAACGCCAAAGTCGGGAACGCTGATTTTATAAACTGCCGGAACTCTTTAGCCGTAAACCTGACGGAAAAAGAGATAGTCATGTTTGAAAAAGAGCGGGAGCTTCTTGTGGCGACTGACGACGCAATATTTTCGGCATCATTGGATGATCATGCGAAAATGCGCGAAATTACTGAATTTTTGTCTAAAAACAATCTCGAGAGGCTGCTTTAATCGAAATTCTGAATTGCCGGAATAAATTTTTATGTGAAGTTGTTGAAAAAATATGAAACTGTTTGAAAAATCGTTTTCAAAAGTTTGCTTTTTTATGATAAATGAATATGATTCACTGTTTTTTTGTAAAAGGTCTTTTTTCACTTTTTAAAAGGAGGATTTCTTGAAAAAATTATTGATTGCAGCTTCGGTTGTAGCTCTTTGCATCGGCATGCTTGTTTCATGCGGCGAAAAAAAGGAACCGGAAGCGAAAGAGAAAGTCAAACTTTCTTTCCACGTTATGAGTAAGTGTCCTTACGGTGTTCAGGTTATGAACGCAATCAAACCCACTCTCGACAAACTCGGCAACGCTGTCGATTTCGAACTCAACTACATCGGCTACGAAAAGGACGGCGGCTGGATGCCGATGCACGGAGAAACAGAGCGCAACGGCGACAAAATTTTCCTCTGTGCCAAAAAACACATGCCGAAAGATTACATGAATCTTATCGTCTGCATGAACAAAGAATCGAGAAAGATTCCCGAAAACTTTGAAAGCTGTGCTAAAGAACTCAATCTTGACATCGCAAAAGTCAAAGCATGCAAAGACGGTGACGAAGGCGAACAGATTCTTCTTGAAAGCTACAAGTTCTCGCAATCAAAGGGTGCAAGCGGTTCCCCGACGATTTTCCTTGCAGGGAATCCTTACAGAGGCGGAAGAACTTCCAACGACTTTATGAGAGCGATCTGCAACGAATACAAAACGGCAAAACCTGAAGTATGCAGCTCGATTCCGGAACCTGCAAAGGTAAAAGTTACGGTTATTTCCGACAAAAGATGCAAAGAGTGCAGGCCAGAAGCATTGATCAGCCAGCTTAAGAACATGTTCCCGGGACTTGTTCCGGAAACTCTTGACTACTCCGATGAAAAAGCTAAAGGAATGTACAAGACATTCGCGGAAGCAGGTTTCAAAACTCTTCCTATTTTAGCTTTTGATCCGGCTGTTGAAAAAGAAGAAGACTATCAGAAGATTTCGCGTTGGGCTGTAAAAGCCGGCGATTTCATTCTTTTGAGAGTCGGTGCGAAATTTGACCCCACCAAAGAAATCTGTGACAACGGCATCGATGATACCGGTAACGGCAAAGTCGACTGTGACGACGACGACTGCAAGGAAGAGATGCTCTGCAGAAAGGAAATTCCGGCAAGAGTCGACCTCTTCGTTATGAGCCAGTGTCCTTACGGCGTTATGGCGCTTAATGCAATGAAGGAAGTTTTTGAAGCTTTCAAGGATGACAAACTTGATTTCCATGTAAATTACATCGCAAACGAGACCGAACCCGGCAAGTTCCAGGCGCTTCACGGTCAGGGCGAAGTTGACGAGAACATCCGTGAACTCTGCGCGATCAAACATTACCCGAAAGATTACATGAATTACATCTGGTGCCGCAACGAAAACATCAGAGGAACCGACTGGCAGAAATGCGCAACGGGCAAAATCAAAGCTGACGTCATCGAAAAATGCTTCAACGGCGGCGAAGGTGTAAAACTCCACAGCGAAAACATCAAAATCGGAAACGCTATGGGCATCGGCGGCAGCCCGACATGGATTTTCAACAATAAATTCCAGGGCGGCGGCGTTGCTGCAAACGACATCCAGAGACAGATCTGCGCTCACAACAAGGATCTTAAAGGCTGTGCTGCGGAAAAAGCGATCAAAGCTGCTGACAAACCTGCTCCTCAGGGCGGCTGCGGCGAATAAAATCCGTTTTCAGAATCTTATTTCTCCCGATTTTTCCAGAAAGTTTTAAACGCATTTCTTGCTAAAAAAAATTTTTGTGCTACACTCTGCCGCTTGTTTTTTTGTTGACTTTTAAAAATGGAGACGGGCGTGACAGCTAACACATTGAATTTATTTGGTAATTTGTTGATAACGCAGGAGGCGGCGCAACAGGGCGGAGCAATGGGAATTTTGAATATGCTCCTGCCTTTCATCCTTATTTTCGGTATTTTTTACTTTCTTGTTATTCTCCCTCAGAGAAAACAGATGAAAAAACATAACGAAATGCTCAATCAGCTTAAAAAAGGCGATGTTATCATGATGAGCAACGGCATACAGGGCAGGATCGCCGAGGTCAAGGATGCAGAGCTCAAAGTCGAAATCTGTTCAAATCCGAAAGTCGTCGTCACCGTGCAGAAAGGCGTGGTTTCAAGCGTTGTTGCAAAGGGAACTGAAGAGTAAAAACAATATAAATGGAGATTGATTGTTATGGAAAGAAACTGGTTGGCAAGAGCAATTTTTGTTCTTGTTATTATTGTTGCTGCGTGTGTTGCGCTTATCCCGACTTTTATCGACACGGAGGCTAATCCGTGGGCTGAAAAGATAAACAGCGGGCTGAGTCTTGGTCTCGATCTCAAAGGCGGTATCCACTTCGTTCTCAGCGTAGATACCGAAAAGGCGGCTACCGACAGGCTCGACCGCAGAACCGACGAGATCAGAATCAGACTTGATGATGAAAAAATTCCTTATGAAACGGTAAAAGTTCTGCCGGAAAGCTATGCGATCGAAGTCAAACTTGCGGACGGCGCGAACAAAGACCTTTTCAGAGATAAGGTAATTGACTACTTCGGCGACCTTAAGAAGACCGGAAGTTCCGGAAATTCCTACACTCTCACGATGAGAGACGAATATGTTCAGCAGCTCAAGGTTAATGCCGTCGACCAGACGCTTGAAACGCTCCGTTCGAGAATTGACGAGCTCGGTCTCAAGGAGCCGATCGTTACGAAACAGGGCGAAAACTCGATACTTGTCCAGCTTCCAGGCTATAAAGATGTCGAGAGAGCAAGAAGCATCATCGGCCAGACAGCTCAGCTTGAGTTCAAAATCGTCGCTGAAGACAAAGATCCGCTCGGCGAATACACAGGCGAAGTTCCTGAAGGAATCACGCTTGTTACAGGCAGAGGAACAACTTCCGAAGGAACGTTGCTTACTTACAAATACGCAACTTCGAAAGACCGTGCGAAACTTAGAGAGTTTTTGAAGGACAAAGCTCCTGAAGGAACAGAATTCCTTCTTGAAGAAACCGTTCTCGGCGACGGAACGAAGGAATATATGTCATGGCTGCTTTACCGTCAGGCTTACATTACCGGTGATATGCTCACCGACGCGAGAGTTTCAATAGACCAGCAGAAAAACAGACCTTACGTCAGCATGAACTTTGATAAAGTCGGTGCGGAAATTTTCGCCGATGTAACCGGCAAGAACGTAAAACGCAAAATGGCTATTATCCTTGATGAAAAAGTAAACAGCGCACCTGTAATCCAGTCCAGAATCGAAGGCGGCAGCGCAATGATCACACTTGGCGGAAACGGCGACTACAACTCGATTTTCGAGGAAGCAAAAGACCTTGCGCTCGTTCTCAGAGCAGGTTCGCTTCCCGCTCCGGTAACATTTGAAGAAAACAGAACGGTTGGTCCAAGCCTTGGTCAGGACTCCATCGATAAAGGTAAAGTTGCAGTTTCTGTCGGCTTTGCAGTTGTCGTTCTTTTCATGTTCCTTTACTACGGTTTTGCAGGACTTATCGCTGACATCGCCCTTTTCCTCAACCTTCTTTTCATTATGGGTGCGATGGCTACTTTCGGCGCAACGCTTACCTTCCCCGGCATCGCAGGTATCCTTCTTACAGTCGGTATGGCGGTTGACGCGAACGTTATTATTTTCGAGAGAATCAAAGAGGAGCTCAGAACCGGAAAGGCTCTTGAAGCAGCAATTGAAGGCGGTTTCAACAAGGCATGGTCGGCGATTTTTGACTCCAACCTTACGACTGCGATAACATCTTTCGTTCTCTGGGAGTTCGGTACCGGCGCGATCAAAGGTTTCGCAATTACGCTTCTCATCGGTATCTGCTCAAGTATGTTTACCGCAATATTCGTAGCAAGAGTTGTTTTCAACTATTTCCTGAAAGCACACATCAAGATGTTTTCACACGTTAAATAAGGGAGTTGAAGATGAGATTAAATGAACTTAAAATAGATTTTATCGGCAAATCAAAAATATTGTTCCCGATTTCGTGCGTTTTAGTCGCGATTTCAATCCTTCTTGTCATTTTCAAGAGTTTCAACTTCGGTATCGACTTTGCCGGCGGAACAGAAATCCAGATCAAGGCTGACGGCGTAACCCAGCAGCAGGTCAGAGAAGTTATGGGTCAGTTCGGAGCAAACGACATCCAGCAGTTTGAAGGCAAGCAGAATGAATACCTCGTCCGCTTCAAAAACATTTCGATGGTTGATGATGCGACGATCAACGCTTTCCTCGATGCTGCAAAAGCAAAGTTCACCGACGCGAAAATGGTCAAGACCCACTTCGATTCACAGGTCGGCGACAGAGTAGAAATCTGGTTTGACAAGGAAATCAGTCAAGATGCTATGAACGCGCTTATAGCCGAAACCAAGCTTCCGGTTATCGAAAATGATGCAATCAAATACAACAAAGTCGGCGACAGACACATCTACAAACTTATGCTTAAAGGCATGACGAACGAAATCGTCATCGCGATTGACAACATCAATAAAGAAGCTAAGGCTGACCTCGTAAGAGTCGAACTCGTCGGCCCGAAAGTCGGCCAGCAGTTGAAACTTTCCGCGATTATGGCTGTTTTCTACGCTCTTATCGCAATTCTTGTCTACATCGCGTTCAGATTCAACTTCATGTTCGCTCCGGGCGCTGTTCTTGCTCTTTTCCACGACGTCATGATCGCTCTCGGAATCTGGTCGCTTTTCGGATTCTCGTTTGACCTTACCGTCGTTGCGGCGCTTCTTACGATCGTCGGTTACTCGATCAACGATACGATCGTCATTTTCGACAGAATCAGGGAAAACATGAAAGATCCGAACAAAGGCACGACTTTGGCTGAAAAGATGAATGTCAGCCTCAACGAAACCCTGCAGAGAACGTTCCTCACTTCTATAACGACTCTCTTCTCTGTTCTGGCACTTCTTATTTTCGGCGGCGAAATCATTTCGGGTTTTGCTGGCGTTATGTGCATCGGTGTAGTAGTCGGAACATATTCTTCGCTTTTCATTGCTTCGCCGATCACGCTTTACATTGAAAAATACATGAACAAAAGAAGAGGAAACGCAGCATAGATGAAGCCGAAATGGCAAATACTGAATCCCGATCCGGGTAAAATCGACAATTTAAGCAAAACGCTCGGTATTTCAAAGACTGTTGCGACTGTCCTCGTGAACCGCGGAATCGACGAGGTCGAAACTGCGAGCATGTTCCTTCAGGCTAAAATCAAGTCTCTGCCTGATCCTTTTCTTCTGAAAGACGCGGAAAAGGCTGCCGGAATCATAATCGACTACATCAAAAACAGAAAGAAAATAGTGATTTACGGCGATTATGATGTTGACGGTATCACTTCTACTCTGATTATGTATCAGTTTCTGTCGCATATCGGAGCAAGCGTGGACCACTACATTCCGCACAGGCTTGAAGACGGTTACGGACTCAATACATACACTCTGGAAGAGATCGCAACTAACGGCGGCGAGCTTGTCATTACGGTAGACTGCGGAATAACGAGCGTCGATGAAGTGAAGTACGCAGCCGATTTGGGTCTTGCTACGATAATAATCGACCATCACCATGTCGGCGAAACGGTTCCTCCGGCTATCGCGATCGTCAATCCGCACCAGCCGGAATGCCAGTATCCGTTCAAAGAGATGGCTGCTGTCGGCGTTGCTTTTTCATTCCTCATGGTTTTCAAAAAAATCGTCGAGAAAGACGGATTTTTTACGGGAACGCTTCCGAATCTGGTCGAATATCTGGACATCGTCGCACTCGGAACGGTTGCCGATATGGTTCCGCTTCTTGAATCGAACAGAATTTTCGTGAAATACGGTCTTACGCAGATGCAGAAAAACCAGCGTCCCGGACTTCTGGCACTGGCTAATATATGCGGTTTGAAGTCGCTGAAAGAGATTAACCCTTCCGTGATAAGCTATAAAATGGCTCCGCGTCTCAATGCGGCAGGCAGGATCGGAAATGCTATAAAAGGCTTGGAACTTATCGAAAGCACCGATTACGAAGCGGCACTGAAGATGGCGGAAGAGCTTAATCTGACTAACGAATACCGTCAGCAGCTTGAAGCCGAGATTTTCGATCAGGCTCTGGCGAAAGTCGAAAACAGCGATATCATCCAGAAGCGCAATTCAATAGTTTTATATTCCGAAAAGTGGCATCCCGGCGTTATCGGCATTGTCGCGTCGCGTCTGGTAGAAAAGTTCTACAAACCGACGATAATGATCTCTGTCGAAGACGGAATCGGGCGGGGCAGCGTCAGAAGCATTCCGCAGCTTCACATATATAAAGTTCTCGAAAGACTCAGCAATTATCTCGTTCAGTACGGCGGTCACAAATATGCTGCGGGGCTTACGATCCAGGAATCGAAAATAGCTGAATTTATTGATAAATTTGATGAAATCGTGGCCGAAGAACTTGAGGAGGATGTCGGCGGTCAGTTCACTGAAATCGATTCCGAACTTCAGCTTAAAGAACTCGTTCCTGATATGGTTGTAGCTCTTTCGAAACTTGAACCTTTCGGAATAAGCAATTCAGAACCCAATTTTCTTGCCAGAAATGTCAAAATTCTGAAGCAGAACATCATCAACAGAAGCCATCTTCACTGGAAACTCGGCGCGAAAAACACGAATATGACGTTCAATGCCATCGCTTTCGGGCTTCTTAACCACAGAAACGCGCCGGTTGTCGGTGATTTGATCGACATAATTTACTTCCCGCGGATCAATGTTTACGGCGAAGGCATAAATATGCAGCTTTACATCAAGGATTTCGTCCACTCCGGTTCGAGTAATCGTTAGAAATTTTCTCGTTTTTCCCTGGAAACAGAACAAAAACACAGGAATTTTAAAAAAATCAGGGAAAAAACAACATTCGCGCCGTGTCGAGATTACGAAATAACGATATCTCGATATATCGACAAGATTGGCGGCGCGGCGATTGAAAAAAATTCCCGCAGCGCAGAGCAAAAAAAAGCCCCGGCGGAACCGGGGCTGGAAAATTGGCATAAAGCTACGACTAATCGTCGACTTCCTCGTATTTCTCTCTCTTCTTGAAGTAGTGAGTGTGGAGGAGGTGGTGCGATTTTTCGCCAAGCGGTTTGATGAGGAACTCCTCGTAAAGTTTCTGGATGTAGGGGTTCTCGTGAGATTTTCTGATCGGTTTGCCTTCGTCTTCACGGTAGATAGCTTCCTGTCTCTTTTTGATGATGGTGCTGTCGCCGTGGTGGTAGGGCTGACCTGCGCCGCCGATGCAGCCGCCGGGGCAAGCCATGACTTCGATTGCCTGATAGTCGCATTCGCCGCGCTGAACTGCTTCAAGAAGCTTTCTTGCGTTTGCAAGGCCGTTTGCGATACCGATCTTGATCTCTTTGAGCGGCATTCCTTCAGGAAGCGGAACTATTGCTTCACGCATTCCTTCAAGACCACGGATCTGTTTGAAATCAACACTCGGGCACTGCTGTTTGGTCAGAAGCTCGTAAGCGGTTCTGACGGCAGCTTCGATAACGCCGCCGGATGCTCCGAAGATAACAGCTGCACCGGTCGATTCGCCGAGCGGTCTGTCGAAATCTTCGTCAGGAAGCGAGTTGAAGTCGATGTTCATTCTCTTGATGAAAGCAGCGAGCTCTCTGGTCGAAAGCGAGTAGTCGACATCCGGGTTGCCTTCGTAGGAAAGTTCCGGTCTCGAGCACTCGTATTTCTTTGCGACGCACGGCATGATCGAAACAACGACCATATCTTCTCTCTTAAGGTCTTTGTATTCGGGTTTTTCGCGAAGTTTCTCAAGGAAGTAGGTCTTCGCGATAGGTCCGAACATTTCCTGCGGAGAACGTGCGGTCGACGGAACATCGAGCATATCCGGGAAATTGTATTCGAAGAAGTTTACCCATGCCGGGCAGCAGGAGGTGAGGATCGGAAGCTTAACGGTCTTGTCGCCGTTAAGGAATCTCGAAAGTCTGTCGAGAAGTTCCGAACCTTCTTCCATGATGGTAAGGTCAGCTGCGAAGTCGGTATCGAAAACGTAGTCGAAGCCGAGTCTTCTGAGAGCAGCAGCCATTTTGCCGGTAACGATCGTTCCGGGTTCCATATCGAATTCTTCGCCGAGCGCGACTCTGACTGCCGGAGCGGTCTGAACGAGAACGACTTTCTTAGGATCGTTTATAGCCTGGATGACGTTCCAGGTGTGGTCAACTTCCGTAAGTGCGCCGACCGGGCAAACTGCAAGGCACTGTCCGCAGAACGTGCAAGCCGAATCAACAAGATTCTGCTCGAAAGCCGGAGCAACGACGCTGTTGAAACCTCTGTTGACAGCCGAAAGGGCGCCGACAGTCTGGATTTCGTTGCACATCGTTTCGCAGCGGCGGCACATGATGCATTTGTCCATATCTCTGATGATGGACGGTGATTTATCCTTTCTGTATGTGCTCATTGC
This sequence comes from bacterium, assembly GCA_017961325.1. Taxonomy (GTDB): domain Bacteria; phylum UBP6; class UBA1177; order UBA1177; family UBA1177; genus UBA1177. The sequence continues at coordinate 126,488 of JAGCXM010000015.1, read as the reverse complement.
GCAGTTTTCGTCGTAGCGGACTTCTCTAACACCGAACTCGTGAGCGATGTCCTGAAGTTCGCAGTTGCCTGACTTCATGCAGACAAGACAATCTTTCGGATGGTCGGAAAGAAGGAGCTCGATGATGGTTCTTCTTGCGTTAAGAACTCTGATCGAGTGCGTTTTGATGACCATTCCGTCCATAACGTCGGTTGCACAAGCCGGAGCGAGGTTTCTTCTTCCTTCGATCTCAACGACACAAACACGGCAGGAAGCGGGTTTGTTCACGAATCTAAGGCCGGAAAGATTCATGTGGCAGAGCGTCGGAATTTTGATTCCGTTCTTTCTTGCGGCTTCGAGAACGGTTATTCCCTTCTCTACTTCAAAAACTTTGCCGTCTATTGTAATTTTAATCATATCCATGTGTTTCTCCTTTGCCTACTGTTTGCTAATTGCGCCGAATTTACATGTATCAAGACAGGTTCCGCATTTGATACATTTTGCCTGATCGATTGAGTGCGGCTGTTTTACGGTACCTGTGATTGCAGCTACCGGGCACTTTCTTGCACATGCCGTGCAGCCCATGCACTTGTCAGGATTGATGACATAGCTGAGAAGGTCTTTGCACTGTCCTGCCGGGCATTTTTTGTCTTTTACGTGAGCAACATACTCGTCGTAGAAGTTGTTGAGAGTCGAAAGAACAGGGTTCGGAGCCGTCTGGCCGAGTCCGCAGAGAGCGGTGTCCTGGATAACGTTTGCAAGGTTCTTGAGCAATTCGACGTCTTCCATAGTTCCGTTGCCTTTGATTATCTTGTCGAGGATCTCGTTCATTCTCTTGTTGCCGACGCGGCACGGAGTGCACTTGCCGCAGGATTCGTCGACTGTGAAGTCGAGGTAGAATTTCGCGATTGCAACCATGCAGTTGTCTTCGTCCATAACGATCATACCGCCGGAGCCCATGATCGATTTCGCTCTGGCGAGACTTTCGTAGTCAACCGGAGTGTCGAGGTCTTTTTCTGTCAGGCAGCCGCCCGAAGGTCCGCCGGTCTGAACAGCTTTGAATTTTTTGCCGCCTTTGATTCCGCCGCCGATTTCATAAATGATCTCGCGGAGAGTCGTTCCCATCGGAACTTCGATAAGACCGACGTTGTTGATTTTGCCGGCAAGTGCGAAAACTTTCGTTCCTTTCGACTTTTCGGTTCCGATCTTGTTGAACCAGTCAGCGCCCTTGAGGTAGATAACGGGAACGTTTGCGAAAGTTTCGACGTTGTTTACGTTGGAGGGCATTCCTTTGTAGCCTTTTACAGCTGGGAACGGAGGTTTAACCGTCGGTTCGCCTCTCTGTCCTTCCATCGAGTGGATAAGAGCAGTTTCTTCACCGCATACGAATGCGCCTGCGCCGTATCTGAGCTCGATGTCGAACTCGAAATCGGTGCCGAGGATTCCTTTGCCGAGAAGACCGTATTCTCTAGCCTGATCGATAGCGATCTGGAGTCTTCTGATTGCAAGCGGATATTCAGCTCTGATGTAAACGAGACCTTTCGTTGCGCCGATGCAGTATCCGCAGATAGCCATAGCTTCAATGATCGAGTGCGGGTCGCCTTCGAGTATTGATCTGTCCATGAATGCACCCGGGTCACCTTCGTCAGCGTTGCAGATGACGTATTTCTGTTCAGCATTCGGAACCAGAGTTCTTGCCAGTTTCCATTTCGTGCCGGTCGGGAAACCTGCGCCGCCTCTGCCGCGGAGACCTGATTTCTCCATTTCAGCGATAGCAGCTTCCGGAGTCATTTCGGTAAGGACTTTGCCGAGTGCAGCGTAGCCGTCTCTTGCGATGTATTCACGAATGTCTTCGGGGTTGATGAAACCGCAGTTACGAAGAGCGATTCTCATCTGTTTTTTGTAGAAACCCATGTGTTTGGAGTCGGAAACGTGACCTTCCGATTTCGGGTCGGTATAGAGAAGTCTTTCGACCTTTCTTCCTTTGATGATGTGCTCGTTTACGATGTTCTCGACATCTTCTTCCTTAACCTGAACGTAGAAAGTGTTGTCGGGAAGTATTTTAACGATGGGGCCTTTTTCGCAGAAGCCGAAACAGCCTGTCGTAATGACCTGGACATCGTTGATGTTCTTTTCTTTAAGAACGGCTTCGAATTTTCTTACTATGCCTGCGCTGTTCGAAGCTTTGCAGCCTGTACCGCCGCAGCAGAGAATATGAAATCTGTAATGTGTCATTCTCAACTCCCTTATTTAACCGTTTCGTAATTAACCGGGATGATACCTTCTACGAGCTCGCCGTTCTTGATGTATTTTTCAAGAATTTCGCTTGCTTTTTCGACATTTACATGACCGAAAACGATAGGATCCTTGCCGGGAAGTTTAACTTCGATCGTCGGTTCTGCATAGCAGTAGCCCATGCAGCCTGTCTGGGTAACGACCGCCTTGATTCCCTGTTTGTCGAGTTCTTCAAGGTAGAAATCCATAACTTCTTTCGCGCCGCTTGCGATTCCGCATGTAGCCATAGCGACTTTGATCTGGATAAGGGAATCGACATTGTCTCCGTTCTCTCTGAGAGAAACGGTGTTTTTGAATTCCGAGCTCATTTTTTTGAGATCAGCGAGTGATTTTACTGCCATTTTACCCTCCTACTTTCTGTATTCGTCAAGGATTTCTTTAACTTTGTTCGGCGTTACGCGCGGATAAACCTTTTCGCCGATCATGATAACCGGAGCGAGACCGCATGCACCGATGCATCTGAGACAATCAAGAGAGAAAAGACCGTCCGGAGTCGTTTCGCCCGGATTGATGCCAAGCTGTCTTTTGACTTCAGCGAGAATGCCTTCGGCACCTCTTACGTAGCAAGCCGTTCCGAGACAGATCGAAATCGGGTGTTTTCCCTTCGGAACCATGGTGAAGAACGAGTAGAATGAAACTACGCCGTAAACCTTTGCGACCGGAACTTTAAGTTCTTCCGCGATGACCATCTGGACTTCTGCCGGAAGATAACCGATCTTTTCCTGAGTCTTTTTAAGGACATTGATAAGCTGTCCCTTGTCGTAGTTGAAAGATTCGCAGACTTCTTTGATCTCTTTCAAGTACTGACGATTGATTTTAATCGTTGCTTTTGCCATACTAACAAGCCTCCTTGTCTGAAAATAAAGAAACTCTCAATTACTAATAAACCGCGACGGAACATACAATATTAAAAGGGCAGCTGTCAACTTTAATTTAAAAAAATAATTTTAATAATTAAATCAATGATTTGCCGCTGACTTGCCGCCGCCAATCTTGTATCGATATTTCGAAATGTCGAGATATCGAAATATCGACGGCGGCACAACGATAAAAACGACAAAAAGATTAAGCGGCCAGAAAAAACTTTCAGTTCAGGACTGTTTTGCGGGATATGTGTCGATTGTTCCCATGGAAGTTCAGTGATCACGAAATTATCTGACGCAGAGTTCCGGTATTTTGTGGATTCCGGCATCACCGTTACGGGCATCTTTGCGGTAAGATATTATCTCTCCGTCATCACTATGATAAGAAGAAATATCAAGATTAAAAGCCCAGCCTGAATTATGAACTGATGTTGATGACCAGAAGTCGGATCTGGAGAGCGAAAAGTTCAACAAATTTTCAGGAAAATCCGTAGCGGGAGACTGTTTACTGTAATTTATCAAAGATTCGAGTTCTTTTATGTTGGGAAGTCTCCAGTCGTCATATCCCGCATATTTAAGATCTTCACAGTAGGCAAGAGCTTCCGTCCATGTTTTTTCTTCACCGCTTGACGGTTTCCAGATAAGGTGTGTTCCGTAATCAATGACAACTTTGTCTCCGTTTACCGTTTTTACCGCAAAACCGCCTTTCGGATCCAGAACCTTTCCTCTTACGCAACGGACAAAGGCGTTTTCGATATCTAAACTGAAACCTCCTATATGGAGACTGTGTCCGTCAAGCGGTGATACAACAAAAAAGTCTTTTTTATCTTCCGATTTTTCTGAAAAGGAGGATGTCCAGAAGAGCATTATTCCTTCAATTTCCCACTCAAATATATTCGGGAAATAATCATAATCCATATAGAGCGAATTACCTTCCCCGTCGGAAGTAGGTGAAAAATTAAGAATAGAGATAAGTTCGTGCGCTGTCGGAAGACGCCAGTCGTCATGTTCCGCATAAACCAGATCTTCGCAGTATTCTTCAGCCTCTTCAATAGTGTAGAGTTTGTTAGGAACGGTCGCCTGCCATTCAAGTTTCAGATTGTTGTCAATGACAGTGTCTTCGCCGGGGACCAAATAGTCCGTGGTCAAACTGACCGGCACGCAGTATCCGCGCTGTGCATACTGTCCGTCCTGACCTGCAAATTCTTTTTCGATTCCGGAACAGCTTGTCTCCTCGTATATTTCTTCATTAAAACCCCACGGTGTCTCCTCCTCTCCTGTTTTATGGTAGCATACATTCTGTCCCGAACAGATCCTGCCGATAACTTTCAGATTGGTGAGTTTTTTTGCAGCGCAGCGCATCTCGCCGACTGTTCCGGGAAGATCGTAGTCCAACGTCTCACCGTCGAAATTGATTCCCCAGAGTTCACCGTTTTCCGTTTTGGTCGAAGAAAGAAGCACGCCGTCATCCATAAGTTTGCTGGAGTCGACGGATTCTTCGCATCGACACTCTTCGTGGTTGAAACCTACGCTCGAACTGTTTTCCGCAGTTATCGGACATATTCCGTTGGTTTTGATTTTGTCACAACCCACAACCAATGTTCTGAGATCATCAATCGTCGGAACATACCAGCCGGTGTAGCCGTCTACGATTCCTTTGCAGTACGCGGTCATTTCATCGAGAGAACCGAGTTCCGTTACGGATGACCAGTAAAGTTTGCTTTCCTGATCGTAGCACGGAGTTTCTCCGGTTTCGTCGCAGATCGGTGCGATCTGTTTGCACTCGGTACCGTTCCAGTCGTAGTTGTCAATGCATTCGCAGAAATAACCTATACCTTCCGATTCGCATTCTCCGGTTGCGAATTCGATAGTTGCACAAGGATCTGAGTCGCAAGGATTCGGAACAATTTCCGTATCGGTATCATCATCCGTTGCGGAATCGTCAGCATCACCGTTGTCGTCATTTTGTTCCGGCGATGTGTCGGTTTTGTCGTCATCAGGTGCGGAATCTCCGTTATCCGTTGTTCCTGAGTCAACGGTGTCGTTGTCGTTTACTGTTTCGCCGGTGTCGGAATTTTCATTTTGATTATCGTTTTTCGAACTGCCGCCGCAGCCGACAACAAAAATCAAAGCAGCAAAAAGTGCAAAAACAACAAAAAATCTTTTCATTCTAAGTCTCCTTATCTAATTTTCAGCCTCAGTACAGGCAATCCATGATTTTTAATTTACCCCGATCTCTTTGAGATTTTCGTTTATCATGCTGATTAGGTAGTTGATGACTTCAGGGCTTTGGATAGGCATTCCGTCAAGAGCTTCGTTGACTTCGTCGGTGTCGAAAACGTAGCTTTTGCCGTCTTTCGTGTGGGTGTAGACAAAGCGGATTTCAGGATTCGAAGCGACAGTCTGGACGAAAACCGCTGCAACGCTGCCGAGGATCGGCCTGTCGATGTTGTCGTGCTGCATTGTCGCCTTGATGACAGTTCCTTTTCCGAGTTCGGATGTTATTTCGAGGTGTCCGCCGCTCTGTTCGGCCGTGTGCTTGAAAAGCGGAACGCCCAGACCGACCTTGCGCGTCGTTCTGCTCGTCGTGAAAGGATCGGTCACTTTGGCTAAAAGTTCCGGCGACATTCCGCAGCCGTCGTCCTTTATTTCTATTGAGTAGATATTTTTTTTGGTATCTTCAAAAATATTGAGTTCTATCTTATTTGCCTTTGCGCGGGTAGAATTCTGAAGAATATCGAGAATATGCAGGGCAAGTTCCTTCATTTTGTGATAACCCTCCTTCCGTTTTCGCCGTGAAGCGCCATTTTTATTTCGGCAAAACTCCTTTTTTCGATTTCGAAAACCGATGCGATCTTTCCGATATCGCCCGGAATGTGGGCATCGCTCGCCGTTGTGACATTGAAGCCCTTTACGAACGGATTTTCGGCGAGGAATTTTTCTCTCGTGATGTGCCTCGAAATCTCGACCGCGTCTGGTTTCAGATCCGGCGGAATGAAACCGAGCTGCCCGAGAAGGCTGTTCACGGTCTTGTTGATGTGCGCCGGAATGAAGATGCCGCCGAGCGAGTGGACGAACTTTTCAGCCGCTTCGATATCCTGATCTATTGCGGCGATAAGAAGATTTTCTTCTTCGTAAATTATCTCCTCAGCCTCGTTCACGACGACCTGGTATCCCATTTTTTCGGGATTGTTCGGCACTTTTATCAGGTGTTCGTCGAGATAATTCTGAAAAACCGCGAGTTTTTCGTCGTCTTCCATGAATGCAAGGCAGTGGATTTCCTCCTTCGTGTTTATCTCCGCGCCGCAGAGGACGAAAATTCCGTATTTTTTCGCCATATCGCGGATTATCGTTGACTGTCTCGTTGAATTGTGGTCGGCAATCCCGATTATGTCGAGAGCCTTTTCCGCAGCAGCTTCGAGGATCGCGGCGGGGCTCATTTCGAGCGAACCGCAGGGCGAAAGAAGCGTGTGGATGTGAAGATCTGCCCTGTACTGGTTCATGGCTTTACTTGATCAGTTCGTAAATTTTGCCCGAAATCGTGAAAGCGTTCTCTTTCGTTCCCAAAACTGCGATACCCTCGTCGTTTGCCGATTCAAGCATTTCGGGTTCGGGCGAGATTCCCTTTACCAGAACGACCGCCGCAAGCTCCTTGAGCGATGCAATGGCAGTAACGTTTTTGTGCGACTGAACCGTTACGAGCACGTTGCCGTCCTTCGCCGTTCCCATGACGTCACTGAGCAGATCTCCGGTGTAGCCTCCGGTAATTTCCTTGTCAAGATCGGCATTTTCCGAAAAAATCTTGAGATCGAGTTTTTCAACAAGTTCTTTTACTTTCATATTTCACTCCAATAATAAAAAACCAAAAAATCATACGATTATACGGAAAAGAAAAATCAATGCAAATCGGTTGTTTTCGTGATCAGAAAAGTCCTTCGGCACCCTGCGTAGGATCGAAAACATCCTTCTCTTCGACGGTTTTGCTCGGTTCGCTTCCTGCGTGGAAATACATTCTTACGCCGTCATGTTCTGAGAGGAGTCCGGTTGCCGGATCAATGTTCCTGCTGACGATGTTCGGCGGAATTTCGTAGTCTGTCGGCGGAAAGTTCTTGAGATACCTTTCCATGAAGTCGCGCCATATCGGAAGAGCAGCCTTCGAGCCTGTTTCGACTCTGCCGATCGGACGCCCGTGCTGGTCGTTGCCGACCCAGACACCCGTCACGAAATTCGGGGAATAGCCGATGAACCACGCGTCGAAATAGTCGTTCGTCGTTCCGGTTTTGCCGGCAATGTGACGGCTGCAGATTCCTTCCTCTTCTCCTTCCTCCTCGCTCAGGTTGCTTTTTTTGCATTTGTAGTGGTTGAATCCGCGTGCGCTCGCAGCAGTTCCGCGATTGACGACATCTTCTAGAATTTTGTTGGTTATGTATGCTGTTTGCGGCGTAAGTGCCTGTTTTTCTTCCCTTTTTGCAAAGTGAAGCAGGCGCTCGATTTTTGAAGGAGCAGAAATGTAGGGGTCATAAAAAACGGTGTTGTCTTCAAGAACTTTGCCATTTTTGTCGTAAATTTTTCTTATGTAGGTCGTATGCGGAGCGCGCCCCATGTTCGGGAAGTGACCGTATGCGTCGGTGAGCTCGTCGATTGTGAGGCAGCTTGAACCGAGCATGCTTCCGAATTCGGGTTTTATCTCGCTTTTGATGCCTAAAGCCTTTGCGCCGTCGATTGCGTCGCGCAGCCCGAGCTTCTGCAGAACCCTGATTGCTGGCGTGTTCATCGAGTGTATCAGCGCCTCCCAGACGGTGACTTCGCCTTTGAAGGTGTTTTCAAAGTTCGCCGGCTTGAAATTGGCATCGGTGACTGTTACCGGCGCGTCTAGAACCATCGAAGCCGGTGTGAGAAGCGGCGGTTTTCCGGAGCGCTTTTCAAGTGCCAGAGTGTAGAAAATCGGTTTTATCGAACTTCCGGGCTGACGGCATGCCTGAGTCGTGCGGTCGAATTCGCTGATTTCGAAATCGTATCCGCCCATAAGCGCCTTGACATAGCCGGAGTAGGGGTCTTTCACGATTATCGCAGCCTGTGAAGCCGGAATCTGCTCGAGAACGAAATAGAAGTCTTTTCCCAATTCTTTTGAATAGTTGCGGAAGTCGAACTGGTCTCGGGTTCCGGCTTTGTCGGTTGCTCTGACGATAATTACGTCGCCGGGTTTGAAGACGTTTTTTACCGATTTTACAGCCCCATACGAACCCGTCGGACTCCACGGACGTGCCCACTGCAGATCTTCAAGATAGATGTTGCGTTTCACTTCGCCGACCTGAACGAGTGCGTTTTTATCTGCGGTTTCAAGGACTACGCCCTGATAGTAAATGCCGCTTCGAATCGAATCTTCGGTTATTTTTCCGAACTGTTTTTCATGATTTTTCAGATAAGTTCCAAGTTCATTTTTTATGTTTATCGAATAGAGCGGATTCGTTACTTCGCCGGCGAATTTCTCACCTTTCTGGTAACTGTCCTCTTCGCCTCTAGCGTATCCCTGACGTTTTGAAAGTTCGCGGATTCCGTAAAACATGGCTTCATGGGCGTATTTCGTGGCGCGCATGTCGACAGTCGTCTGAACGGTGAGACCCTCTTTGTAAAGTTTGTCGAAACCGTATTTGTCAAGCAGGTATCTGCGCACTTTTTCACTGAAATACGGTGCCTTGTCGAGGAACAGTTCTTTCTGGACATTCGTTTTTATCGGTTTCGCCAAAGCCTTTTCGTATTCGGCTTTCGTGATGTATTTTTCTTCGAGCATTCTTTTTAAGACGTAGTTCCTGCGGCGCAGAGCCTTGTCGGGATTGAGTATCGGAGAAGCTGCCGACGGAAATTTCGGAAGTCCGGCAAGAATCGCCATTTCGTCGATTTCGAGTTCCCAGACGTGCTTGCTGAAGTATTTGCGCGAAGCCGCTTCGACGCCGTAAGCACCGCTTCCGAGGTAAACTTCGTTGAGGTAAAGATAGAGGATTTCCTCTTTTGAAAGGTGCTTTTCAAGCTCGATTGCCAGAATCATATCCTTGATTTTGCGGCTGAAGGTTCTTTCCGTGCCGACGAACGATTTCGAAAGCTGCTGCGTTATCGTGCTGCCGCCCTGTTTGATTCCGGTCGTCATGTATCTGAACGCAGCGCGGACGATGCCGAGCGGATCGATGCCGTGATGAGTGTAGAAAGAAGAATCTTCGCCGGCAACGAAGGCAAGTCTCAGCTTTTCGGGAATTTTGTCGTAAGGTATTATGATTCTCCGGTTTTCATGGTAAAACTCGGCAATGAGCTCTCCGTCGTATGAATAGACTTTCGTGCCGGAATCCGGTTTATAGTCGCTTACGGTGTTGATTGCCGGAACTTCAGCCTTGAATTTGAAGTAGAGTGAAACTCCAGCAATGACCGCAAAAACAAGCGCCACTGCGCAGAGTATGATAGCAATCTTTAATATTTTCCCAAACTTAGAAGATTTTGAACCGAATTTCCTTTGAGCCATATATCCCCCAAAAAACTAATCGTTTTTTATTGATTCGAAAATTTTTTCCAGCCTGATTTCACGGTCGACGGAGTCGTCGTAAACGAATTTTATTTCGGGAACGACTTTGAGTCTGTTCAGATGGGCCGCAAGCTTGAAGCGGATGTTTTTAAGGTTGGAGTCCAAATATTCCTGAATCCTTTCCACATTTTCGGGTTTGAATGTCGAATAGTAGATCTTTGCCGATCTGAGATCCGGCAGAACCGAAACGTGGGTTATCGTTATCATATCGGCCGGAGTTCCGCCGAAATCGCTGTAAACCATCGTGCTGATGAATCTTTTTATCGTTTCGGCAATTCTGCCCTGCCTTATAGCGCCAGCCATTAAAGAACCTCGTCTCTGAACTCTTTGTCAATGTAGCATTCGATGATGTCGCCGAGTTTGATGTCGTTGTAACTTTCGATAGTCGCACCGCATTCATAACCGCTTTTGACCTCTTTGACGTCATCTTTGAACCGTTTGAGCGTTCCGAGTTTGCCGTTGTATATGACGACATTGTCGCGGACAAGCTTGATTTTGGAGTTTTTGACGACTCTTCCTTCCGTGACCATGCAGCCTGCGATCGTGCCGACCTTGCCGACTTTGAACAGTTCCCTGACTTCGAGTTTACCGATAAATTCTTCCTTGATGATCGGTGCAAGCATACCGGACATTGCCGCCTTGATCGCGTCGATAAGCTCGTAGATGATAGAGAAAATCTGGATAATTACACCTTCTGCCGCAGCGACCTGCTTTGCCTTGTTGTCGACGCGGACGTTGAAGCCTATGATCATTCCCTGAGATGCGCTTGCAAGCAGGACGTCGTTTTCGTTGATTCCGCCTACACCCGAGTGGATGACTTTTATTTTCATCTTCTTGTGTTCGATCTTGTTGAGAGAAGCTATGATAGCCTCGACGGAACCGTCGACGTCGCCTTTTACGATGACGTTGAACTCCTTAACATCCTCATGTTCAGGAGCAAAGAATTTCTTTAATTTGTCCTCATTATCGTTTTCAACTTTTTCGACATTCTTCTTCTCGCGCTGCTTGTTGATTCTGAGTTCGACCAAACCTTTAGCTTTCCGTTCATCCTTGAAAACATAAAGTTTTTCGCCTGCAGGCGGAACCGTGTCAAGACCCGTGATTTCAACAGCCATAGAGGGTGAAGCCTCTTTTACGCGTTTTCCCGTCCAGTCCATCATGCTCCTGACGAAGCCGATCGATGCTCCCGTAACGACCATGTCGCCGATTTTCAGAGTTCCGTCTTTGACGAGAACCGTTGCAACGGGGCCTTTTCCCGGATCCATTCTCGATTCTATTACGATGCCTTCAGCAGGTTTGGTGGGATCGGCCTTGAGATCCATCATTTCGACCTGAAGAAGAACCGCTTCGAGAAGACCTTCGATGTTTATTCTCTGCTTTGCCGAAATTTCTACGAAAAGGTTTTCGCCGCCGAGCTCTTCCGCAACGATTTCGTATTTGAGAAGTTCGTTTTTGACTTTCGCCGGGTTTGCCGTCGGCTTGTCGATTTTGTTGATTGCAACGATTATCGGAACGTTCGCCGCCTTTGCGTGGTTGATTGCTTCGACCGTCTGAGGCATAACGCCGTCGTCAGCCGCAACGATGAGGATAACTACGTCGGTCGCCTGTGCGCCGCGGCTTCTCATCGCGGTAAAAGCCTCGTGGCCTGGAGTATCGAGGAAGGTGATTTTTCCGCCGTTTATTTCAACCGAATATGCACCGATATGCTGCGTGATTCCGCCTGCTTCGCGGTCAACGACGTTCGTGTGCCTGATTGCGTCGAGCAGTTTCGTTTTGCCGTGGTCGACGTGGCCCATAACGGTGACGACCGGCGGACGCGGAACCATGTTTTCTGGCTTGCTTTCAGTAAGTTCGATGAACGATTCTTCGCTGAGAGCAACGTTTTCCGCCGTGAATCCGAATTCTTCAGCCAGAAACTGCGCCGTGTCGTAGGGGATTTTGTCGTTGATTCCGAACATTTCGCCTATGCTCATGAGTTTTGAAAGAAGCTGCGCCGCCTTGACGCCCATTCTTCTTGCAAGTTCGGCGACCTGAATGGAATCTTCGATTTTGAGTATCTTTTTTATCGCTTTTGTCGGATTCGGTGCCTGGACAGGCTGCTGTTTAGCCTTTTTCTTGTCTTTCTTTTTCTTTTTGAAGTCCTGAAATCCGCCGCCGTAGCTGCTTCCCTGATCTTCACCCATGAACTGTGAAATATCGACTCCGCGGAATTTCCCCTTTACGACAAGGTTCGCTGAATCGTTGCCGCCGCCGCGGTTGTTTTTCTTCTTGCCGGTATGGCGCTGCTGCATGTTGTTGTTCTGTGAAGTCTGGACATTCGCTTCCGGAATGATGACTTTTTTCTTCTTGTTCGTTCTGTTTCTGAAGTCGTCGGAGTAGTCTTCCTCCTCTTCCTCGTTTTTTTCTTCCTCTTTTTTGTGAACATGCTGCTGCTTGCGCTCTTCTTCGGGTTCTTCCTCTTTTTGTTCAGCGGCTATTTTGCGGATTTCATCTTCTATGCTGATGATTTGCTCATCGTTTTCCGGTTCTTTTTCTTCAATTTTCTCTTCGGGTAGGGCGGCAGCCGTTTCTTCGGTAACCGTTGTATCGGTTTTTTCTTCAGCAGGTTCTGAAACCGGTTCAGGTACTTCAGCCTTAGTCTCTTCCTGCGGCTTTTCCTCAATGGATTCAGGTGCTTCTAGTTCTTGGTCTGGCTTTCTTTCGTCGGACGGAATGAAGCTTCTCTCCCTGTTTCCTCTGCGGAGAATGGCCTTGGGTTTCGCCTGCGCCTGTTCCTCTTCCTTTTTTACCGAAGGGAAGTGATCGCGGATTTTTTCTTCAAGAAAGCCGTCCACACCTTTTGAAGCGTTGTAGCCGCCGAATCCCTCTGAGTCGAGAAATTCGATTACCGCCTTGCTTTCAACGCCAAGTTCTTTTGCCAGTTGACTGATACGCATTAAATATCCCCCGAAGTGAAATTGTTCAGTAAATTCATATAAAACATAAGTTTTTCAGACTGTTGTGAAGGTTTGAGCACGAAAACGGCGACCTCTCTGCCGTCGAATTTTTTGCCCAGCTCCCTTTTTGAAAAGTTTGTTGGTGTCCCTTTCAAACCTGTTTTTTTCTCAAGCTCCGCGATTGTTTTTACGGATGCGTCGTTTGCAAAAAATAGTGCCGAAAACACGGTTTTCTGATCCGCTTCCTCTGAAATGAGGTTCTGTCCTTTGAGCAGAACTCTGCTTTTGCGGCAGAGCGCGATATAGTAACTGACCGATTTTTCAGCCTGTTTTTTTACGAAATCAAGGATTTCCGTTTCCGGAATGCCGAAACTGCCGTTTTGAACGCCGAATTGCGGGAAAACCTTTTTGGATCCGTATATTCCGCACAGACATTTTTTGTCGAAATGGGTATAAACAGAGCGTCCTTCCGTTTTTTGTGTCCAGTCCGGAAGAAGTTTGTCGCGGAACATCACCCATCTGAGCAGGTTTTTCTTGCTGTCTTTGCCACCGCAGAATACGCAGGTTCTTTCGTTCATATTACTCCTTGTTTTCGTTTTCGCCGCCTTCGTTTTCACCGTCGTCTTCTTCAAGTTTCGAGAAATCGAAGAAAGAATCAGGCGTTATTCTTCCGATTTTGTCGCGTTTTTTGCCGTTGAGTTCGTCTATGTGCAGCTGCAGGCTGTAACGGATCTGTCTCGCTCTGCGGATGTTGAGTTCGGCGTTTTTCGCAAAAGATTCGGTATCGGGCTCGCTCTGGATGTCGGCAAGCGTGAGATAACCTCTTTCAGCAAGGAACTGGGCCAGCTCCTCGTTTATGCACTTCAGAGTTGTGGTCGGAACATCGAGTTTCTTCTCGAGTTCGTCGTCAATGTTGATGACTCCCATGCCCTTTTCAAGCATTTTTGTTGCCTGATCGATTATTGAAACTGCTTTTTCATTAGAAATATCAGGAAGTTGAGATAAAACATCCGGTGAAACAGTGGTCAGATCCTCAAGAGTCGTGTAACCGAGTTTGATGAGAGAATCGGCAACGCTTTCGTCGATTCCGTCGATGAAGAGAAGCCTTCTCTTCGCCTCTTCGAGCATCATCTGCATCTGGCTTTCGCTCTGAATGTCGATGCTCCAGCCGGTAAGCTGGCTTGCAAGTCTGACGTTCTCGCCGCCGCGGCCGATTGCGACCGAAAGCTGGTCATCGGGAACGATTACATCCATGCTGTGCTCTTCGTCGTCAATTATGATCTGAGATACTTCGACCGGCGAAAGGGTGTTGCAGATGTATTTTACGGAATCTTCATCCCACGGAATGATGTCTATTTTTTCGCCGCTGAGTTCGTGAACGACGTTCTGGATTCTGGAGCCTTTCATTCCGACGCATGCGCCGACCGGATCAACATCGCGGTCAATGGATCTGACGCTGATTTTGGAACGGTGTCCCGGATCACGCGCAACGCCCTCGATTTTAACGATTTTCTCAGCAATTTCAGGAACTTCGAGTTCAAAGAGTTTGATGAGGAACATCGTGCTGACGCGGCTGAGCAGAATGTTGCAGCTCTGTCCTGCGGCAGGTTTTTTGACTTCGAGAATGAGAGCTTTGATTCTGTCGTTGGTTTTGAATTTGTCTGTCGGAATCTGCTGACCGTAGGGAAGATACGCCTCGGTTTTGCCGATATCGACGATAAGTCCCGTTTTTTCAAAGCGCCTTACCGTTCCGGTGATGATTTCAAACTGTCTGTTTTTGAACTCTTCGTAAATGATGTCGCCTTCAAGCGTCTTTATTTTCTGAAGAATGACCTGTTTTGCGACCTGGGCTGCGATTCTGCCGAGTTCGTCCGCTTCCATTTTGATGCCGAGCGTGTCGCCGAGCTGGGCTTCGGAATCGATTTTTTTCGCTTCTTCCAGAGAAATGTCGAGCAGGGGATCTTCGACTTTGTCGGTGACGACTCTGAAATAGTACGCTTCGAGAGTTCCGGTCGCATCGTCATACATGATGTCGATGTCGGCGTCGATTCCGAGCTTTTTCTGTACTGCGCGGTACAGAGCCTCTTTCACGATGTCGATGATAAATTCCCTTTTGATACCCTTCATTTTGACCAGCTGGTCGATCAATTCCTTCAAATTAAAATCCATCATTTTTCTCCATTCCAAACTTCGTTTATTTTTCTGACAAATCCTTTTGCTATTTTAAGTTCGGTGCCGTCTTCTGCCCGGACGACGAATTCATCTCTGTCGTCATCGACTGAAACGAGCACGCCGGTAAAGCGCTTTCTGCCGTCAACAAGTTCCGAAAGTTTGATTTTCAGCGTTTTTCCGATTTCGTCGTGAAGATCGTCCCATCTTCTGACGGGTCTGTCGAGACCCGGCGAGCTCACTTCAAGGTAATACCTGAAGGGAAAAGGGTCTTCTGCGTCAAGAAAATCACTCACGATCGGACTGAATCTGCCGCATTCGTCAAGAGAAATGCTCGTTTCGGGCGAAAGCGTGTCGAGATAAACCCTGAAAACGCCGTTCTGACCGGTCGGAAGATCCAGCTCCACGATTTTGAAGCCCATTTTGTTCGCCAGCGGCTCCAACTTGTTAAAAATATCCTTAGCTCTGCCACTCCACATTCAACAACCTCACTCTTTGATTAAAAACTGCGAAAACGATGCAGAGAAATGAGACAAAAGAACCTCACGCGCCTATTTACCATTAAAATTATAAAAATCAAAAAATTTTTCTTTTTCCAATTCAAAAATTTCGGCTGACTAAAAATTCTATCTAAATTCAGAAAGGAGTTGCGTTAAAATGCAATGACGAGTTATTGATTCCTTACGCAGCGAACGGCGAAAAGACTCGACTTCATGTGATAGTAAATTCCAGCAGTCGAGAAGTCTACGCTCCAGGCAACACCTGAGCCCTCATAAGTTGAAGAGGAAGACCAGAACTTTTCAGTGTCTCCGAATACGCTGTATTCGCCGTTTCGATCTTCTTCGCAGGAACATGAATCTGCTTTATAACAAGCGCTATGGAGACAACTCGGATCTTTTACGGGGCACAGTCCGCTGTTTGCCATTGTGGCTGTACAGTTTCTGATCAGAGTTTTCAGCTCGTTGATACTCGGTAGACGCCAGTCGGTATATCCTCCTTCGGTTAATTCTTCACAGTATGAAAGCGACGAACTCCAATCTAAATATGCTTTGAAAGTCGACCAGTTCAGATTGTTGATCGAGTTGCACGGTGTAAGCTGTTCTTTGTTGCATGCGGGAATCGGATCGCAGGTTTCGCCGTTCCAAGCGAAGTATTTGTTGCATTCGCAGAAATATTCGTCTCCGTTTTTTGCCGTGCATGCTTTAGTTGAATTGGCGACATCCTCGCAGGGTGCGTCTTCGCACGGGTTTCCGCATGTCTTTTTGCCGCTCAGATAGCCTTCGTCGCATGCGCAGCTTTCTCCGTCCCAGGTTGTGTGTGTGTCACAGATGTATCTGCACTGCGTTTGACTCGGCGTCTCGTCGTAAACTCCTGCTGTTATTTCAGGCTGCCAGGAGTTCCCGTCCCAGGTCTGGATGACGGTGTTGTATTGATTCCATATTGCACCGAAGGGAAGATTCGTACAGTTTGCAACCTTGGTGTTCGGCGTACATTCTTTCTCAACCGAATCCCATGTATAGTTTTCCCTGCACTCGCAGGCATAGGTTTCACCGTCAAGGATGCAGAGCCCGGTGGAATATTCCGTGTTTTTGCAGGGATTGGATTCGCATACCTTTGAATATTCGTTGTAAGCAGTTTCGTTGCTGTCAACGGCTTTTACGCAGACATTTCTCTTTTCATCGCAAATCAAATCACCGCTGCAGGTTTTGTCTTCGGAGCACTGTTCCACGGAGTTTTCCGCGTTTGCTGAGTCAGAAGTGCTGTCGCCTGAAGGCGAAGTTTCAGCATTCTCGGAAGTTTCATCGTTGCTATTTGTTTTTACGCAGACGTTTTTTGTCTCATCGCAGATCAGATCGTTGTCACAGGCTTTGTTTTCGGAACACTGTTCGTCTGAAAATCTGTTTTTTGTTGATTCGAGATCGCTGTTGAGGGAAGATTTGCCATTGCAAGACAGCATCAGAAACATCGCCATAAAAACAGCGAAAAACATAAAAAAGTTTTTCATGGGAAACATCCTATAAGTAAAAATCTTTAAAATCATTGAGTTTTTTAACAAGCCTGAATTCATGTCTCTATTCATAAAAAAACAAAGTTCTTATAATAATATAAAGTTGGTAGTAAAAAGCAAGATTTTTTGTGAAAATATTACGATACGGCGTTTTTCACTTCGCGTCTGAAATCGTCAAAAGTCATGTCATCACGGATCCCGAAACGGGTCAGTGCGAAATCGTATTTTACGGGGTCTTCAGGTGCGATTTCGGCGTAATGCGATGTTATTTCGAGGGCAGCTTTGTAATTCGGAGCCTTTTTTTCGGTAAAACCGAGAATTTTCGCCGCCTTGAATGCGTGCGTGTCGAGAGGAACTACCAATTTGGCAGGGTTTGTTTTTGTCCAGCCGCCGGGATCGACCTCGTCGCTTCGAACCATCCAGCGGAAAAAGAGGTTGAGCCTCTTGCAGGCGGAACCGTCGGCAGGAGAAGGAATAAGATACGATTTTTGCGAAAGATTCATCTCGTCAACGAATTTTTCGACTCCGCAGAGATAGAGGTTTTCAAAATTCCCGTATTCCATGAGGACGTGCTTCATTCCGCAGAAAAGTTTCGCGAGATCCTCGTCAGTCGTAAAGCGGTGGACAAAACCTTTGTATATCTTGATAAAATCCTTTTCGCTGTGCGAATCGACGAAATCGAACGGTTTTCCCTTGACCGGAAGGAGAATTTTGTCAATTGATTTAAGAATCTGCGCCACTCTGCCGTAAGCGATAGAAGAAGCTAAAAGCGCAATGATCTCACGGTCTTTTGTCTCAGGATAATCATACAGGAATTTCAGCGGGTCAGGATCAACAAGACCTCTTTTATTGAGCTTTTTGTAGAGCGATTCGAGAAGATTTTTGAGTTCGCGCATTATTTGACCGCTTTCATAACTTTTGCGATGAGTTCGTCACTGACGATGTAGGGAAGAGTAAGGTGATCGTTGTGACCGTTGTTTTTGTTGTATTCGACGACTGTTTCGATCGAGTGTTCGTTTCTTGCCCACGCTCTTCTTGAAACGCCGCCCATGACATCCCACGGGAATGCGATGTCGAGTATCGCGTCAACTCTTTCGGAACCGTCGAGGACCATTCCGAATCCGCCGTTGATCGATTTGCCGATGCCGACTCCGCCGCCGTTGTGGAGAGCGACAAGGCTCATGCCTCTTGCGCAGTTGCCGGCGAAAATGTTGGTCGCCATGTCGGCCATGATGTTGGAACCGTCCTTGATGTTCGAAGTCTCGCGGTAGGGGCTGTCGGTGCCGCCTGTGTCGTGGTGGTCACGTCCGAGCATGATGGGCCCTACGACGCCTTCACGTACCAACTGGTTGAATTTTTTCGCGATCTGCGTTCTTCCTGCTGCATCCTGATAAAGGATCCTCGCCTGAGTTCCGACGACGAGTTTGTTTTTCATCGCGTCTTTTACCCAGTGGTAATTATCCTTGTCCTGATAACGGAGGACCGGTCTGCAGTGCGCGATGACTTCGGCAGCAGCTTCATCGGTCTTCGCGAGGTCGCTCTCTTTGCCGCTGAGGCATACCCAGCGGAATGGGCCGTAACCGTAATCGAAAAGTTCAGGTCCGAGGATGTCTTCGACGTAGCTCGGCCAGATGAAGCCTTCGAAGGTGTCTTTTCCGTTTTTGGAGATCTCTTTTACACCGGCGTCGAAGATGGCACGCATAAAGGAGTTGCCGTAATCGAAGAAGTATGTTCCTTTCGCGACGAGCTTTTTGATGACTTCGAAGTGTCTTCTCAAGGTCGCGTCTACAAGCTGGCGGAATTTCGGTTTGTCGTTTGCAAGAAGCGCCGTTCTCTCTTCGAACGTGATCCCAGCCGGGCAGTAGCCGCCTTCGTAGACTGCGTGGCAGCTTGTCTGGTCGCTGAGAAGGTCGATGTGGATGTTTTCGGAATCCGCATATTCGAGAAGATCAACTATATTTCCGTGGTAAGCAATGCTGATAGGTTCTTTTTTCTCAATATATTCAAATGCTTTCTTGAATGCTTCCTCTGCGCTGTCCGTGACGAGCGATACCCAGCCCTGAGAATGTCTCGTTTCGATCCTGGATGCATCGACTTCGGCGAAAATGCCGACACCTTTCGCGATCTCTACTGCTTTCGGCTGTGCGCCGCTCATGCCGCCGAGACCGCTGGAAACGAAGAGTTTGCCGCGAAGGTCGCCGTCCCACGGAACACCGAGCTTCATTCTTCCTGCAATGAGGATCGTGTTGTATGTGCCGTGAACGATTCCCTGCGGACCGATGTACATCCAGCCGCCGGCAGTCATCTGTCCGTAGTTCGCAACGCCGAGAGCCGCGGCGCGGTTGAAGTTCTGCATATCGTCAAAAAGGCCGACCATAAGTCCGTTCGTCGTGATGACTCTCGGAGCTCTTTTGTGCGATTTGAAAAGTCCGAGCGGATGACCGCTGTGGAGAACGAGCGTCTGTTCGTCGGTCATCACTTCGAGATATTTTTTGATGAGCCTGTACTGCATCCAGTTCTGGCAGACCTGACCAGTTTCGCCGTAAGTTACGAGCTCGTAGGGATAAAGCGCGGTCGCGAAGTCGAGGTTGTTGTCGATCATTACCTGAAACGCCTTGCCTTCGATGCAGTTTCCCTTGTATGAATCTATCGGTTTGCCCCAGATATGCCCCTCAGGACGGAAGCGGTAGCCGTAAATCCTGCCGCGTGTCAGGAGTTCTTCAAGAAATTCGGGAGCAAGAGATGCGTGAAGCTCTTCCGGAACATAGCGGAGCGCGTTTCTGAGAGAAAGTTCGATCTCGTTTTTCGTTAAAGTGAGCTCTCTTTTCGGAGCGCGTCTGATACCCTCGACGAATTTCGGGTATTCGGGAAGAACGGGGTCGAGTTTGATCGTCATTGCATTTGAAATCTCGAAATTATTGAGCATTGTTCCCTCCAAAATTGCAATTTATAAAAACAGCATCGAGCATCCGTCGTTTGATATTATTTTTGCGCTGTCCTTTTCTTCAAACATACAGAATTTCGAGCATCCGTCGCCGTTTATAGTATTGCCGTCATCGCACTGTTCGTAACCTTCGACAATTCCGTTGCCGCAGGTTTCTTGTTCCTGAGTGTCAGTGTCGGCTGTGTCGGCCGAATCTCCGGTATCTGCGGTGTCTGCCGTATCTGTCGTGTCAGTAGAATCTCCGGTATCTGCGGTGTCAGTCGTGTCGGTCGTGTCAGTAGAATCTCCGGTATCCGCGGTGTCTGCCGTATCTGTCGTGTCGGTAGAATCTCCGGTATCCGCGGTGTCTGCCGTATCTGTCGTGTCAGTAGAATCTCCGGTATCGGCTGTGTCAGTCGTGTCGGTCGTGTCACCTGTATCGCCGGTGTCTGTGTCGTCAATCGGATCAGGGTCTCCGGTACAGATTACCTGTGTTACATCTTTTCCAGCCTTTTTTAGAGCTCTTTTGACAGCTTTGCAAGCGTTGATTCTGCCGTAGCCGTATTTTTCGCTGAATCCGTCATCATTATATCCGGTTAAACCGACTTTGTCTGAAGTTTTGACATAGATTTGATAAACTTCGTCACGGGTAAGATTCGGATTTGCCGAAAGAACAAGTCCTGTTATGCCTGCTGCAAGCGGACATGCCGAAGAAGTACCGTTAAAATCGTTGGTGTAGTTGCCCTTTTTGTCTCCCTGTGATGAACTTCCGCTGTTGTATCCGTCACTGCCGGTGTTGTCAATGGTCCAGATGCCGTCTATTAGAGATCCCCAGTTGTTATAGTCGCCGCTCGGGGCCATAAAATCGAGTGACGGGCCGTAATCAGAATAGTATGAGCGGTTTCCGCCTGCGTTTGTCGCACCTATCGCGAAAACATTCGGATTGCTCGCAAAACCGTCGGTTTCAATGCTTTCCTCACCGTTTCCGGCTGCAAAAAGAATGATGATTCCTTTGCCGTTTCTCCCTTCCGTAGCCAGTTTTGCTACAAGATTTTTAAGAGTTGTGTTCATATTGACCTTTTCACCGGTTCCGTCTTCAGGTCCCCAGCTGTTTGAAATAATGTCTGCGCCGTGATCAGCCGCCCATTCAAAACTTTCGATTGCGGCGGAATCGAGGGAATATGTCATCATATCCATTCTGATCGGAATCAGCGTGCATTCCGGACATGCACCTGAAACTCCTTTTCCGTTGTCAGTCGCAGCTCCTGCGACTCCGGCGCAGCATGTTCCGTGCATATCCGAATAATCGGGCTGCCACTTATTGTTTTCATAAGTCGGATCATCGTCATCGCCGGCAAAATCGTAACCGTCGGTGAACCTTCCCTGAAAATCTTCGTGATTGAGGTCGAATCCGTCGTCGATAATTGCAAGATTTACGCCTTTCCCGCCGATACTGCCTTTTAAAGCCTTTAACGCTTCCCATGCTTCAGCAACATGTGCATGGTCGCTGCCCGAAACGGAAGAGCTTGAGCCGTCGTTGTGAAGATGCCACTGATTTTTGAAGAGAGGATCATTCGGCTTGTAGGCCCTTTTTTGAAGCCGGATAAAAAAATCGGGTTCCGCAGCCTCCGCAATCTTTTTTTCTACAAGTCCGGCAGCTTTTTTTATCGGGTTTTCTTCTACCGCAACAAGGTACCATTCCGGAACGAATTTATATTGCTTTATAAAGGTTAATCCGTTGTTTTTACACCATTTTTTGGCATTTTCGGCATTCGGTTTCCCTGGAATTTTGACGAAAAGCTGACCGCTTGCATGGATTTTGACACCTTCTTTGATGTAGGCCGGGAAAAGAATCCCGTTTTTTTTCAGCTGTTCGACGGCTGATTTGTCGCCTGTTTCGATAATTGATGCATTTTTGTGCTTTTTGATGATTTTTACGTTTTCGGGAAAAACGAAATTAGCCTTTGTCTGATTTGTCCTGATGAAGGAATAGCTTGAAAAGTCTTCGGTCAAAACAACTTTTTTGCCTTCGGCATAGTAGTAGAGCGTTTCGGCAGAAAGAAGAGAAAAGAAGAACAGAACGAATGAAAGAATAAACAATTTTTTCATAATCCAACTCCTTTAAAATATATTATTGTCTCGGAAATCCTTTGAACATGCGCAGATGCTCGTTGAGAACGGTCGATTTCGTCTTGAAGCGCTCGATTCTCGCGTAGGCGTTGTGTGAATGAATGCTCTCCAAGTGCAAAGTTTCGACCATAAACCATTTTATTCTTTTGTCAGCCATCATTTTTTCGGAAATGTTGCGGACGACGTCTTCTGCGAAAACGGGATTGGAAAACGCTTTTTCGGTGACGAATTTCTCGTCAGGGCGTTTGAGAAGCGGGTAAATTTCGCAGCTTGCGCTTTCCTCGATGACCGAAATCATCTCTTCAATCCATATGAAATCCCTGAACTGCACGTAAAGCGTGACGAAACTGCGCTGGTTGTGTGCTCCGAACGCGCTTATCTCTTTTGAACACGGACAAAGCGTCGTTACCGGCACGCGAAGCCCGAGAATGAAGCTGTATCCCGCTTTTTCGTCGCTGAAACCGCTGAAAAGAACATTCGCTGAAAACATCGAGGAAATTCCGGAAACAGGTGCCTTTTTCTCGATAAAATAAGGAAAACGCAGCGCCGCCAACGCTTGCGGCGAGCCTAAATGTTCCCGTGTTTTCATTAATAATTCAGGTATGTTATCGGTCGTTATCTGCCCGTGAAAACGGTTCAGAACCTCGATGATCCGGCTCATGTGCGTTCCTTTGAACTCAGGCAGCAGCATAACGGTCAGATCGACTTTCGCCACGGTGTGCTGGATTTCGTTTGTTCTGTCTTTTACGACTATCGGGTACTCGATATCCCAGATTCCGACCTGATCGACTGTGATGTTTCTGTTATCGACATAATTCTGGACGTCGTTCATGTTACTAAAGCCTCGTGCGAACGCGAATCAGTGGGTGGGTCTTGAACATTCGTAAGTTTGAACCGGAGTGATTTCTTTAATCGTGATCTTTTTCTTCGACTCGCTGCCGTCTTCGACTTCGATCGTGAAGACATCCCAGCAGGTATCGCTCTGATTCATGAGGAGCGATGCCGTTTTTTCTTCAACTCCGTGGGCGTAAGCCTTTAAAACAACTGTCGACGGCCCCTTTGATGTGTCGTAGGCGTGAACGATTACTTTGTAAATTCCGTTTTCAGGTTTGTTTATCGTTACGGTTTCAGGACCGATTCCGTCGGTGTTGTCGATGTCGATGAAGGGATTGTCCTTCGTTTCGCCTTCAACGCCCCAGTCCGGTCTTTCTCCCGGGTATTGCGGTGAACAGTTCCAGTAATAACAGTCACTTGCTAAATCGCCGAATTCACCGTCGGGTCTGATGAGGTGAAGGTCGATATCGGAATTTTTGTTGTTCCAGAGCATTTTTACGGCAAGGTCGTCGTCGGAAATTGCTTCAACCGTACATTCCGCAGGAACGCTGCTGACGCCTTTTTCGTTTATTACGACAAGTTTTACGGTGTATGAACCTTTGATTTTCGCCTGAAATGCGGCGCGCGAAATTTTGTTTGACGGATCTCCGTTGAGCGGTGTTCCGGCGCGGTTTGAATCGTCAACTATGTCGAGTGAGATTCCGCCCGGAGTCGTTGAGAAACTCCAAAGATATCTGAGACCGTCTTTCGATTCTCCGTCACTGTCGGTGCTTTCGCCGCCGTCCATTACCGCCCACTGGAATACTGAAACTTTTTCAGGTTCGCATTTAAGTCTTGCAGTCGGATACTCTTTGACATTCGGGCCGCATTTGAGAGCGATTCTTTTTTCGGCATTTGCTCCGTATTCGGTCGGGTCGGTGTTCGTAATCAGCAGTTCCCCCGTAAGCGGACTCGGATATTCCTTGTCGTTGCGGCATCCGACGTCCAGAGTGAGTTTTTCTCCCGGAGCGATTGAAATGCCGGGTTCCGGAGCTTCCTGAATGAAAAATCCCATTTCATTAGAGTTTTTGGACTGCCCTTCGGAGATGGAAACGGATGAAAGCTTGAGAAGCGAAATCCCTTCGTTGTAGATTTCAATTTGATTGACGAGTTCGCTGAGGACATCGGTAAACATCAGAATTTCATCATCTTCGTCGTCGTCAAGTGTCTTCACTTTTATTCTTCCTGTCGGTTTCGTCTGGGCCGTGAGCGGGATGTCGAATTCAGGTTTGCATTTGTCATTGCTTTTTATCCGGAGATAGCGTACCTGATCTTCCCAGGTCGAAGCCTTTACCGAAACGCCGATTTCGATTTCTTCGTCGTTTTGGAGATTGACGGCGCCGTTGTCAAGCGGATTCGATTCGATTACGAATGTTCCCGGTTCGGCGTTGCCGTCCTTGTCGACGATCGTAATAGATTTGATGCTGAGCGGACTGGCCGGATCGCATGAATAGCAGCGGTTCATGATGTAAATGTATTTCGTCAGTGATGTTTCGCCGAAAATTATACCGGAAAAGAGAAGTTCTTCGTTTTTCGGCTTGATTCTGTTGTCGGCACTTGAATAGTTGCAGTCGCTTGAGGTGTTGTCTTTGTTGGAATCGATCGGAGTGCCGTCGTTGTCGTTGGTGCCGCTGTTACTGTCGGAATCGTTGATTTCAGCCGGATCGGAGTCGGTGTCGTGGTGTTCGTCGGGAGTTTTTTTACCGCACGAAACGGCAAAAACCGCCAGAACAATCAAAAAGAGAGATGAAATTATGAATTTTTTCATTTGATCCTCCATTATTGGCTGACAGGCTGAACGCATCTGAAGCCAAGGTTGTAGTAGCGGTAGTTGGGGAACGCCTTGTCTCTTGCATAAGTTGTTATTTCGTCTTTCAGTGAAACCCAGCTGCCGCCGCGGATAACTTTTTCCTGCGTAGGCGAATCGGCCGGTCCGATAGGATCCTGAACAACCACGTCATCTGTTCTTTTGTGGTAGTAGGAATCAATGTTGTGCCATGTGTCGGTCCATTCCGCAACATTTCCCGCCATGTTGTAGACTCCGTTCGGTGAAACACCGTCTTCGCCCCACATTACCGAAGTGACGTCGCCGAAGAGAGCCGAATAGTTGACCTGCGTCGCTTCGATGTTGTCTGCAGGATCCTGATCGCCCCACGGATAAGTCCGCATCGTTTTGCCGCGCGCAGCTCTTTCCCACTGGGCTTCGGTCGGCAGTTTTTTGCCTGCCCACTGGCAGAAAGTCGCCGCCTGATTGTAGGAAACCCAAATTATCGGAAATCCTGCATATGTCGAATTGTTGTAGTAATTCTGATACATTATAGATGTTACGTCGTAAGGCTCGGTGCATACGCCCGCATCCTGACAGAGTTTGTACTGGCTGTTTGAAACCTCGTATTTGTCTATGTAGTATGATGAGAGATAAACGGTGTTTGTTCCTTCTGACTGTTTCATTCCGTCCTCTTCTTCTGAAAGTCCCGTCGGTGTACCTTCAGGTGCGCCGTATTCGAATTCGCCGGCCGGAATCAGCACCATTTCGGCAATACCGGCCTGATTGGCGTCTTCCTGTTTGACCTTTTCTTTAGGAAATCCGATATGGAAGTTGCCGAGAAACGGAGTGCTTATTTTAAAGAGGTTGTTTTCAACGTCGAGTTCATAGGAACTTTCGTCAAAAACCTCGAAAGTCTGCCTGTCCATCGAGAAATACGGCTTGAGGTCGAGTTCGTCGAGCAGATTCGGGAACTCGGTTTCCTTGTATGAAATTACGACGGTCAGATTTTTTGTAAACTGAACCGCTGCCGGAGAGATTGAATATATGTTCGTGACCGGCTTTGAAACATTGGTGAAAGCCGGAGTGTCGAGCGAATATGCTGAAATCGTCACCACATCGATTCCTTCGGGCAGAGAATTTTCCTCAATGTGAACGGTAATGCCGTCAACGCCTTTGTAAACGCCGCCTTTGTTGTCGAAATCTTCACCGGTTTTTTTGTGGCGGTGTTCCTCACTCTCTTCGAAACAAGCGGTAAAAAGCGCTAGGAGTGCTGAAAAAACGAGGATTTTCTTCAATATTTCAAGCATTATTCACCTCCTATAATGGAAATCGAACAGCCGCCTTCCGTTGTTTCAACTTCCCAGCGCGGTTCGTCGCCTTCGATTACCTGAGTCCACTGCGTGTCATTTTCACTGCTGTAGCCGAACAGGGAAACTCTCGTGACGGGCTCCACCGGATCGTTGCTGTAAATCGTTATGGCTCCTTTCTGCGTGCCGACGTCGTAAGGTTTGAAGAAGACCGTTACGGAGGATTTTGCACCCGGTTCGATGTTGAGCGTATCGGGAATTACGATAAAGTTGGAATCGTTTGAAACAACTTTCGCCTCCATGTTTCTCGTCCCGATGTTTTCAACGTCGAATTCCCAATAATCTTCGTCGCCCGGCATCGTATCTGCGAATTTGTGCGATCTTGACTCTATGAAAATAGCCGGGAAATTGAATTCGACTTCCTGAGAGTTGTACTGCCAGAGCTTTTCCGTTCCCGGGACTATCGGTATCGTGATCGGGAGCGGGAATTGAAGTTCAAGTATTTTAATTGTGAGTGTGACTGTGAAGATGACCTCTATTCTGTAGAAAGTGTTCGATTCATAGAATATCGGAATTTTCATAACGGTTCCGACAACAGGAGGTTCGATGACAAGGTATTGGTTGTCCGAGAAGATGCTCCGTTCCTGTTTTTCGTCGATGGCGATTCTGCTGCCGAACATTTCGACATACATTTTGCCGTCAAGTTCGAAGTTGAAGTGGATGAGGCTGCATACGTCGCCGATCAGCGGGATATTGAGACCGCAGCTGCCGCCGACCATATCGGCAAGCGTTCCTTCGTAAAGCTGGAAATGATCGACGCTGTCTTCCATTGAAACGGGATTGTCGACATTGCCGTCAAGCAGGAACGGATAAAAGGTTTTTTCATCGGAAAAACTGAGGTCGAAGTTGAGCCACTTGCTGAGTTCGTTTTCTTCACCGGAGTAGCAGTTTTTCCAGAGAGCCTCCATGTTTATGCCGTAAAATATGTCGGCAAAACCGCCGTCTTCGGTACCCTCAAAGAAAACCTTGACCGATTCGGGCCACTGCGCTTTAGCACGTCCCTTCATTTTAGCACCCATTTCGGCACCGTATTCGACATTGAATTTGAGGCTTAGCGGGATGATGCCGCTGCATCCGGGCCACCAGCCGTCAGTTCCCCATTTGTTGTGAGGAATCAGAATGTCGCGGTATTCGAATTCGATTTCGTCAGAATACTGCTCGTCGTAGATGCGCCACTCGTCGCCGTCGCGCACTATTTCGGCACTTATCGGTAAAACCGCTATAAAAATAACCGATAAGAACAATGAATAAACAATTTTCTTCATCGCTGCACCTATATTAATCTGTTATATCTTTTGCACATCTGAAGCCGATCGAATTGGAACTGTACTGCGGATTTACGCCGCGTCTGTAAGTCGATCGTATTAGTCTTCTCGATGTTTTCCAGCTTCCTCCGCGGACTGTTCTCTGATCTCCGATAGGAAGCGGAACTCCGCCCTGAAAAAGGTCTGAATAGTAGAAAAATCTTGTCGAGACCCACTCTTCGGCGTTTCCGGCCATATCGTAAAGTCCGGTCGGACTCTTTGCGTCTTTTGTTCCGAACGCATCGTAGCGCGTGCCGTTGAAGTATCCGACGGGCGATACATGAGGTTCCGGGTAGGCGATAAGCAGATCGTCGGCCGAAACGAGTTTTTCAAGTTCTTTGCTCGGTTCGTAAGGATCCGTACTGCCGCGGTAGTTCGATTTGTACGGAATGTCGGCGCCTTCAAGGAAACTTACGCTGTTCAGCCACCCTTCGATCGTGGAATCTTCCCACGGCAGGTCAGGGCATTCCTTCGTGCATTCTTCTTCGTCTGATACGGAGCACAGGCAGTCGCTTCTCGTCTTTGCCGCGAATTCCCACTCTTCTTCGGTCGGAAGACGTTTGCCGGCCCATTTGCAGTAAGCGTTTGCCGCATACCAGCATACGCTCGTAACCGGCATTTTGTCCTTTGCGCCGCCTTTGTATTTTTCTGAACTGTATTTTCCGGACCACTCTTCAAGGTATTTCTCGTTGCCGTAGCATTTTTCAAGACCGAATTCATCGTCTGTTTTCGTCGCGTTTTCCGGACGCCATGCCTTGTTCTGCGGATCGTTCAAAAATTTCTTGTATTGAGCGACCGTAACTTCATATCTGTCGATAAGGAAGTCTTTGTACATCGTAATTCTGTGTTTCGGCTGTTCCATGTTGAACGATTCGCCGGTTTCGCTTCCCATTATGAAAACCTTGTCGGCTGCATTGATTTCAACCATACAGCCCGGAATATCGTCTTCGCTGCAGCGGCATGTACTGCTGCTGCAGATGTTCTCGTCCGTCGGATAGGGTTCGGTTTCTTCGTCAGGATCCGTGTCGGTCGACTCATCGTTTGTTTCATTGAAATAATAAATATCCTCGCCGGGAGTGTGTTCCGGATTGAATATTTCGTTCGTAAAATCGATGATCGGCTGATCGATGCCGCGGAAAAGCTTGACTGTGTCGGCGGGAGTCAGTTTTTTGAAAACAAGATCAGTCACTTTTTGAAGCTGAAGCATATAGGATTCGCTGTTAGTCGCCTGACTGACGTCCTGCAGGAACGACTTGCTGCTTTTCGTGTCGCCGGAGAAGGAATTTACGATGACTTCCATGACTTTTATATAAAGATCGTCGTCATAAAGATTGGTCATGAAGGAGGACTTTCTCGTTTTCATGAAGTCGTTGACGCGCTGTCCGATACCGCGTTCGCGGATTCCTCTTGCTACAACGTTTACCGGATGACTTGCAAGACCCTTGTTGACGGTTCTGTCGTAACTCATCAGTATATTCAGGAAGTTGTCGTTGATGTCTGCTGAAATCATAACTAGCGGCAGCATTATCTGGGAAAAATATGTCGCCCAGATCGGATCCATCGCTCTGTTGAGCATGTTTCCGCTGTCCTGCGCCGGAACGTAACTTGCCAGAATTCCTTCTTTTATCTCGTTGTTTTTGTATCTGAGCTGCGTTTTTTCCGTTTCAGTAGTTTCTTCAAAATATGTGGCAATCTCCGATGCCATTCTGTTCGGCTGTCCTTCGACGATAAGTTTTTCGGTCAGATAGTCTTCGTTCTGCGTGATGTAGGTTTGAATAAGTGCTCGGAGTTTCGGCGAAACATATCTCGTCGGCGGAACGATAAGGGCCGGCATCGCGTTTTCGTCGATACCGTTGTCGGCTATGTCTGTAGGAAGAAGCGGAACCACCGGCATTGCGTCGACGTAAAAATAAGCCCATCTCGGCTGAGAGTTGTAGGTCTTTACCGATGAACCGTTTTCGTTGAAATATTTTACGAAAACCTTGTCTATTTCTTCGCTGCTCGCCTCTTTCGGCGTATCTCTGACGACTGAATGATGGAAAGTTTCGGTAAGATCGTCCTGCGTGACCGTGAGATCGCGTTTTGAGGCGTTCTTTGTCGCAGCGGCGCTCTCCTTGTTTTCGATGACGGATGCCGTTTCGTTGTAAAGTTCGTAAACTGCCGCAGCAATGGCGTTTTGAACGTCTATGTCGCCTGCGACTATGATGCTCGGAGAGATGCTTACCATTTTGTCTTTAAGAATTCTGATCAAGGTTTTTGTCGCTTTAAGTCCGCGGATTCTTTCAAGAAGTGCCGCGTTGTAAAGCGGATTTACGGTCGTAGCGATGCCCGGCTGAAGGAAAATGAGGGCTGCTGCGGTTTCGCGGACGCTGAATTCAACGTGTTTTCTCTTGAAGTAATTTTCGCCGTTTGACGGGAAAACAGTGAGCATTATCGGAACATTCTTGCTTTCGTCTTCATAGTTCGTCTTCAGCGTGAAGAGTGTCGTTCCGACGACGTTGGAGCGGACCCAGAAAGTTCCGTTTACCGCATCAACGTTCTGAACGAGGTTGTTTCTGCCGTATTGAACCTGAAGGTTTGCGAACGGAATTATGAATCCTTCCGGAAGACTTACTCTGCCCTGATAGAAAATTTTGTTCGTAACGTATTCGATTCCGCCGAACTCCTCTTTTTCATCGAGCGGATTCTTTGGTTCCATGAGGTTGTTGACGCATTGCGCTTCGAAACACTTTTCACCGAGATCGCAGTCTTCAAAGGTGCTGCATTCGATGTCGAAGTGGCTTGTTTTGGGCGTACAGGCCGTTAAAGCAAGCAGAAAAGTGGAAAAAATCAACGAGAATTTTTTCATATCGTTACCTCATCACATTAAACATCAAAGTAAGGTGTCCGCCGCCTTGGAAAAGCTGTTCGGTCTTGTCCATACCTCTGAAGGAACCGTAGACTTTAAGATAATTGAAGTCGCCGCCGATTCCGATTGCAATGTATTCCCAGACTCTGAAAAAGTAGTCGAGTGAAACGCTTGCATACGGACCGCCGAAGAAACGGTACAGTGAGTTGTTCTGCTGAGTGTTGTCTTCGATGCGTTCGATTCCGCCGAGGAAACCTGCAGACGCACTGACAGCGCTTCTTGTTTTCTTCGTTCTCAGGCCGTGAATGTAGTATCTGAGCATGAGACCGCCGCCGTAGTAGAGGTTGTCCCTGTCAAACGAAAGCATTCTTCCTTCGATTCCTACGATAAAATCCTGAATTATGGAAACATTGAGCTTGAGAGTGTAGTTTCCGAAGATGTCGATTCCTTTGAAGTCTCCCGCTCCGCCGGCGATTCCGCCGGAAAGTTCAAGTGAAATCCTGTAAGTATACCATTTTTCGAGTATGACATCATTACGCGGAACCCAACCCGATTTGCCCAGAAATTCAACTTTATAGAAGTCGTTGACCTCTTCGAGAATTACGAGATCGTCGTTTTTGTAAAGTTCGAACAGTTTTTTGGAACGAACTGACGCCTCGGTATAAAGGTAGGTCGAAACGACGACTTTGCCCAAATCCGGTTCCTTATGGTGGTGTACGACACCTTTTTCACGTTTTTCAACGACAAAATCGTCTTCTTCGGAATCGGATTCTTCCGTGGCGAAATCGTCTTTTTTCTTTTTCGGTTTTGAACCAGATTTCGCAAAAGGATCTTCTTCCGGCTCGGATTTTTCTTCGATTTCTTCTTCATCTTCAGAGTTTCTCGAGCTTTCGAAAGTTTCATCCTCTGCAGTTTCTTCGTTCGAGGAGGACTCTTCCTCATCCTCGTCTTCATCGTCGTCGGCGACTAAAAACTGAACTGCCGGAAAAGCCGGCGTGAGTGCCGAAAGTCCGAAACAGGCAAGCAACACGAAAAAAGCAATTAAAAATTTCTTTTTCACTTTGTCCTCAATATTTCAATATCATAAAACAATCTGCAAAAAACAGACCTATTATAATAAACGGAATCACTTTTTTTGCAAGCAAAAGGGAAATCTTGCCGCATTTTGAGTTGATTTTTTAAGATTTTATACGAAAATAGCGGGATTTTTGATTGTTTTTCATCTTTTTGTGCGGAGGCTGCATGGCGAAGAGAGAAAATTACATTTCGTGGGACCAGTATTTTATGGGCGTTGCACTGCTCAGCGCACAGCGCTCGAAAGATCCGAACACGCAGGTCGGAGCGTGCATCGTGAACGGTGAACACCGGATCGTCGGTGTAGGCTACAACGGTTTTCCGGCAGGTTGCGGCGACGATGCCCTGCCGTGGGAGCGTGAAGGCGAATATCTCGACACGAAATATCCTTTCGTTGTTCACGCGGAACTCAACGCGATATTGAATTCGATTCAGAATCTCCGCGGCTGCACGATTTACGTCGCGCTTTTTCCCTGCAACGAGTGTGCGAAAGCCATAATTCAGGCCGGAATTTCGGAAATCGTCTATCTTTCGGACAAATACGCCGATACCGATGCGGTTAAAGCCTCGAAACTGATGCTGAAACAGGCAAATGTAAAAATCAGAAAACTGGATCCGGTGCCTGGAAACATTGTTCTGAAATTTTCGTGATTTCCGGGGGTTAATATGATTACGAAAGAAAAAATAAACAGATTCCTGTTTGACAGAAAAGGATGGATTCCGCTTCTTCTGCTCGCTCTTTTTGTTCTCGCTTTCGTCTATGCGCCTACGATGGTTTCAATTCTCATAGCCTCTTTCATCACTGCCGACGCGATTGAGCCGATAGTCGCTTTTTTTTCTAAAAAGCTAAAGATTCCGCGCACTTTTACAACTATTCTTTCGATCGTGCTGATAGCTCTTGTCGTTGCAGTGCTCCTTCTTGCGATACTTCCGGAAATCATTCTTCAGCTGAGCAATGTTGATATGAAACCGGCAATGATGTCTCTCTGGGAATTCGCCAATTCGCAGGCTGTCAGGTTCGATGTGAATTTGAGCGAACTTGTCAGTCAGGAAGAGCTTGTCTCGGCTATAGGAACTCATGCCGCTTCACTTTCGACTTTCCTTTCCAAAGCCATTTCCGTAATCTGGACGCAGACTTCTTCAATTATTTCGCTAATACTCGACGCTTTGATTTTTGTTGTCATAACCTTCTTCGTAAGTTCCCGCTTTCAGGCGATCAACAGGGCTATTTTTTCTCTAATTCCGCCTAAAATCCAGCCTTCGGCGAAAGATTGGATACTCAGATTCGACAAAATTTTCTCAGGATTCATCCGCGGTCAGCTTACGGTATGCATAGTTCTCGGTTCTCTCTATGCCGTTCTTTTCACGGTTGCCGGAATAAAGGGCGGCGGGAATCTTGGAATTATGATCGGTACGCTCTGTTTCGTGCCGTATGTCGGGCTTTTTACCGGCATTTCAATTTCGCTTATCCTCGCTCTCATCAGCGGCGGAGCGGTAGGAATGTTCAAGGTCCTGATTATTTTCGTGATAATTCAGGTTTGCGACACCATTTTCATAACTCCCAACATTGTAGGCAAGAAAGTGAACGTAAATCCGGTTTTCGTCATTATCGCCCTTTTCGCCGGAGCAGAAATAGGCGGTTTTTTAGGTGTGCTCACGGCGGTTCCGCTTTTTGCAATGCTTAAAATCGTTCTGGACGAAGTTCTTAAAAGATACAAGGCGTCCGATTTCTACAACGGTGAAAAGCCTGAGGTTTCTTCCGGAGACTCTGCGGAGAAGTGATGTTTGCCTTTCTCGAGCCTTACTATTCAGGCAGCCACAAATATTTCGCCGACGGTTTCATAAAATGTTTTCCTGAACAAATTCAGCTGTTTGTGCTTCAAGGCCGGCACTGGAAGTGGCGCATGCACGGTTCTGCCGTCACGTTTGCAGGGATGATCGAAAAAAGCGGAGAAAAATTCGATACGATTGTTGCTTCGTCGCTTACCGACACGGCGCTTCTGAAGTCGCTTGTCCTGCCGAAAATGCCTGAAACACGCTTCGTTACTTATTTTCACGAAAACCAACTGGCCTATCCCTGGTCTGAAGACGACAGGGAACCTTCAAAAACCGATATGCACTACTCTTTCATCAACTTCACTTCGGCTCTTGTTTCCGATACTGCGCTTTTCAATTCGGAATTTAACAGAGAGAGTTTTTTTACCGCTTTGGAAGGTTTTCTCCGCTCTTTTCCGGATCACAGGCTGACTGGCAGAATCGATGGAATTTACAAAAAATCGAAAGTGCTTTATCCGGGGGTGAATATGATTCCAAAATCAGAAACTGCTAAAGGTAACGTGCTGAGAATATTATGGAATCACCGCTGGGAATACGACAAGGATCCTGAAACTTTTTTCGGGACGATGTTTCGTCTGAAAGAAGCTGGGATCAATTTTCAGCTTGTCGTTGCCGGCGAAGAAAAATCGACGAGTCCCGGAATTTTCGAAGTTGCACGTGAAAAACTGAAAAATGAAATAATTTCATTCGGTTATGTTGAAAAATACGATGATTACAAGTCTCTGATTGCCGGCTGCGACATTCTACCGGTCACTTCAAAACACGAATTTTTCGGAATAAGCGTTCTTGAAGCGGCTTCGGCCGGAGTGATTCCGGTTCTGCCGAAAAGATTGAGTTATCCTGAGATTTTTCCGCAGGATAAATTTGCCGGCTTATTTTATGAAGACGGGAAACTATCCGATTTTATTAAAAATTTCGCCGAGAACCCCGATTTTTCGCTTAGAAATGAAGTCTCGGAAAGAGCTTCGCTTTTTGACTGGAATCACTTCAAGCAGAAAGCCGTGGAACTGTTTTTTTTATGAAAATCAAGGCCTTATAGGCTCCAGTCTCTCTTCTTCGCCGGTATTTGTCCTGTTTTTTACGAAAAAAACGAGCATTTTTCCGTCCGTAGTTTCTGAAAACAGAAATTCGCCGTCCGTTTTTTCAATAGGTTCATCCGGAATTTCGTATCCCTCGTCCAGTCTGAGAATCCGCAGCTTTTCCGTTTTGCTTTCAGGTGGGTGAATTGTTGTATAAACGGCGTTTTCTTTCTCGGAATAATGATTGAAGCGGATGTCGTCGTAGGCTATTAGTGCCAGGTTTTCAATGTTTGCCGCTGTTTTTTCGGGATTGAGAATTATTTTGTTCAGAAACCAGTTCGGCTGAGGATAGTATTTGCTGTAATACATGCTGTCGTCGTAATTTTTTTCTGAAAAAACGTAAATGCCGTTGCCTGTGCACTGAATGTTGTGCAGATCTTCCGAAGAAAAATCGTCCGGACCGGCGGTCTGCTGCCGGTTTTCCTGCGAAAAAGGATATTTTTTCAGCTTTTTCCGGTCACCTTTTTCATAAACATACAGAAAATCGCGGCTTTCCGATTTGATTCCCAAATCTGCAAATTCAAAATTCAAAAGAAGGATTATCGTGCCGTCGTTTTGAAGACAGCTGCCTAAAAGCGTCGGGATGGAGAGCAGAGATTTGCCGTTTTCGTTTTTGATGCTTTTAGGTTTTAACGAAATTTTTGAGGACATTTTCTCCCCGCTGTCGGTGCTGACGGTGAAAATATCTATCGAAGAATCGGTAAATTCCTTGACGAGCACCACTTTGTTTTGCCGGTCGAATGCAAGAGGTTCGCCTTCTTTTATATTTATTTTCTCCATCCCGTTTCCGGTCAGAATGTAGTGTTTCCTCCTGCTTCCTTTCGTAACCGTGATTATTCCGGGAATCTGATGCTGATAGTCGCAGTCGTATTCAGAAGCCTTGCATATCAGAAAAGGATCTTTGTTCCCGGTGACTGTGTCGCAGGAACAGAATGCTGACAGCAAAAATATAACGGAAAGAAATCTGATTTTCGGGTTCATCAGAAACGATTAGTATTCAAGCTGCTGCAAATCAGCTTCGGCTTTTTTGTAGTAGTCGTTTTCAGCGGTGACAAGTTTGAGAATAGCGCGGAGAAGCTCTTTCGCCTTCGACGGGTTGCTGTATTTGAAAACATTCGCCTTGTCGTAAATTTTCTTTACGAGTTTGTCTTTCGATTCAAGCCATTCGTTGCATTCGGCTTTTTCGGAGTCGATTTCGATGCACTTTTCAAAAGCTTCGTTCGCTTCGATGTATTTGTCGGCTTTTTCCATTTCTCTGCCGCGTGCGAGCCATCCGACTGCAGCGTACTTGTCGACTTTCTGCGAAAATTCGGTTCCGCCTTCGACTATCGATCCGTCAAGAGCTTTCGCAGCTTCGATGTTGTCGAGAATGAGCGATGAATTTTTCGCTTCGACGCCCCTGATGATCTGTTCACGGACTTTGTTGAAGTTGAGGAGCTGCGTTTTGAGAGCCAGAACCTTTGCATCTTCTTCGCATTCGCACTTTACTTCGCTGATTTTTACGATTGCCTTTACGGCATCGTTGTATTTACCTTCGGCACACATTTCAAGAACAAGTTCGCGGCCTTTTTTAAGTTTGCCGGCATTGCTTTTGAGGGATTTCTTCTTGCTTGCCTTTTCAGCCTTTCTTTCGCTTTCCCTTCTTTCGCGTTCTTTTTCGAGAAGTGCTATTTCAGCCTCTTCTTCGCGTCTCTGACGCTCTTCTTCCATGCGCTCTCTTTTCTTGCGTTCTTTTTCAAGACGCGCCTCTTCTTCACGCTGTCTTTCAAGTTCACGCTCTCTTTTCTTGCGGTCCTCCTCCATTTTTTTCGTGCGCTTGTCGATTTCCTTGTCGTTTTTGGATTTTTTGCTTCCTTTGATGTCGTTGTAGCCTGAAAGCTTTTTTATCTGCGAGAAAAGAGCCTTTTCGGTAACGCTGTCGGTGTCGTCGTAAGTTTTGGTTTCGTCGTCGATTACCTCTTCATCTTCAATGCTGATGAGAACGAGACGGATGGATATTTCTTCATCTTCATTCATTTTGATGAGCGAAAGAAGAACATACTTGAAATTTTCTTCTGCCGCGTTTTCCGACCAGCACTCCGCCTTCATACCGCAGGAGCCGAATTTTTTGAGAGTCTTTTTGGGAACATCTTTATAACTTACAGCGTCGAGTTTTGCACTTACCGTCGCTTCCAGATTTTTTATGATTTTTTTCGCGTCGGATTTTTCGATGCTTTTTGTTACCGGCTGCATAAAGAATACCGTTTCCGCATAGGCAGGGAAAATGAATGCGGCCAACAAAGCAAAAATAAAAAATTTCTTTCTCAATTTGACCTCCACATAATCGCTCTGAAAAAAAACTGCCGACATTTAACTGATTTTTGTTTTTTTTTCAAGTTTTATCGCAACATAAATTGGATTTTTAAAAATTGACCGCAGAAAGATAGTGACTATAATTTTCGGCTGAAATTTTTTGCACCGGTAGGGCGTTCTTTTTTTTTGAGGTAAAAAATGAGTGAAAAAATCAATGAAATCCAGAATCAGGAAGAAAAAACTTCTGTAAACTTCATCCGTGCGATCATCGATGCCGACCTTGAGAGCGGCAAACACACCGCGATCCAGACCCGTTTCCCGCCTGAACCGAACGGATACCTGCATATCGGACACGCGAAGTCGATATGCCTGAATTTCGGTCTTGCGAAACAGTACGGCGGCAAATGCAACCTCCGTTTCGACGACACGAACCCTGAAAAAGAGGATGTCGAATACGTCGATTCGATTCAGGACGACATCAGATGGCTCGGTTTCAAACCAGATAAAGTGCTTTACGCTTCCAGTTACTTCGATCAGCTCTACGAATGGGCGGTCAAACTTATAAAAAAGGGAAAGGCTTTCGTCTGCCAGCAGACTCTTGAAGAGATGCGCCGCGACCGCGGAACCGCAACGGGAGCAGGCAAAGAAAGTCCGTGGAGAAACCGTTCCGTAGAAGAGAACCTTGATCTTTTCGAAAGGATGAAGAACGGAGAGTTCAACGAGGGCGAATACATGCTCCGCGCAAAAATCGACATGGCTCATCCTAACGTTCTTCTGCGCGATCCGGTCATGTACCGCATCAGAAAGGTCGAGCATCACAGAACCGGCAGCAAATGGTGCATCTATCCGACTTACGACTTCACGCACGGTCAGAGCGACGCTATAGAAGGGATCACTCACTCGATATGCACCCTCGAATTTGAAGCACACAGGCCGCTTTACGAGTGGTTCTTAGAAGCTATAGGTATCGAAAAGAAGCCTCAGCAGATCGAATTCGCCCGTCTAAACCTCACGAACACCGTAATGAGCAAGAGATTTCTCAAAAAACTCGTCGATGAAAAATACGTTTCCGGCTGGGATGATCCGAGAATGCCGACTATCGCAGGAATCAGACGCCGCGGATATACTCCTGAATCTATTAGGGATTTTGCTGAAAGAGTCGGCGTAGCAAAGAGAAACAGCACGGTTTCGCTCGCTCTTCTCGAACACTGCGTCAGGGAAGATCTCAACAAGAAAGCCGAAAGATTCATGGGAGTTTTCGATCCGCTGAAGGTCGTCATTACTAACTATCCGGAAGGTCAGACCGAGGAATTCGAGGCTGTAAACAACCCAGAAGACGAAAATTCGGCGAAAAGGCTCGTATCCTTCTCGAAAGAGCTTTACATCGAGCGCAAGGACTTCATGGAAGAGCCTCCGGCAAAATTCCACAGGCTCGCTCCCGGAAAAGAGGTCAGACTCCGTTCGGCTTACTACATCACCTGCACAGAAGTCGTCAAAAACGAAGACGGTTCGATAAAGGAGCTTCACTGCACCTATGATCCGGCGACAAAAGGCGGCTGGTCCAGCGACGGCAGAAAGGTCAAAGGAACGATTCACTGGGTAAATGCCCGTAATTGTTTGAAAATCGAAGCAAGAATATATGAAAATCTCTTTGAAATGGAAGATCCTTTCGAAGTCGAGGAAGGCCACGATTTCATAGAAAACATGAACAAGAATTCGCTTCAGATCGTCGATGCCTATGCCGAAACCAACCTCAGGAACCTTGAGACAGGCAGGCAGTTCCAGTTTGAGAGAGTAGGTTACTTCTGCATCGACAAGGATTCGACGCCGGAAAAAATCGTCGTCAACAGAATCGTCACGCTGAAAGACAGTTTCGAAAAAACTTTAAAATAATTTTTCCGCCGTAAATTTGTACCGTCGGAAAATCGTGATTTTGATCCGTGCCGCCGGTATCCCGTTATAACGGCATCGTTACGGTGCGAATAATCGTTATCCGGCGCAACAGTCTTCGTCGGAAAATTCTTCGTCAGGTTCCGTCGTGTCCGAATCTTCATCCGTGGTTTCATCATCAGGATTGATCGGATCTGAATCGTTTTCAGTGGTTTCCTTGTCAGTTTCTGGCGTGTCCGGATCTTCGTCCGTGGTTTCCTCGTCAGGATTGGTCAGATCTGAATCGTTTTCCGTGATTTCGTCATTGTCCGACTCATCATCGTTTTCGGTTTCCTCTTTCGGCGGATATTCATCGTTTTCGGTGCATTCTCGTTCTGTGTTGTCCTGTCTGTAGCAGAGGCAGCCGACAAGTTTTTTGCTTTTATCCATTTTTGTTTTTCCCCAAACGTGATAAAAATCAGTTTTTGAGGGGTTGGTATCTTTTGAAATCACCATATATTTTTCGGGATCGCTTTCTTCAAGGTGGTAGCAGATTTTGTAAACGAATTCATTCTCAAGATCGTAAAGATAATCGTATTTAGTGACATAAAATTCGTGTGTCGGCTTACCGGTACGGATTGCTATCTGGAAGTCTTCGAGATACATATCGATGTCTGTTCGCTGAACTTTGAACGGACCAACGTAATATTCTTTTGGTTCGATACACTCAGAAGCGATTTTTACGATGGTTTTTCCGTAGCCTTTCCATTTGAACATATAGTTCTGACAGTAGTAGTTAATATACTCATCTTCGGGGTATGCAAAGTAACCGATCCCGTAATCGGTATAATTGGATTCATCAAGCATGATTGAATAAAGTGAAAAAATCTGCGTATGTTCATCATTGTCAATCAATTCGTTCCAGTCGGGGAAATCGGTTTTCTTTTTTGCACCGTTGTCATCCATAAGAACGTATTCGATTTCGTCGTTGAGGACATACATATCCTTGCTTTCATTGAAATTATTAAGGATTATGTGGATTTCGCCGGTTTCAGGGTAGTAGTAAAGCATGGAGTGCGATGCGAAAACGTCTCCGCCGTGACCGTAAAATTCACTGTGCGAACCAATGCCATACTGCGTGCCGAGACCGTAGACGGGTTCTTCAAGAAGTTCGACGATGTCGAGCATCTGGTTCATGCTCTCTTCCGAAAGAATTTTGCCGTTGAAAAGGGCTTTGCCGTATTTGAAAAGGTCTTCGACATTTGAAACGAGAGACCCTGCCGTCCATGCCTTGTGCTCATATTCATAGGGAACGATGTTTCCGTAAGCGTCGTAGGCGTGACCGTGAGCTTTTGCCTCATCTCCGGAATGTTCTTCGAAACCTTTCATGAAAGTGTGTGTGAGACCGAGCGGTTCGATTATTTTTTCACGGATTGCTTCATGCGCCGGTTTTCCTGCGACTTCGCTCATGATGAGACCGGCAAGAACATAGTTAGCGTTGATGTATGTCCATGAAGTTCCGGGTTCGAAGTTGAAGCGTCCGTTGACGTTTTCGACAATATCTTCAGGATCAAGAATTTCGGTCATTTCCTTGATGCCCGAAGTGTGGTTGAGGAGCATTCTGACGGTGATGATGTCACCTTTTTCAAAGTCTGGAAACCATGTGTCTATCGTCTGGTCAAGGTCGATTTTCCCTTCCTCCTGCAGAAGAAGCATCGTTACGGCAGTGAAATTTTTAGTGATGCTGCCGACTTCAAAAAGATCATCCGCCTGCAGAGGTTCTTTCGTTTCGCTGTTGCGTACGCCGTAAGCGAAAGATGTAAGTTCTTCTGTCCCGTAACCTACGACAACGCCTGTGCCGTGAGCGAAGTTGACATACTCTTCGGCAAGATTTCTGATGCTTTCGAGCTTTTCCTCCGGGGTAACCGCTTTCAGTTCCTCCTCATCGCCGTCATCAACCGGCTTGACATCGTCTGTTTCATCTTCGTTATCTTCCTCTTCCTCACTTTCGGAGTCCTGATCTTCCGAAGTTTCGTCAGTATCAGGCTGTTTTTCTTCGTTTTTAGATGAACTTCCGCATGCTGCTCCGAAGAAAACCATCGAAATGAGAATCATTGCAGCAATAATTTTTTTCATGTTAGTCTCCTTTAAGTTGTTTATAATAATGCCGGCAGATTCGGAATACTGCTTTCATTATCCGTAAGTTCTTCTTCGGTACATTCGCGCTCCTTACCGCTTTCATCCAGACAGATGCAGCCTGTCGCTCTTGCGGCTTCAGCCATTTTTGACTTGCCCCAGATGTGGTAAAATTCAGGATTCGACGGGTGCACAGCACTTGAAATCGTCATATATCTGTCAGGATCGCTCTCCTCGAGGTCATAGCATATTTTTGTGACGGAGTCGCCTGCCGCATCGTAGAAATAATCGTATTTCGTGACATAGAACTCCTGTGTCGCCTCACCCGATTCCGCAGCCGCCTCGAACTCGCTGAGATACATGTCTATGTCGGTTCTTCTGACTTTTATATCGTCAGTGTAATATCTCAACGGTTCCATGCACTGCTGTATGATTTTTACGTAGCCTTGGGATTTAAACATATAATGCTCGCAATAAAAGTCGGGATAGTAGTCTCCGGGATAGACGAAATATCCGATAGAATCGTTCAGCTCTTCAGCCGGGTAATCGGGCAGCGGAGCGTAAAGTGCGAAAACCTGTGTGTCGTCATCTTCGCTGATAAGTTCTTCCCAATCCGGAAAATCACTTGTGCTTCCAGCGGTTTCTCCGTCCATGAGAACGAATTCGATCTCGTCATTGAGGATCGCGAGGGTGCTGGAGCTGCTGCCGCCGTTGTTGAAAAGGACGTGTATTTCGCCAGTTTCCGGGTAGTAGGCAACAAATGCGGAGGTGACGATAACGTCTCCGCCGTGGTAGTAGAATTTGCAGTGATGCCCGCTTCCGTACATTATTCCGAGCCCGTAAACAGGAATGTTCGAAACTTTGACCATGTCAAGCATCTGATTCAGACTTTCTTCGGAAATAAGTTCTCCGTTGAAAAGGGCGTGAGCGTATTTGAACATGTCCTCAACGTTTGAAATGATTCCGCCGGCAGTCCAAAACTTTTCGTTGAGTTCGTAGGGAACGATGTTCCCGTATTCGTCGAACGTGTGTCCGTGGGCTTTTTCTTCAAGAGGATATTCTTCGTAATTTTTCATGAAAGTGTGTGTCATTTCAAGCGGATCGAGGATCTTTTCACGAATGACTTCAACCGCATCTTTTCCCGTAATTCTGTTTATGATAAGTCCCGCCAGAATAAAGTTGGTGTTGCTGTAGGACCAGTCGGTTCCGGGTTCGAAGTTGAATTTTCCGTTGACTTTTTCGACAGTGCCTTCCAGATCGTCGTATTCGTTCCATTCCAGAATGCCGGACGTGTGGTTGAGCAGCATTCTGACGGTGATTATGTCACCTTTTTCAAAGTCGGGGAACCACTTGTCTATCGTCTGGTCGAGGTCTACTTTTCCCTCTTCCTGAAGCAGAAGCATCGTAACGGCGGTGAAATTTTTAGTGATGCTCCCGATATCGAAAAGGTCGTCTGTCGAAAGCGGTTCCTGAGTTCCGCTGTTGCGCATGCCGTAAGCGATAGAAGTCAGTTCGTCTTTTCCGTAACCTACGACAACGCCTGTTCCATGGGAGAATCTGACATACTCTTCAGCAAGATTTTTGATGCTCTCCAATTTCGCTTCGTCTTCAGGCGAGAACTGCTGAGCGTTTTCGTCAGTGTCAGGTTCTTCCGTATTGTCTTCTTCTTCAACGTCGTCTGTTTCGGTGTCATCGGTATCATGCTTTTTTTCTTCATTTTTTGATGAATTTCCGCAGGATATGCAGAAAAAGAGAAACGAAAAAGTTAGGACGGCTATAAAAAAATTCTTCATTTCGGAATCCTTTCAAACAAATTTAATTCAAGAATTTCTTCAAAAATGAAAGCACCGGCAGGTTTTTTTTATTATTTGCATTCAACTTGTTCGAGTTCGCCGGCTTCGTTTTTTTCAAAGCAGTAGCAGCCTTTTGTGCTTTTAGTCAAACTTGCCTTGCCCCAGAGACGGTAAAGCTGCGCGCCAGGAATAGTTTCATCCTTTAAGATTGTGATTGTTTTGTTGTCTTCGTTGCCGTCATCCTCGAATGTATAGCAGCCGCTTTTTATCGTCAGGTTTTCAATGGAGTAGTTTCCTTTTTCGACGGTGAATTTGGATATCGGTTTTTTTGATTCGATTGCGTTTTTGAAATCCTCGAAATCAATGTAGATGTTGGTACGCTGCATTTTGTATTCGGTCATGATATTAACATACTCTTTCGGTTCCTGACAATCATGAATTATTATGATTTTTTCGATTTCGTCTTTATCGTCTTCATCCGTTTTCTGTTTCATCTGAGCATTGACGTACTGCTTGCAGTAATAGTTTCTGTAAGTGTCTTCCGGATATGCGAAATAACCGATACCGTAGTCTATTCCGGGAACGTATAATGACGAAAGGGCAAAAATCTGGGTGTTTTTACCGCCGTCAATCAACGTGTCCCAATCCGGGGAATTCTTTCTTTCCTTGACGAAAATGTTGTTGATGAGAACCCATTCCATTTCGTCGTTGAGAACGACAATGTCCTTGTTGTCGGGGAAGTTGTTCAGAATGATATGTTTCGTCCTGTCGGAAGGATAGTAAGCGAGCAGTGAATGTGACTGGGCTATATTCTTTGCTGCGGAAGCATTTCCTGCGAGAGTGTAGAAAACACCGTGTGTTCCGGTTGAAAGCTGAACGCCGAGTCCATAAGGCGTTTTTTCGTCAACGGGCGCCAGCATAAGCTCCAGGCTTTCTTCTTTCAGGATTTTTCCTCCGAAAAGATCGTCTGCATATTTGAAAAGGTCTGCAGCATTTGAAACCATTCCGCCGGCGGTCCAGGCTTTGCGGTCCAGTTCGTACGGTATGATTTTTCCGTCATTATTGAAGTTGTGACCTTTTGCTTCGCTGTTTTTCGGATACTCTTCATAGCCTTTCATAAAAGTGTTTTTAAGTTTGAAAGGATCGAGAATTTTTTCCCTGATCACTTCGTGTGCCTGTTTTCCCGTGACTTTTTCAATTATGAGACCGGCTAAAATATAATCGGAATTCGTGTCTGCCCAGGCAGTTCCGGGTTCGAAATTGAAACGGCCTTTAATATTCTCGATAACTTTGTCAGGATCGAGAATTTCGGTCATTTCCTTGATGCCCGAGGTGTGGTTGAGCAGCATTTTGACGGTGATTTTGTCGCCTTTTTCAAAGTCCGGGAACCATTTGCTGATTTTGTCGTCGATACTTATTTTGCCTTCTTCCTGAAGCAGAAGGATCGTTACGGCAGTGAAGCTTTTGGTTATGCTGCCGATTTCAAAGAGGTGGTCTGTTTTAAGCGGTTCACTTGTTCCGATACTGCTGACACCGAGAGCAAAAGAAGTGAGCTTATCGATGCCGTAACCTACTACGACACCTGTTCCGTGTGCAAAATTGATATACTCTTCCGCAAGATTTTTAATGCTTTCAAGTTTTTCCTCTTCAGTTAAAACAGTCGGTTCCGGAGCAGTTGTTCCGTCATCGTCCGTTTCTGTGTCACCGGTGTCGTCTTTGGTTTCTTCGTCAGAGTCGTTTTTTTCGTCAGTTGTGTCTGAATCGTTTTTGTTGTCTGCTGGCTCATCATTTTTTTTGTCTGATGAATTTCCTCCGCAGCTTGTGCTGAAAAGCACCATCAAAACGGCGAGAAAGGTAATTAGCAGTTTTTTCATGTCGTCCTCCGAAAATTAAAAAATTTCAGTTTGTGTAAGTATCGTGTCTTTTGCTTCTTTAAGCATTTTAGGGTAGTCGATGTTGAAGTGAAGTCCGCGGCTTTCCTTCCTTTTCATCGCACTTTTTATAATAAGTTCCGCTACTAGTGTCAGGTTTCTGAGTTCCAGAAGGTCACGGGAAACCTTGAAATTCCAGTAATATTCGTTGATTTCGTGTTTTATAAGTTCGAGTCTCGCCAGAGCGCGTTCCAGACGCTTGTTGCTGCGGACGATTCCGACATAGTTCCACATGATGTGGCGCACTTCATCCCAATTCTGCTTGATTATGATTTTTTCGTCTTCATCTTCGGCGTCTCCGAAGTTCCATTCCGGCGGTTCAGGACAAATTCCTGAATAATTTTCAATATATGCGACAATTTCTTTTGCAACGTATTTCCCCATGACGGCAGCTTCTAAAAGCGAGTTCGAGGCAAGTCTGTTTGCGCCGTGAAGACCTGTGTGAGCGACTTCGCCGCTTACGAAAAGTCCGGGAATGATGGTTTTTCCCGTCGGTTCGCTCTGCAGACCGCCGCATGAATAGTGTGCCGCCGGAACGACGGGTATAGGCATTGTCCGCATGTCGATTCCCGCGTCCATGCAGATTCTGAAGATATTCGGGAATCTCTGCTGAAGAAAGTGTCCGTCGAGTTTTGTCATATCGAGGAAAACGCAGTCGTCTCCGCTCATCTTCATTTCGTGGTCGATGGCGCGGGCAACGATGTCACGCGGCGCGAGTGATTTGAGCGGATGATACTTTTCCATGAATGTTTCACCCTTTTTGTTGATAAGAACGCCT
Organism: bacterium; assembly: GCA_017961325.1. Lineage (GTDB taxonomy): Bacteria > UBP6 > UBA1177 > UBA1177 > UBA1177 > UBA1177. The sequence goes on along the minus strand of JAGCXM010000015.1, from coordinate 81,666 downwards.
CCTTCGCCGCGCAGGGCCTCTGAAATCAGCATCGACTTGATTTTTTCGTGGTATAGAATCGTCGGGTGAAACTGAATCATCTCCATGTTGACGACAGGAACGCCGGCACGGAAACCGATTGCGACGCCGTCACCGGTGGTAACATCAGGATTCGAAGTGTAAAGATAAACTTTTCCGCAGCCGCCGGTCGCCAGAAGCACCGTTTTTGCCGTGATAGTAAGGATCTCTCCGTTTCTGCCGAGAACGTAGGCACCGATTATGCGGTTGTTTTCGCTGCTCATGAACTTCGATTCGGTTATGACGTCTATTGCGGTGTGGTTTTCCAGAACGGTGATGTTCGAGTGAAGCAGAACCGCCTTTTTGACGACTTTTATCAGTTCGAAACCGGTAATGTCGCCGGCATGAACGACCCTGCGTTCAGAGTGTCCGCCTTCACGTCCGAGATCGAGTTCGCCCTTTTCGTTTTCGGTGAAGTGACAGCCTAATTTTTCAAAATATTTGATTGCATCGGGACCGTTTTCCACGAAGAAGCGGACGGCCTTTTCGTTGTTCAGTCCTGCTCCCGCCGTGATCGTGTCCTTGATGTGCTTTTCAAACGAATCGACATTGAAATCGGTGACGGTCGCGATCCCGCCCTGAGCGTTCGCGCTGTTCGAGACATCGATAGCCTCTTTTGTTACGACAACGATTTTCAACCCTTTCTCTGCTAAGCTCAATGCGGTCGAAAGTCCTGAAAGTCCGCTTCCTATGATGAGTGCATCAGCATAAATCCGTTCCATTTTCGTACCTATGATAAAACTGTTTGAATAGTGTCCAGTGCTTTTGTTATGATTTTTTTATCTGCTTCAGAAACGTTCGTAAATTTCACGCTCACTCCGAAAATCTGGTTTTCTTCGGTGCAGTGAAGGATTTCCGCGCCGCATTTGATGATGTAGTCGGTTTCCGGAACCTGAAATTCGATGTCGATTACAGTTCCGACGGAGTAGGGGCTTGGTGAAAAAATATACATTCCGTCAGCGCTCAGATTGCCTGTCTGCTGAAAGTAGTCGGCAAAGCCGTCGATGTTGCGCACCCACATCTTTACGGGAATGCGCTCTTTCGTACGCCGGTCACGCTGCCTTCTGTCGATATTGCTCCGCTCGTCGTCGGGGAGCTTGAACTGAAAATCATCTCTTCTGTCTTTATTCTGCCGTCTGTCTTCCATTTTCAACTCCGTAAATCACACGCGACAAACATTTTAGTATACTTTTATAAAAATTAAAGTCCATTAAAGCTGTTTTCTCAGCATAAAGTTAAAATGTCCGTTTTACCGACTTACAGCCGGATTGAGTGCATTTCGTTGGAGCGCGGGCAGTTCACCCGCATTAAATTAGAACCACCCGTCTTCTTCAGTTTCTTCAGGTTCTACCCTGGATTCATGCAGAGTTCCGCTGAAAACCTGATAGAGGATTCCGTCAAATGCGTAACCTTCACGCAGATAGTTCTTCGAACCGCTTACCGATTTCAAACCGTTTTCTCCGATCTTGAAGACACCGTTCTTGCAACCCAGATATACGCTGTCTCGGGATTTCTGCATCTCAGGATCGTTGCAATACTGACTGAATTCATTGATTTTATCGGGATTTGCGGTGTCTGAAACGTCAAAAACCGTGACTTTTCCCTTTCTTGTCAGAAGTCCGTTCAGATTTTCGTAAACAAATAGTTTGTTACTTGTGATTTCGAGGTCTTCAACAGTGTTGCTGAGTGAAATGGTTTTCAGCAGTTCCGGTGAAAGAGGATCGTTCAAATCAAATATTCTGACACGTTTGTTTTCGGCTGCGAAAAGTTTGCCGCCTTCAATTCTGATATTCCGGCAGTCATTTGTTTTTACTGATGATTTCCTTTCAATCGAGCCGTCTTCGGCAATTTTGAAAATGTCGATTTCACTGTAGTTTGCAGCATAAAGCGTATAGCCGTAAACTGCCAGATTGTTCGATTCTCCGCTGTAAATCATCTCTTTCTTTGTGATTTCGCCGTTCTCTCCGATTTCAACTCTGCGGATTCCCGTGAGACCGCCGAGATATAGGCTGTTTCTGTAACCTGCGACACTCAGCTTGTAATCCGGGAAAGTAACTTCGTCGAAGTCGTAGTTCTCAACTTTCACGCATTCGCCGTAAACATTCGTGATGCCCGGGAAAATTGAATTGTCAGTTTCGTTGAGGCAGAAGTTTGCTTCGTTTGAAATTTTTTGAATTTCAGTTACCGGAATTTCAATATAATTCAGACTGTCGGCAAGATCGCTTATGTCAGAAATTGTCGGATCAAGTTCAAAAGCCGGATGAGTTGTGTTTCCGTCAATTATCGGATTTGCAGCAACAAATTTTCCGTCAACGATTTGGATAATTGCCTTTCTGAAATCGCCTTGAAGCGTAAGCGGAATCTGTTCCCAAGTCTCTGTTTCCGTGTCGAATCTCCAAATATCATTCATTTGCACTGATTGATAATTCTCTCCACCGATCAGGAATATATATTTCCCGTATTTTGCAGTGTTTATAATGCTTCTTATTGGCGGATTCAATCCTTCTACTTCCACAAGTTCGTTTTCTTCCGTGATTTTGTAAGTTTTGACTGTTTCATTTGCCCGGCTTGAACCTACGACATAAATAGAATCTCCGAAATTCAGCATTTTGATAGTCTGAATACCGTCTCTATTGAGCCGGGGCACTTCTAACTGCCGCAAAATGTATATTGGATAAGGTTGTTCGCAGACATTGCCGGAATACAAAAGTTCAGGCGGAATAATTACAATGAGTTTAAGCATATCACTTGAAACAGCGATAAAATAGATGCTCCTGTTCTTTTCAGTTGCAGCTTTAAGAGAACGGATCGAGTTATCCCAATTGCTGATTACACCTATTTTGCTCCATTCAGCTCCGCTGGCCTTTGTATTAAAACGGAGTTCGTATTCCGCTGTTTTTTTATTCTCAGCGTTGTTTGTTGTTACGGCGAACATTGCCTGATTGTCAACTTCGGCAAGAATATTCATCGTTTTCGGGAAATAAAGCTGCTGCGATGAAAAATCATAACTTTTTTCAGCGGTTTTCATTAAAGACCAGCGTCCTAAATGGTACCTTTCTGCATCAGGGAGCGGCATTCCGTATTCATCAAAAATAAAGTGCGGCGGAACATTCCAATAGCAGGAAATGCAGTATTCCTTTTCTATCGGTTCAATTTGCGGCGGAGTATCAGGAGTCCAATCTTTCTTATAAAAATTCAATTCCATTGTTCCGGTATTGCTGCCGCCGTATCCGTAACGGAAGGATCTTGCTGCTTTTTCTGTTGTATGGAAATACGATGGATCAATAACTTCTCTATCTATATCTTGATCTGTGTCAAAGTATGAGTATGTGCTGTTTGAACCTACGGGCTGTCCGTTGCTGTCAATTGAAACATTCGCCACATTTGTCGAGAGTGCATAATACATCGTGAATTCCTTGTTGTATTCTCCGGCCGTTCTCAAACTTTTGCACAAGTCGGAATCATAAAACTGCAGACCAGGTCTGAAACATTCGTTTTGATTGTACCAGTCTCTTTTCCAGAACCAGTTGACCTTTGTCGGAAATGGAGAACCTGTATTGATTGTTACGAAATTCCGAGCAGGATCATTTCCTGGAATTTCAAAATACCGCTCTAAATTGTCATAAGAACCGCTCCATGCACTGATTCTCCTTTTCCAACTTTTAACAGCCAGATCGCTGTAATCATCCATTCCGTGACTGAAACCGAAATGACATGAAAAATCTGTGTTTTTATAAAGCGGATTTTCCGTTTTTTCTGTTGTCGTGCAATAACCGTCTTCTCCCCAATGATCTTCTAAATTTTTTTGATTATAGTCTATTGCACAGAAATGCACTGCTACAGGACATCCGTATAGGCATTTCTGGCTTCCCGAGCCGCTGTTTTCCGGCATTTTAAGTGTGATTTCGGCTCTATCATTTATTTTTATTCCCATACGCCAAATATCTTCAAAGTCTGAATTTATTCCTTTTACATCCGTTATTTGGGAATAGAAAAATCCGTCATTGTTATTGTTCGGGTCATCAAAATCGCACTCATCCCCAATGCCGTCAAGGTCGTGATCCGGCTGCCAAATGTAAGATTTTCTGTCAGATGAAAAATAACCGAAGAAAGGAGAAAATTCCGCTTTGTATGAAGCTCCTTGACGTCTTGCGGCAAAAAGTTCCTGATATGCAGGTCCTTCACCCACAAAAGGATTATAATCATCAGGACAGTTGTCACAATCATTCCCAATGCCGTCAAAATCTCCGTCAGATTGATCTGGATTAGGGTATAATGGACAATTGTCAAATTCATCAATAACTCCGTCATTATCCCTGTCATTTCCATTATCTTGCCAAGTTTCAGGACCTATTGTCGGGTCTCCATAAAAAGTAAACAAAATAGCATGACGTTTGTATTTACTGAATTCAAATGAATTTAGTGCCTCTGAAAAGGCTGTTCCGGCGTCTCGGTGATTTATTATACTTTCTGCATATTTGAAGACTATTGCTTGTGCATCCCAATCTTCAAAAGTTGAGTCGTTGTGTTCGAATCTTCCTGTTTGCGCAACAAAATTTGTGAGCTCCCCATAAGTATTTCTATTTGCTGCAACAGTTGTTATAGCACCGTTTCTTAAAAGAGAAACTGCAAAATTGTCTGAATCTTCCGGCCAACCCACCTCACAGCTGTCTTGGATAGTATGAACTGAGTAATAATCCTCTAAAATACCAATATCACCATTATCAATTATGGCTCCTCTTCTATTTCCATGAGAACTCCACAGGACAATACCGTATTTACCATCTCGCCACTCGTCTGCTGCCTGATCACCTGACCAGATAAGATCACCATTGTTGTTACGACGCAAAGTATTTATGATTACACTATTAGCATCAATTATATTATCGCTGTCATCAGGGTCATTCGGATCATTATTAAGATTAGCATTGTAATAACGGGAATAATGTTTGTTGACCTCACATAGATTAGGAGGAAGATTGGGAGTGGGAGGATCAGGATTGTCCTTAAAACCGTCTTTATCTGCGACATTACAAAAGTCAGACCCTACGGGATACGTCCAACCCGATAAATCATCGTTTCTTAACATAAATCTGTAAGTAAAAAATTGATTACCTGACAAAAACTTATTTAATTTTTTAGCAAACAACCAATTAGGAGTTTCATCCCACCCATCATGGTTATCCTTATAATCAGCCATGGCAAAAACCTTATGCCTTAGTGTTTCAATAGTATCTGCATTCGGATTTTGGACGTTATTAATAGTAGGGGGAATAAAAGTCTTTAGAGTGTTTTCATATCGGATAACTTTTTGAAGATATCTGTCAAGCTCGGCAATATTATTATAAACCGGAATTCTACCAAGAATAACATCGTTGTTAATCTCCAGATTGTGTAACTCTTCTGCATTATCATCTGCGTCACCGTCTTCTCCATCTCCTATCCAATCGTCATTGTTGGGATTCCAATTCCCGGACAAGACTGAAAAATAACGGTCTGAAGGCATCGCCCTTCGCAAGTCTTCTGCCAAAAATCGATTGATACGCGCACACGGATTTCCATTGTTGTTGCGGCAAAATCCTGACCATGTCGAAGATGCGTGAATATTTATCCACTTCATCGGAATGTCGCCTTCATCTGTGCCGTCATATATGCAATCACTTTGTCTATTCATATTGTTAAGATTATTGAATGCCGGAGCTCCCTGGCAACTCCCTGGATGAGGATTCCCTATAAGTAAAAGATAGTCTATTCCTTCATAACGGTCGTCATGTGTTAAGTAATTTCTTATCTGATCCGCTCTTTGCTGGATATTTAAATCCTGCCATCCTTCAGAAATCGTTGTTTTCCCTTTGTTGTAAATGTCGGTTTTATCTTCTGTTACAATATAAACATCAAAATCTCTGTTTATTTTGGAATCTATGAAACGATTCAGCATTTTTGAATCATTTTTTATATGATTAGTGGTGATTATATAAAGACTGTCTCGTTTCTTTTTTGATGCTGCAAAAGTACTGAATTCTTTTAGTCCTTGAGTATAGGAATAAAGACTTGAATTTCCTAACGGATTTATGTTTTGAATTCTTATCTGGTCTTGATTTACCATGTTCTGCATGAGATTTCCGAGAGTCATGGCTGCGGTAGGTGAAAAATGCGATAAGGCAATCGTATTTTTTGATGAATTAACGGAAACTGTCAAAGTGCCGCCAGTCAGTTTTTTCAATTCTTTTGTTGCCGGATTCCAATCGTAAGCACGGACATATACCTTTACATATTTGACAGATTTCCACTTGCCATGAATTATTTTTTTTATCCAGTTGTCATTTTGATGCAGGAATCCGTTAAACACATTTATTCCGTTTCCACCGTAAATCAATCGGTTTCTGCCGTTTTCATCAATGTTTTCCTGATTAGGCCAGTATTTTTCAAAATCATCGCCCATTTCTATCGGTGGAGTCGGTGCGACATCAAAACTTTCGGAAAGGACTTCTGTCAAAGGGTTAATTTCTACAGAAAGCGAATTGATGTCTGCATCATCCGGCAAAATGAACTCAACAGTGTAGATAGGAAGAGCCGGATTGCCCGGAGACGCGAGATAAAAAGCATTACTCCAGTCAAATACAGCCAAACCATTGTCGTTTTGAACAGAAACATTTTTTTCTGATAAATTAAAGGTAAATTCCACAGCGAATAAATTCGCAAAAAATCCTAAAAACAGAATAAAAAACATTATTCTTTTCATGACAAATCTCCAATAATTAAATTATTCTTCAAACGGACAGACATTGTTTTCTTTGCAGTAACATTCCCAATCCCTAATAGTGAATGACACTTCTCCTTTGTATAACTGCCACTTCCCTGAAAATGTAGGAAAGGCCATGTCCTGAGTCGGCCAGTCATGTTTTACGGGACAGTAAAGTTTGTTTTTGTCAAAACGGTAAAAACAAGCCGTAAGATTGCCGTTTGCTTCTTCAACAGGCAACGGTAAAACAGATGTCGCCATTATCAGATTGCCCTCTATTTTCTGCGGACTTGCCAAAGTTCCGACAACTATTTCTTTATAAGCCGGTTCTTTTCCGTCTTCAAACTTGACCTCAACGAGAACTCCTCCGGGCAGTGTGTAGCTGTAAAAAACAAGTCTGTTTTTGTCATTTTCATCAATTCTGGGGCTGTGACCGAGTTCATAGCCGCTATCAAGTTTTCTCGTCACTTTTGTGCACTCTTTTATGCTCGAAGGATATTTGCTCAGGTCGCAGTAGTATATCTGTCTTTCAGCAATACCATCATGAATGATAAAAGAAAGCCTGTCGTCAACGATGTTTCCTTCCTGAACCTTGCCGATATTGAGGCTGTGCCATTCCCAGTTATCAGCTTTTGCATATTTAACATCGCACTTACCTCCTTTGCCTTCACATACCTGAATTAAAGCCCAGTCTTTGCCGACAAAAGGCGGCCGCGAGAAAAATGCATTGTGGTTTTCGTTATCATAAACAAATTCGTAGAAATATTCATCTCCTTTTTTTAAAACAGAAATAACATAAGATTTGTAATTGAGATTATCAACTGGATATGAATCAAAAACCGAAACTATATATCTTCCATGATTGAAAAAGAAAGGAGCACTTTTTTTCCCTAAAATCATAAATTCATCTTTTTGAGGATCATATTCAACAATCCTGCCAGAATGAAACAGTGCCATACCAGCAACACCATCACTCATACCGTGTGTCCAAACAGTTCCAGAATCGGCGTAAAATCTATGAACAGTAATGTTTCTATCACATATACTTCTTAATCCGCTTTCTATACTGGTGTCAGTGTCCGGAATTTTACATGGCCACGGGTAGCATTCACGTTCAGGATATTGCCCGGGATTTTCCTTTTCCGCTTTAAGATAAACTTGATATTCGCTCCAGTTATCCCATTCCCAGATGTTGCGGACACACTGCGGATCGTTTTCAGTCGGTGTGTCGCAGCCCGGACGACAGAAAGTCGGTTTTCCGTTTGCATCTTTGAACGGAAACGGAGTTTTGATCGTGTTTTCGTTGTAGCGCAGATCGAGGCATTCCACTGTTTCAGGTATATCTGAATCTGTGTCCTGATCCGCATCAGCATCCGGTTTTCCATCTGAATCATCAATAAAATCCGAATCTTCTTCTGAATCCGTGTCCTCTTCAACGATTCCTATTCCATCTGAATCTGCATCCGGAACAGCGTCCGAATCATTGACAGATTTGGATGAGGAGCAGGAAATGAAACTGAAAATCATTAACAAAACTGCCAAAAATTTGAATGAATTGAGCATTTTCACCTCCGTAAACTTAAACATCTGAAAATCTTCTATAAAAAGAGGTGAAAAGCAAAAAAATATTCGCGCTTCCTTGAAATTTTACACTTTAACTTTACGTTGAAAGACTAAACCTCTTTTTGTCGCTATTTCGTCATATTTCATTATAATGATATGTTTTTGCGGCGAATAACCGCAATTCCCTGATTAGATAAGAGGAGGCAAACATGATAGAAAACATCCGTGAACATCTTGAAGAGATAGAAAAACGCGAACTTTCGTGGGCGGCGGCGCTGAGTTCGCAGTCGAAAGGCCGTCTGCATTACGAAGAGCCGTGCAGCATCCGTCCTGCGTTCCAGCACGACCGCGACAGAATCGTCCATACCAAGGCTTTCCGCAGACTGGGTGACAAAACGCAGGTTTTTCTTTCGCCGAAAGGGAGCAACTACAGCAACCGCCTGACACACACGCTCGAAGTCTCCCAGATAGGCAGAACCGTGGCAAAGGCACTTCTTCTCAACGAATCGCTGACCGAGGCTATCGGTCTGGGACACGATCTCGGGCACACTCCTTTCGGTCATTCCGGAGAAAGAGCTTTGGGAAAACTGCTCAAAAACGGCTTCAGGCACGAGCAGCAGAGCCTAAGAGTCGTTGATTTTCTTGCAAAAAACGGTCAAGGGCTCAATCTGACCCACGAAGTCCGCAACGGAATCGTTCTTCATTCGAAAGGGAAGGGACCGCTCATCAAAAAAACGGGGATTCCGGAAACTCTGGAAGGTCAGATCATCCGCTTTTCCGATATTATAGCCTATCTCAACCACGATATTGACGATGCCGTCCGGGGCGGATTTCTTGAAGTTAAGGATGTTCCGCACCGCGATGTTCTGGGTGAACGCGGCTCGCAGCGGATAAACGCGATGACGACCGACCTCATTTACAACAGTTTCGAAGCAATTTCGGCAAATGAGAAAATCATTCGTTTTTCAGATAAAATGGTCGGAATTATTGATGATTTGCGTAATTTTATGTTTTCCAACGTCTATGAACTTCCGGCTATCAGAAAGGAGTTTGCAAAGGCGGAACACATCATTTCCGCTCTTTTCAAACATTTTTCCGAAAATTACGAAATTCTTGTCAACTCGAATTTCATTCCGATATCCGAAGACAGGGAGACGACGGTTGCCGATTTTATCGCGAGTCTGACCGATTCATACGCCATCCATCTTTACAACACGTTTTTTATTCCGAAAACGCTGGAATTTCCTGAAATTTAGCAGATTTTTTAAATTACGGCTATCCTTTCACGCCGCCGGCGGTAAGTCCGCCGATAAGGCTTTTCTGCAGGATGAAGAACAGAATCATAACGGGAAGTGAGACGATTATCGCTCCGGCAGCGAAGTGTCCCCATTCGGTCGAATAGCTTCCGACGTAGTGCTGCAGCGTTACGGGAAGGGTGAATGCCCTTTCATCGCCGAGGAATGTTGCCGCAAGGATGAATTCGTTCCAGGCCGTCATGAAGCTGAAAAGCGCCGTGACGACTATCGCAGGTTTGGCGAGCGGCATGACTATTTTTATGAAAATCGTCCACTGCGAAGCTCCGTCCATGAGGGCAGCCTCCTCAAGGTCCTTCGGAATCGTGTCGAAATATCCTTTGAGCATCCAGACGCAGAAAGGGATCGCCGTTGTCGAATAGACGAGAACGAGCCCCGCCATGCTGTTGAGAAGACCGAGCTTGTCAAGCAGGATGTAAAGCGGGATCGCCATGACTACGCCCGGAAACATCTGGCTCACGAGAAACATCTTCATACCGAAGTTCTTGCCCGGAAATTCAAAACGCGAAAATGCGTAACCCGCCGTAGTTGCAAGTGTTATGCCGAGCAGGGTCGTCGCCGCAGAAATGACGACGCTGTTCAGAAACTGTCTGCCGAAAAGCCAGTTTCCGTTTGAATCGGTCGTGAAAATGACGTCCTTGAAGTTGCTCAAGGTGAATTCCGTCGGAATCGGATTGGCCGAAAGCGAAAATCCCTGGCCGCTCGAAAGAGCCATTTTTATTACCCACAGAACGGGATAAATAACGATCGCGCATATCAGAATCAGGGAAAGGTGCATGAGAACTACTTTTCCGAGACTTACTTCTCTTTTAGCCATCATTCCTCCGGATTATTTAAAGGTTTTTTCGTAATAAAGTTTAAAAGTCTTTGTAAAATCAGTCAGTTCACGTTTCAATTCGGTATTCGCTTCGGCGATGTTCGAGATGGTTTTCTTCATATCTTTTCTTTCCGAAACCATTTTTTCCGCCCATTTTTTGTACATTTTTTCGAGTGATGAAACCGAAGTCGCGAGATATAGCAGTTTTGCATATTCCGTGCCGAAAATTTTGTCGATGAAATCCTCGAAACTTCCGGATTGCCTTTTTTTCGCGAGCAGAAGATCGAATTCCTGCGCAATTATAAGCCTGACCGACTCGTTGTTGGCCATTTCGACAAGTCCGCAGGTTCTGTCGATGCGCTCCTGCAGGAATTTAAGAAGGTAATCTGAGTTTGCAAATACGTTGACAGCTACGTTTTTGTGTTGTTCGGCCTTTTTGTAAAGTTCGGAAACCGCATTCGCAAGTGACTGATTTTCTTCGGAAAGTTTTTTGCACTGGCTTTTCGCGCTGTTAAGAAGCAGTGCTGCCTGATTGTAAAGCTGTGCCGTAAAAATCTGCGTTTCATCCTGCGCACTTATTGAACAAAAAATAAGAAAGACGGCTGCAAAAACGATTTTTTTCATTTTCTATCTCAATGAAGCCGAAATTTCAAAACGGTATGCGCGGAATGCGGAAAATTCGTTTACCGGGTAGTCGTCATCGATGTATCTGTCCAGTGTTATTCTGTTTTTCTCTGAATTGTCTTTCGGATCGACTTCAACGATGAATGCTCCTACCGGACCGTCGCCGTAGGCCTTTCTGAACATTTCGGGGATGAACGAAGAGCCGAGAGACCCTGAAGTTATGAGACGGTTGCCGTTTTCAAGTTCGTTAGCGCCGCTTACGATTATGCTCATCGAATACCACATCGGGTCGTCTTCCAGAATGTATTCCCAGATCTGCCGGATCGTTCCGCCGTAACCGTCCTTGTCTGGAGTGATTCTGTATTCGACGACTCTGCTGAAATGTTTCTGCGAAATCGGGATGGTGCTGAAATTTCTCGCAAGACCGTTGTCGAAAATCATGATGTTTCCGTTTTTGAGGATCGTCGGGTTGTGTGCGCGGAAAGGCCACGAAAAGTCTTCGTGGGACGCAAAACCCTGCTTGACGGACAAGTCTTCGATTTCGCTGCCGTTTTTGTCAAGCGGAGTGAGGAGGAATTCGGGGTAGGAGAATTCGAAATCGGAATATACCTTGTAGGGGATTCCGTTTATCGGAGCCCTCTTGTTGACATATTTTTCGCCGGCAACTGTTTTGCCGTCTTTTTCCTGAGAGTAGTCGCCGGTCCATGTCATCTGGTTCGCCGGATCATATTTAGCCGTGAAGGAATCGCTTTTTCCGTCATTGTCGGCATCGTCGATAAGAGCGAAAAGATGCGGCGCCAGATACCATTTCACATATCCGGAATGTGTCAGTTTTACGATTCCGGCAGTCTGCGATCCGACGATTAGCGAATCGTCCGATTCGTCGTAAAAAATCGCGTTGTGGTGGATCGGATTGTTCGTCTGCCCCGGAATTTCGGTGCTCGCCGGCTGCATGTCGATGAAGAGATCGGCAACATCCGGCAAGGTATCGTTGAGATTCCACGCGCCGCGAAGCTGCGGATTGGCCGGATCAGCAGGATTGATTTCGATGACTCTGTCTTCGATATATCCGCTGTCAGCCTTGTCAACGCCGATGAGATAGTTGCCGTCGGGCTTGATGAAAACTTCGTGATGAACGTTTCTGTAGCCGAGCGGAGCGACGTCTATGTCTTCAAGAACGTATCCCATGAAATCGTATCTTGTGACATGCGTTTCACCTTCTCCGCCGCCGCAGTAGAATGTTTCGTCCTTGATAACTATCGGAAAACATACTGGAAATGCCAGATCGCTGTACCAGCGGACTCTTCCCTGTTCGTCAAGCGCGATCCCGTTCATTTCGGTTCTCGAACGGGGTGTGCGCAGCCAGTTGACCATCGTCCAGCCTGAATCTATCGTGCCTGAAACTTTGATTTTCGGGAAATCTTTCGGAAGGCATGATGTCTTGATTCCGAAAGTCTTTTCATCGACCGTTCTGCCGTCTTTGTCCGAAGCTGTTACCGTAACTTGGTTTTTATATGCCGGAAAAAGCCCTAAAACGGGAATTTGAACCGTTTCAGCCGCATCATCCGGAATGTCGTATTCGCGCGAAAACTGCTTTTTGTCCGGATCTTTGTCGGCGATTCTGACCGAAACTTTCGCGATTCCGGCGGTTTGCATCGGAACGGCCGCACTCAGAGGAATATTTCCGGAAGGATTTATCTTCGGCATTTCGAAAACCGAGCCTTTTAAATCTGTTTCGGCGACGCTTTCACTGCAGTCTGAATTGCCGCTCCCGTCCTCGTCATTTTTATCACTGTCGTCCGTTTCATCCCGATCGTCAGCCTCATCATTGTCATTTTGTTCGACATTTTCCGTTCTATCATTTCCGCCGCATGAAACAACCATAAGGAAAGCGGATAAAACTGCTGTCAAAATAAGGAATCTTTTCATGTCAACCTCATAAAAAACTTAAAATCAAAAGATTTTAGTCAATTCCGGCGCAATGTAAAGGCAGCTACTCGGAAATATTCGCGATTTTGTTGATTTTCGGTGCAGCGATCATCAGAAGAGCTCCCAGGACTATCGTGAATGCGGCAATGAGAGAGAATACCGAAAGTTCGCCCAGAACATCGGCAAGTGTTCCGATTTTGGAAGCGAGCCATGCCGCGATGCCTGTTACTGCGAAGTACCAGCCCATTATCTGCGAAGTCATCCGCTTAGGAGCCATGTTCGTGATGAATGAAAGCGAAACGGGCGAAAGTGCGAGTTCGCCTATCGTGTTGAAGAAATATGCCATGCAGAGCCAGAGAGCGCTGCTTTTTACCGTTTCGTCACCGCCTCTTTCAAGCGATGCGCCGACCATAAAGATGAATCCGATGCCGAGAATGACAGTTCCGAGTCCCATTTTCATGATTGCGGAAGGTTCCTTTTTGTGTTTCGCCAGAAATACCCAGAATGCCGCGACTACAGGAGCGAAAATCATGATGTAAAGCGGATTGAGCGACTGGAACCACGCCGTCGGGATCTCAAATCCGAAGAAGTTGCGCTCGGTGTAGCGGTCGGTGTAGAGGTTGAGCAGTCCGCCCGCCTGTTCGTAGGCAGCCCAGAAGATGATGACGATGAAAAAGGAGAAAAGAACAAGTCCGATTTTTCTCTTTTCAAGCGGAGTGAGCGGCTGTTTTTCAGCCACCGCGCCGTTTTCAGACTTGGTTTTGAGCTGTCCGGCAGTTCCGAGATATTTCTGTCCGTATGCGTAAACCGCCTGACCGGCGAGCATTCCGACGCCCGCGAGACCGAATCCCCAGTGCCAGCCGTATTTGTATGCAAGCCAGCCGACGGCGATTCCGGCAGCGAACGCACCGACGTTTATACCCATGTAGAAGATCGTGAAACCTGCGTCTTTTCTCGGGTCTCCGTCGGGATAAAGCTCACCGACCATGGTCGAAATGTTGGGTTTGAGCAGTCCGACGCCGAGAATTATGAGCCCGAGAGCGCCGTAGAAAGCCCATACCGGCGGGTAAGCCATGAGAAAGTGGCCTGCGCAGAGAAGAAGTCCGCCGAGGTAAACGCTTTTGCGCTGTCCCAGAATTTTATCGGCAACGAATCCGCCGGGAACCGACATCAGATAAACCAGAAGCTGGTAGTAACCGAGGATCGCGAGTCCCTTCGCGTCGCTCCAGCCGAGTCCGCCGTCCTCGACTGACGCTACCATGTAAAGCACGAGGATCGCCTTCATTCCGTAAAACGAAAAGCGTTCCCAAAGTTCCGTAAAAAACAGCACGAACAGCCCTTTCGGGTGTCCCAAAAAACATTCTTTGCTTCGATCGTTCATGCAACCTCTCGATTTTATTAATTGTTTTCGGTTCTATAATTCGGTGCTTCCTTCGTAATCGTGACATCGTGGACATGGCTTTCGCGGTATCCGGCGTTCGTGATCTGGACGAACTGAGCGTGTTCGCGGAGCATTTTGATATTTTCAGCACCGAGGTATCCGAAACCCGATTTCAGGCCGCCTGCAAGCTGATAGATTGTGTCAGCGATAGGTCCTTTGTAAGCAACTCTTCCTTCGATTCCTTCCGGCACGAATTTCTGCGCGTCGGTGACGTTGTCCTGGAAGTATCTGTCCTTGCTTCCTTTCTTCATTGCGCCGAGTGAGCCCATTCCGCGGTACATTTTGTATGATCTGCCCTGATAAAGGACGATTTCGCCCGGAGCTTCTGCCGTTCCTGCGAACATTCCGCCGATCATGACTGCGTCGGCACCTGCAGCGATCGCTTTAACGATGTCGCCCGAATATTTGATTCCGCCGTCTGCGATGAGCGTTTTTCCGTATTTTTTGGCGACAGGAGCGACGTTCATGATTGCCGAAAGCTGCGGATAACCGACACCTGCGACGATTCGCGTCGTGCAGATGGAGCCCGGTCCGATACCGACTTTTACGACGTCAGCGCCCGCTTTGAAAAGCTCTTCGGCAGCTTCAGCGGTAACGATGTTTCCGGCGATTATGTCAACTTCGGGATAGAATTTTCTGAAATCTTTAACAACGGTAATTACGTTTTTCGAGTGTGCGTGAGCCGAATCGAGAACGAGTGCGTCGACACCAGCTTTGACAAGTTCGGCCGCGCGGTCGTAACCTGCCGAAGTCGGAGTTACGGCTGCACCGACGAGAAGACGTGAATATCTGTCTTTTGCCGCATTCGGGAACTTCTCCTGATTTTCGATATCTCTCGTCGTGATGAGCCCGACCAGACCGCCGTTGTTGTCGACGACAAGCAGTTTTTCGATTCTGTGTGCGTGCATCAGGGATTTCGCCTCGTCCATCGGGAAATTCTCATTTACGGTGACGAGGTTCTTCGTCATCAGTTCGCCGACCTTCTTTTCCATGTTCGTTTCGAAACGGAGGTCACGGTTCGTGATTATGCCGACAAGCTTGTCGTTTTCTATGACCGGAATGCCCGAAATTCTGTTCGACTGCATGAGATCAAGCGCGTCGGATATGCTTTCGTTCGGCGTTATCGTGATAGGATTCGTTATGACGCCCGCTTCAGAACGCTTTACCATTTTGACCTGTTTAGCCTGTTCCTCGATCGTCATGTTTTTGTGGATTACGCCCATTCCGCCGTGACGTGCCATTGCGATTGCGGTGTCGACTTCGGTGACCGTGTCCATAGCCGAACTCATAAACGGAGTGTTGAGGACGATGTTTTTCGTGAGTCTTGACGTAATGTTCACGTCTTTCGGAAGAACTTCGGAATAATGCGGCACTAAAAGAACATCGTCAAAAGTTAAAGCTGTTTCGATTTTGTTAATGATTTCCATAGATCCCTCCAAATTAATTACATAAAATCGTCCCATGAAGTCTTTTTGCCCTTCAGCATCTTTTTGAGCTTGATGACCGCCTTGGCCTCGATCTGTCTGATTCTTTCACGGGTTACGCCGAATTCCTTGCCGATTTCGTCAAGGGTGAAGGTTTCGGTTTCGCCGATTCCGAAACGCATTCTTATGACCTTCTCCTCTCTCGGAGTGAGTCCGTGGAAGAGTTCGCGGATGATTTCGGCCATGTTCTGGCGCGCCGTATAGTCTTCCGGGCTCAGGGTTCTCGGATCTTCGACGAAATCCTGAAGCTGGCTGTCTTCGTCCTCGCCGATAGGAGTTTCAAGCGAAATCGTCTCTCTCGCGCTGCGCCATACCTTTCTGATTTTGTCTTCGGGAAGGTTCATCTGCTTTGCAACGTCTGCGATGCTCGGCTCGAAACCGTTTTTATTTGTGAGTTCCTTTATGGTTTTATTGATTTTGTTCATCATTTCGATCATGTGGACGGGAATTCTTATCGTTCTGCCCTGATCGGCGATAGCTCTCGTTATCGACTGTCTGATCCACCATGTCGCATAGGTCGAAAACTTGTAGCCGCGGTGGTATTCGAATTTGTCGACGGCCTTGATAAGTCCCATGTTTCCTTCGCAGATTATGTCTTTGAAGTCGAGTCCGCGGTTGTTGTATTTCTTCGCGATGCTGACGACGAGCCTCAGATTTGCCTGGATAAGCTGGTTTTTCGCGTTGCGTACGGCCTCTTCCGCGATTCTGAGTTTTTTGGAATTCGCGGTAAGTTCTTCGATCGAAAGCTGCGTTTCGGCTTCAAGTTTCTTGATACTCCGTTTCGTCTGGTTGATGAGGGCGTATTTTTCGTTGATGTGCATGACGTTCGCGTCAACAAGCGGAAAATCTTTCGGATTGGCGATTATCTGTCCCATCTCTTCAAACGTCATGTTCATGCTTTCTTCGACGACGCGGATGTTGTTCTGAAGCTGTTTCGCCTTTTCCTCGTAGCTTCTGATTTTCTCGGAAAGGGAGTCGAGATAGTGCTTGTTGAGCTTCATTTCGATGATTATCGAGACCATTTCGTCGATTACGGCATCGAGACTGGCCAGAGTCTTCTTCTTGACTTCCGATCTGAGGCGCGGATTTTCCTGCAGCTGGCGGAGCAGTTTTTTCTTTTCCCTGTCTTTCGCCTTGAGTCTGTCGATGCATTCCGTTACGGCGTCGATGAGGGTCTGGTTTCTCTCCCTGCTTTTCTGCTCCTTCTGGGCCTGTGCCTTAGTCTGCTTCGACTTCTTCGCGTTCTGAGCCTCTTTGGCTTCATCATCGTCCTCGTCGTCTTCGGGATCGTCTTCGGGCATTTTTTCGTTTTCAAGATCGTCGTCGTCATCGTCTTCGGTAAGGTCGTCACCGTCTCCGTCGATTTCGTCCTCCTGCTCGCGGACAACGTCCTTTATATTGATCTGACCGTTTGCGACCCTTTCAGGAATGTGGATTATGTCATTGAAGGTGATGAAGAAGTCTAAAAGCAGCTTGATTACATCCTTTTCGCCGCTTTCGATTCTTTTAGCGATTTCGACTTCGCCCTCTTTCGTGAGCAGCGGAACGTTTCCGATCGTCATCATGTACATTCTGAGCGGATCCTTTCTTCCTCTTTCGTGCGAAGTTGACGAAAGGCTCTTCTTCAGGCTCGGAACTCCTTCGGCTGCGGCTGCCGCGGTCTCGGTTTCATCGGGAACGGACTGATTTATGTGAATGCTCTTGTCGATGCTGAAGTCGTCGCCGAGAACATTGAAAAGCATCTCCATGTCGTCGACGCTGAAGTCATCGGGAACCATTTTGTTGAAATCCTGCTGGTCGGTGAAGGTGTCGACATTCATGAGAACGTCTTTTGCAACCTGACCCAGTGATTCGTTCGGCTGTTTGCCGTCTTCCTGCAGCTGTTTTATGCCGTCCTGGATTTTTCTATCGATTTCTGCTTCCTTGTTCTGTTCGCTTCTGAGTTGCGGAGTGCGCGTTCCGAGTCCCGCTCTCTGGCGGATTTCAGATTCCGTTTTTCTGTTTCTGTCGATTGCGGAATCTCTTGAAACCTCCTCCTTTTTCTTTCTCAAATTCTTCATAAAAGGCAGAATACTCATGTTTACTCTCCTGTTTCAGCAGTTGCCTGTAATTATATTGTCTCGTCGTATTTTATCTAAATTCTTGTTTTCTTTAATAATTTCCGCTATTTTTATTTTTGCTTCGGGGCTGTCGTCGCTGCACAGAGTTTTGTAGAGGATGTCGTTCTGCGCGATTTTCACGCCGGCCATCTCCCTTTCGAAGTATTTTTCTATGTAAGTTGCCGACTTTCCTTTAAATTCCGCCGAAATTTCGCCGGTGAGATCTACTTTTTCCAGAATTTCTTCCATGCCGGCACCTTCGTCGTCTGCCGCGATGATTTCATCCATGAGAGCGCCGTATCCGCAGTAGACGAAGTAGTCCCTTATCGTTTCGAGCGAGCGGATGAATTCGTTGCGGAGAAGTGCTATCACAACGAGTTTTCTCACGTTTTCAAAGCTGAATCTTTCGTAGGGATTATCCTCTCTGACTTCGCCGGTCTCAGCCTTTTTCGTAAGTATTGCGACTTTTGAAAGTTTCGATCTGTAGACCTTGATTTCGCCGTTTGACCTTTTCAGCACGTAATTTGCATAAGCGCCTGATTTCGCTGCAGGAATTTTTGCGAAAATATCGCGTATCAGCCGTTCGGTCTTCAGTTTGTCCTCAACGTTTTCGGTTGAATTGAATATTGCAAGCTGTTCGTCGAGAAGTTCCTGAAAAAGAGGCTGCGAATTCTGAACGAGAGCGCGGATTTTTTCTTCGCCGCCCTCCTTTTTAAGCATCGAATCGGGATCTTCTCCCTCCTCTTCGATGAATGCTGCACGCAGATCGAGCGTTTCCGGAACCGTGAGTTTCGCGATTCTTTTCGCGGCGTTTCTTCCGGCGCTGTCACCGTCGAGCATAACAACGAGCGGTTTTTTGAATTTATCAATAATTTCAAGGTGTTCTTCGTTTATGGCAGTTCCAAGTGCAGCGACTGCGGTACCGAAGCCGTGCTGGTGCATCGCAATCACGTCCATGTACCCTTCGCAGAGGATGATGTACGGAAACGCTGAGAGCGATTCCCGCATGAAATCTATGCCGAAAAGGTGTTTGTGCTTGTTGAAAACCGGTGTGTCGGGCGAATTGAGGTATTTCGGGCCGTTTCCGTCCATGATTCTGCCGCCGAATGCGACGACCTGCTTTCTGCTGATTATCGGAAACATTATGCGGTTGAAGAAAAACGAACGGATTCTTGAATTTTCGTCGATTTTGACGAGTCCCGCCTGCGCCGCGGTGTTCATGCTCACGCCGTTTTCCCTGAGTCTGGCGATGAAACTTTCGCCGTCGCCCGCAAAACCGAGTGCGAAACGCTTTTTCATTTCATCGGAAACGCCGCGTTTTTTCAGATATTCAAGCGCTCCGCCGTTTTCTTCAAGGTTCTGCATGAAAATTTTTGCAGCTGTTCTGTTTGCTTCGAGAATTTCCTTCCGCAGCTGTTCGGCCGCTCCGTCAAACTGCGGGACATCTTCCAGAAGTTCGGGGATTTTGAACTCCTCACCCAGAAAACGAACCGCTTCGGAAAAAGTGTAACCCTCCTTTTTCATTAGGAAAGTTATCGCATTTCCCGAAACTCCGCAACCGAAGCAGTAATAAAAATTCGACTCGCTTATGATGTGGAATGAAGGGGTTTTTTCCTTGTGGAACGGGCACAGGCATCTGAAACCTTTTCCCGTCGGTTCCAGCTTGGCATACTTCGAGACTATTTTGTCAAGAGAAATGCGCTCGGAAACGAGCCTGTTGACTTCGGTGGAAAATGCCAACTGCAACTCCCAAAAAAAAGCGAAGTATTTTAATACAATTTTATTAAAAATCAATATGTTTTTTATAAAAGGCTGAGGAGTATTCAAAAGGTATAAAAAAGCGTTTTTGGGGGAAGGATTTTTCTGCCAAAAATTTGACCATTATAGCAATATTTGTTAAACGAGTTTTTCTGTGATGAGACGAACTTGAGTTGGAGAAAAAAATGTCTTTCGATAACAACAAAATTTATATTAGTGAGTTAAAAAAAGGAAATTTTATCCCCTTTATTGGATCTGGAATGTCTGCTGGTTTTGGTCTTATAGATTGGAAACATCTTCTGCTTAAAGCAATAAGGCTTAATGATGATGAAAAAACAAATAAAGAATGCCGTAATTTACTTAAATGTTTTAAATACTGGGAGGTTGCAGATAAGCTACCACATCGACTCCTTTCACAATTAGTTTCTACAGAGTTTCATTCGAATAAAGTACAAAAACGAAACGATGAAGACAACTATCTTTATTATTTCAAACAAAAAAACATCCATACAATTGTTACAACAAATTTTGATCCAATAATTGAGACAAATATAAATTTTGACAACAAAATTTTTACACCAAGTACTATGACAGAAACGGACAGTATTACTGAAAGAATTGCTAGTAGAAACCCAATATTGATAAAACTTCATGGTACGTATGATCAATATGATTCTATAATTCTAACCAAAGACGATTTTAATAAAAAATATAAGAAAGAATCAGCTTTATATAAGACACTGAAATGTCTTTGGAATTATTCCAATATTCTGTTTATGGGATGTGGATTAAACGATAATGACTATCTAATAGACAAAATGAAGGAATTGGCAAAAAAAAAATACAATCATTGGCATTATGCAATATTGCCATATCCAAAAAAAGCAGACGCAAGATTCTCAAGATTAGTCAATATGGGGATTAACCCAATTTGGTATGAGCTAGACAAAGATAATGAACAAGACAAACATCATAAAATTATTGACATATTAAGAGATATTCTTGATATTAATGATGTGAACCTACCCTCAAACAAGCTAACGATAGAGATGGGAACAAAACCCACAATGAATCAAACATATACACCAAATGACTTTGATTTGAAATTCTTAGATCATCTTGCTAAGGATGTAAAAGATAATGAAGATTTACAAAAGAAACTGATTGCTGCAATATCAATGCAATGTAACGAAGATGCTCTGAGAACATATGGGGACGGGTCAGCATTAGAATTGGATAAAATGTATAATTATATTGCGAAATCTGAAAACAAATATCCATTATCAATTGAAGGAGAACCAGGAACAGGGAAATCAACTATTTTATCTTTGCTCTACTATAAGTGTTTATTAAATTCAAAAAAGGACAATACACAACCATTCCTAATTTCTACTAATTATGATTTGGATGATCAGGGTAATAGATGGAAAACAGAAGATACTCTTACTGATTTAAGACAATATCTTGAAAAAATAGAGGGTAGGCTAATGTCTGATAACAATAAAAAAACAATCCTACTTATTGATGGGCTAACATTATTTATGGTAAATGACAAATTAGAAACAGAAATACGTACATGGATTAATAAAATCTGCACCGTTCCAAAACTCAGTATTGTATATTCAATTGGCAAATTAGATCAAAAACTTTATCCAAAATTAAATAATAAACAAGGTGAAATAAAAGCTGAAAAAATTATTTATTTTCACCCTGTAAAAATTGATAATGCGGAATTTGTTAATCTGACATTGAATTACTATGGCTCATTTAAAAAAATAGAACTTCAAGATGATTTAAAAGAAAACTTGTGTAACAAGATAAAAGAGCTCGGAAGACAATATGTTGACTTTAGAATTATCTTGTTTTTTATTGAAAGATATTATGATTGCGAACAAGACAGGTCTAATTTTTGGGGCTATAATGTTGGCAAAATATTTAATGATTACTACACTAAAACACTTAACAATCTTGGTCGTGCTGCTGAATATATAGCGAAGACATTGTTAGCAGATAGCACATCCAGCGAAAAAAGTGAGGTGGATGAATATGTAAAATCTCATTGTTTATTTAAGTCAGAATCAATAACAAATTATTTTCTTGCTTATTATTATATTTCTATTCTTCAAGAAAATAAATCTGGTGATTTAATAAAAAAATTAAAATTATTCAATTGTATTCTTACAGTCGGTATAAATAAGTTCGCGGTCTATTTGATGAATAATTTGAAAGATGAACGCGGAGAATCAATTGTTGGAACTATCATAAACAACATTAAAAGCCTTATGATAAAAAGAAAGGATGAGAAGAAAACGTTGCATGAAAAAATAGATAAATTTAAAGATTATTTAATTAATAATTTACAACATGAACAAGAAAAAGAATGTATTGAAAAAGCTGTGACATCAATCAAAGATACTATGAATAAGGAATTAGATAATAGAATAACGTTACATCAAAAGATTCAGCTTGCATTTATGCTTGGACGCGTCAAAAAGCGGGAGGAAGATGAAGACGTCATAAATATTTTAAAAAGAGAATATAGAGAATATATAGGTTATTTAAGAAAAGAAATGTATATGGAACAAAAATTAGATTATGACATTGGAGTTTATATTCGAACAATTGGGATAAGTTTAATATTTTTAGGTGATGTTAGTTATGAGAATGACTTTTATAAAGAGCTTATTTACAATGGCTATCTAAACCAAATCAATAGAAATTTTCACATACGATACTTCACAACAGATGGTTACAAGTTCGATGAAGAATTTATGCTGGATAATACAATGTGTACATCCGAGAATATTGACCCGCTTTATAAATTCTTGAAAGATAGTATATACAATATACAGAGCAAGGCAAAATCAAAAACAACATATTCAAGCCGATTTAGATTTTCAAGCGAAGAAAAATTATTAAACATTAACGTAATTACCGTTCTGAATTTAATTTTTTACAAGCTATTTTGTCTTCCAGAAATTTCAAAAGATGAAGAAATAGAAGAAGCTAAAGAGTTGATAGAAAAGATACTTGAATTGGACGATTATCTTGAATCTAATGTTCGCAACCGTGTGTGTGATATTAAAAATTTATTAAATAAAAATATTTATATTGAAAAATTGAAAAATATATATGAACTAAAGGAGAATATGCGGTCTAAATGGATTGAAAAATATTTTGGAAAACATACTGTTTTTACTGATCACACATGGGGATGCTGTCAATTAGCATTATTTTTTCTTCCAGAAAATAATAAGTTCTGTAGATTTCAACCAGTAGAAAATTACGATTTATCAAGGATAATACTTATGCTTCTTGTACAAGATTATTTGCCAAAAAACAAAAAAATTAAACTCGAAGATTTACAAGAACTTAATAGGCTTCCGCACTTCTGTAATTTTAATTTTATTAACGCTCTAGTTCTGGAATTAAACGGATTAACAACCTGCAATTCTAAAATCGCACATGACATTAATGCAATCGAACCACTTCTTCAAATCTTTATTTATAGGGATCGAATGAGCAAAAATTTTGATGATGAAATGAATATCTGGCGTAAGAACCACTCTATGAGAAGCAATTTTGGCAAAAACTTGTTAACATTTTTTGTAGATCAATTTAAAGAAGATCAGAGGAAATCTGAAGAGTCATCTTAGCAAAAAAGTTTTTTTGAACTTTCTCAACACAAACTTATAATGCCTCGTTTTTTTGAATTTTTCGGAGAAAATCATGCCTCCCCGCAATCAACAGAAACTCAGAGTTCCGCTGAAACAGTCGGTAATGATGCTTCAGCGGTTCTGCAAAGACAAAATCAAGGAGCAGCTGGCTTCCGTTCTGCCGATAGTTATCTACCTTATCCTGTTTCAGTCGGTGATTCTCGGGATGCCTCTTCACGAATCGGGAACCATTGCGGCGGGAATCGGTCTCGTCGTCATCGGACTCGCGTTTTTTCTTGAAGGCCTTTTTCTCGGAATAATGCCGCTCGGCGAAATTCTGGGTGTCAAACTGCCGCTCAAAAGCGGAATTTTTACTATAACAGCATTCAGTTTCATTCTCGGTTTCGGTGCGACCTACGCCGAACCTTCGATCGCGATTCTCAAGGCGAACGGCTCTTTCGTGAAGCCGTGGGAGGCACCGCTTCTTTTCGTGATGCTCAACCAGTATGCCGGATATCTCGTTGCATCTGTCGGAATCGGCGTCGGAATCGCAGTCGTTGCCGGCATGCTGCGTTTTATGAAGTCGCTTTCGCTGAAACCGTTTATTTTTGCGACGGTTCCGCTGCTTATAATTTTCACGGTTCTGGGAGTTTTTGACAAAAACATTCTTTATATCACAGGTCTTGCATGGGACTGCGGTGCGGTCACGACCGGGCCCGTCACGGTGCCGCTTGTCCTTGCGCTCGGCATAGGATTGTGCCGGACAGCCGGCGATGAGGAAAATGATTCGATGGGTTTCGGCGTCGTCACCCTTGCAAGTGCGTTTCCGGTGATTGCCGTCTTCATTTTGGGAATTTTTCTGAATCTGAATCTGCCTGATCCGATGCCACAGAGCGAGTTTTTCGACGCCGCGAACAGGGAAGCCGCTTTGGCAATCGTCGGAACGGAGGAAAGGCTGCAGGCTCTTTACGAACAGTTTACGGCAAACGCGCTTCCGGCACACGACGCGGTAAAAGAGGCGGTCAACCTTTTCAATGTGGCAGGAACGAAGTTTTTAGAGGCGGCGCAGGCGATTCTTCCGCTCACGATTTTCATTCTTCTCGTTTTCATCGTGATTCTGCGTGAAAAGCTGCCGAAAAAGGACGAAATTCTTCTCGGAATCTTCATTTCGGTGCTCGGAATGGGACTTTTCGGAATCGGAATGGAATACGGTCTGACAAAAATCGGAACTCAGGTCGGTTCGCGTCTTCCCGCTTCGTTCAGCATGATTGAAATGAGCGACAGTCAGGAGACGATGCGCAACTTCGACAGAAGCATCGTCCAGAAATCGATCACGCCGGAAGGCGAAGTCAATGAATTTTTCTTCAAAAAAGAGGCCGACAACAAATATTCGCAGATTCCGTTCGTCGAAAAGAATTATGACGATTCGGCCAGAATTTACCGCTACATTCCGAGAATCGGTCCGATTTTCGGCGAATACGGCGGCAGCGGCGGGTATCTGATGGTCATTCTGTTCGCATTCATAATGGGTTTCGGCGCGACGCTCGCCGAGCCCGCTCTGAACGCGCTCGGCATGAAAGTCGAGGAACTTTCGGTCGGAACTTTCAAGAAAACGACGCTGATTTACGCCGTTGCGACCGGTGTCGGTTTCGGAATCGCGCTGGGTGCGGTCAAAATAATCTGGGACATTCAGATTTTCAAACTGCTCGTTCCGGCATATGCCGTTCTGCTGGTGATGACATTCTTCTCCGATGAACAGTACGTCAACATCGGCTGGGACAGCGCGGGAGTAACGACCGGGCCGGTCACCGTTCCGCTAGTTCTCGCAATGGGACTCGGTCTGGGCGAAAAACTTCCGGGAGTCGTCGAAGGTTTCGGAATCCTCAGCATGGCTTCCGCATGCCCGATTTTCACCGTTCTCGTCATGGGTCTAAGAGCCGGCAGAAAAGCGAAAAAGATGCAGAATCTGATGAACGGCGGAGGTAGAAAATGAAAATTACGAAAATAGCCAAATTCACGTGCAGCGTTTACAAATCGTTGTCGCAGAAAGTGGTTGAAGCCCTGAAGGAATGCGGGATTAACAGCATCATCACTCAGCGGAGCAGTTCGATCGTTTCGACTGACAGGCACTGGATTTTCAATAGAAAAGGGGTGACGGAAAACATTCTCGAAACATTTCATTTCTATGTCCCGGCGGAAGACGAAAAAAAAGTTTTTGACAATATCGTTTCCTCTCTCGAACTTTTGCAGGAGGGGCGCGGCTCGCTTTTTTCAGAACCTGCCGTCCTGATCGAAGGCGGGGGAGACAATGAAAATTTCGGCGGACTTGATTTTGAATTTGATGCAAACGGCGGAAATTATATGGGAATCTGCGCGATAACCCAGCGCGGAAAAGGTTTGAGGATAGCAAAAACCGCAATCGACAAAGGTTCCTGCGTGCCGACGATATCCTACGGCATCGGAGGCGGGATACGCGACAGAATGGGACTCATCAGAATTACGATTCCGGCGGAAAAAGAGACGATAAACATCGTCGTCGCGAACCATGACGCTCACGGAATGATGGATCTTCTGATCGACGGCGGAAGGCTCGACCGTCCGGGAATGGGTTTCATTTTTTCATATCCTGTAAATCTCGCGGCTTTAGACACTAAAACCTTTTTCGGATCGAACCGCGCCGCGGCCAGCATCGGTCAGATAATCAGCGTTATCGATTCGATGCAGGGCGGAACGGAATGGAGACGGAGGACTTTCAATCCGAAAAATTTTGCGGGCAGGGATTTCATGCTTGATCTCGAAAACATAATGCTCGTATGCAACGATACCCAGTCGAAGGAGATGCTCGATGCTGCGATGTCGGCCGGAGCAGGAGGCGCCACGATTTCAACATGCCGCGAAATCTCGTTTCTTCCGCAGAAAGAGGGTGCCGGCAAAAAAACGATAGAAATTTCAGATATGGTCGTTCCGGCAAAACTCCGCGTGAAGATACTGACGGAAATCGTGAATGCCGGCTTTTTCTCGAATCTTGTCAACGGAAAGATTATCGTCAAAAAAAGCGCTGCAGCTTATTCTTATACTGATAAAAAGAGAAAATCTTAAATTAAAGATATTACGATATTTCGATATATCGATATCATGCTGTTATTTGACTGCAGCTGCTGCGTCAAGTTCGAATCCGCCTTCAGGATAGGGGTAGAATATCGGATTTCCGTGGGAGTCGAGCTCTGAACCGTCTCCTGGAATATCGGTGATTCTGACGATCGTGACTGCCGAGAGATCGACTTTTCCGTTTTTGACTTCCGGTTTGAGTGAAAGATCCTGAAGATCGAATTTCGTTCCTTTATCGTTGCCGAATTTTCCTGCAAATCCGAAAATCTGCGTTTCGTCGAATCCGCCTGCTTTCATGCCGAGAAAGTGCGTGTCGAATGCGACGAAATTTTCACCGTCGCTGCTTACTTCGACTTTTGCAAGGGCGTGGCTGTCAGCACTGTTTGCAAAAATTATGAAGTCCGTTCCGACTTCGCCCGTTTCACCGCCGTCAATTGGCAGCGGATCGGTGAAAGTTACGACGATGCTGCCGCCCTTTCCGAGCGAAACGAATTTGCCGTCCGCTTTTCCTTCAGCAGCTTTCGGATCGTTCGTGCCAGTGTCTGCGTCTGAGCCGGGCTTGAAGGAATCGTATCCGCTTGCCCAGACGTCGATGCAGTCGTCATCCGCGTTTGCGGCCTTTTCCCTTTCGGCATGCAGATCGTATTTTGCATCATTACTCTCTGTTCCGGCACGGATGTATATATTCCATGAAAAACCTCCGCAGGTGTTTCCGCTGAGATCGGTTTTGTCCGCATCGTCAGCTGCTTCGGCATCTTCAGCCGTTTCCTTGTTGAATGCGATTTCACAGAGGTAAAGGATTTCCTTCCCGCCGTCTTTTGTCAAAGCATAATTTACCTTGCTGTATTTCGTGTCTTCCTTGTAGGCGATGAAGGTATCGTTTTCATTGTCGTATTTGACTATTTTGTAAAAAACCTCGTAGTTGTAATTGCCGCCGTAAGTCATGTTGAGCTGACTCCAGCCTTTGTTTGAAATCGTGTCGTACTGTCCGAACTGATAGGCATACCATTTTCCTGAAATTTCAAGAGGTTCTTTAACTTCGTTTATGACTGCGACCGCGTCAAGGTCGAAACCGGCGCTTATTTCTCCCGTAGGATACGGATCATAAATCGTGTTACCTATGGAATCCTTCTGCGATCCGTCGCCGATGACATCGGCAATTTTAACGTGGGTGATCGCTTTGAGATTGACCGTTCCGTCAGCAACTTCGGGTTTGTCCGCGAGTTCGGCGAGGTCGAACATCGTTCCTTCGCCCTGTTTGAATTTTCCTGCGAATCCCCAGATAAGACGCGCGTCGTGACTGCCTGTAGAGCCTATTTTTTCAGTGCCAAGATAGTAGTTGTCGAAAGCTGCGAAATGTTCGCCGTCGCTGCTTACTTCGACTGTTCCGAGTTCAAGGAAGTATTCGTTGAAGCTGTTTTCAAAAACTGCGAAATCAGCGCCGTCTCCGTCCGTTATCGGTTTTGCGAAAGTGAGAACTATGCTGCCGCCGTCACCCAGAACTACAACGTCGTAAGAATCTCCCACGGCCTTTCCGAGAGCTTTTTCGGGGGTCTGCCACTCTTCAGTAACGCCTTCGCCGACTTTGTAATTTTCGTAGCCTGTTGCCCATGCTGCGATTCTTTCATCGTCTTTGCCGATGGATTCTTCAACGGTTTCGGTAAGTTCGCTCCACGGAGAACCGTTGCAGCCTTTGTCTGTAAGATCGGTTCTGTCGGCATCCGTAGCGGCGAGGGCATCATCTTCTGTTTCTTTGTCGAAAGCGATCTGGCAGAGGTAGATTTTTCCGCCGTCAATAACGTAGTCGAATCTGCTCCATTTTTCCGGGAACCATGATTTTTCGGCATCGTTCTGCGCAATTATGAAATCGTTTTCATTGTCGAACTGCGTGATGCGGAAAAGGGTGTCGCCGTATGAAGATGGCTGAAACCATGCGGTATTGGAAATGATGTGGCTTCCGCCCCAGTTGTCGGCATATTTCCCGATAAGTTCGTGAGTCTCGGCAGGTTCCTCCGTGTCGCCGGAATCAGTGTCGTCATCATTTCCGGAATCGCCCGAATCGGCATCGTCGTTGTTTTCCGAATCTCCGGAATCGTTTCCGGAATCACCAGGATCCGGAGTGTCGCCTGAGTTTGCATCGTCACCGTCCGGATTTTCAGTGTCCGCAGTGTCGTTGTCCGTGTCAGTAGGTTCGCTGCCGTCTTTTTTGCCGCTTCCGCAGGAAACCGCAAAGATAAGTACAAAAACAATAAACAGGAAAGATAAAGGTTTTTTCATTTTCTCCTCCATGAAATTTCGGGAAGTGAATAAAATGGAAAAATTGTGCAAACCTTTGATAATCGCAATTTTTCCCTCCTCGGGGTACTCATTACCTCGATTTGAGTCTGTGTATCCGGCTTCGCTCAAAGCTTCACGGTTGCGGGACAGCATCGGATTTTCACCGATTTCCGCAGAAACAAATCGCGCCAATATAGGCTTAAAAAACGGAGTGTCAACTAAAAATATTTTTGAAAAGCGTCATTTCAGGGCAAAAAAAAATGGCGACCTTTGGGGGACTCGAACCCCCGTTACCGGCGTGAAAGGCCGATGTCCTAACCACTAGACGAAAAGGTCACCAAAAAAGGTGAGAGCGAATGGTGGGTCGGGCGGGACTCGGACCCGCGACCCCCTGATTAAAAGTCAGATGCTCTTCCATCTGAGCTACCGACCCATTCAACTCAAGAAATCGTTTAATCAACGAACCAGAAAAACGGCGGTATCATAGTGAAAAGTTGAAAGATGTCAAACTTTTATCGCAGTTATTTTATAAATTATTGATTTTATTGCTAAAATCTTGGTTTTTGCCGGCAGTGCCGATCTTTTGGCCGGATTCCGCGCCGCTCGACATATCGGTATATCGCAATGTTGATATTACGGCAATGGAAGTCTGCACCGAATTTTCTTGCAATAAATTAATAAAGGAATAAAAAAATCGCCGACATAAGTCATGTTGACAATTTTTTGGGGAGGAGAGTTTGAATTTCAAGACTTTTAAAAAGGGTGGTGTTCATCCCCCTGCAAACAAGATAAGTGTGGGAACACCGATAGAAGCGGTCGAACTTCCGAAAAGGGTAACGATCCTTCTTTCGCAGCACATCGGCGCGCCTGCCGCTCCGGTCGTCCAGAAAGGCGACAAAGTCAAAGTCGGCACGCTGATAGGTCAGGCGGGCGGTTTTGTTTCGGTCAACATCCACTCTTCGGTAAACGGAACCGTTTTCGCGGTCGATACCGTCAAGGATCCGGGCGGATTCGCTTCAAAAGCGGTGATAATCGATGTCGATGAAGCCGATGAATGGGAAGAGAACATCATCAGAACTCCCGAACTCATCCGCGAAATCAAGGCGACTCCGGAAGAAATCGTCGCAACTATGAAGGAAATGGGCATCGTCGGAATGGGCGGCGCATGTTTCCCGACTCACGTCAAATACACGATTCCCGAAGGCAAAAAAGCCGACACGCTCATCATAAACGCAGTTGAGTGCGAGCCTTACCTCACGGCCGACCACAGGATCATGCTCGAAAGGACTGAAGAGATCTTAGTCGGCGTCGAGATCATGAAAAAGGCCCTCAGGATCGACACGGCTTTCATCGGGATTGAGGCGAACAAGCCCGATGCGATCGAAAAAATGGAAAAGGCTGTCAAAGATTTTCCCGGAACGGTCGTCCAGCCGCTCATGCTCAAATATCCGCAGGGCGCTGAAAAACAGCTCATCAAAGCGATCCGCAACCGCGAAGTTCCGTCAGGCAAACTCCCGCTTGACGTCGGCTGCGTAGTCGACAACGTCGGAAGTGCTCTCGCAATTTACGAAGCAGTCCAGAAACACAAACCGCTGCTTGAAAGAGTTGTCACGGTGACCGGCAAAAAACTCGCGAGACCGGCGAACTACCTTGTCAGGATCGGTATCCCGGCAAGCGTCCTCATCGAAAAATCGGGCGGGATCCCGGAAGGAACAGGCAAGATAATTTCGGGCGGCCCGATGATGGGAAAAGCCGCCGTTTCAGCAGAATTTCCGGTCACGAAAGGGACGAGCGGCGTTCTTCTGCTTGACGAAAGCGAGGCGAAACGCAGGGAAGTCCAGAACTGCATCCGCTGTGCGAAGTGCGTTGACGCATGTCCGATGGGACTTGAGCCTTTCCTCTACGAAAAACTTGCGGAGAAAGGAAGATGGGACGATCTCGACGTTCTCAACGTGACCGACTGCATCGAGTGCGGCTGCTGCAGCTACACCTGCCCGAGCGCACGTCCGCTCCTTGACTACATCAGGCTCGCAAAGGCGAATGTCGGAAGGATCAGAAGAGAAAGAGCTGCTAAAAAACAGGAGGCAAAATGAACAATATGAAAGTTTCCCTCTCGCCGCATGAAAAGGGTCATTTTACGACGAACAAGATCATGTGGCTCGTCTGCGCCGCACTTATCCCTTCCTTTATTTCGGCTCTTTACAATTTCGGAATAAGAGCTCTCGTCGTCGTCGCGGCTTCGCTTGTTTTCTGTGTCGGTATCGAATACCTGATCCAGAAGTTTCTGCTTAAGACAAAAGTCACGGTCTGCGACGGTTCAGCCGCAGTCACGGGACTTCTTTTAGCTTTCAACATGCCGAGTTCGATCCCGCTCTGGCAGCTTTTCATCGGTGCTTTGGTCGCTATCGGCATCGCGAAAATGGCTTTCGGCGGTCTCGGCAAGAACCCGTTCAATCCGGCACTTGTAGGCAGAGCTTTCCTCCTCATCAGCTTCCCCGTTTCGATGACGACCTGGCCGCAGCCCGGGATCACACGTTTTGTCTGGAACGTTGATGCGATGACGGCAGCAACTCCGCTCGGCAACATCAAACTTCACGCTTTCAGCCAGCTTCCTGCTTACTGGGATCTTTTCATCGGTACTGTCGGCGGATCTCTTGGTGAAACAAGCGCGCTCGCGATACTTTTGGGCGGGCTCTTCCTTATCTACAAAAAGATAATTTCGTGGCATATCCCCTTCTTTTTCCTTGCCACGATATTTGTTTTCACCGGAATCGCCTGGCTCGTTGATCCGGAGCAGTTCGTCAATCCGCTTTACCACATTCTGGGCGGCGGCGTAATGCTCGGAGCTTTCTTCATGCTCACCGACATGGTAACGAGCCCGATGAATCCGAAAGGACAGATCGTTTTTGCGATAGGAGCAGGCATCATCTGCTCGTGCATCAGGCTCTGGGGCGCATATCCCGAAGGCTGCATGTTCTCGATCCTCATCATGAACGCGTTCGTTCCACTTATTGACAAATACATCAAGCCGAAAAGATTCGGCAGCGAGGTCAACTATGGCGGATAAGAAAAAACTCGAAAGTTCATTCAAAAATATGCTCATCGTCCTTGCGGCGATATCGCTCGTAAGCGCGCTGGCAATAGGCTTCACCTACTCGAAAACAAAACCTGCGGCTGAAAAAGTCCAGCTCGAAAAGTCGAAAAAGGCTCTCGAAGCTGTTCTTCCGGCGTTTGAAAAGCTGGGTGAAAAATACGAATCGAACGGCTGCACGCTCACTCCGGCATACAAAGGCGAAGAGCTTGTCGGAACGGCAGTCGAAGCAGTCTCGAAAAAGGGTTTCGGCGGCGATGTCCAGATTCTTGTCGGCTTTGACGCAGAAGGCAGGATCCACAACACGGCAGTCCTTTCGATCAAAGAGACTCCGGGGCTCGGCAGCAACATGACGAACCCGAAATTCAAGGATCAGGTGAACGGCAAAGACCCTGAAAACTTTAAGCTTTCGGTCAAAAAAGACGGAGGCGACGTTGATGCGATAACCGCAGCCACGATCTCCTCGAGAGCGTTCCTGGACGCCGTAAACACTGCGGTCGCCGCATACAAGAGCGGAAAGAAATAGGAGGCGGAAATGAGTGCTTGGAAAGAATTTACAAAAGGTTTCATAAAGGAAAACCCCACTTTTGTTCTCCTTTTGGGTATGTGCCCGACTCTCGGAACGACGACAAGTTCGGTCAACGGGCTCAGCATGGGACTTGCGGCAACAGTGGTTCTCATTTGCTCTAACATCGTAATTTCACTGCTGAAAAACGTGATCCCCGATAAAGTCAGGATCCCCGGTTTCATCGTAGTCATCGCAAGTTTCGTAACGGTCGTTGACCTCGTCATGCAGGCATATCTTCCCGATCTTTACGAGACTCTGGGACTTTTTATCCCGCTCATCGTTGTAAACTGCATCATTTTGGGACGCGCCGAGGCTTTCGCTTCGAAAAACGGTGTCCTTCTTTCTGCAGCTGACGGCTTAGGCATCGGTCTCGGCTTCACGATGTCGCTCACGATCTTAGGTTCGGTAAGAGAAATTTTGGGTAACGGCTCTGTTTTCGGATTCCAGTTCATCCCCGAAAACATTGACAAGATCCTTCTTTTCATCATGCCGCCCGGAGCTTTCATCGCGCTCGGCTTCCTGATTGCGTTCGTCAACCACATCAAAAACAGAAAAGCGGCATAGGAGGGGAAAATGACTGGATATATTCTTGTTTTCATAAGCGCGATACTTGTCAACAACATCGTTTTTGCGCAGTTTCTGGGAATCTGCCCCTTCCTCGGCGTTTCGAACAAAGTTTCGACTTCGGTCGGCATGGGCGCGGCAGTCCTTTTCGTCATGACCCTGGCTACGACAGTCACGTGGCTGCTTTACAACCTCGTCCTGATCCCGCTCAACATCGGTTTCATGCAGACGGTCGCATACATCCTTGTCATCGCTGCACTTGTGCAGATGGTTGAAATCATTCTGAAAAAAGTTTCGCAGCCGCTTTATCAGGCTCTCGGCGTATTCCTTCCTCTCATCACGACCAACTGCGCTGTTCTTGGTGTCGCGATCCTCGTAACTCAGAAAAACTACGACCTTCTTCAGAGCGTTGTTTACACCATCGCGACCGCTCTCGGCTTCTTCCTGGCACTCGTAATTTTTGCCGGGATCAGGGAACGCCTTGAGCTTTACGAAATCCCCGAAGCAATGAAAGGCGCACCGATCGCACTTGTCACCGCCGGCCTTCTTTCACTCGCATTCATGGGCTTCACCGGACTCATCGCAGTTCCGTGGTAGAATCAGCAACAAGTCTAAAAATATCTTCAGGCTTTAACCCACAGAAACAAAAGCTGTAATTGAGTCAGGAGGTTATATGAAAAAGATAGTTGTTTTAGCTGCCGTCTTTGCTGTTGCAACGGCTCTTTTTGCGGAAGAGAAAAGTATTTCGTGTGAATCGGAACTCGGAAAGTGCTCTCTTACGCTGACTGACGGATTGATCCGTTCGGAGTGTGAATGCCGGGACGGCGAAGGATATGTTTCCGATGAAAATGTCCAGCCTGAAACGACTTCGCTTAGCAATGAAATTTGCATGGCGAAGATCGAAAAGCTCTGCAAAAATACGCGGATCCGTTGTCGGAATGAGGCCGGCAAGTGTACAGTAGCATACGGCGGCAACTATGCCTGCAGGTGTTACGGAGTCGGAGATCTAAAGACCGGAACCGGCACTTTCAGCGAAAACGGATGCGGATCGGTCTTGGCGGAAGAGTGCGGAACCGAACCTGTCGAAGGCTGGGAAACCGACGACTCCGATTATCCGGAGGTCGATGCAGCTGACGACAACACTTCCGACGGCGCTGGGGATGAAGGCAAATCCGGCGGATGTTCGATGCTTTTGATCTGACTTCCGACTTCGATTGACGGCATAATGTTGTTGTTTTCCCAGTTCGAGACTGCCTGTTTGGAAACATGGAGCCGAGTTGCAAGTCGCACCTGACTGTAATTATGTGCCTCACGCACCTGCATTCAT
Organism: bacterium; assembly: GCA_017961325.1. Taxonomy (GTDB): domain Bacteria; phylum UBP6; class UBA1177; order UBA1177; family UBA1177; genus UBA1177. The sequence goes on along the minus strand of JAGCXM010000015.1, from coordinate 47,248 downwards.
GGGTTGGCCGACTTGATAACTGGTTGAGGCAGGTTATTTCTCGGATTTCTCTAGACTTTTTACGTCTTTCAAAAATAAATCGAAGTCACTTTTAAGATTTGCCAGCTGTTTCTTACGGAAAAGTTCGTATTCCTTTTCAGCTTTTCTCATTGCCTGATCGTGGCTGACAGAGCCTTTTCCCTCAAGAATTTTGCGCTGATGTGCTATTATCTGATTGTCAAGAGCTTTGATCCAATCCTGCATTTTCATGGGTTTTTCTTCAAGTGCCTGAAATTCCGCAAAATCCAAGAATTCCGAAACGAGAAGATTCAGACGCTGCAATTCGACTTCAGAAAGGTAGTTTTTCGCTATTTTCACATCATCTTTTGTAACATAATCCCCCTTAAAATTTGTCATGCCGACAAAAGGCCTTTCACTGTCAACCCGCTCATAAATCAATTCCGCCGCTGTATGTTCATGTACAGCATAATGAAGTTTATTCTGCACTGTTGCGAAAAAATGAAGCGTTGTTTTCGAGCGCGGATCGTAATCTGTCGCAGTAGCATAAATATCAGTAACCTGCTGATAAAAATTGCGCTCGCTTGAACGGATATCGCGTATTCTCTGCAGAAGTTCCCTAAAATAACGGTTCCGCCCCTGCTTGAGCCGCTCGTCATCCATAACAAAGCCTTTCTGAATATACTCGTGAAGTCTTTGAGTCGCCCAACGGCGGAAGCGCACTGCAACATCCGACTGAACTCGATAGCCGAGAGCAATAATGATATCGAGATTGTAATGTGAAATATTACGCTTTACATTGCGAGTGCCTTCTTTTTGAACTAACAAGAAATCCTTGTGAGTTGCCGTTTCCGGCAGTTCATCATCTCTGTAAATATTATCAATGTGCAGGCTGATATTCTGCTGTGTCGTGTTGTAAATCTCGGCAAGCTGAGCTTGTGTTACCCATACATCTTCATCGGCAAAACGCACAGAAACATTTGTTTTTCCGTTTTCATCTGTGTATAAAATCACTTCGTTTTCCATATTTCAAACTCCAAAGAAAAGTTTCGCGAAATACAAAACAATAATTTCTCCAAAAATCAAGTTTTATTTCATGCCTCATTGTTGTATTTTAAATTATTTCTTGATAAAGATCTAATGTTAATATCAAGCGATTTTGTCAAAGTCTCAGCCTCTGTATGCTTGCAGTTTGTTGCAATTTGCGACAGCCTCCCAATTCTTATTAGAATGTCACGGGATTAAGTCACTGAATTTACTGCAAAATATCCTGAATTATAAGATTAAGGTGAGCGCACTGGATCTCTGTCAGACCGGTGATATCCAAAGAGCGGCGGTTGTCGCGCTCCAGCAGAAAATCAGTTGAAACACCGAACAGGTCGGCAAGTTTGATGAGCATTTCGATTGACGGCATTATGTTGTTGTTTTCCCAGTTTGAGACTGTCTGTCTTGAGACATGAAGTATGGCCGCAAGCTGCACTTGGCTGTAATTATGAGCTTCACGCACCTGCTTTACTCTGTCTCCGAACATGATTTCACCTCTTAGCTCGTTCAACCAAAGTAAACTAAAGCAATATCAAAGTATTTGCAAAATACAAAAGCATTGATAAATTTGACAATTGAAAATTTTTGAAATACTGTTGTTTTGTAATCTTGGTCAAAAGACCGTTTTTTTGTTTTATTAATTTTTTTTCATGGAGGGAAAGATGAGTAATGTAAATTACGATGTCGAGTTGCTGAACTCAGTTGTTTCATCTGGTTCGGTATCTTATGAATCTGTTGGGAACCAGCAATCCTATGCTTGCGATGATTGTTATGGTGGTTGTGCAGGAACTTGCCAAGGAGAATGTTTAGATTCTTGCAGGTTTTCGAATACTTGGGATTTAAATCATCCGAGTTAGTTTTGTTTGTTTAATCACTTTTTTCTGAGAGACCTTTGGCTCTCTCTTTTTGTAAAAATTCAGAGGTTAGTAAATGAGTTCAAATAAAAATAGTTCGTCAAGGCATAGGAGTTGTACTTTGGTTATAACTCATTCCTGTAATTTGAATTGTGTTTATTGTTACGAAAAATATAAAGATGAACATTATATGCTTCTTGAATTGGCTAAAGAAATTATCACAAAAGAGTTTGAGTTTGTTAAAAACTCGCCGGATTTTGATGAAATTGAGTTCGATTTCATGGGCGGTGAACCATTTGTAAAGTTCGATTTGATGAAAGAGATTATGGAGTGGACTTGGTCGCAGAAATGGGAGGTTCCGTATATCTTTTTCACGACTACTAACGGAACACTTATTACTGATGAAATCAAACAATGGCTAGTTAAGCATAAAGAGCGTTTTGTTGTTGGTATAAGCTACGATGGAACTGAGGAATCGCAGGATATGAACAGAACAAATTGTGCTAGTAAAGTCGATTTGGATTTTTTCCTTAAAACTTATCCTGAACAAGGAGCTAAGATGACTATATCTCCTGACTCATTGAAAAATTTAGCTTCAGGAGTCATTTATTTGATAGAAAAGGGGGCTAAGAATTTTTCAGCAAACTGTGGATACGGTCAAGTTTGGTCTGAAGAAGATAAAAAAGAATTTCGTAAGCAGTTAATGATTTTGGCAGATTATTATTTGGAGCATCCAAATGTTGAAACAATACCTATGTTTGCAAGGAGAATAGGACTTTTGACAATTGAGCGTAATCCCAAGCAAAAATGGTGCGGCACCGGAACCCATATGATAACTTACGATGTAGACGGAAAAACTTACCCATGCCATCTTTTCACTCCAATGGTTTTGGGAACTCAAAAGGCTGCTGAATTACAAGAAAAGATGGATTTTTCTTCTCAAGAAGTCAATACAGATCCTTTCTGTGCTGATTGTTCTCTTTTGAATATCTGCCCGACTTGTTACGGTTTCAACTACCGTGATACAGGCAATATTGCAACACGTGAAAAAACGATGTGCGAGCTTTTCAGAATTCAAATATCTGTACTTGCGTATTACACGCAAGAACTTCTGCGTAAAAAGAAAGAAGCAGGGATTCCGTTTGACAATGACGACAGGCTTGATGCAAAAGGTCTTTTATTTTTGAAAGATAATCCGCCTAAAGAAAAGTAAGCAAAAAGTCGTTTAACCCGTCAAATTTCCACAGAATCACAAAACTTACCGCTTTAAGCGGCATGATTTGTCGAAAATCCGATCTTAAACTCTCGGAAAAGCTTGCAACGGGATTTCCGGGGAATGGTTTTGAGGCGATAAAAGCATCTTTTTTGCACTTCACGAAAATTCATGTTTGCCGCAAAGTTAAACTTTTCTACTTGCTACAATCGAAAACTTGATTTTAAATTCTGATTATTTAAATAATGCATCTTAATTGTTCTTTGTTGAGATTAAATTGAGATTTTGAAGTAAAAAATGTTGACAAAATAGGATAAATCCTATAAAACAGTTTTTGGAGTGGTTCTGTGACAAGTTTTGAAGTCGAGTTTTATGAAAAAGAGAACGGCAGCCAGCCGGCAAAGGAATTTCTTTTGTCACTTGATGTAAAAATGAGGGCTAAAATGGCGGACATGATTTCGATACTGCAGGATAACGGCTGCGACTTACGGGAGCCTTATTCGAAATATCTGTCTGACGGGATTTTTGAATTGAGAGCCCGTGCCGAAACAAATATAATGCGTGTTTTCTATTTCTTTTATGTTGACAGGCGGATCGTGCTGACTCACGGTTTTATCAAGAAAACGCAGAAAACTCCTGTCGCAGAAATAGAAAAAGCAAAAAGATACCGAGCCGATTACTTGCGTAGAAACGGAGATGAAAATGGGCGAAAAGTTTAATGATTTTCTCAAAGAACAGCTGAAAAATCCCGAGTTTAAGGCTGAATACGAGCTGCTTCAGCCGGAACACGCCGTGATTCAGGCAATCATTGATGCACGCAAACAGTCAGGGCTTACACAAAAAGAACTGTCAGAGCGCACCGGAATCGCGCAGGGTGACATCAGCAAAATTGAAAAAGGAAATGCAAATCCGTCTCTTAGAACTTTACAGCGTCTGGCTATTGGGATGGGGATGAAACTCAAAATAGAATTTCTTCCGCAAAACAGCTGATCCTTTTTTTTCAAAAATCACAAAATTTACCGCTTTAAACGGCATGATCTGTCGAAAATCCGATCTTAAACTATTGAAAAGCCTGCAACGGGATTTCCGGGGAATGGTTTTGAGGCAAGGCGACTGCGCTCGTCACAGCAGGTCTTTTCTCACTTGCATTCATGGGTTTTACCGGACTTATCTCGGTTCCGTGGTAAACTAAAAATTTCCAAGTTGGATTTTTCGTATTCAGGCCTCAAAAATCAGCAGATTTTCCCCTGTTTAGATTGGAAAAGAAAATTTTTCTGTCATTTTCTCAAAAGCTGAATATTATAAAAATTCGGAATTGGATTCCGAAAATGTATAAAATCGGAGGAAGCATGATCGAACGGACAGCAATTTCAAGAATTGAAGAACTTTCAAAGCATTTCCCGGTAATCATGGTCTGTGGAGCGAGACAAACCGGAAAGACCACTCTGCTCAGAGAGTTCGCAGAAAAAAGAAGCGGAATAAACTATGTGACTTTGGACTATCCCGCTTTAAAACAGCTTGCAAAGAGCGACCCTGAGCTGTTTCTCCAGCAGTATAAAACACCTTTGATAATCGACGAAATCCAATATGCGCCGGAACTTCTGCCCTTTATCAAGATAAATGTTGATAAAAATAATGCTTCAGGACAGTATTTTCTGACAGGTTCCCAGATGTTCCACGCAATGAAGAACGTGAGCGAGTCTCTTGCAGGAAGAGTCGCAGTTTTTTCTTTATTTTCGCTGAGTTATTCGGAAATAATCGGGAGGGAATCCAAGGCTTTTCTGCCTGATGACGTGCCGTTTTTTGAACAGAAAAGAACAATTTCGGAAGTTTTCGGGCAAATTTACAGAGGCGGGATGCCCAAACTTACCGTAGACAGGGAAATTTTGCCGGAAGACTACTTCGGTTCATATATGCAGACTTATCTGGAGCGCGATATCCGCGATCTCATAAACATAAAGGATGAAGAAAAATTCCTGAAATTCATATCGTGTGCTGCTGCAAGAACAGCTCAGGAACTTAACCTTTCGGATATTTCGAAAGAGATTGGAATCGATTCAAAAACTGCTGACAAATGGCTTTCCGTTCTTGTTTCATCGGGGATAGTTGTTCTCCTTTCACCCTTTTCGGCAAACACTGTCAAAAGAATTGTCAAACGGCCGAAACTTTACTTTATGGACACAGGGCTTGCATGTTATCTGAGTTTTTGGAACAACCCGAGGGCACTTGAACTTTCGGCAATGTCCGGTGCGATGTTCGAAACTTATGTCGTTTCAGAGATAATAAAAAGTTACGCAAATAAAGGAATAGACATTAGAAGTCGTCTTTGCTACTATCGCGACAACAATTCAAAGGAAATAGATCTGCTTATCGTCCAAAACGGAAAAATTTTCCCGATTGAAATCAAAAAATCAGCAAATCCCGGCAGGGAAGTGTTGAAAAATTTCAGCGTAATCAGGTATTTAAATAATTTTGAAGCTGGCAAAGGCTGTATCCTCTGCATGACAGGTTCAACCTTGCCTATTGATGGAATGAACAGCTTGATTCCGATTGACGCAATCTAAAAGACAAAATTTTTATACAAATTCGGAATCGGATTCCGAAAATGTATAAAATCTGCAATCTGTTCAAAGCATTTTCAGCTTGATTTTGTAGTTTGTGAAAGGAAGGCCTTTCCGAATAACGTGTTTTTTGTGGTCAAAATTTTTGACCTCAAAATGAGTATTGGTATTTGTTGAGCCGGAACATAAAATTTAGCCTGAGAAACTTTCTGAAAATTATTTTTTGCTGTCCACACATTCAAAAAAAGTACGGACGATTTTAAGTGCGCTTTCGATATCTTTTTGAGGTCTTTCCTTTATAAGAGATGTCCATTCTTTGAGCATGAGATTGTCTTCTTCTGATATTTTGCCGCTTAAAAGATAGTCAACGGAGACATGAAATTCGTTTGCCAAAGTAGAGATTATATCCATTCCCGGTTTTCGTTTGTCTGCTTCTATCAACGCGATATAGCTTTCGCTGATATTTACCCGACATGCGAGGTCAAGCTGCGTTATTCCGGCTTTACGCCTTAATGCTTTTACCCGTTTGCCAAGTGTTTTGTCATCCATACTCAAAACACCTCCTTTTTTTAATATATCACATACAGAAAATAATTTTTGACCACCAGTAATTATTTTCTTGACTGTTAGTAAATTTAAGATTAAAATGCTGACCATAGGTTTGGGACACAAAAAAATAGGTGTCCGAAAATCGGTTTTTTGTTCATTTGCAAATTGAGGTTATAGTGAAAAACATTTTTGAAGATCATGGCGATTACATTGAACTGAATGAAGCTATCGGCAAAATCAAAATGATTACGAAAATCGACGGCAAAATGTCTTGGGAGGCTGCCGAAGTGTGTGCTAAAAATTCTAAGATAGGCGGATTTTCTGACTGGCGGCTTCCGACAAAAGAAGAACTTAAATATCTGTATCAAATTCGAGAAGTTTGCATCGGTTTGGATCTTTCCAAAACTTTTTGGTCTTCTTCAGATGAAAACTGCCGCCCTGACTGCAGGTGGGTAGTAGGTTTCGTTGAAGGTGATGAAGGTCCAAGCTGCGTTGACTTAGAACATTTTGTGTTTTTTGTAAGATAGCCTGAAAAGGTGAATTTTTAACAACTTATTTTAAGGAGATTTGACATGAAAAAATTTTTCTTGGTTTTTGTTTTGGTTTTCAGTTTTGTAACACTTTCGGCAGCTGTAAAACCTGTTCCCAGAGCTGTTACATATCAACAGGCTGTAAATTATTGCCGCAGTATCAATATGCGGTTGGCATATACCTACGAGATGGTATCGCTTATGAAAGCAGCTGGAATGACTAATTGTGCTCCACAGACTTTTATAGGCGAAAACAATCAAACCGTTTCTTTCGGAAGTAATTGTGTTGTGAGTGCTTTTGGAACAGGAAAAGAAGGTTCTAGTTATCAGGCTGTCTGCATCGGAAGATAGAAGATCTCAAAAGGTATTATTTGATGATGATAATTTTTTACGGAGATTTGACATGAAAAAATTTTTTTTGCTTTCTTTCTTTATTCTCTGCTTTGCAATTCTTACCGCGGCATCCCCGATTCCAGGAACTCGCATGTCATTTCAAGATGCAAAGGATTATTGCCGTTCTATCAATCGGTATCTGGCTACTGCTGACGAACTGAAAGCAAATGCAAGAACGCTTGCTTCCAGAAATCTGAAATGTCCTTATGCTACTTTTATAACTCTTGAAGGTCTTGCGGTTTCTGTGAGCGAGGATTGTAGAGTATATGTCTCCCAAGCTGACAGGAGTCAAAATGGTAGTTACGATGTCATTTGTCATAGCGGCAGATAAAAACAATCTAAGATAGTCGAAGTTAACTTTTTCTTGACACTTCCTCAAATTGCAAAATCACAAAATTTACCGCTTTAAACGGCGAATAACGTGTTTTTTTGAGGTCAAAATTTTTGACCTCAAAATGAGTGTTCGTATTCGTTGAGCTGAATACGGCCTGTCCGCCCCTGAACTCTTGCATTTTCCACAATTTTCCTTAAAGTATCGCCGTCTTTTGACAAGAGTTCTTTTAATTGAAGAAATTAAGTAGATTGCTGAAAACATTCATGTTTTAGGAGAATATTTTGAAACTTGTAACTTCTTTTCTGCGCAGGATCGAAAAGCCGGGGCGCTACTTCGCGCCGTTTATCGAGACTGTTAAGGTCAAAACTGACCCTAATAAGCCGAAAATACTGATACTTTTTCCTGATCTTTTCGAGATGGCACAGAGCCACACCGGGGTGAAGATCCTCTATTCGCTTTTCCACAGGAGAGGATTTCTGGTCGATTTCGGCTTCTCTCCGCAGAAGGATATATTTGAAATCGCTGCAAAAAGCGGCGGTCTGACTTCGATGATGCACGGGGTGAACTACCGCGATTTTGACATTATCGCTGTGTCGTTCCAGTATCAGCTGCAGTACCCAGATTTTCTGAAGATCCTTGAGATCGCAGGGATTCCAATACATTCGAAAGACAGAATGAATTCAGAGAGTTATCCGATAATCTGGTCTGGCGGGCCGGTCATGTGCAACCCGGAACCGATGGCCGATTTCATCGACGCTGTTTCGATCGGAGAGTTCGAGCCGGCGGCTGAAGAATTCATGGACATTTTAGAAAATGTGAAAGGGAAAAAGGCGCGTCTCGAGGCGTTTGCGAAGATCCCTTCGGTCTATATTCCGTCGGTTCAGAACGGTAAAGATCTCAAAATAAACGAGGACGGCTCTCTTTCGGGGCAGGTCGCGAGAAGGTCGATACTTCCGGATCTCAACTACGATCCAGACTCGCTTTTCGACGCTCCGATATTTGCGATGAGGACGATCCACGACCGCTTCACGATCGAGATAATGCGAGGCTGCACCAGAGGCTGCCGCTTCTGCATGGCGGGAATGTTCTACCGGCCGCACAGAGAGAAAAGTGCCGAAAATGTCTGCGAAATTCTGGACAGGGTAGTCAGGACTTCGGGTTACGACGAGGCGGGTTTCCTCTCGCTTTCGGCGGCAGACCACAGCGAGATCGAAGACATTTTGGTCCGTTCGTACAGCCGCTACAGTCGCAAGATCTCGGTCTCTCTGCCGAGTCTCAGGACAGAAACGATCACTCCGAAGATCGCGCAGGTCATCAGAAAAGGGAGAAAAGTCGGCTTCACGCTGGCTCCCGAATCGGGAAGCGAAAGACTGCGCCGCGTCATCAACAAAGGCAACAGCGAAGAAGACCTCATCAACGCGATCCACACGATATTTTCAAACGGCTGGCAGGCGGTCAAACTCTACTTCATGCTGGGGCTTCCGCTTGAAGAGGAAAGGGACATCGTCGAGACGGTGCAGCTCGTCAAAAGAATGAGCAACTATATAAAAAGATTCGGGAAAAAGGCGATGATAAGCGTCAGTTTCTCGACTTTCGTGCCGCAGCCCTTCACTCCGTTCCAGTGGGAAAAAATGTCGAGTCCGGCGGAGATAAAGGCAAAGCAGAAGATAATCATCGAAAGTCTGCGCGGCATAAAAAATATCAAACTCGCATGGCACGATCAGGAAGTGAGCACGGTCGAAGGATATTTGAGTCGTGCCGGGCGCGAATACGGCAAAGTCATTGAATTCGTTGCGAAAAACATGAAAGGGCTCCAGACCGAAGACGTCAGTTTCGACCCCGTTCTCTGGGATCAGGGAATGGCGGCGGCGGGAATCGACCCCGAAAGCACTTATCTGCCGAAATCACTGGACAAACCGCTTCCCTATGAGCACATAGACCTCAGGATCGACAGGAAATTCCTCCTCAGCGAACGTGAAAAGGCATACAACTTCGAAGTCACTCCCGACTGCGCGAAGACCGGAAAGTGCAACGGCTGCGGCGCGTGCGATTTCAAAGAGGTCAAACCGATGATCAGAACGGGGGAGCCGCTTGACGAGAACGCGACTTTTGAAATTCCCGAAAAGAACAATAAAAACAACTCATTCCCTTATGTCTTCTCTCTTTCGAAACACGGAAATTCGATAAGCATCGGGCACCTGGATCTCGTTTCGTTCCTTTTCAAAGCGCTCACTTTGAGTGACCTGCAGATCCTCTATTCCGACGGTTTCCACCCGATGCCGCGCTTCAATCTGGCGTTTCCGGCACCTGTCGGAGTCGAAGTCGACGAGGAATTCGGCACGGTCTGGCTCACCGAAGAGACCGATGAGGCTGAAACTCTGGCGAAACTCAATTCAATTCTGGAAAATTCCGGAATAAAATTCCTCACTTTCACCAAATGCGACCGCGAAAAGATAAAGAAAGTCGAAAAGATCCTCAGAACCCTTCCGACAAGCACCTACCGCGTGAAATTCTTTGAAAAAACTGATTTCGATTCGGCAAAAGAAATCCTGGAAGTGCTTGATTTTAATGATGAAACTCTCGAAATGACAATCAGACACCAGACCGAACTCGGAAGCGTCATGAAAAAATTCGACTCTTTCACCGGAGAATTCCACATAATCAAAAACGGCTACCGCAAAGAGCTTGCCGGATACGATGAAGAGAGTCTTCTGAAAAGCGAAAAGATTCTTTAAAATCAGCCGTTGGATGAAATTAAGGATTATTGTTTTTTGACGGGAATTTCCAAAACGAATGCCGCGCCGCCGAGTTTTGAATCCTGAACGTAAAGTCTGCCGCCAGCTCCGGTTGCAAGTTTTCTCGAATGGCTCAGGCCGATTCCCGTTCCGCCCGGTTTTTTTGTGTAAAAATTCTTAAAGATGGTTTCTCTTTCGGGAATGGGAACGCCGCGGCCTGAATCTTCCACCGAAATCACGGCGAAATTGCCGTTTTTGCTTGTGTTTACAGCGATTTTTCCACCGTTTTCAAGTTCTTCCCATGCGTTTTTAATAAGATTCAGCATGATTTCCTTGAACGATGAAAGTGAAATCGAAATAGTCATTTCTTCATCACTTTGTCCTACGGAAAGTTCGATGTTCTTTTTCTGCAGTTCAGTGAGATGAAATGAGAGAAATTCAATTAAATCGGTAGGCAGGGAGACGCCGCTGTCGCTTTTTTCTGTTTTGTTGTAGTTAACCATTCCCATGTATTTGTCGGTAATCTGCCGCAGTCGGTCGACTTCTCCGGCTATCAGAGAAAGAGACTGCTTTTGTTCCGGCAAACTGATTTTATCAATGTTTTCGGCAAGATATTCGCTGTTTATTTTGATTGTGTTGAGCGGATTCCTTATTTCATGCGTAATCCGCGCAGCCATTTCGCCGACGGAGGCCAGACGCTCGGAATTGAGAAGTTTGCTAGAAAGTTCCTCCGATTTAGTGATGTTTCCGAAAATGTAAAAAGTTTCGTTCTGGTTTTTGGAAACGGTGAGCATATAGGTTTCTTCGCCGCTTTTGAATTTGCCGGCGCTGCCGTCAGTACCGATTTTTTCAAAAATTTTTTCGATTTTTTCGCCGATGGCTGATGAATCTATTCCGAACCATTCCTGCATCGCCTTGTTTACGAATGTCACCTGACCTGTTGCCGCCGCCGTCAGTCCTTCGGGAATGGAGTTGAGCAGATCTTCCTTTCTTTTGCCTACTATCTGTTCGCGGGCAAGTTTTCTGTTGAGTTCATCGGTTTCGGCCGCACCGTTTTCGGCAAGTTGTCTGACTGCGGATTCCGCGTCTTTCAGACCTGCATTTTTCTTTAAACCGATTAAAGCAAACAGCTTATTGATTTTATTACCGAATCTTAATGCAATCAACGTGAGCAGAAATGTGATGAAAAGAAAAAACGCCGATGAAATTATGACGGTTTTGTTCAGAAAATCCTGCCAGACGGAATAGCTGTATTTCAAAACTCCGAGTTTCTGCCGTGTCGCAAGGTTTACAAGTTCAGCCAAAGTCTGGATATTGGAACTGATAGCTTGGATTTGCAGTTTTTTTTCTTCTTCTGAAATTTCTTCAGGGATTTTTTGTTCACCGATTTTTTTTGCAAAATTTGAAATTTTTTCGCCGAGCTGTTCGTTGCATTCCGACGTGATTAAAGGCGTTTTTGCGAGAGTACGGTTTAGTTTTTCGTAAAAAAACTTGTTCGGCTGCTGTATTGCGGTTTCGTTTTCACGAAGTAAAAGCGTTTCATTCAAAGAATCGAGTTCTGCAACGAAAACCCCAGAATTTATGAAGAAAAATCGATCTTTTTCAATGTTTTCGGCAAGTGAAGCGGAGTCGTTGAAATTGAGACAAACTAAAACAAATAGAAAGGATGAAAATAAAAATGGTAGGAAAACGAGAAATTTATTCTTCAATTTCGCCGGTAATTGCGGAATCGCCAGCTTCGAGAGCCTGGATGCTGTTTGTAATAACTGCTACGGAAGTTTTTTCGTCAGCACGGATGACGACGAGTTCACCGATTATTTCCCACGGAAGATTTGCAGGAGAAGACTTTCCTTCAAATTCTCTCAAACCGTCACCTTTTCTGTAAACCGAAAGCATGATTCCGGGTTCAACACCGTCGTCGCTTCCTTTGTCAAGGTAAACGATGAAGTTCGGTCCGTAATAGAAAGTCGGATCGTAACCGGTGAGAATTTTCGCCTTAATATCTGATTCGGTTTCTTTAAGAGGAACGTTTTTTTCCTGCTCGACATATTCGCGTACATGGAAACCGCGTTCGATTGCATCGTAAGCCTTGACGATTTTTACTGTTGCGATACGTGTTTCGTCATCATCATCATCGTTTTTCTTTTTGCCGATGTCGAGAACTTTGCCGCGACCGACAATGTCAACGATCGAACCGATTTTATCACCGGTGTCGGGATGTTTGATTTTGTCGCGGATGTGGATTATTTCGACATAGTCGCCTATCTGGAAATCTGCCGGTTTCTTTTTATTATCTTTTTTGTCCTTTTTGTCTTTGTCGTCTTTGTCATCTTTGTTATCGCCGATTTCAACGTAAATGTTGTCGCCGGTAGCAAGAAGTTCTTTCGGCTCGAAGGAACCTACGATTTTCGCCAGTTCATCTTCTTCGACATTGCCGATGAAACCTTTTTGAACGACATCCATTATCGTGTCGTCAACTTGTTTGAAACGGTCGACTCTGTATTTTCCGCCCAATTTTACGAAGTCTTTGTAATTTTCAGGCGTAGCGTCAAGCGTTTTTCCAGTTTGTGCAAGGGCATCGGTTTCGCCTTCATCTTCATATTCTGAGCCGTCGCCGTAACCGTCGCCGCCGTCACCATAGCCGTCACCGTTACCGGCTCCCGCATTTCTTCTGCGGCCTGCGTTTTCATCGCCCGGCATGTTCATTTCACCGTTTCTGCGGAAATAAATTATATCTCCCGGATAGATGAGATGCGGATTCTCGATCTGCGGGTTGATAGACCAGACTTTCGGCCAGTACCACGGACTTTTCAAATATTTTTCGCTTATGTCCCAAAGAGTGTCGCCGCGGACAACCTCGTGAGTGTCAGGCGCACCACTGAAATCGACATTGTCAAGATTGATAAAGTTCGGAACCGGAACTTCTTCCGCACTTGCCGGCGCAACCAACTCGGCAAAAACCGAGGTCGAAAACATCAAAACCAAAGCAAAAATCATGTTTTTCATCAGGGACTCCTTCGTATTTTCATAGTAAGATAAAACAAATTAACGGAATATGCTACTCAAAACAGCAATTTTGTCAATTAAATTAAAACAACTAAATTAAAATATAAATCACTCGGAGGTGATTTTGCCGATTTTCAGATTTTTTATCCAGATCCATATGAAACCGATGACCGTTGTCGGAACTATCTGAGCGGCGTGGAGTATCAGAGCGACTGCCATCCGCTGCTCGTAAGGAACGTCAAATGTTTCAAGTGCAAAAACTATCGCTCCTTGGAAAACTCCTAGTCCGGCCGGTGTCGGAGCCGCAAGCATTCCGAGATTGGCGGCGCAGAGCATGACGAGACATCCGACGAACGGGATTTTTACGCCGAAAGCTGCCGAAATAAGCAGATATACTGCAAGTTCAAAAGCCCAGACCATAAGACTTAGAGAAAATGCTGCGACGATTTTTTTCCAAGAGTCAAGTGATGCCGCTCCTTTTAGGAATTTTTCCGAAAAATCAAAAAAAACAGATAGGAATTTCGGAGATTTGCTTCTTAAAAACATAACAAATTCAAGCGGTTTTGATGAAAAGGCGGCAGATAGCGCAAAAACGAAAAGAAGTGCGAAAAAAAGCGACGCTCCCCATGCCAGAGTTTTCATGTTTTCCTGAAAAGGATAGAAAAAAATGGTTGCGGAAAGTATCAGTGCAATCGTGAGTCCGTCGAAAATGCGCTCGACAAAAACCGAAGCAAAGGTTGCAGGAATGCTGATTCTGAACATTTTGCCTGCAATCGCGGCACGGACGATTTCCCCGATGCGTACCGGAAGAACGTTGTTGACGGCATAACCTGCGACGATTACAGGCGCAAGCCCGCGGATTTTAAAGCTGCCGATATGGCTGAGCAGAACTTTCCAGCGCAGGGCACGAACCGCAAATGAGGAAAGATAGACTAAAATTCCTAATAAAATCAAAAATTTGTTGCCTTCAGCCAGATATTTTTCAAAAAGTTCGAAATCGAGTTTTCTGAAAAGAAGGAAAAAAAGAATTGCAACAACTAGAAAACTTATTGCGATTTTGAGATTTTTTTTAAGAGCCATTTTCAGTTATTTTACGGCAAAAACGGCTGCCGTCTGTGCCGGAAGTTCGATTTCAAGCTTTCCGTCGCCAGAAACGGTGTAGCCTTTGCCTTCAGAGCCCGGGAAAACATTGACCAGATTTGTTCCGCCGTTGAAATTCGTCTTCATTACAGAGCCTTCAAACGAGGTCTTCGACGGATGATTTTTGTTCGTGTTGATGACAACAAGCATTCTTTCGTTTTTGTAAACCCTTTCGAAAGCGAGGATTCCGGCATCGCTCTCGTCACCGGTGTGATCGGTAGACCAGACGATATTCAAATCGCCGCGGCGGAGAGGCGCATACTTCGCGCGGAGTGCCGCCATCTTCGAAATGTGGGTGAAAGTCTCGTTTTCTGTATCATAGCCGCTTGTCCAGAGCGCTTCGCGGTTGGCCGGATCGTTGCCGCCGCTGAAATTCTGCTCGGTTCCGTAGTAAATGCAGGGAATTCCGTCCATCGTGAACATGAGCGAAAGGGCGTTTTTGAGAGCGTTTTTGTCTGGCTGTTCATAGAGGAAGCGCGGCAGATCGTGGTTATCCATGAAATTGACCATGATTTTCTGCGGGCTGAGTACGTTCCCGTCGGCATCCTTCACACCTGAAACCGTGCCGTAACGCTGCGATTCGCCCTCTCCGAGAGCAGATCCGTCGCGGTGCTTGTTCCATCTTTCGTTGAAAAGACCCTCAAAATTCTTCGTTGCGTTCCCCCATTTGAAAATCGAGTCAAATACCTGGAATTTTTGGGAAAAATAGAAAACAGAATCCATTTCGTCATTCTGCGTGAAGCTTCCCAAAAGAACATCGTCGCCGTCAAAAGCCTCTCCGAAAATGAAAAAGTTTTCTTTGCCGATGCTTTTCGCGTAGTTGCGCATAGCCGGAGTGAAAACCTGCCAGAATTCGTGCTCGACGTGTTTTATCGTATCGACTCTGAAACCGTCGATATTCAAAGAGCCGATCCAGTATTGGAAAACTGAAATGAGCGCGTTTCTGACGTCTGTTCTTGTCGTGTCAAGGTCCTTTAGGCCGCCGGGAAAGTCGCCTTTTACGACCTGATAGCGGCTGTCCCATGTAACGGTTCTTCCCATTCTGTTGTACCAGTCATCGTTGTGAAACTCGGCCGGTTCGGGCGGAACGCGGTTGATTTCAGGCATATAAACCCATTTTATCGGCGCGATACCTGATTCGCCGGCATCGGAAAACGAGCGGATCTTGCGCGGATCGAAATCCGGATCCCATTCGCTGTAGCGGACGATCCCCATTTTCTGCGGGTATTCTTCGTTCTTGCATCTCCACACGCAGTTGCTGTAGCAGTCTCCGTCTTCGGGAAGCCAAGAAATGCTTTCACGCGAATATTCCTGCGAGCATATCTGATTTTTTACGTTTTCCTCCTCAACACCGGTGATGTGGCTGCAGTAAGCGTCGCAGGTCATGTCGCTGCCCATGACCATTTCGTCGGGCTGGTCGTTTTTGTTCATGTCGTAGTAGAAAAGCTGACCGACGTGGTTTGCAACGATATCGAGGATGACTTTTATATCATTTTCATGTAGAACTTTAATCATTTCACGCAGTTTTGCCAGATCGCCGAAGTGCGGGTTGACAGCTTTGAAGTTCTGCGTCCAGTAACCGTGATAACCTGCAATTCCGGCATCAGAATCGACGTTTTTGACGACGGGACTGATCCAAAGCGCCGTTACACCGAGCTTTTTGAGGTAGTCAATGTTGTCGATTATTCCCTGAAAATCGCCGCCGTTCCATGAAGTGAGCGACTTTTTGTTGACGTTGTAGTTGTTGTTGACGTCGCCGTCGGCGAAACGGTCGGTTATAAGCTGATAAATCACTTCGTCGCGCCAGTCGGTGACGTGATTCGTGATTTCTATCGGTCCTTCGACTTCGCCCGTTTCAACGCACGAAACAAACATGAAAGTCAGCAAAAACGTGAAGATGATGCTGAATTTATTCATCTTTTTCTCCATCGGCACAGTTAGGAATCCAAAATGTCGGAAATAGATTTCATGTGATTTATGCTGTAGACGACTTTCGCGAAAAGGCGTGCGACATCGACTTCGTTATACCACGGATGGGCTTTCTTGAACTCTTCGCCGCGGTTTACGGCATTGGTTCCTGTTACGCTGCGTACGAAACCGTCTTTGTAAGCCTGATCGAGTTTTGCGACGGCTTCACCGTTAAAGAACGGAAATGTGCAGAAAACATCTATATTTTTTGCACCGAATTCGTGAAGTTTCTGGCATGCTGCGATCAGAGTTCCGCCGGTCGCGATCATATCGTCGACTATGACGACGTTTTTCCCGTCAACACTGCCGACGAGTTTGGTATCGACTACGGTCGAAGCTTTTGAGTAGTCGCGTTCCTTGACGATAAGCGCCATGTCGGTCTGCAGAGCGCGTGAGTAGTATCTTGCCGTTTCGGCCGAACCGACATCGGGAGCTACGACGACGGTGTTTTCTGTAATGAGATTTCTTGTGTTCATCGATTCCATGAGCTGTCTTGACGCGTGAAGGTTGTCGAGGCGGGCAATATGGAAGAAGCCGGAAATCGCCTCTGCGTGGATGTCTATCGTGAGGACTCTTGAAGCGCCGCTTGCCTCTATAAATGAAGCTACCATCGAAGCCGTAACGCTTTCACGCCCTTTTCTGCGTTCCTGACGCGCATTCGGAAACTGGGGAATGACGGCCGTTATCGAACTTGCATCGCTGTTGTGCGCAGCATTCACCGCCGTAGCCAGAGCCATGAGGTTGTCGTTTACCGAATACGGTGAAAGCGGATCGTCCATGAGCTGAACGACGTAAACGTCCATTCCGCGGATAGGCTCGTCAATCGAAGTTTTGATTTCACCGTTTGCAAAATGGGTTTCTGTTGTCTTTATGTAACGGAAACGTTCTTCAAGATGGTCTTTTTTATACCTTCCCTTCAGGTATTCGACCATTGCATCCGCAAAAACTTTACCGGAATTACAGGCGACAATGCCAAGCTGACCGCGATCCGAACTCATTTTTTCCTCCGAAAATTATCAAAACAACCGTTGAAAAAATACTAATTTTTGCCTTTTCTGCAAGAGTTTTTTGCTCTTTTGGTCACTATTTTTTTTTGCGGAGCATCAACTCTTTAAAATTTTTTTCTTCGTCTTTTTCAGTTTTGAGTTTTTCCGCTTCGTATCGTTTTTTCATTTCTTCCGGTCGGAATTTCGGATATTCCCTGATAATTTTAAGGAATATCTGCGATGCGGGGTAGTGCATTCCCCGTTTTGCATAAGTGTTTGCAACTTCAAGCTGCCAGTAGGGATTTTTTGCCACTTCGGCAGCCCTTTCCAGATATTTGAAGCCGAGCGCGCTATTTTTTGCGTTGAATTCGCGGCGTGACAGCCAGCGGTAGTACTTTCCCAAATTTCCTGAAGTTTTCAACGCTGTGTTTTTCAGAATGGTGTCAGCAGAATTCTGTGCTTCCGGATCGAGTTTCAGCGAACAGTAGGCCGCCGTCAGATAATCGTCAAAATTCTGCGTCAGACCGGCTCCTCGCATGTAAAACTGAAACGCATCCTGATAAAGTTTGTTGTGTTCTGCTATTTTTCCGCGGTAGACAAGCAGCTTGCCGCGTTCGAAATTGCTGAGATTCTTGTTTTCAGCGCTGATTTTATCAATTACGTTCAGGGCTTCGTCGTATTGCTTTTCTGCGAGCATGTTTTTTATGACCGAAATAAAGAAAATATCCTGATGCCTTACCGCGAAATCGAGTACGGCGGGATTGTCAGGCGAGATTTTGAAAATGAACTTTTCGAGTTCGGCTTTACGCTTTTCATCAGGCGAAAGTATTTCGGTAATTCTGCCTTGAAGGCCGTACAGGCGCAGTCTGTCGTAAATTTTATTCAAAAATTTAGGATATTTTTTTTGCGGACAAAGCGTCAGAGCCTGTTTGAAGAAATTCAAGGCGGCTTCAGCCGCTCCCAAATGAAGCAGGTATACGCCGTTCAGATAGTATCCGTAGTAATATTTCGGAGATTTTGAAATAGTCACTGAAATTTCCCGTCCGGCTGATGCAAAAACTTCACCATCGGTCGAATTGACCTTTTCTATCGCGGTTTTCATCGGTATCGTATAGTCAGCGGGATAGAAAAACACCGCTTTTTCATAAGGATAGGGCTCTTCAGGCGAATATCCGAGCAGTTTCCTGCCGCCCGGAACTGCTGTAAACAGCATTGTGACAAGAGAAAGCAGCGCTATCGATAAGAGTACGGCTGTTCGTCTGTTCCCGCTGAGTTCAATCGGTTTTACGAGGATGACCAGCACCAGAACGACGGGGAAAAGTGTCGCGAAATTATGCAGATTGAAGTCAAGCGTGTTGTGCAGAACGACAAAAAACAGAACCGTAGCAAGCCCGCTTTTGCGCTTTGTTCCGCGCTGTCCGGAAAAAATCAGTGCTATAAAACCTGAAAAAACGGTGAGCGCGAAGAAAAGTCCGGTTTCAAGAATGAACTGAACAGGTTCGTTTTCAAGCTGTGTCGCAAGAATTTCCGGGTTCGGATTGTAGTATGAAAACACTTTCGGGAAACTTCCGAGTCCGGAACCGGTTAAGAAAAAGTCGCCGAAATACTCTTTTGCCCTTGCGATGTTGTCGAGTTTGCTGAAATAACTCTCTCTGCTTATGTCAAATTCGTTTTCAAACAGTTTTAATCCTGTCTGATAAACCAGAATAAGCGTAAGGATAATCGCGGCTAGAGGCAGATAAAATCTGTGTCCTTCGCGCTTTTTTAAGTAATTTCCGTTAGTTATAAAAAACAAAATCAGGGCTGCAACATATGCCGCTATTCCGGCCCGCGAAAGAGTTGCCGCCACAGCCACCGAATGAAGAAAAAACAGGGCGGCGTAAAGAGTTTTTTTCCGCTGAAGGTTTGCCGTATAGGCAGAAATGAGTGCAAGAAGTCCCGAAATCCCGAAGTATCCGGCAGCATGATTTGTGTTTATCAGTATGGAATCCATTAAAAATCCGCCGTGACGCAGTTTTCCGTAAAGCCAGCTGTCCGTATGCATAAAGCGCATTGCGACAGAGACAAAAAAGACCGCTGTCGAAACTAAAATTACCGTATCTATCGCATTTTGTTTCCATTTTTTGTCGTCTGAAAAAATGTTGCTCGAAAGAATGCATGCGAGGAAAATCAGTGTGATAATTCTGAAAACGGAGTAAAGCGTATCGGGAACCGACATCGTGAGCGGTCTTGCTCCGCTTCCTTCCAGAGCGTGGAAGAAATAACCCTGCGGTGATAGGATTTTAAGCATGAATGAGGGCAGGGGTATAAGCTGCAGAAGAGCGAAAAGGATTATCGCGGCTAGCGGGATGACGGCTGATGAAACGGCAAAGGATTTTTTTGCGGCAATCAGATAAACAGAGTAGCAGAACGTCGAAAGTGCGCAGACGAACATAATTGCCAGATTGGTGCCGGTGTGTGAGTAGACTCCGCCCAGAAGAAACGGCGGCAAAACAAAAAAAACTCCGGACGAAAGTGCCAGAAAAACGAACTCCATTCTGTTTTTACCGTTCATTTCTTTTTATTGCAGAAAACAGGTTCGGTTTTTAAGAAAAGATCTCAAATTACTCGTCTTCCTTCCGTTGTTGTTCGGGATCGAGAATTTTATAGATTTTTGCGATGAAAACGTCTATTTCGGAATTTATGATTTCTCCCATTGCACGGACGATGTAAAGAGGTTTCTGTTCTTCCGCCTCAAGCCGTTTTTCAAAAGTGTGGGTTATGATTGTCTTGTCGGTTTTGTAGTCTTTGAGTTCAAAAAGCAGCGAGACGCGGGCGTAGCTTTTTTCCCCCTCGACGATTTCATCCAGAGCCATGATTCTGCCGCTTACGACATAGTTAGGTTTTTTATCCATCGAAACGGTGATGTCTGAAAAAACATGCTGCTTCTGGAAGTGGTTTGCGACAAGATCGGTAATCATGTCGGAGGGTTTTGTCGCCCAGAAGTGGGTGTTGTAGTAAAACATCTCTTCAAAGGAAGACCTGTATACCATGTTGTATCTTTTGTAGATTTTGTCGGCATCGAAATTTTTTATTCTTAGAGTCGCTTCAATCGGCTGTTTCGTGTTGTCCTGCGGATTGTAGTAAATTTGGTAGTAGTGCTTCTGCTGCTGTTTGGATGATGAAAAGAGAGAACATGATGAGATGAAAATTGAAACGAGAAGAAGCGCCAGAAGTGTAATTTTCTTCATTTTTTATCCTCGCTTGTCGGAGAAGAGCCGAAAAGAGTCGACGGATTTTCCATGATAATTCTCGTAAATTCGCTGAAATTGCTCATCGCGTCGGAAAGATCATCCAGAGATTTGTCGATTTTTTCGGTGCTTCTTTCAAAAGTTAGCTGAAGGGTGTCGACGGTTTTCTGTGTCGATTCGACAAGCCCGAACATTTTATCGACTTTTTCCTGAATATTGGCTTGCTTGTAGTCTGTTCTGAAGTTTTCAACGGTTTCTTCCAGCATCGCCAGAGTTTTTGCGAGAGAACTGTCTTTTGAAGTGATTTCGCGGATGTTCGTCGTTATGGCTTTGACGTTGTCCATATTTCCGTTGAGTTCCTTTATGAAAACCCGCGTTTCTTTGACTACGCCGGATATCTCATCCTTGTTTTTAACTAAAATTTCATCCAGCGACGCCGATATGCCGTTGACGTTTTTGACGATTTTTTCGACATCGTCCTTGTTGACCCCTTTTAGCGCATCGTTAAACTGGTTGAGGATTGATTCCAGCTTTTCGGCTATTACCGAAGCCTTGCCGGTGATTTCGTCCCAGCCGCTTTTTTCGGATGGAATTTCGCCTCCTACCGGAATGTTCTTTCCCTGTCCGCCGCCTTTGAGTTCAAGGAATTTGAGTCCGGTGATGCCGATTGTTCCGAGCTGGCTTTTTGTCCCTTCCTTGATCGGAACGCCGGGCTTGAGACAGAATCCGACCTGGACGACGGCGGTGTTTTCCCTGTCGACCGAAATTTCCGAAACGGTGCCGATGTTCATTCCCTGAAATTTCACGGAAGAACCTTCCGAAAGTCCTGCAACCGAAATGTTTTCAAAACGGGTGAAATAACAGTCTTCGCGTTTGAGCAGACGGTTTCCTATCAGAAGTGCCGTCAACAGCAGAATTGTTGCAATTCCGAAAAGAAAAAATATCGCCACGCGCCTTTTTTGTGCCGAGGTAATCTGCATTACAGTCCGAAAATCATCTTGTCAAAGGTTAGCAACAAAACAAAAAGCATAATATTATACTCAAAATTTATGAAAATGCGAAAAAAATCAATCCCGCTTGAAGAAATCGCGCGTGTAGACCTTTTCTTTGACATCACCGAGAACATCGGCGTCAAACCGGTTTGCGATTATCACGTCGCTCATTTTCTTGAATTTTTCAATGTCGTTTACGATAAGCGAATTGAAGAAAGTCGTGCCGTCTGCAAGATTGGGTTCGTAAATTATCACTGGCACACCCTTTGCCTTGATGCGCTTCATGATTCCCTGAATCGCCGATGCCCTGAAGTTGTCGCTGTTGCTTTTCATCGTGAGACGGTAGACTCCGACGGTGACCGATTTTTCCCTTTTGGCATTCCAGTCGCTGCTGCCGGTGTAGTATCCGGCGCGTTCGAGAATGCGGTCGGCGATGAAATCCTTTCTCGTGCGGTTGCTTTCGACTATCGCCTGAATCAGGTTTTCAGGCACGTCGGCATAGTTCGCCAGAAGCTGTTTCGTGTCCTTCGGAAGGCAGTATCCGCCGTAACCGAACGACGGATTGTTGTAATGATCGCCTATACGCGGATCAAGACAGACCCCTTTTATTATGTTCGATGTGTCAAGTCCTTTCATTTCCGCGTATGTGTCGAGTTCGTTGAAGTAGCTTACGCGCAGTGCGAGGTAGGTGTTTGCAAAAAGTTTTACCGCTTCGGCCTCGGTGAAATCCATGAAAAGTGTCGGAATCTCATCTTTCAGTGCCCCTTCCTGAAGCAGTTTCGCAAAAATTCCGGCAACTTCGCGCGTTCCGCCGTCGCAGCCGACGATGATCCGGCTAGGGTAGAGGTTGTCGAAGAGCGCCTTTGATTCGCGCAGAAATTCGGGACTGAAAATGATGTTCCAGTTTCCCTTTTTTTCTCGGATATGCCTCGTAAAACCTACGGGAACGGTCGATTTTATCACCATGACCGCATTCGGATTGACCTTCATCACCGAATCAATTACCGATTCGACGGCACTCGTATCAAAGAAATTCTTCTGCGGATCGTAGTTCGTTGGTGCCGCTATTATAACGAAATCGGCATCGGTGTAAGCCTTTCCGCAGTCAGTCGTAGCCGTCAGCCTGAGTTTTTTTTCCGCGATGTAATTTTCGATATATTCGTCCTGAATCGGTGACTTTTTTGCATTGAGCATGGCCACTTTTTCAGGCACGATGTCGACGGCCGTTACATCGTGATGCTGCGATAGCAGAACGGCTAGCGACAGGCCTACATAACCTGTGCCGGCGACGGCTATTTTCAAATCTTTGAAGTCTTGCATCTGATTCCTCATCCATTTATGTTTTTTCTGCAAACCGGTTGATTCGTTTTTGACAGTTTTCTGTTTTTCAGCATTTTTCTTACGAAGAATGCGGCAGCAGCCGTACTGATTGCGATAACAGTGTATCTGAGAATATTGTTCTGGTACCAGAAGAGACCGGTCAGTGCGAGAACGACAGTAACAACGGACAAAATCATGATCTTGCGATCGTCGTAGATACTGTCGTTGTTCCCGGTTTTCTTCCGATGGATTCTTATTGACCACAGGGCTTCAACCGATGCCATTACAACATAGCCGAGCAATGTCGTATAGGCCGCCGCCATATATCCGTAGACCGGAATAAATATGATGTTCAGGACAATATTCAAAACTGCGGCGATTAGAGAGCCGTACATAACGTATTTGGTTTTTTTGTAATAGACCAATATGTTGGAATAGATGTGTGCTACCGAAATGAAGAAAATCCCGACTGAAATCGGCGGCATAATGTAAATCGCCTCGAAATATTCTTCCGTTGCCAGAACTTGTACTATCTCTGGAGCAAGGAAAGTCAGTACGACTGCGATTGCGGCGTAAGCTTCCAGGAGACCGAAGGAAATTTCTTTAATTTTATGTTCCTTTTTTTCTATGTTCTGGAAGAGATACGGGACAAAAGATGCGTTGATGGCATTCCAGACCAGAAGGGAAATCGAGCTGACAGAGTATAATGTTCCGTAGATGCCGACCGCGCTTTTACCGACCATTTTGTCAATCATTATTCGGTCTGATACATTAAGTATCTGTGCGGCAAGCTGGTAACCGATAAGCGGAATGCTCAGTTTAAGGGAAAATATCCAGAACTCCTTATTGATAAAGGTTTTTCCTTTTAGAAAGTGATAAATCCATATGACGGCAGCTACACTCAGCGTTATGATGCGGCTTGAGACAAGTCTTCCTTCGGCGAGGTTTTCCGCACCGCTCTCTTTCATTTGTATAACAACAAGAACTGCAAACGAAGAGGCGAAGAGCGCCGACAGCATACTGACAGCGCCCGGCAGCTTGTATTTGTATTCATATCTCTGCATGGATCTCCAGAAATCGCGTGCAGGTTCAAACAGGAAGCCTGATATCATTATAATCATTAAGGCGGCAGGCAGTCCAAGCAGATTGTTCCAAAAAGACGGGGCGGTTATATAAATGAGGGCTATAAGAACGGCTACAAGGGATGTAAGGGCCTGAACTGAAGATATATATTCGTATCTTCTTTTTTCATATTCTTTCATTGCAACGGCAAATCCGCCGGAGGTCAAAGAGAGAGTGGCGACAACGCTGATAAGTCCGTGCCAGGTGTTGTATAGATTTACAACACCTATCTGTTCCGTTGACATAAGACGGGTAAAGATAGGAACTGTAATTATTGCCAGACCGCGTGAAAAGACAGTCGCCGTAGTATAGACGACAGCTGACCGCACTCCTAACGGAATTGAGTTTATTATGCCTTTTACTTTGTTAAAACAAATTCCCATGCTTCTTTCAAGCCTTTTCAGAGTCTTTTACAGTACCCAATCCGTTACAAAGCAGCGAAAACAAGAGAAACCAGCTGAACATAAGAGCGGCATGAGGTTCTTTGTTTAAAATCAATAGAATTATAACGCATAGGATGATTCTAGAAGAGAAATTTAATCTGAGTTTCATTATTCCTCTTATCCATGCAATGGTGTAAGTGGCACCCAATAAACCGAATAATCCCAAGAACATGAAGGATGTGGCGGTGTCCCAGATAAAATTTTCATTTACAGAACCTATGCCTGTTCCCCAAAGAGGACTGCTCAGGAATCTGTTCCACCAGAATATTATTGAGTTCATTCTCTGGGAAGAACTTAAATTATCTGACAGCAGTTTCTTTGCAACACTTTGTATTTTGCTGTTCCCGAATTCAATGATTAAGTTTATAATGTTGTCATATTCTAAAAAAACGAATATGACGATAATAATTGTGAATAGAAAGAGCAGAATTTCTGTTTTTGATGCTTTTTCCTTTCCGTAGTTCCTGAACAGAATAAAAGCGACGCATAGCAGCAAAATAATAATGCCGGCAGATGAATTTGTTAGAATTGCAGCTGTGAAATAGATTGCCGTACGTAATTTATTCGGGGACTTAAACACAATTGAATCTATGAGTAAGCTGAAAATCATAAAGGTCGCCATTAAACCCGGTTCCCAGAACATTCCGCAGTTTCTCCACTTGCTATAGATCAGATAGTTGAAAATATATCCGACTCCGTATCTGACCCCGTTAAAACTGCTGCGGACGGTAAACGGGAGATTGACGGAAGTGAAGTTCAGCAGAAAATAGCAGACTATGGATACTGCCGCCGTAAGCGTCATTATATTCAGAAATGTTTTCATGAATTTTATGTTGTCCAACGATGTTGCCATAGCGTAGCCGATGAAGATGTTGAACAAAACCATTAAAATGTATTTGTAATTGTCATGATTCATAATGAGCGAAAGGGTAAACATTGTTCCGAATGAAGCAAAATATATGAAAATCCGTCTCCATTTATGCGCCAAGGAATTAAAAAAAGGAATGATGAAGAGCAGTGCCAAAATCGCTCTGCACGGCATCATGATCGGAAATATATTTGCAACTGCGCTTCCGCTGATGATTAAAGTGATTAGTATGACCGCAATATATTTGAATTTGTCGCGCAATTCTTGGGGATTGACTTTAAATTTGAGATCTCTGGTGTGCATTTATTTATTTATGAAAAAAATGTTTGAAATAAGCCTTCGTTTTAACTCCTTCAGGTATTGAAAACAGCTTGCGTACAAAAGGATTTATCCATGATCTTATTCGTAACGGCAGGGGACGAAGGATAACGGCTCCTATTTTTGATTCAAAATCCTCATCCGGCAGCACAGTCGCCGGGTGAACAAGGGGAAATTTTATCGGATATGAATCCATGCCGCAGAAACGGCGTGTCATTATTGCGTTAATTGAATTCCCTCCGTGAATTGAAACCTCGTCCACCCCGATGTTTTTAATCTGATTCAAAGTGGGGCAGATACCGTAAACGGAGTTCGCTTTAATTGAAAAATCCATTTGAAAATCCCAGGAAACGAAACGTTTGCCGGCAACCCGCCTTCGGTATTCGCGCATCCATTCAGCCCTGCATTGTCTGTACAGCGCCCCGTTAAGATACTGTTTCGGGATATTCTTCATAATTCTCGGATTATCACATCCGTCCAGATTTCCGTCATACATCTGCAGGAACTTTTCCGACCAGGAAGCCCAGCCGCAGGGGAGCATATGCTTGGTAAAACAATAGCTGACGCCGTCAAACGGTTCGTATTTTCCCAGATAATTTGTTCCGCATATCCAGAGAACCCGCCGGTCATTCTCGTATCTTTCAAGCATTTCCTGGCAGAATCTGAAGAATGTGACCTCCGGCAAGTTGTCATCTTCAAGAAATACCGCCCGTTTTTCCCGCGAAAAAACCCACTTCGCCCCTTCTCCTATATTTGCATATACTCCTCGGTTGGCATCGGCATAATTTTTTACGACTTCGCAGTTCCAGTCTATGGATTTTTCAGCAAGTTCTCTGCACTTTCTGACAAGCACCCATTCCTCATCGTTGCGGCCGCCGTCACAGACAAGGTATATTTTTTTAGGTTTTACTTCTCTGATTCTGTCTATGATCTGCGTAATCTTGTCTCTTTTGAACATCAGTAAAACTATCGGAATATCAAACATTTAAATTTCCTCCGTCAATTGTTTTCAGACACCGTCTGCAGCCATTCCCGAACCTTTTTCGGATTTAGCGCCTCATCATGGTTTTTTGCTGCGAGTTCACGGGCGTTTTGGATGATTCCGGTTCTCAGTTTTTCGTTTGAAAGAATATCCAGCAGACCATTTTCAAGATCCTCTTTTTTTGTAATAACATACGCGGCTTTATTTTTTTTCAGATAGTCTATGGATGCCACCGCTTCCGGACCATATGCAATCAGGCACGGACCGTTGAGCAGTGAATCGGCAATTTTTGTTGATACGGAATATCTGACCATCTGCTGCGTTCTTTGTCTGAAAGATTCCGTGTGAATTACCGCCATGCACCTGTCCATGCATTCGGCGACTTCTGATGACGGAATCTCGCCGTGAAAACGGATTCCGTTTTCTTCGGTCAAACCTTGAAGATATTCCGGATTTTTTTCGGCGGAATAGACATCAACTCCGTCAATGCCGTTTATTTTTAATTTTTTTACCGTTTTGCCGATTTCTATAAGCTGCTCATATCTTTTGAAACTGAGGTTCCCGAAGTAAGCCAGCATCCTTCCTGTGCTTCCGCATCCGGATTCGCGTTTTTTTGCACTCGTGTGCAGCGTGCGGCAGGGCTTGTCGAACAGTTTGTGATATGCCTCACCCATCAAGTCGGAAATTGTAAAGATGCAGCTTGCCTCCGCCATTGTTTTTCGGACGCTCTTCATATAAGCCCGATGCTGAAGTCTGCCCAAAAATGTTCTATCGTTTCTGTTAAAGAAGAAGTAATCATCGACACAGCATACGACTAGCGGTTTATTTAACATTTCCTTGATTTCACGGGCAATTTTAAACATAAAGCTGTAATCCCCTGCCATGAAAAAAATCACATCGGGGTTGAAATCATGAAGCCAGCCGAGAAATTCTTTGGTTTTCCAGTGTGCAAGAGACCATACGGCGTTTCGCGCAATGTAAACGAAAGCATTTCTTTTTCTGCCGTATTGTCTTATTGATTCTGCAGCTCCTTTGTTATTCGGCTTTGTCGTCTCTTTCCCGGTCTCAGATATTTTGAAAACATGCTTCGTCCTGATGCCGAAAACCGATTTAAGGGCATCTTTATCCGTAAAACGGTAATAATTGTTCGCAACTTCAGCATTGTTCGGGTCTTTGTCCTGAATATAAAACTCGGCAATTTCTTCAGGAGCGAAATCCTTGAAGTAAGAGAGCAGCGTCTTTCCCATATTGTTCGTTTCACTTATAACATTGTGAGCTATAACCAGAACCCGCATATTTCCTGTCCTTATGGTTTTTAACGATTGTCCAATAATCCGTATTCACGCATAAATTCGCCCAATTTTTCATGCCGCAATGGTTTTGCTCTCTGTACGCCCAAATCGCAACCGCGGTTTATTTCAAGAATATACGGTTCACCGTTCTCTCCGACAACAACATCCCACGCAAGAAATACGTAAAATGGAAAGCAGCGGTGCACATGCAGAAGTTTTTCTTTTATGTCAGCCCAATTAGGAATTGCTACCCCTTCTATCTGCCCGTGAGAATCGGGATGAACAGAATGCATTATCTTAGGATCAGTCTTTCGTTTAGCCTTTTCCAAACATCCTGAGTCGATGTCAACAAAAGCACCGAGTCCGCCGCTGCTGATGTTGTCAACCGGTCTGCTTAAATCGGAGCCGAAACGGTGAAAAGCCAGTAGTAACTCATAATCACCGCTTTTTCTCCGTGCAGTAACGATTCTTATGGAATTTGTTGTTTCCGGATATATTTTGCTTGAGTATTCCGCCTGTTTGATGTAATCGACGACAATGTATTCTTCCCATGATGAAACGGCTTTTACAAGTTCGTCTTCGGAACAGTCTTTACCGTCTATACTGTAATTTTGTCCGTTAAAAGCGATTTTGTGTATTCCGGTTCCTCCGCCTACGCTTCGGGTAGGTTTTGCAATCAGTTCTCCTTTTGTTTTTAAGACAGAAAGAACATCCGTTGTTTCTCCGGCATCCATATCAATGAATTTGCCGTTCTTTACCCAGAAGTTTATATGCGGCACATTGATAAATTTCCCGAAAATACGCTCGAACATCAGTTTTTCGCCGAGAATATAGGCAAATCTTCCGTTGATGTTTTCCAGCCGCCATCTTTCGCGGAAACTGATGTAATCATGGTAATCATTGTGTTTCAGGTCGAAGTTGTGGTAATCCTCATTCGTAAAACCGAGTCGGTTGTATTTCAGTTTTTTGAAGAGTGACCATTTGTCGTGAATTCCCAAGTCAACTTTGTACTTGTGAAGCCACACTCCGCTTATTTCATGGTATATGTTTTTGGCAACTCGGTATATTTTAAGTAACATGAAAGTCTCCCTTTTAACTTTTTCTAATAATATCAGTTATTTGTTCGGCAAGTTCCCTAAACATTCTTTTTCTTGTCTCGACGGTGCCGCCGGCTGTATGAGGTGTGACCGTAACGTTCGGCTGATCCGGAATCTTTTTTATGACGCCTTCGTCTATGTCCAGATCGAGACAGACGTAAAAGCTTTTATGCTTAAGGGCCTTTTCAAATAAGGCATCGATGTCTATGGTTTCCAGTCTCGAAACGCTTATGAAAATTGCCGTTTCCTTCATTTTTTTGACAATGCCGGAGGAAATCAGTCGCTGCGTACCCGAATTGTTCGGCAGATTCACTGAAATCACGTCCGCCGTTTCGGCGAGTGCGTCAAGAGTGACGAACTTGATGCCTTTTTCCTCTAAATCTTTGTGATTTTCCGGTGTTTTGGTCCAACAGAGAACTTCCATTCCGAAGAATCTGGCGTATTCCATAATGCGTACTGAAATATTTCCCGCGCCGATGACTCCCATGATCTTTCCGGATAAATCTTCGGGTTTCCGGAACAGGTTTTTATTGTTTTTGCCATGTCTGTAAAGCATGTTCCCTTCGGTTAGTCTTTTGCAGCAGTAGAGGGCGCATCCCATCGTATATTCGGCAACCGACTGTGCGTTTGCTTTCGGCGTATTGATGATGCTGACGAGACTTTTCTTGTCTTCGGGGATTTTGATATGATCAAGACCGACGGAAGCTGTCGCAATCAGACGGGGTAGGGAGATATTCTCAAACATCTCTTCCGTTATCTTCTGTGTTGTGCCGATGATAACGCAGTCATATTCTTCCAGAATGGATTTCATTTGAATCGAATCGGGCCGCGGAGTTCCGTACGGATGAACTGTCAGCTCTCCGCCGGCATCCTTTATTGTTTTTACGGCTTTTTCGTCAAAATCATCAAAAATCGTGTATATTTTCATTTGTGCCTTATAGCGGTATTCTGTTTGTTCATTCAAAATATTTCCTTAAATATTCTGCCGCAAACGTTCTGTCGCAAGCGGCTCTTTTTCCGTCAGGCATGTTTTTGAGCAAATCTATCAAAACGTCTGTCGTCACGCGTTTGTCGGCCGTGAAAATCTTGATATAGCTCGGAGTGCAGCAGTAAAGCGACGAAAGGTAGTAATCAAGGCTGTAACCCCAGGGCGTTTTTTTCTGCTGTTCTGCGAAATATTCGGAAATGGCATCATAAAGTACGGTCGAATCATAGTTTTTCCCTTCATTGATCAGGGTCTGTTCTATCAGTTCCGTGCAGAGATTCCCTGCACCTTTGCCCATGCCCATGATACTTGCGTCAAGCATCATGTCGTGACGGGAGTTGAATTCGACGAAGGAGAGAGCGTTTGAATATGCCATCTGCCGGTTGTTGTGAGCATGGAAACCGAGTTTCATCGAGAGATCCACATATTGATCGGCTATTTCAAGTTTGTGAATCAGTGCGGCATTGTCCATTTGTCCGAAACTGTCAACCACGTAGAAGCCTTTTGCTCCGGCAAGTTCGTTGTTGCATACCTGTATCAGATGACGGTACTCTTCATCGCTGTATCTCATGCTGACCATCGGCTGGATGTAAAGATCATAGCCTTTTGCCAGAATGATTCTGCCCCATTCGACCGATTGTTCCCATTTTTCCTTATGGAACGCAAGGCGGATGCCGTCTATGCCGTCCGGCGTTCTCGGATGCAGTTTATTGACGTCGAAAGTGCCGTAATCGATCATGGCAAAATATGTGACGTCAGGTTTTTTCCCGCCGGAAAGCAGGGTCTTTTCGATTGAAATTTCGCTGTCGAAGCACGTGCGTCCTTCCTGGCTTCCCTTCTTTTCGTCTATATAGCCGGTTTCGATATATTCAACGCCGGATGCTTCCAGCGTTTCTTTTATTTTTCGCATGCGCTCAGTACCGTAATCGAAATTGACAACGATTCCGCCGTCGCGGAGCGTGACGTCAACTAATTCGATTTTTCTGGTTTTGGGTTTCGATCTGAGATAGCGGTCTGCGATATCCAGATCGTTGTCCGTTGTAATTTTGAAGTTGCTGGCGTGACCTTTTACGATTTTGATTCTGTAACCGAGTTTTAAAATAAGCTGTGTCGTTCCGGTTACGCTTTTTTTAGCCTCCTCCGTAAAGCTGTCGAGAGCAGATTTCAGCAATGCGATGTTGAAGCCTGAAGGATTCTGACCGTTGTATAAACCGTTTCTTTCCAGTGTTCCGTCAATAAATTCAGTGTCATGCGCGACATGTATGGTGTCGGTGGTAGGGATTACCGTTAGAGCAAAGTTATGCTCCAGAGTCGCGTCGATGCAGTCGTTTATCATCTGCCGGGTTACGAACGGACGGACGGAATCGTGACAAACCAGAATGTCTTTCGTATTCAAACCGTGTTCTTCGACTACGGCGTTCATAACGTTGGAGAATGAATCAAGGCGTTCCCTGCCTCCGTTGACAATTTCGATTCTTGCACATTCCTCAGCCGTGAACGAAGCGGTCAGCAGCTCTTTCAGGTAATTTTTCCAGTCAGGATGTATTGCGATGTAGTATTTGTCGAATCTCTGATTTTTTAGAAATTCCCGAATCGTCAGAACGATAATCGGTGTTCCGCCGATTGTAATGAACTGTTTCGGAATGGAATGGCGTTCTATACGTTTTCCGATTCCTCCCGCTAGTATTGCCGCGTAAATCATTTTGCTCTCTTCATTAAATTATCAAAATCACATTCGGTGGAAATTATAAGTTTTCCGTGTAAATTTTCATTTTTGTTCTTAGGAATTTTCATGTAATCGCCGTATTGTTGCGAAAGCATTGCATCGTAATTGCTCGGCACGGGGACTTCGAGCATCTCGAAAGGCATGAGGACCACGTTCTGATAATCGCTCAGAGGTCTTCTGGATTTCGGACAGTCAAAATTTATGGAACGGTTGCCCCAAAAAAGCGTATCCGGTTTTGAATACCTTTTTGTGACTTTTTCGCCGGTTTCAAAGAGTTTAAGGCGGTCACGGATAAATAATTTGCCTGATACGATTACTGCGAATTGGAATATCTTGCTAAAGAAACTGCCGTAGAGCGGTATTCTGCTTCTGTTGTATAACGAGTACAGCTTTTTCAACCAGAAAACTTCGAATTTTTGAATTTTATCAAGTATGACATTGTCGGAAACACCGTCAATAGGAAAAATATCGATAAAAATCCCCTTGTTGATCCGTTTGTGAATATCTTGAGTCGTGCAGCCCGTTGTGCAGCTGTTCCTGAGCCTTACGAACGATTTCAGCATATTGGGTTCGCTGTATGCATTCTGTAGAAAATAGGGATGCTTGAATTCTTCATGAAGCAGACAAAACCTGTCGTAATCTTCTCTCAGCATATAAACGTCTATGTCGTCATCCCACGGGATAAAGCCTTTGTGACGCACCGCTCCAAGCATGGTTCCCGCGCCGACGCAGTAGTTTAGGCTGTGGTTCTTGCATACTGAATCGAATTTGTTAAGCAAATCCAGC
Source organism: bacterium (assembly GCA_017961325.1). Lineage (GTDB taxonomy): Bacteria > UBP6 > UBA1177 > UBA1177 > UBA1177 > UBA1177. The sequence goes on along the minus strand of JAGCXM010000015.1, from coordinate 14,777 downwards.
TCTACGGCCCAAATCTGCTTTCTTTCTTCGGTTACAGGAAAGTTATTTCTGATTTCTTTCTCAAAAAAATCTTTCGATATTTCCAATTCCAGATTTACCATGCATTTTTACCGGAAATCATAAATTATCTGTTCTGTATGTATGGTGTTTCCAGATCTAACATGATGTAGTCGTGGTGGGACATCCGTTTCTCAACCGGAGGAAGTTCTCTCCAGTTTCCATACAGGTGGGTTAAATATTCATCGGCTTTTTCTGCGCCGAATACCTTAATATGTTCGAAATTATACAGGACAGGTTTCCCCATGATCGAACTCTCCATTATCTCTTTGTCGCGCCATGCTCCGAAGGGATTCCCGCCGATTTTATATTCAAAAAAAGGTCTTTCGCCTGCCAGACGGTTTAGTTCCAGCAGCCTTGCTTTATCCTTGGAAATGAAATCCGGAATCATTCCGACTAAATTTACGACCATATTTTTATAGAAACTTCTTCCTTTGCGTATTCCCGTACTCCTGGCGAGAAGATATTTGAATTTATTGTCAATCATTCGGAATCGCGAAGAACTTTCCCTTTCATCGTTACCCATTCCCGCCAAAGGAAAGATATCGATATAGATTCCGCGTTTTATTTTGCATCTCGTATTTTCTATCAGTGTCGTTGCAGTGTCGTATAGTTTGGAAAAACTGTAAAAGAAATCGTCGGCATCTGTTTCCGGAGACTCGAAGAGATATTTGGATTGTCCGGAATTGAGGAACAGTTCGTTCAATTTGACATAGTCTTCGCTTGGAATCCCGACATCGATATCGTCATCCCACGGTATGAATCCCTGATGCCGCACGGCACCCAGCATCGTTCCGCCGAGAACATAGTAACGGATATTGTTTTTTACACAGAACGAATGAAACCATTCCATCATTTCAAGCAGTTTCGATTTCAGTTTTCCGTTTTGAGACTTTTCCATAAGATTCCTCAGAAGTAGTATTTCAGCAATCCTTTAACAGCATAGCCTGCAAATGCAAGCGCACTCTGAAAAACGTTCAGCCCCAGTGCTTTTCTGTAGGTGTTCCAGCGTTCTTTGGCTGCGTTTGCCTTTTTGTTCGACCTTGATCCTGCAACCAGCCGGTAATGCATCAGCACTTTTTTGTCTCCGACGGCCTTTACCGGCAGTTTCAGCAGCTCCATCCATAAAACGTAGTCTTCATGATAGTAATCTGCATTGAACGGATGGCTTTTCATAAGATCCGACCTTACAAACGCCGTTGAACAGCCTATGAAGTTGGAGGTAAGCATCGAACGGAAAGTCGCTTCTTCCGGCACTATGAAGGGACGTTTTACGCTTTTCCCGTTTTCATCCGTAAAGTCGTAGGAAGAGTAGACTATGTCAGCACCGTTCTCGGCCAGAGCCAGCTGTCGTTCCAATTTGTCCGGTTCCCAGATGTCGTCGTTGTCAATAAGGGCCGTGTATTTGCCTGCGGCCATTTGAACGGCGGTATTTCGTGCTGCGGCGACACCGCTGTTGTTTTTTTGTCTGAACAGTTTTATGCGTCCGTCGTTTTGTGCAAATTTCTCAATGATGTCAGGCGAATTGTCTGTCGAGCAGTCATCAACTACAATCAGTTCCAAGTTTTTGTAAGTCTGGTTCAGTACGCTTTTTAGAGCGTCTTCAACGAATCGTATTCCGTTATAATTGGGCATTACAACCGAAATCATCGGATGATGTGCGTTATTTTTGTTGCCGTTAAGTGTCTCCATTATTTGGGATCCGTATCAATGTCATCGTGGTTCACTTTGCTTTCGCCGTCAACTGCATTTGCATCGTACAGGTCTTTTTTGATCTGACTGCTGCTGATTTCCGGAGTTCTCGGCAGATAAACGACTTCAACCCCCTCTTCTTTCAGAAAATCGAATTTGCCCTGCCAGTCATCACCCATTACGAATGTATCTATGTGATATTCGTGCATATCGCTTCTTTTCTGTTCCCAGTTTTCTTCAGGAATAACAAGATCAACGTATCTCACAGCTTCAACGAGGGCTTTTCTCTGTTCATAATTGAAATAGCATTTTTTGTGTTTCGCGTTCCAGTTGAATTCATCGGTTGATATGACAACGATCAGATAGTCTCCTAACGCTTTTGCACGGCGCAGAAGATTGATATGACCGTAATGCAAAAGATCAAATGTGCCGTAAGTTATGACGCGTTTCATGATTTTCCTCTATTTCAATCCTCAAATTTCGCGCGTGAAACATATTAAAATTACAGTTAAAGTCAATAAATAACAAGGTTCAGGTGCTGGAAAGCCGGCGTTATGATTTTTTCCAAACGGTTCTGTTCACGATGCCGGTATAGCTCTGGATGATTTTGACGACTTTGTCGGAGACGTTTTCGTCGGTATAGTCGGGAACTGGAACCGCGCCGCCGTTCAGCTCGCTTTTCACCATTTCGACTGCGGTGTCGACCGCCTGCAAAAGTCCGGGAGTGTCAATGCCGGAGAGGATGAAGCACGCTTTGTCGAGCGCTTCGGGGCGTTCCGTCGAAGTCCTGATGCAGACTGCGGGGAATGGATGTCCGACCGAAGCGAAGAAACTGCTTTCTTCGGGAAGAGTTCCGGAATCGGAGACGACGCAGAATGCGTTCATCTGCAGGCAGTTGTAGTCGTGAAAACCGAGAGGATCATGCCGAATGACACGCCTGTCGAGCTTGAATCCGCTTGCCTCCAGTCTTTTGCGGCTTCTCGGGTGGCAGCTGTAAAGAACCGGCATGCCGTATTTTTCAGCCATAGCGTTTATCGCGTTAAAAAGGCTTGTGAAATTTTTTTCGGTATCGATATTCTCCTCTCTGTGAGCGGAAAGAAGGATGTATTTCCCTTTTTCGAGACCGAGTTTTTCGTGAATGCCGGAAGCTTCGATTCTTTCAAGATTCGTGTGAAGGACTTCAGCCATAGGGGAACCGGTGACGTAGGTGCGTTCCTTCGGCAGACCGCAGTCGGCGAGGTATCTGCGGGCATGTTCGGAATAAGCCATGTTGACATCGGAAATTATATCGACGATGCGGCGGTTCGTCTCTTCGGGAAGGCATTCGTCCTTGCAGCGGTTGCCTGCCTCCATGTGGAATATCGGGATGTGCAGCCGTTTTGCGCCGATGACCGAAAGACAGCTGTTGGTGTCACCGAGCACCAAAACCGCATCAGGCATTAGTTCAACCATAAGCTCATAGCTTTTCGCGATGATGTTTCCCATAGTCTGACCGAGGTTTTCGCCGACAGCATCCATGTAGACTTCCGGATCGTCAAGTTCGAGGTCGTGAAAAAAGACGCCGTTTAAGTTGTAGTCGTAGTTCTGACCGGTGTGGGCTAGGATCGTATCGAAATACTTCCTGCACTTTTTGATGACTGCGGCAAGGCGGATGATCTCGGGCCTCGTACCTACGATTATCAGAAGTTTCAGTTTTCCGTTGTTTTTCCAGCTGGTCATTCTTTTCTCCTATTTCACGACTTTCTCAAAAAATGTGTCGGGGTGATCCGGGTCAAAAGTCTCGTTCGCCCACATCAGCGTGACTAGATTTTCGGTTTCGGAAAGGTTGATTATGTTGTGAGTGTATCCCGGAAGCATGTGGACTGCTTGGATCTTTTCGCCGCTCACCTCGAATTCGATCACTTCGCCGCTTCCGATCCTGCGTTCCTGAATGAGGCCGTGACCGCTCACGACGATGAAGAACTCCCACTTCGTGTTGTGCCAGTGTTCCCCTTTCGTTATGCCGGGTCTGCTGATGTTTACTGAAAACTGACCGTGATTGAAAGTCTTCATTATTTCGGTGAAAGAACCTCTTTCATCGCAGTTCATTTTGAGGTCGAAAGCAATCTTTTCTTTCGGAAGATACGAAAGATACATCGAATAGAGCTTTTTTTCGAAACTGTTCGGAGCGATATCTGGCATCATCAGCGTTTTCGGCTGGTCACGGAAGCGGTTCAGACACTCGACTATGTAACCCAGAGTCGCCTTGTGCGTGATTTTTGCGCCGCAGTATCTGCCGCAGTCTCTCCAGAGCGGAGTGAGGCCGTCGGATTCGACGCCGTCAACGATTTCGCCCGCTGTGGGATAGTCGCATCTGTGCGGATGACCTTCCATCGCATCGAGCATTTCATCGATCAGATCGTCTATGAAAAGCATTTCGAGCACTACGTCCGGATCGTTCACCGTTATCGGAAGACCGTTCGCAATGTTGTGGCAGAATGTGCCGACCGCGCTGTTGTAGTTCGGTCTCACCCATTTTCCGACGAGGTTCGGAAAGCGGTAGACGAAAACCTGAGTGCCGGTTTCTTTTGCGTAATCGAAGAAAAGTTCTTCGCCCGCCTTTTTGCTGAGACCGTATTCCGAAGTTCCGAAACGCCCGGCAAGAGTCGCCTGGATGGAACTCGAAAGCATGACCGGAGCCGGGTTTGCATGCTTTTTCAGCGTATCGAGCAGGGTCGAAGCGAAACCGAAATTCCCTTCTCTGAATTCCTTCGGGTCTTTCGGTCTGTTTACGCCGGCTAAATTGAAGACGAAATCTGCTTTTTTGCACCATTCGTCAAGCTCTTCCGCGGTGTTTCCGAGGTCGTATTCAAAAATTTCACTTATCGAAAGGGCCGGTCTCGTCCTGTTTTTGCCGTCGCGGATGTTTTTGAGATTTTCAACAAGATTGCGGCCTGCGAAACCAGCCGCACCGGTAACGAGCACGTTCATTGAAGCCTCTTTTAGTTGTGGCGGATCCCCTGAAGTTCCTCTTTGACATAGTCGGCAGTCTTGATTTTTGCGACGGTTCCTTCGACATCAAGCCTCGTCGTGTTGTGGCTCGTGTAAGCCTCGTCGGCCATCGTATGAACCTCGCCCTGAACGAAGAACTTGTCGTAGTTGAGGTCGCGGTTGTCGGCTGCGACGCGGAAGTATTTTCCCATATCTTCCGAACGGAGCCTTTCTTCTCTCGTCATGAGGGTTTCGTAAAGTTTTTCGCCGTGGCGCGTTCCGATAATGTTCGTTCCGGTGTCTCCGAAAAGTTTCTGCACAGCTTTTGCCAGGTCTCCGATTGTCGACGCATCCGCCTTCTGAATGAAGAGATCACCCGGATTGGCGTGGCCGAAAGCGAATCTGACAAGTTCTACCGCCTCGTCGAGGTTCATCAGGAAACGCGTCATATTCGGATCTGTTATAGTTATGGGATTTCCCGCATGGATCTGGTCGATGAAAAGCGGGATTACCGAGCCGCGCGAGCACATAACGTTGCCGTAACGAGTGCAGCAGATGACGGTTCCGCCGCGTTCCGCAGCGACTCTTGCGTTCGCATAGATGACGTGCTCCATCATCGCCTTGCTTATGCCCATGGCGTTTATCGGGTAAGCCGCCTTGTCGGTACTGAGGCAGACGACTCTTTTGACGCCTGCATTTATTGCTGCATGAAGCATGTTGTCGGTTCCTTCGACATTGGTTTTTACCGCCTGCATCGGGAAAAATTCGCAACTCGGAACCTGTTTCAGCGCTGCCGCGTGGAAAATATAGTCGACGCCCGGCATCGCGTCGGCAAGAGAACGGGGATCACGGACATCGCCGACATAGAATTTAACCTTTTTCGCGTGATCCGGATATTTAGCCTGCAGGGTGTGGCGCATATCGTCCTGTTTTTTCTCGTCGCGCGAAAAAATACGGATCTGGCCGACATCCGAAGTCAGAAAATGCTTAAGAACAGTGTTGCCGAAAGAACCGGTACCGCCGGTTATCATCAGCGTAGCTCCGTTGAATTCACTCATATCAATCCTCCTAAATTACGCGCAAAACATATTAAACTCTATCAACAAAGTCAACATATGTGAAAAACAGGAATCATGTCTTACTTTTCAACAACTTGATTATTTGCCCTTTTTTCGTAAAATGCCGCGTTTAAATGTGAGGTGAGTTATGAAAGTCAGGTTCTTTATATTTGTTTTCATCGTTGTTCCGGTTTTTCTGACGAATTGTTCCACTCTGGAGACGAACGAAACTCCGGCAAATCCTGATTGGGAGGATGTTGAGGCAACGTATAACTCTTTGGAATCAGCGCAGAATTTTGCTGAAATAGAATCCTATTCAAAGGAACTTTCAGCCTTCAAGTGGGCGAAATGGCAGACAAATCACATAAATTTCATGCTTGCGTCATCACTTTTCAGGCAGAACAGAAACGCTGAAGCGCTTGAAATCTTTAAAGAACTCCGCTACGTTCAGCCTTTTGCCCACATGACTCACCGAATGGCAGGAGAAGCGGCTCTCGCGGAAAAAAAATACGAAGATGCAATCAAATGGGTGCTTTCTGTTTATCTGAAACTTTCGAAGGAGGAGAAGATTCCCGCTTCGAAAACCGTTTTTTTGGCATATCTTTATTCAAAAAGGCTTGATACCGCGGCAATATGGTATAGGGAGCTTGACGATACCAAAAAGGCGAATCTTCAGCCAGAACTCGACGACTGGCTTAACGAAAGCGAGGAAAACAGGCGGAATTTCAACGATGCCGTAAACGGAAACGTTGAGATGGCTGCCGACGATGAACAGCCGAAAAACGTTGATGAAATAATTAAGGAAGCAGAGAAAATCGCAAAGGAGGAAGAAGAAGCTGCTCGTCGTGAAAATGCTTCCGCAGCGGCGGTCTTCGAGTTTGACGAAAGCTATGTTCCCGACTGGAAAAAACTCTGTGTCGCCCTCTCTTCGAACGACAGGTGGACGAAATACAACGAAGTCATAAAAACATATATAAACTGGCATCTTTCGAAATATGACAAATCCGGCGTGAAACCTGAGTTTCTGGAATACGACGACGAAAAAGGTGCCGATGCCGCAATGAAAAAAGCAAAAGAAATCAAATGCTTTGCCGTCATAGGCCCGTTTTTTGCGCCTGAGTTCGCAGACAATCTGATTGAGAAATCGGCCGAACATTCGATTCCGGTGATTTCCTACATTCCTTTCATTCCGGCTTCGAAGTCGTTGTTCTTCAACATAATGCCGACAAAGGATCTGGAGGCCGAAAATCTTGTAAAATACGCTGTTTCAGAAAGGGAGCGGAAAAAATTCGCGATTGCCTACATTGACGATTTCAACGGCAGGAATCTGCGCGACGTATACTGGAGGACAATCGAGGAGTCAGGCGGTGAAGTAACTGATATCATTAATATTTCTCCGGCTGACAACGCTTATATGGACGATGTCGAAAAGGTTGTCGGAAAGCAGGAGAACTATGACGAGGCAATCCGCGCTTTCAGATGGCGCAACAAGGAAAAATTCACGACCGACACCATGATGAAGCGTGCAGTGGAGCGTTTTATCAAGACGATTCCCGGAAAATGTGCGTTCGACACGCTCGTCGTACTTACTCCGCCGGCTCAGACTGCTATGCTGCTTCCGTCTTTTCCGTATCTCAACGTCGAATTCGCTTACTATCAGAATTATCTGAACCGTGCCGTAGCGGTGAAAAAGCAGGAAGTCAGAAAGGAAGGATTCGACTGGGACATTCAGCAGATTCTGGTTCTGGGACCTTCCGAAATCGTGAGCAGCGCAAAAAGTATCGAACAGCTGGACAAACTTATCGACGGAATGGTCGTTTTCGCCCCGAAGTCTGACACTTCGGAAAAAAATAAGAAATACATGAAAATAGCTAAGGCTTTCAAAAACAGCAACGGAAGAGCTCCTTATTTCGCCGAAACGATTGCCGCGGAAGTCGTTGACACAGTGCTTTCGGCGCTTGCCGCTTCCCAGAAGATCGACATGGGTGATTTCGTTGAAACTCTGAAATCAACGCAGTATTCGTCGGTTCTTTCCGGCAAGACGGTGAAATTCGACGAAAAACAGCGCATGACGGGAAGAAGCATGATTCTGATCGGGCGCAACAACGAGCCTTTTATGACGCCGGCCGAGATCGAAGAGGATACGAAGCGCAAAACCGATGAAAAACTTAAAGAAGGAAAATCAGCAGAGCAGGAAGATGAAACGTCTGAAAATTGATATCCTTACCCTTTTTCCCGAATTTTTCGAATCGCCATTTTCTGTCAGCATGATGAAAAGGGCTGTCGAAAACGGCACTATCGAACTCGGTCTGCACCAGATCCGCGATTTCGGTCTCGGCAACAGGCGCCAGGTCGATGATTCGCCGTACGGCGGCGGAGCGGGGCTTATTATGAAGCCCGAAGTGATAACCGCGGCGTGGGAAGCGCTTCCGAAAACTGAAAAAACAATAACGATCGTAATGTCGCCGCGCGGAAAACTTTTCAACCAGCAGAAAGCGGTCGAATTTTCCGAAACCGCAGAACATCTGATTTTCGTCTGCGGTCACTACGAAGGGATTGACCAGCGTTTTATCGATATTTCGGGTGCAATGGAACTTTCGGTCGGCGATTACGTCCTCACCGGCGGCGAAACTGCGGCGCTTTCCGTGATTGATGCAATAACGCGCCTTATTCCCGGCGTTCTGGGAAACGAAGAATCGTTCAAAAACGAGTCTTTCTCGCTACCTTTGCTCGAACACGACCAGTATACGATGCCGCGAGTTTTCAGAGGTCTGGCGATTCCGAAAGTCCTTTTGGGCGGCAACCATGCCAAAATCGAAGCGTGGAGACTCAGAAACGCTCTTGCGAAAACAGCGGAAAACAGACCTGACCTGCTTTCAAAAATTCCACCGGCATTCTGGGAAGAGATGAAATGAAAAATTTCTACATCGGACTGATACACAGCCCCGTTCTGCGAAACGGCGCTGCCATAACTTCTTCGATAACCAACCTCGATCTGCATGACATTGCGAGAGTCTGCGCGACTTACGGTCTCGGCGGATACTTCGTGATCCATCCTGACGAGAAAATGCGCTCTATAGCGGCACAACTGGCATCACACTGGACTCAGGGCGAAGGAAAAGAATACAATCCCGACCGCTTCAAAGCCCTGCAGGTTATGAAAATCGTTTCAAGTCTTGACGAAGCAAGAAAGGAAATTGAAGAAAAATGGGGCGAAAAACCGCTGACAGTCGGAACGACCGCAAGAAAAAAAGAAAAATTCATAACGATAGGGGAGCTTAAAAAAGAAAAAAATAAGCCTGTTCTGATACTGTTCGGCACGGCTGGCGGAATGGAGGACAAATTCCTGAATTCATTGGATTTTCTTCTTGAACCGATAGACATAAAAACAGGATATAACCATCTTAGCGTAAGAAGTGCGGTGTCGATTTTTGTTGACAGATTGTCTTTAAGTGACTAATATACCGCCGCGTTTTTTTGGAGGAGATAAAAATGACGACCAACATTATTCAAAAGCTTGAAAATCAACAGAGAAGAATTGATCATTACTATGTAAAACCCGGAGATAAAATCGAAGTTCACACCCGTATCATCGAAGGTGAAAAAGTTCGTATACAGATCTTCAAGGGCGATGTCATCGCAATCAAAAACGGAAGAGACAACAACAGAACCACGATAACGGTAAGAAAGTTCTCGGGCGGCTACGGCGTTGAGAAGATATTCCCGCTTCATTCCCCGATGATCGAAAAGATAGAACTCGTAAACAGAGGTCTCGTTCGCAGAAGCAAACTTTACTATCAGAGACTTCGTAAAGGTAACGCGGCAAGAATCAAACCGAAAAACGTTTGGTAGTGTTTTCGTTTTTATTCGCGATATTTCTCGCAATTTCAGCAGAAAATCCTGTTTGCCAGTCAAGATTTGATTCGGAAGAAGATTTTTATAAGTCAATTCTTATTTCTCCGGAAGACATTTCTTTAAAACAAAAATATTTAACAAAATTCGGTGCTTGTATTGCAAACGAGGGTGTCGGCATTGTTCCGGAAAAAGATCTTGCGGTAGTTGAGGAGCTTAACTGTACGAATCCGCTTGAAGGAGTCGAATTTTTCTTCAGAAACAGCAGGCTGTGTTCGCGTTCTGTCCGGTTTTTTCCGTCAAAAAAAGTATTTACCGTTGAAAACAGGCATATTCCGGTCATCCTTCCTGAAAACTGGCAGCATGTTGAAACTGCCGAAACGCTTCTTTTTTATGACAAAAGCACCGTATTCCAGGAAAAAAGTGACATAAACGGAGACGTTCTTAGCAAAAACGGGTTCGGTTTGTATCTGAACTCAGCCGGCAGAGCCGTTTATCCCGAGTTTGTATATTCTGAGGGAAAGTGGGAGAAAGTTCTGCCGCTCAGGGAGTTCTTCGGACTCTTTCCGAAAGATGACGGCAGTTTTGATATTGTTGTAATATCTGAAAAACATTCGCGTTTTAGTCAAAAAGAGCTTTTTGCGCTGCTTGAACTCCGTTCAGATTCGGCCGGGCTTTCCGCCATTGATTCCGGTTCAATGAAAATTTCCGGAAAAGGACTGAAGGGAGTTAAGTTCCCGAAATTCGAGTATTCATCGGGGAATGAAAGCGATTTCGGAACATATGAAATAATTTTTAAAGACGAAAATTTGAGGCAGAACAGGGAGATAAATCTGAATAGTGCGGAATACGAAATGAAAATTTCTGTCTCCGACGGAGTTTTCAGGGCGAAACTGACGATTTTCGCAAAAAAACTGAGTGAAGGTGAGGCAGCGAAAATCCAAAGCGTCATAAACCGTGAAATTCCGTCATTTTTTGTTCAGCCGTAGTTTGTGGAGAAACAGAAAAGAGGTCTGAAATGTGGATTCAGGGAGTTGTTCTCATAGTTTCGCTTCTGGTTCTGGCATGGAGTGCCGACAGATTCGTTGACGGTTCGTGCGGTCTGGCACGCGTTTTGGGAGTTTCGCCGTTTTTGATCGGCATGATTATCGTCGGATTCGGCACATCGGCACCGGAAATGCTCGTTTCTGCTATTTCGGCGTTTGAGGGAAGTCCCGACATCGCGCTCGGCAACGCATACGGCTCTAATATCACGAATGTTCTTCTGATTTTGGGTGTCGCCGCAATCGTAAATCCGATAAAAGTTGATTCGGCGGTAGTTAAAAAGGAGCTCCCTTTCCTCGCCGGAACGATACTTCTTACAGTTTTTCTCGTTCTGGACGGTTTAATTTCGCGCTTCAACGCAATTACGATGCTCGTTCTCTTCATTCCGATAATGGTGATCTCCTCTCTCGGCAAAAAGGAGGAGCAGGTCGAAGAAGATTCTAATAAAAAGGAATCTCTGCCGAAATCGATTTTCTGGATACTTTTCGGTCTGGCGCTTCTCGTCGGCAGCTCGCGTGCACTCGTCTGGGCAGCGAAAGACATTGCGACTGCTTTAGGTGTCAGCGAACTTATCATCGGACTCACGATAATCGCGCTCGGGACATCGCTTCCGGAACTTGCCGCATCGGTATCGGCTGCACGTAAGAACGAACACGGTGTCGCATTCGGAAATGTCGTCGGATCGAATCTTTTCAATACGATGTGCGTGGTCGGCATCTCAGGCGCAATCACGCCGGTGGCGGTTGATCCGAAAATTCTCACAAGAGATTTGCCGGCAGTAGCACTCGTTACGCTTTTCCTTTTCATTTTCGGTGTCAGAAAGCAGATCAGCCGTGTTTCCGGCGTTTTTCTTGTGCTGTTTTATATTGTCTATACGGTTCTTCTGGGATTTAAGGTTGTATAGCCTTAAAATATTATGTCAGCAATAAATTTTATTTTGAGATTTTCCGGTATTCCGACAGTCGTCAGTATCAAAAGGATTTAGAACCATCCGTCTTCTTCAGTTTCTTCAGATTCTATCTTGGATTCGTGCAGTGTTCCGCCGAATACCTGATATAGTATTCCGTCGAAGACATAACCTTCACGCAGATAGTTTTTCGAGCCGCTTACCGACTTCAGACCGTTTTCTTCAATCTTGAAAACACCGTTCTTGCAGCCCAGATATACGTTGTCTTGGGATTTCTGCATCTCAGGATCGTTGCAATACTGGCTGAAATCACTGACTTTTTGCGTGTTTTCAAGGTCAGAAATATCAAAAACCGAAACTTTGCCTTTTCTTGTCAGAAGTCCGTTCAGATTTTCATAGACAAAAAGCTTGTTTCCTGCAACTTCAAGGTCTTCAGCAGCGCTGCTGAGTGAAATGGTTTTCAGCAGTTTTGGTGCAATCGGATCGTTCAAATCAAATATTCTGACACGTTTGTTTTCGGCTGCGAAAAGTTTGCTGTTGTTTATTCTTATGTTTTTGCAGTCATTTGTTTTTACTGATGATTTTCTCTCTATCGAGCCGTCTTCGGCAATTTCGAAAATGTCGATTTCGCCGTAGTTGGCAGCATAAAGCATATTGCCGTAAACTGCCAGATTGTTCGATTCTCCGCTGTAAATCATCTCTTTCTTTGTGAATTCGCCGTTCTCTCCGATTTCAATTCTGCGGATTCCGGTAAGACCACCGAGATAAAGGCTGTTTTGATAACCTGCAACACTCAGTTTGTAGTCTGGGAAAGTAACTTCGTCGAAGTCGTAGTTCTCAACCTTCACGCATTCGCCGTAAACATTCGTGATTCCCGGGAAAATTGAGTTGTCGGTTTCGGAAATACAGAAAGATTCTTTAAAATTTTTCAATTCTTTCGTCCAACTCTGTTTTTTTTCGTCAAAAATCCATTTGAAACGGTTGTCTTCGGGATTTTCAAAAACTCCGCCGCCTAAAGAAATCGTCTCGGTGATGTAGTCAACAAGTATGACACCGCCGTATCCCGCTCCCGGACCGCCGGCAGCTGTTATTGTGTTCCAAGCTGCGGTTCTGGTGTCAAAAGAAAGGAATCTTCCGCTTGAACCGTTTGAATCTAATCCACCGAAAATATAAAGCTTTCCGTTCTTTTCGTTGTATGCGGCAAAACTGTTGGCTAAACCGTTTTCAGGAATAGTTGTGATTTGTTTAGGATTGAAAATATCATCAAGGTTAATTAGAAAAACTTTTGTGTTGAATGTGCCGTCCGGTTTTTGTCCGCCGAATGCAAAATATTCCCGTTCGCTCTTTTTAACCAGTCTGAAATATCCCCCTAAATCTATCCGTGTAACATTTCTCCATGTTTTAAGTCCGGTCCGCGCATCATCATCAAGTCTGTATATTCTTGAAATTCCGTTCTGATCCGCTGCTCCGATCAGGTATATTTCTTCTTTTTCATCGTCATAAACCATTGATGATCCGGCTGTCAATACCGGTGAATTTGCTCCTTCAGTTGTTGCAAGAGCTGCCTGCTCAAAATAGACAGTTTCCGTTTCCGCGTTGAATGTTCCGGTGTAAAGAAGTTGTTCCGGAACAATATTTCGTTTAATCGAATTCTGATTTTCTCCGCCCCATGCATAAATCTGCATCGTCCCGTTCTTGATAACGGCCGTCATTGCGGCACCGGACATCAAATTTTGAGTGACTGAATCACCGTATTCAAAAGTGCCGACTTTGAAAAATTCTTTTGCAAAATGATCCGCGACAAACATATCCCAAGTCCGTGGAGCAGGATCACCTGGTTTGCCGTAATCAGAAATCATTACAGGATACGGATAGAGGTATTCAAGCCGGATTTGGGGTAAACTAGCAAAATTAAGATCTATTCTAGGATCAATCATAAAATCTGAAAAAGGTCTGAATTTCAATGTAAGTTGATTCGATGTTCTCCAACTTGTCGGATCCTGACAGGTTGCAGTAATTTCTGAAGAACCGCTTCCGTCACAGTCAAACGGAATCAGTTTGTTGTTTTCCATGAGCTGCTTGTTTATTTCGGGATAATTATCCCAGATAAATTCTAAATTATGCCAATGTGAGAAACGGAGGAAGACTTTTGCAGAATCTTTGTTCCAAGTGGGATAATCTGCTGCAATCTGCTTCCACCAGTTCCATATCGGGATGCTTCTCTGCCCTTTCGGGAAATATTTTCCGTGTTCAAACGGAATGTTGCACATATAATCAGGAACATCTTTCTGTCCGCCCTTGCAAACATCAACATGCTGGTCATAAAATTCATCTTCAACAATATCAATTATTTTCCAGTTGCCTACATCATTACCCTTCTCTCCAGTTTGTATAAAATCTTTATACGGGGGACAATTACCTGTATCAAATTTTTTACATTGTTCCTCATTTTGATTTCCGCAATAACAATATTCAATGACGGCATACCTGTTTTTAAGTTCTTCTGTTTTTGTCTTAAGTTCATTACCTGTCAAACCTGCGTGTTCCAAATTGTCAAGGTTCTGGAAAGTTTTGAAAGGAAGCGGGATTTTTCCGGGAATAAAATAATAAATAGGATAATCTTTTGTTCCTTCAGGCGTTTTCCCAGGAATTGTATTCAGGAATGTGTAACCGTATTCGGCATTGTCTGCCAGAAATGCCCTCGTTGCTTTTTCTTCCATGAATTTGTACTTGCCGGATTTCAAGTTGTAACGAGTAAACTTCGGTTCTTTCTTATCATCATTAAGAAAACTCGTAAGAGTAATTTTAGCATCCGGAGTCTTGTTAATATCCAATGTCATAATAAAGTTATACATGTCTTCCGTTGCATTTGATTTCCAAACACTGTATAAAAACGGCATCGTATTGTCTCCGTTTTTAATCAATTTCGGCGGCAGCCAGAAAAATGCATAATCGAGCAATATGTTTTCAGGATTGTCAAAAAGAATGGTATCGACTTTCTGCCAGTTCAGTCCATCGGGACTTGCCAAAACAACAACACCTTTTTTGTTTTTCTTAAGTTCCGAATCTGTAGTTTCATTGAGCGGAGCTGTCATCCAGTAGAGATCGCGATGCTTGACTATTGATTCGGCTCCCATGGCCCGCAGCGGATAAAAACCGTATAAAGGTACGGCGTCCTCCATCTTGTTTGACCATCT
>JAGCXM010000014.1 GCA_017961325.1 bacterium | reverse complement strand
GCCACATAAGCCCGAGGTTGTTGTCTATGACCACCTTCTGACCAGAGAGAGTCTTGACCGTAAAGCTTCTAGGCACACAAAATCCCCTATCCGCATAATAGGCGTCCTGACCGAAATAAACGGCGTCCTGAGAGGTCGGGCAAGTTATGTCGCAGGAATCGTTGTAGCATTTTTTCTGGTTTGTGCAGACGCGGCCGAAGCTGTTCTCAATACACCTTCCGGTCAGGCTGCTGCAGCCATCACTGCACTGGATCTCCTTGATCGTGCCGCTGCCGTCCGCACACTCCAGACTCTTGCCGCCGCTGCATGTCGCAGCCCCCGGCGTGCAGCTGTTGCACTCCATCGTATCCTTGTTGCAGCCGTGTTCGCAAAACGAACCTTCATCCCAACGACCATCCTTGCAGGTGTAGATTCTGCCGTCGCAATATTTTTCACCCTCCGCGCATTCATCCGTCTCAGGCGGTTTGTTGCACGCCGGACACGACTGACCGAAGATGTAAAGTTCTAAACAACGCGAATCCCCCAAATCGGATGTAGTCCAGCCGTCCAGACATTCACACTTCCCCGTTTTGATGTTGCATTTGCCGTGAGCTTCGATGTAAAAGGCGTCATAGCCCTGAGGACTCGGGATAAAGAGTCTCGTTCCGTCGTAGCAGTAAGTGTCATCGCAGTAGCTCACACAGTCAAGCTCATCGGTCTCGGAAATATTCGTAAACCCCGGTTTGCAGTAGCAGCCTGGAGCGTTTGTAAATATATCGTAACTGCACTGTTCCCCCTCGGCGCAGTGATAATCGGCATGTTTACAGTCAGGCTTACAAGTTCCGTCCGCCACAAGCGCGTAACCTGCCGGACAGACACCGAGCTCAGCCGGAATTTCGTTGTCTGCATCCAGGGTGTAATCCGGGGCTTCCGGATCCGGAGAGTCAGGGAAATCAGAGTCCGGGTAATCCGAATCTAAATCAGAGTACTCCGAATCTAAGTCAGGGTAATCCGAATCTAAGTCAGAGTGCTTCGAATCAGAGTCCGGGTAATCCGAATCTAAGTCAGAGTGCTCCGAATCAGAGTCCGGGTAATCCGAATCACCGGCTTTTTCCGAGGCCGGATTTCCGAGATGCATGGCTCCGCCGCCGCACCCTGCAAAAAGCAGAAAAACTAGAAAAGCAGCAAAAACAAACACTTTTTTCATGGTTTTTCCCCAAAAAATCTGATCGGAGGATATTCTAGCAGAGAATGTGATTAAAACAAGAAAATAAAACAACTTTCAGATATTTAGGAGAATGTTAACGAAATTTAGCACTTTCCTTGCCGAAGCATCACCACACACTACAACAAACCGTTTTATCGTTTAACTTTTTTAGGAGGCAGGAAATGCAGAACTCAGCTGTACCGGTAATCATTAAGGGAGAGTATAAAGGCAGTTTGCGCAATGAAATGACTCACCTGAAATCAAACAACACGATCATGACCGACGCCCCGACCGACAACCGCGGCAAAGGCGAAGCTTTTTCCCCGACCGATCTTGTCTGCGGAGCACTGGCTGCCTACATGATGACGATAATGGGCATCACAGCTCAGACTCATGAGTTCTATATCGACGAAACGACCTATGAAGCAGGGTCTTGAGCTTTACTACTACAAACGTGTAGATTCAACTCTTGAAGAGGATTTTTTTGTCCGGGCAAAGAACTTTCTGATTCCGGTCGCAGTCAAAGCGAGAAACAGAACCGCGAAATCACTGCGAACACTGCTTGAAAGCGACAAATACCCAGATATAACCTATGGGACGAAAAAATGTATTGTAACCACAGAAATTCGCCTGAAAGTTTGATTTCGGTGAAAAACATTTTGAAAACTGTGTCTATATTTCATTCTACAACAATAGAAGAATGGCTGAAATATTCGATGGGGACTACGATCCGAAGCGTATTCTGAAAAGGATCTCGATAGAACTTCACGAAAAGATCGAGCCTGAAAAGACACTCGTCATCTTTGACGAAGTCCAATCAGCAATGAAAGTTGTAGAATCGTTGAAATATTTTTGCGAAGATGCCCCGGAATACACTGTTGCGGCGGCAGGATCGCTTCTCGGCGTTGCCCTGCACGAAGGAATCTCTTTTCCTGTCGGGAAAGTTGACGAACTGCGGCTCCGTCCGATGACTTTCAAGGAATTTATCATGGCTATGGATGAACCTGAACTGGCGGGATTTATTGACGACTGGAAAAATCCCGATATTTCTTCTTTTCAGTACAAGTATGCAGATTTATTGTGACTTTACTTTTATTTGGGCGGAATGCCGCTCAAGGCATACATCGATTTTGCCGCATTCAAACTTTATCTCGTAGACATCGGTCTTCTTGGCGCTTTGAGCGAACTCGACAGCGGAAGCATTATGAACGGGAATGCCATTTTCACCGAATTTAAAGGTGCGCTCACCGAGCAGTATGTTCTTCAGGAGCTTGTCGCCAACAAAAAATATACTCCTTTTTACTACTCCGGAGAAAAATCGACCTACGAAACAGATTTTCTCATCCAGCGCGGCAGCGGCATCATCCCGATAGAAGTCAAAGAATAAACAACGACAATAAAAACCAATAAGAACAAATTACCAAGGCCTCGAAGTTCCTGAGTAAGGTTTTTTGCAATTTTGCAGTTAAACCCGCTATTTCGACCCGGGATGTGCCTTGCGGTAGACTTTTTCCAGATGTTCTATCGAAAGATTGGTGTAGATTTCCGTCGTTGAAAGGTTGCTGTGCCCCAAAAGATGCTGCAAATATCTGAGATTCATGCCGTTTTCCAGAAAATGGGTCGCAAAGCTGTGGCGCAGCATGTGCGGCGTGATCTTGCGGTAGATTCCGCAGTTTCTCGCCAGCGTGTCAATGATGTACTGCACTCCGCGTTCGGTCAGCTGCTGTCCTTTGAGATTGCAGAAAATTATCGAATCCTTTTCTTTTCCGCCGGGGCGTTTCAGAAGATAATTCTCAATAGATTCAACAGCCTGGCTTGTTACCGGAAGCAGCCTCTCCTTTTTTCCCTTTCCGAGGACATTTACCGTTTTTTCCCTGAAATCCATGTCCCTTATTTTGAGCGAGATCAGCTCGCCGACACGGACCCCGCTGCTGTAAAGCATCTCTATTATCGCCCGGTCGCGCAGCCCTTTGAGATTCTGCGGATAGTTGTATTCGATGAGTTTTGTCATTTCCTCGCGCGTCAGAGCTCCCGGAAGAGTGCCGTCCTTTTTAGGGCCTGTAAGCGTAAGCGTCGGATTGTCCTCAACAATTCTGCGTTTGTGCAGAAGAAGGTAAAACTGCCTTATCGCCACGATTTTGCGCCTCAGCGACGATGCCTTTACCTCTGAATAAATAGCTCCGAGATAGTCTTTTATGTCGTCTTTGTCCGCTTCCGTCAGATCGATTCCGATTTCGGTGAAGTAGCGCCGCATGAGTTCGATGTCCAGACAGTAGGACTCTGCCGTTTTTACGGAATAGCGTTTTTCGTGGAGCAGAAAATCTCTGAAAATCTTAATGGTATCCATTAGTTGGCCTTTACACAGTTTTCGATGAATACGGCACTTTCCTTGAAATATATGTCCCTGTTTTCCTTTTTGCGGTAGCCGTGACCTTCGTCTTCAAAGATGTGTTTCTGAACTTTTCTGCCTGCTTTTTTGAGCTTGTCGATGAGAATGTATGCGTCGCTTACCGGAACTCTGGGATCGTTCGCACCGTGGAAGACGAAAAGTTCGCCCTTGATTTTTTCTGCCATGTTCGTGGGCGAAACCGAAGCGAGAAACTCTCTGTCGGTGAGCGGACCGTATTCGGCTTCGCGCAGATGCCGCCTGTAACTTGAAGTGTTTTCAAGAAAGTTGATGAGGTCGACCACTCCGACGTTGTCGATTCCGCAGATGTAGTTGTCCGCGAACTGCGCCATTGACGCTACAGTCATGAATCCGCCGTAACTTCCGCCGCTTGCAATGAATCTGTTCGGTTTTGAGATGCCGCTTTTCACTAAATCTTCGAGAATCGCGCCGCCGTCACGAACCGAATCCATTCTGAGTTTGTAGTTGTCAAGATCCATGTATCTTCTGCCGTAGCCCGAAGAGCCGCGCACGTTCGGAGCGACAACGGCGATTCCTTTTGAAAGATAGTATTGGAACTGTGCGATGAATCCCGGTCTGAACTGTCCTTCAGGCCCGCCGTGAAAGTAGACGATCGTCGGGAAAGGCGCTTTTCCGGTTTTCGGAAGATAGAGGAAATATGGGATTTCTTCTCCGTCGAAACTTTTTACCTTTTTGAGTTCGGGCGCGGCAAAGAGCGTCACATTGATCCCGTTGTCCTTAGAATAACCGAAAGTTTCCGATTTTTTTGTAGTTAAATCAATGACTTGTAATTTGGGGAGCTCGCCGTCTTTTGAAATTTTGATAACGGCTCTGCCGTTCTTCAGCGAACTTACCGAAACAAGCGATTTGCCGAAGTCAAGCGGCTCGGTTTTGCCGTCGTGATAGTAGAAACAGCGGCTGTAGCCCTCTTCGTTCGTGCAGAAAAGTGCGGCATTGCGATTCGTTCTGTCAACAGCGGCAAGTTCAACTCCCCATCTGTCTTCAAAAAGAGTCTTCTTTGAGTTTTCTTTAATGATTTCAAGATATTCCATGTCTTTCGTTTCGTTCGTGCGCATCAGGATCCCGCCTTCGAAAAACGCTGTCGGGATGTATTTCTTCTCCGGATCAGAGACTTTGATCTTTTTAGCTCTGCCGTTCTTGAAGTGATACGGAACGGTTTTCATGTTGCTTTCGTAGGTGTAGAAGAGAAAATCGTCTTTTGACAAGGCATCGGTTATGTTGTTGAATCCCTTTTTTTCAACCAGCAGCGTCCTTTTTTTTGCAGCAATATCAAAGTGATAGATGTAAAAATCCTTGCCGTTGGCCTCATTTGAAGCATATAGAAATTCGTTTTCGTTAATCCATGTCGGATCTTCGTAGCGGACGGAGTCGTCGGCGAGAAGCGGTTCGTATTTTCCGCTTTCAAAGGAGTAAAGATAGAAATCATACTGCTCGTTTCCCCCCTTTGAAGAGATGAAAATGAGCCGCGATTCGTCGGGACTTACTTTGTAACCGTCGACCGCGTCATTTAAAAAAGTAATCTGTTTCGTCTCTTTTCC
Organism: bacterium; assembly: GCA_017961325.1. Taxonomy (GTDB): domain Bacteria; phylum UBP6; class UBA1177; order UBA1177; family UBA1177; genus UBA1177. The sequence goes on along the minus strand of JAGCXM010000014.1, from coordinate 125,649 downwards.
GTCAGCCGGTTCAAGGTAAAGCTGCGCGGCGTTATTCTTTCTCGCTAGATAGAGTTTTCTGCCGTCTTTCGTCACGAATCCCGAATGTGAGGTCTCGATTCCGGTATAATCAAGGATCGTTTTTGCCTTTTCTGCGGGTTTGACAGCCTCTTTTTTTGCTTTTTCAAGGTTTTTTTCCGCTTTTTGCGAGCATGAAACGATAAAAAGCGGTAACATAAGGAAAATACAAATGATTTGCTTCATAGTTACTCCGAAAATCTGTTCGAAAATGGTTTAAGCGAAACGTTGCGGATATCAGTTTGATTCAAAATTTACTTCAAAGTGACAGGATCCGGCGAGAAAAGAGTCGCAGCGTTCGTAACGATGTATGCGCAGTCGCTTCCGTCTTCGATCTTGACCTGCTCGATGAAGTTTGCGGGACCGTCGAACTTGCTTGACTTATCTTTCAGTTTGTTGTCGGAACCGCCTTTAAGAGCGTTGTTTTCAGCGTAAAGAATCTTCTGTTCATCAGTCCATGAGACTATGGCGTCAATTTTCAGACCGTCTTCCGAAATCAAGCCGTCGTGAATTATGGAAGAAGATTTTTCAATCATGTTCATGATGCTGTTGCCGCCGATGCTTCCTTTTGCATTGACTGTAAGTCCCGGCATTCCGTCGTTGTCCCAGTCCTGAATACACGGGTCAGCCGAATTTGACGGAAGAACATATCCCGCCGGATTGTCGCCGTAGCATGCCGGATCGATTCCGCGGATTTCCCAGAAAATATCCTGATTGAATCCGAAAGTATTGTCATCGTTTTTGGTGATATAAGATTCTTTCAAGGCAGTTCCCAGAGCGTCGGCAAACGACTGCGGCATGATGACCTGAAGAAGCGCGCTCATCGAGTTGTCGATCTTGATGTTGCAATAGGTTGCTTTTGCGTGAACTTTGTCCTGTTCCTGTTCCTGAACGATGTGGAAATAAGTTCTTGTCCAGCCTTCGGCAAGGTCTATCGTAGCAACTTTCGAACTTGAAGTGAACCACATTTTCTGTGCGTAATATCCGCAGACTTCGGGATATTCACCGGGGTCGCAGGTGCATTTTTCGGTGTCTTCCCAGTCGCCGTTTTCGCATTTCTGATAAAGTTTGCCGTGCTGAGTAGAACCGCAGACCGTTTCGCCGAGTCTTATTTCGCCTTCGGTGCAGTTTCCCGCAGCAGGTTTCGTGTCGGTATCGGTGTCGTCCGGTTCTTCGGGTGTCGTGTCGGTATTATCGTCCGAATCCGTATCGGCATCTGTTGCCGTATCCGGATTTTCAGTGCCTGTATCACTGTCCGAAGTATCGGTATTCGTGTCGGTTTCAGTGTCAGCCGGTTCTTCCGTCGAGGTATCTGTGTCTCCGCCTTCTTTCGGTTCGTCACTGTCACCGCCGCAGGAAACAACAAAAAGTGCTAAAACAAAAGCTGCTAAAATTACTACCAATTTTTTCATTTTATCCTCCTAAAAGTAAAGTGTAAGCCAAATGCCGCCGGTAAAAATCTGACCGCTGCTTTTATATCCAGGATAACCGGGATTGTTTGTCTGAAAACCTTCAGATTCTTTTATCGGAGTCTCTGCAGGGCAGTCTCCGAAGCCGTCGCAGACAGAATCGGGAAACTCGTCGACCGTCGTTCCGTCTTTTCCGACCGAATTGGCTTCTCCTTCAAGTTTTTCGGTCGTCCTGTCGATCATTATATGCGTCTGGAAGTTGCCGCCGAGCTCGAGCTGCATCTCTTTCGGCAGGTTCCAAGTGTAGCTGAAGCCGGCTGCAATGCTAAAACGGTCGTTATCGACATAATTCGTCCTGCCGTCCTGTTTCGGCACGGGCGACATGAAATATCCCAGATCAAGACCGGTTTTGATCGCGTGGTATTTGAAATTTGTGCCGAGAGTGAATTCCCAGCTGTCTTTCCATTTGTATTTTTCGACGTATTCCGAAGCCCAGCCGCCGACTTTCATGTTGCCGTTTTCATCCTTTTTCTGGATAGTGTTGTCCCAGTAGATGTTGTATTCCGGGCTTTCGTTGTAGCGGTTTTTATATTTCGACCACTGCCGCCAGACTGCGGTGAATCCCACGCTTAATTCCAGTTCGTTTTTGAATTTCAAATCGACGAGAGCGATTGAAGGTGAAAGGGCAAGCGGTTTGAAAGCGTATGCTACATGTACCCTGTTCCTGTTGATTTCCTCCTCTTTGTCGCGGTCGATATACCAGAAAGTTATCTTAGTATCGACATCGATGTCTGTCTTTGCCGGAAGATGCGCCGTGAAACCAAGCTGGATCGGCCCCCACGGTCTGACTATAAGTCCGAAATGTGGAACGAGTTTCGGCTTGATTTCTGCAACGGTGCCGATCTTATTTTCATTTTTGCCTGCATCTGGAGTGAATATCGGAGCCTGGACATTTGCTTCCGCTGAAATATTTACGCCTACTCCGGCATAGATCCACTTGTAGCCTCCGGCAAGGGCGAGGGAAACGTTGAAGGAAGTCATTCTGTCGTCGTAAAGCTCGTAGTGAAGCGAATTCGAGAAATTAGCTTCGCGCTCGTCGGCGAAAAACGACTTTTCCTTCATCAGCGAACCCATCGGGATCATTCCGTAAAGACCGAGCGCGATGTAGTCTTTCCAGATCGGAAGCACCAGTCCGACCGCGCCGTAGAGGCTGCCTTCTTCGGAATCGTCTTTTCCTCTTGCATCAAGATCTGCAGTGGGACGGGTCTTGTACGGAAGGTTTGTTTCGTAGTTGTCCCTGTTTATCTGATCAGCACCGTAAATTCCCGAGTTTTCGGTGATGTTTCCCACGACATTCAGAGAATCGGGACGGTCGAAAAGGGTTATGTCAAGATTGCGGTAGCTGTAGAACATGTTCAAGGTGAAACTTCTTTTAGTTTTCGGAAGAAGTGCGGGATTGAAATAGGTCGCTTCGGCTCCTCCGGCAAACATTCTCGCGCTGAAGGGATTTACCGTGCTAGTTGCGCCGAGAGTGTCGGTTACGGTAGATGCAAAAAGTTCGCTGCTTAAAATAAAAGCCAGTAAAAACAGTAGCTTAGCTGTCGGTTTCATATGGTAAGCTCCATAATAAATTCACAATAAACACGATTCAAACGGGTGAACTTATTTGAAAAGCGTTTTTAAGTCAAGAAACTCAAAACTTAATTTGTAGCCACTATTGGAGGCAAAAATTTACATAAAAAAATCTTCTGCTACTATGCACCGTTTTTGGAGGCGAAATGGAACACCTTGACCGCCTTGAGGCGACTTCGATCCACATAATCAGGGAATCTTACGCGAATTTTAAAAATCTCGGCATGCTCTGGTCCATCGGCAAGGACAGCACCGTGCTGCTCTGGCTCGTGAAAAAGGCGTTTTTCGGTCACGTTCCGTTTCCGCTGATCCACATCGATACGCACTACAAAATCCCGGAAATGATCGAATACCGCGATAAACTCACGAAGGAATGGCACTTGAATATGGTCGTAGGAGTCAACGAGGAGGCGCTTGAGCAGAAGGCGACTTTCCCTGACGGAAACGCCGACAGAATCACCTGCTGCCGCAATCTCAAGACTCAGGCTTTGAAGGCAACTCTTGACGGCACCGGCAAAAGATACGTTTTCAACCACGAAAAAGGGTGCTACGAGCTTGACGGATCGCACGAAGCGTTCACCGCGATAATCCTAGGCATCAGAAGCGATGAGGAGGGAAGCCGCTCGAAGGAACGCTACTTCTCGCCGCGAAACGCATCGAACGAATGGAATGTCGGCGACCAGCCGCCGGAATTCTGGAACCAGTTCAAAACCGATTTTGCGCCCGGAACGCATCTCAGGATCCATCCTCTTCTCGACTGGACAGAACTCAACATCTGGGAATACATCGAACGCGAAAAAATCCCGACGGTTTCGCTTTACTACGATCACGGCAGCGGGAAGAGATACCGCTCTCTCGGCTGCTATCCGTGCACTTTTCCGGTCGAAAGCACCGCTAAAAACGTTGCCGACATCATCGGAGAACTCAAAAGCGGAAAGTTCGCCAAAATCGCCGAACGCTCCGGCAGAGCGCAGGACAAGGACGACGGCGGCGGGCTCGAAACGCTCCGGAAAGACGGGTATATGTAAACATCTTACTTTCTTTTTGACAAACTATCCTCAAAAATTAAAATAGTACGAGTTTTTGCTTCGGGTGGTATCTTTGAGAAAAGTTTTCGTTGTCGATTCAGACGAACAGGTTGCTTCGATTTTAAAGCTGAAGCTGCGCCGGATCGGTTGTGATGTAGTTACTTTCGGCAATTCCGCCGATGCGCTCATGGCAATTCCGGATTCTATGCCTGAAATCATCATTTCTGAAATGATTCTGCCGGGTTTGGACGGCATAGATTTTATGAAGCGGGTCAAAATGAATCCTGAAACCGCCCGTATTCTTTTCGTTTTTCTCTCTTCATCGCGCGATGTCGAGAAAAAAATTCTGGCCCTGAGCCTCGGAGCGGCATCCGTTTTCGCAAAACCGATTTTCATAGATGATTTTATGGAAGGCATCAAGGAGCTTTGGAGCGGATACGAGTCGAAAAACCGGCAGGATTCGGCTGAAAACACTCTGCAGGGCGACATTTCGGATATTTCCGTGCTGAATATTCTCAACATCATGCTTGAAAACAAATCTTCCGGCGAAATCGAATTTTCTTCTTCGGCGGACAGAAAAGGCGTTATTTTCTGCGAAGATGGCAGCATTGTCCGCGTCGAGGTCGAAGGCGGCGAAAACAATGACGGAATGGAGGAGCTTTACGAGATACTTTCATGGTCTGACGGTGATTTTTCGGTGAATTACAAGGAGGTCGATGTTGAAAGGAACATCTGCATTCCTCAGAAGAAAATCATGGAAAAAGCAGCGGCCTGGTTCAAGGAATATTCGGAAATTCTTCAAAGCCTTCCGCCGCTTGACACAGTTGTATACCTCGATTTTTCAAAATTCGTCGATAATCTCAACTTGCTGCCGGATGATATAGATTCAGTGATAAGGCAAATAGCCGAAACGGGGAGCAGGTTAAGTGAAATCATTGATTCGTGCGGCGGAGACAGAAAACTGACGGCGGCTTATCTGAAGCAGCTTTTCGATTTGTCCGTGCTCTCCATTGAAAACGTGCAGAACGAGTATGAAACGCCTGAAAATCCTGACGGAACATCTTCAAAAGAAAGCCTTGAAAAACCGGAAATGAATTTGGAAGAGATTGAAATTGTTGAAGAAAACTATATTTTTGCCGATGGCGGCAGAAAAGAGGCTGAAGAATCACCGAAGCATCCGGCAGAAAAACCGAAGCGGAAAAAATCGGGCAATTTTGCCAAGGTATTGATTTTTATTGCGATTTTGGTTGCAGTTGTAATATTTGTTTACCGGCGGGGTTTGATATGAGAACGCTTATAAGTGCGGAAGAACTCAAAGCGAGAGTCAAAGAGTTGGGGCGCGAAATCACCAGAGATTACGAAGGAAAAGAGTTTACGTTTTTAATAGTTCTGAAAGGCAGCACTCTTTTCGGTGCCGATCTTTTCAGGGAGATAAAGTCAAACCGCGTCGAGCTCGACTGCATCAGACTTTCAAGCTACAAAGGGATGAAAAGCAGCGGCAGTGTCTCGATGGATCAGGGTGAGATGACACGTTTCGAAGGAAGAAATCTTCTTATCGTTGAAGACATCGTCGATACCGGCACGACTCTTTCGTTTTTTCTCAAGGAACTCGAAAAAGTTCATCCCGAATCGGTGAAAATCTGCTCACTTTTCGAGAAAAAAGATGTCAACCGCGGCAGAGTCAGGGTCGATTACCTCGGTTTTGACATAAGAAACGAATTCATCGTCGGTTACGGACTCGATCTCGATCAGAAATACAGAAACCTTCCCGACATCGAGATTCTTGAAGAGAGCGACAGAAATGATTAGCTCAGAAATCGAAATCCCGCTTGAGAAGTTTGCCTTCCAGCCCTTTGATTTCAAAGAACTTTTCGGCAAAGAACATGCTGAGGTGGAGATCGGTTTCTGCAGCGGTCACTTTTTGAGCGAATACGCGAATTCAAAGCCCGATACCGGCTTTCTCGGGCTGGAATACAGCCGCAAATTCTTCCTCCGCGGCGAAAAAAATCTGAAAAGAAGACTCAACCAGGATAATGTCCGCATCGTCTGCTTCGAAGCAATCGCAGTGATGCGCGAACTCGTACCGTTCTATTCGCTTGATGCGATTCACATATACTTTCCCGATCCGTGGCCGAAGAAAAAACACCACAAGTTCAGGACTGTCCGCTTTGAAAACCTCATCATGCTTAGAAACCGCCTGAAAAAAGGCGGAAAACTCTTCATTGCGACAGATCACCCCGAATACGCCGAATTCATGGAAAAGGAAATTGCCGATACCGGCGCATTTTTCAGGCGTCTTCCCTACGGCGGCGATGACAGACCCATAAAAACCAAATGGGAAAAGAAACAGATCGCGGACTGCTGGGAGATCCACTACTTCCTGCTTGAAGCGATATAAACTTTTAATTAAGCACTGAGAAATATTAACGAAATTCTATGATTATTTAACGATAAGATCTGTGCATCAGAATATTATCTTACACATCTGAGACGGTTTTTGGTATCTTTGGAACCGATATTAACATCTGCGTGGCAGAAACATATGTACCATGCACCATTTTCGTCTGAAAGTTCAGATGATGACCAGAAGTCACCGCTGTCGCCAAGTTTGCTGTAATTTGAAGTTGCAGTCTTTTCGCAGCCGCCGCACGAAGTATCTCTGCATTCAAAAGACAAACAGCTGTCTGTTGCCTGACATGTGCCGCCTGTTATCGTATTTTCGCAATTTTGAATTAACGTCCTGAGTTCGCTGATTGTAGGAAGATGCCAGTCGGAATAACCGTTTTCCTCCAAATTTTCACAATAATCCTTTGCTTCGTCCCAAGACATATATTTTGTGGTTTTTGGAGACCACATCAAATTGGTCGATGAATCCGTGCAAAGGTCATTTTTGCAGGAAAGAGTAGTATTTTCTGGATTTGAATCATCCTCGTTTGCTTCTTCTTTTGAAGTGGCAGATGTTTCCGCATCGACTTCTTCGTTGGACTGATTTGTTTCTTCAGTGGTTGCATCTGTTTTTTCATTGTCAGAATCTGCGGTTTCTGCAGATTGGGAATTTTCCGAAGTTTTTTTGTCATCATCATTGTTGCCACCGCAGCATACAACGAAAATTGCCATAACAAGCAAAGTCGAAACAAGTGAAAATTTTTTCATTTTTTACCTCCAAAAATAAAGTTTTTCATACACATTACAAGCTAGTATTTTTTTTGAAAGAACGACTTGATTAGCTAACGCTAATATAATTTGAAAATTTTGTCAATATCTGTAATAAAAAAATTTTTTATTGACATATTTGCTATTTTGTGCAATATAAACAAGTGAATTAGTTCTTTCTAATTTAATTAAATAAGAAAAAATAAATTTAATAAGCTGTGAATGTTGTCTCAGATCTTTGATTTTGGGGTTAATATGATTTGCGAAAATATGATTGTTAAATACTGCTCTCCGACGCTTGCCGGAATAAAAACTGCGAATATGTTTTCATGCTGTTTTTCTGATAAAAAGGAGCTTTGCGGGCGAATTAGTTACTTCAACTCTCTTTTCTGTAAAAAAGGTTTGAGGCTTATGCCGTTACAGATCAAAGGCAAGAGGGCTTTGCTTTATCTTTATCGTCCTGCCCATCTTCTTCGCGATTTGAAAAATTCCATGACATGCAGGATTCTGAGAGAGCTCGGATACTGCACAGAGAAGCCTGAGAGCTGTGTCGCACATCTTGTCGGAAAACTGCGAGTATGCGAAGGGTTTCCGCATGAAATAGGATTTTTTCTCGGCTATCCTCCGGAGGATGTCAGCGGTTTCATAAACAATTCGTCAAAATGTAAGTTTGTCGGATGCTGGAAAGTCTATGGGGATGAGGAAACAGCAAGGAAACTTTTTGACGAATATCAGAAATGTACAAATGCCTATAGCGAGATGTTAGGTCGCGGTCTGTCAGTCGAACATTTGGCGATTGCAGATGGCAATATATAATTTGTTTAATTTTATCAGGAGGTTGTCAAATGAGTAAAGTCGCAGTTGTTTATTACAGCGGAACAGGAAACACCGAAGCTATGGCAAAAGCTGTTGTTGAAGGTGTAAAAGAAAAGGGCGCGGAAGCAGCGCTTTTCACTTCATCCGAGTTTTCGGAATCAAAAATGGATGAATTCGATGCAATTGCATTCGGTTGTCCTGCAATGGGAGCTGAAGAGCTTGAGGACGGTGAATTTAAACCGATGTTCGATGCCTGTGCCGCAAAACTCGGCGGCAAAAAAATCGCTCTTTTCGGCTCATACGGATGGGGTGACGGCGAATGGATGCGGAACTGGGAGGCTTCATGTAAAGAGATGGGAGCGAATCTTGCGTGTGACTGCGTAATCTGCAACGAAGCTCCGGATAATGCAGCAATAGAAGCATGCAAAGCCCTGGGAGCTGCTCTGTCATAACGAGCAAGAGCGAGGTCTAAATCCACTACTTCCTGCTTGAAGCGATATAAACCGAAAAACTTGCAATATAATGACCAAGCATTTCCGGGCAGAAGAATTCTTCAAAAAATTGTTTTTTTATCCCAGCATGAGCAGTCATGTTGTTCCTCCTGTTTTTTCCATTTACAGGCAAGTTTCATGTGAAAAATTTGCCATCCCTTTTAAAGCCCGCTAAAATGCCGCGTTTTATTTTTGATTCATGTTATTTAGGAGAAGGCAATGAAAAAGTTTTTTGTTTTGGCAGCAATTTCCGCTGCAATGTTTTTGATGGTTTCGTGTGGCGACAGTTCTACGAACGATGACAAAACCGGCTCCGGTGAAACTGCGAATGATGAAGATTCCATTGATACGGAATCAAACGATGCTAAGGAGGATGAGGGTGATTCTAATGATGATTCCTCTTCTGATCAGGGAAAGAAGCAGGGGGAACTTTACGGAGAATGCTATCCGAACAAAACCTGCAATGAAGGCCTTGTCTGCGAAATTGAAGACAATGTTTGCATAAGAGAACAAGGTAATTCAGAAGATGATTCCGACATTGAACCTTCTGATGATGCTACAGTTCCGGATGATTCGGATTCAGGCGATTCTGAGGCGGAGAACGATGAAGATTCGGCAGAATCGGAAGAACCGGAGGTCGTGCTTCCGGAATGCAGTGCGACAAGCGAAACACCTTGCAGAAATTTGAATTTGATCTGGTCTGCAAAAGCAGGGAGCAAGATGAATTGGGAAGCGGCAAAAAGTTATTGTGAAAACGATGTCAATGAAGGCGGCTTTACCGATTGGAGACTGCCTAAAATTGATGAATTAAGAACGCTTATACAAAATTGCGAAGGAACAGTTACCGGCGGTATGTGTGCAATATCTGATCCGGATCATCTCTCTACTGAAGATTTGACAGATACCGATTGTATTTGTGAGGGGAAAGAAAACGGTTATTACAGCAAGCTTGGAGATGATGAGTGGTGTTGGACATCATCTTCTGTTAACAGTGAAGAGCGCGCTTGGTACGTGCTTTTCAACATCGGAGCTATAGCCACCGACAATAAATCTAACCAACACAATCTCCGCTGCGTCAGAAACGCTGATTAGCGTAGGAACCGGGACGATCACTCTGCCGCTCTGTCTTCTCTGGAAAAGGCAGAGACAAGCAAAAAGTTTGTGGTGAAAGACGACGGAATGATAATTCTACTGTGAATACGATGAAATACAGGCGTTCAACAAACTTTTATATGCTTATAAAAATACATGGTTTTGAAAAGATCAGGGAAAATCAGATTCGTCAGCGAACATCCGATAGAATATCTCGTAAAAAGAGTAATACCGGAATTTGTGCCTAAAAAAGAGCGCCGGATATTGATGATGATATCTGATCTTCCAATCCATTATTGCTCCAGATTTACTTCGACATCATCCAGATCTGCTTCCGAAAGTCCGAATTTTTTCATAACATCTTCGTGATCCGCGTATTCAACTTTCTGGGAAAGACGCTTTGCCGCTTCCGCAGCGAGAAGCGCGTCTTCATACTCTTCCATCATTTCGCAGTAGCTTTGCGGACTCATCAGAATGCACTCTGGAACATTGTTTTTTACAACGATGCTGATGCCCGATTTTTTACATCCGAAAAAATTTTGTTCGCCTCGCCCTTGTTGAACCGACTTATCGGAACAATCGAATCAAGGACGTTGACTGTGTTCAATACGCTCATCTTTGCCTCCAAAACCAATTCATTTGTCAGTATTTATCGTTATATTCTGAGACGCAGAGGAGCTGTCTTCACAATCTGCATAGACACAAGTTGAAAAATCCATTCCCTTGCCATTTCAGACAAATTTCCTACAATATTGAGTTTTTTGTCACTTTTCAGCTGGAAAACTTTTGTGTCGCATGATGAGAAACCTAATAATTCCGATGTCTTTAATCCTTTTATTCATCTCCTGTACCTCCAAAAGCGGAGAAAATCTGATTAAGGCAGTTAAAGACGAGGATTTTGAGAAAGTTAAGAAAATAGTTACTGCCGAAAATGTGAATTCTGCAGATGAAACGGGGGCAGATATCAGAAAAACAAAGGATGAAGAAGATAAGACGCAAGAACTGCTGATGAAAATAATCCGGCAACAGCGGGGCAAAGAAGGTTCGTGCACAAGAATAAAAACCATGACGAAATCTTTTCCTGAAGAGGTGAAAAAAGTTGAAGGTGAGCAGACGAACAGCTCTTCTGCCGGAGGAAAAAGATCAAGATTTTCCGTTGCAGCTTCTGTCGAATGGCGTATAGGGTCAATACCAGAAATAGCCAAAAAAGGAGGCCGAACCGCTGAAGTTACTGAACATTTTTTTCGAGAAAATAGAGAATCTGTAATTATAAAGGGAATAGAAAATTTTTCCTGTAAAACTGACGGCTTTACCAGTGATGCCGGGTGCTGGAAACATGTTGACGGGCAATATCTTTATAAAAGCGAAGATTGCCCCAAGCCGTCGCTTTCACAACCAGACATCACTTTTTCAAAACCCATTTTAGATCCTGAAACCAATTTGGTTTTTGTTTATGAATTTTGGTATTGCGGCGATTTATGTGCAAGGGAATCGCTTGTGGTTTACGAGCTGAAAAGCGACGGCAAACTGGAGTTGAAACACTGGTTTACGCTGCGAGTATCGTAGATTTTATGAACGAAAAATGCAGAGAATTTGTGATGCATGACAAACTTGATTGTAAAACACTTTACAAACAAGTTTGCGAATCAAATAATAAATATGAATGAAAACCCCGAATTTGTATTGATGAAAGTTCTGAATTTGTATGGTTGAAACCCTGAATTTGTATTGATGGACTTGACAAATTTGTATCGATGAATTATGTTTCTTTAGTCTTTTCCGGAGGTTGTGATGGAAAGAAAAAAATACAAAGAACGAATCGTTGATGCAAAAGTCGAGGAGTATCTGGGAGCTGCCGGAGCTATCTGCATTGAAGGGTGCAAATGGTGCGGGAAAACATGGACTTCGGAGCATCACAGCAAAAGCGCGGTCTATATCGGTGATCCTGCCGGGAACTATTCGAACAGGATCCTGGCACAGATTTCGCCGCTCACGGTTCTTGAAGGCGAAACGCCGCGACTTATTGACGAGTGGCAGGAAGTTCCGCCGCTTTGGGATGCCGTGAGAAATCTCGTTGACAAGCGTGCGCTCAAAGGCCAGTTCATTCTTACAGGTTCCGCAACACCGAACAGGGAAGGAAAAATGCACAGCGGCGCAGGCAGGATCGTCCGTCTCAGAATGCGCCCGATGTCTTTGTTTGAATCCGGAGATTCTTCCGGGAAAATTTCGCTTTTTGACATTTGCAGCGGCAGATTCGCAAACGAACTCACCGGCGAAGTAGATCTTTCCGAAATCATTTATCTTATTCTGCGCGGCGGCTGGCCCGGCAATATCGGAGCCAAGGTAAATCAGGCTGCGATCATGGCGGAATCATACATCCAGGCAGTTCTTGACGAAGATATCGAAAGGATTGAAACTGCAAACCGCGACCGGACAAAAATGAGAAAACTTCTCCGCTCTCTCGCGAGGAACGAAAGCACTGTCGTTTCACTCAGAACTCTGCAGAAAGACATCCTGGAGAAAGATGATTCTTCGCTGGAAACAGGAACGATTTCGGCATATCTGGAAGTTTTTGAAAAGCTCTTTCTTTTCGACAATACCAAGCCGTTTTCTTCAAACATCCGCTCTTCAATCCGTGTGAAACAGCAGGAAAAACGCCATTTTGCAGATCCTTCTCTTGCCTGTTCGCTTCTTCACGCCACTCCTGAAAACTTGCTTAAAGATTTGAATACATTGGGCTTTTTGTTTGAGGCAATGTGCGAAAGGGATCTTAGGATATATGCAGATTCATTCGGCGGAAATCTTTATCACTATCAGGATTATTCAGGCAAAGAGATCGATGCAGTTGTCGAAATGCCTGACAGTTCGTGGAGTGCTGTAGAAATCAAGCTCGGAGCGCACCAGATTGATGAGGCGGCAAAGAATCTTCTTTCTATAAAAAACAGCTTTCTTGCAGACAAAAGCAGCAAGCCGCCGTCATCGCTGATCGTTGTCTGCGGGATGAGCAACGCCGCGTATCTCCGTCCTGACGGGGTTTATGTTGTTCCGATTACGGCTCTGAAAAATTGAGGTTTGTGCCGGCTGATATGAAAAAACTGATAATTACAATATTTTTATTGCATTTAACCGCTTGTGCATCTGCTCCGGCTGTTACAAAAGCAGAAACTCCGAAAGCCCGTTTTGTTTTTCTCCACAAAAACGGTCTTTACGGTCTGCTTGACGAAAACGGAAATGAGATTGTTCCGGCTGGTGAATATCTTTTCATCGATAAAATACGAGACGGCATGATTCCCGCTTATACGAAAGAAAAAGTGTTCGTTTTTCTCGATGAAACCGGCAGAAAGATGAAAGATGTCAGTTTTTACGACATCAATCCTCTTTATACAGAAGAAATGCTCGGAGTTGCCGATAAAGAAAGCAGAAAATGGGGATTTGTCGATAAAGATCTGAATTATGTCATAGAGCCGCAATTTGACGCAATCGGTTGTTATTCTGTTGACGGAATAGTCGGCGCAAAGCAAGGCGGATTGTGGGGGATAATAAATAAAACCGGAAAATATATTCTTGAGCCTCAGTTTAAGGATGATGAACTGGAAGGTTACGATCAGGGAACGCTTGTTGTTTCAAAAGACGGTAAAATCAGACTTGTCAATGTGAAAAAAGCTGAATTTTTGGAAACTGAGTACGATGAGTTTTTCGGGATGACAGGTGGCAAAGCCATTGTCGGTAAAGATTCTTCAATTTATCTCAATTCAATGGAAAACAAAGAGATCTTTCTTATGAAAAAGCCGAGCGGAATACTTTACGATATTTATGAGGGTAATGCTATTGGAAACAACCGTTTCCACCTTAATTACAGAGAAAAAGGCGAAAAGGGTGAACATTTTGCCGTTTTTGATTCTTCGACCGGCGAAAAAATCTGTGATAAAATTATGAACCATAGTGATGAAATGGATGAAAACTGCAATGTAAAAGAAAAACCGTATTACGATGAAAAAGCGGCCGAAGAAAACGAACAAAAAAATACGGCAAATATGAAGAGGTCAGACACAGTGTGTACGATATTTCGACATCGTTCAAGCAGAACGGAAAATGGGGATTCCTTGATGATGATGGAAATGTGGTGATTCCGGCGGAATATGACAGTGTGAGCCCGTTTTATTTTGACGCGGCATACGCCAGGCAAGGCGACCGTCGTTTTATAATTGACAGAAGCGGTAGAAAAATAGTTGAAATAAAGCCGGAATGGGAAGGTGTTGACGAACTTCGCTATACCATTTTGGAATACTACACATGGGGGCTTTCAGGTTACTGTTTCTCCGACAGAAGCGAATACTGGTATGGAAGGGAAAGAGTGGAAAAAAGAATAGAAAGGAATAAATCTAAAAAATGAAAAAGCCAATAATTTCAATGTTTTCGCGGTGATGAAATGAACGCTCTGAATCGTTTCGGCTGGTTTATGTGTTCGATATGCGTGTTTTTTCTTGTAGAAGTAATAGGTAAGAATTTTATTGAAGGGTATCAGCTTGTTCTATACAGGGGTGTCTCAAATTACTATGAAATGCTTCCGTATTTTGTTTTTCTGGCAGCGATGATTGATCTGTTATTTTCGGAATTTAAACTCTCCCGCTTTTTTTCTTTCTATCCGGAGTCTTTTTTTGACAGAAACTGGTATCTCTTCATTCAATCGGCGTTTATGCTCTATATTTTTAAAGAACACTGGCAAGTGATTGTGTTTATTTATGTTGTTTTGCTGATTGTGAATGATGTTTTCAGAAGATGGCGCACGAAAAAACAGATGATTGTGATAGAAAATCTGAAAAAACTTTCATTTTATCCTGATTTTGATGCGACAAAGTTCAAATTCAAGCATTATCAGAAAAACTTTTTTTTAAGAAGCTGGCCTATGTTTATTGTCCCGTGGGCACTGATTGTTGTTATAAATTCTGTTTTTAAGAGGCTTTCTTTTTCTTGGAATGACTATCGCTTTTCTTATTTTTGAAGTTATTAACCTGAGCAATGCAATAAAAGAGATTGAGAAAGTTGTGAATACGGAAAATATGATATGAGTTTTTTTAAAAACCTAATAATTTCAATAATTTTAATGTCGTTTTTGGTTTCCTGCGCTGTAAGGAACGATGAAACTCCTGAAAAAGTGATCAAAAAGAGCAGCGAAATCGGAAGAACAAAAGAAGATGAAGAGAAAAAACAAGAACTTCTGCTGAAAATCATCCGTGATATGACCAGTAAATATTATACTGATAAATGCCCGATGGTAAAAATTAAGACAGAATCTTTCCGAGATGAGATACAGCAGGAAATGACAAATAAAAACAGTGAAACAGATTCTCCGGAAGAAGATGAGGAAGAGGAAGGTTTTTCTATTATCGAGTATGTGAAACAGTGTATAGGGTCTATACCTGAAATAAGCAAGAACGGTCGAACTGAAGAGGTTACCAAACGGTTTTTCGCAGAAAACATTGAGTCTATGGATATCCGGGGATTGGAAAAATCTTCCTGCGAAAAAGATGGTTTTATTAGTGATGCTGAGTGTGTGAAACAAATTGACGGACAATTGGTTAAAAAAAGCGGAAAATGCGGAAACACAGAAATCTCTTTCTCCGTTCCTGTTTTGGATCCAGCAACGAATCTTGTTTTTGTTTATAAGTTTATGTATTGCGGCGTATTGTGTGCAAGTTCCGATTTGGTAGTTTATGAGCTTAAAAGCAACGGTGACTTGGAGATGAAGTACTGGTTGGGATTAATTTCATCGTAGGTTTTATGAACGAAAAATACAGAGAATATGTGATGTATGACAAACTTAATTGTAAAATAATTTACGAACAAGTTTGCGAACCAAACGATAAATACAAATGAAAAACTTAATATTTTCAACAATTTTTCTTTTTTGTTTCAGCACTTTCGGAAAATCTGAACCGAGACCCCATTCGACATCAGATCTCATATTTCGGACAATTATTCCTGGTATTTTGTTCGTACTTGTTATTGTGGCTGAAATATGGGCAAGCAACAAAAGAGAGAAAAAAACCAATGAACTTAAAGCAAAAGAAGAACCTTTGAAAATCTTTGAATATTTCAGAATTGCTTTCGGATATAATGACGAGCATTCCGTAAGATCTGCTGCCATCAGCGGCTGGGCTGTATGGTGCAGTCTTCTGCTTTTTCAAAACCGCATGGTAATCGTGGCTGAAACCACATTGGAAATCGAAATAAAAAATATAAATTTCGTAAAAATGAGAAAAGTCATGTTGGAAGAATTCTTGCAAGTATGTTATAATGAAATCTCGGAAAGCGGAACAACAAGAGAGAAAGCAGTCTTTTTGCAAGGTATCGATAAAGATATGCTCTACATCAAGAATTTCATTGAAGAAAGAATGAATAGGCCGAAAATAATCGACTTGACGTGATGTGTTTTGTGCGAGGTTTGATCCGTGGGTAATAACTTTTTTTATACTCTGTTTTTAGGCTTTATCTGGTTTTTCAGAAAAAGGATGTATTTGGAAGGAGTGATTCTTTTCATAATTTCAGTCAGTGTCGCAATTCTGATTCTTTGGCTTATGCTGCCTGTTTTAGCAGATATAAACGACGGGCATTTTAATTTCGAAGTTTTTGTCTGGCTGCCGCTGTTTTTCCTGCCTAACTTCGTTTTTGCATTTTTGGCCGACACAAAACTTGAAAAGAAGTCAAAGCAGCTTGCGGAGAATCCTTCAAAAAAGCTTACGGAAGTGCTGAATATCGGAATCATAGTTTTTTCCGTAATTTTGTATTTCGCAATGCAGATACTTGCTCTTCCTCTTTTAGTGTTCGGGTGGGATGCGAAAACAAAATCCGACAGACAGCGCAACCCTTTGATAAGAAGGACATTTGTCAGCATTTGCGAAGGTGAAATTTCTACACGGATCATTTTTCTAGACGACAAAAAAGCGGAGTTTATTTTCCATGAATTCTGGTCGGAAGACGGTGACAACGGCGGAGAGGTAACCCGCAAGGCAACAGTCGATTACCAAAGAAATGGAGATGTTGTTAAGGTTGAAAGAATGGGAATAAATTATGTTTTTTCATATTCGCATTACAAGAAAGAACTGCGTTTGTTTCAACTTGTCGGAGATGGTGACGAGTTTTTCAGCGCCGAAGAGTGTCTGAAAACGATGGTCGATGAAGAAGAGCAATAAAATTCCGATATTTCTCCTTGCTTTACGTATTTATTCCCTTTTTGGTAATAAATTGATTAAGGCGTCAATTTTCAAAAAACTTGCAAAAGTCCTATGAGAAATGTTGTAAGAGTTGTAAAAGCGGTATGACTTTTGTAAAGACGAGGCGTTTCCGGATCGTTTGCAGTTTCCTTGTCATTTCAGCCGAATTACCTACAATATTAAGCTTTTTGTGATTTTTAATTGGATGCGATTTTTGCACTGTGCGATGAAAAACATAATAATTTCTATATTTTTGTTGTTTTTATCTTTCGCGCTTTTTGCTGAAGAAAGAGTCACTTTTTCAAGGTATGAGACTGAGCACCAGATCCTTTATTTTTCATCGAATCTTGATCCGTCGGTCATCGACAGGCTAATTGCCGATGCCGAGCGTTCCGAAGAGTTCATAAAAGCGCTTTACGGCTGGACTCCGAAAAAAAAGATCGCCGTGGTTTACGACAGAGAGACCGACACGGCGAACGGCTGGTCGAATGCGTTTATGAAAAATTCAATATTTCTCTATATTTATCCGCCTGACAGATATTCGACTCTTTCGAGTTACAAAAACTGGGAGTTCGGTCTGCACGTCCACGAATATACCCATTCGACGCAGATCGGGCAGGCACGCGGATTTCCGAGAGTGATGAACCTCATTTTCGGTGATTTCTATTTCATCGGCGGCACTGTTTCGACCTGGATGCTGGAAGGTGCGGCGGTTTACAGTGAAAGCGTTTCGGAAGGGAAGGGAAGGCTCAACAGTCCGCTTTATAAAAAGTATCTCTATTCCTTTTTCGATGCCGGGACCGAGCTGAAACTGGGCGAACTTTCGGGTGTCACCGACCACTGGCTCGGCGGCAATCTACCTTATCTTTACGGAACTTTTTTCTATGCATATCTCATCGATCATGTCGGTGCGGACGGGATGAAAAGGTTTTTCGAGGAACTGAGCGACGACTTTTTTCCGTTTCTTATGACACGCGCCGGAAAAATGGCTTTTCATAAGTCTATCTACGGCATGTACAAAGATTTTATAAAGGAAAACCGCGAAAAAGTTAAGACCGGAAAAAGTGCTAAACCCTGGACTGAAAAGCGTTTTTCAAGAGTTTACGCCGATATTTCGGGAGACGGTTACAAATTTTTTGCAGCAAATCCGTCCGAAAGGGCCCTTTTCAGCTATGACGGAAAAAAGATCAATAAAATCAGTATGATGAGTTCAATAGATTCGTTCGCTGAAAAAGAGGGAAAAATTATTTTCACCCAGAGTGTGAAAAACGGCGGAAGGTTCGACCGTGCAGAACTTTTTTTAAAGAACAAAAATTCTGCGGTGCAGAAACTGACAGAAAACGGAAGCGTCCTCGAAGCATTTTTCGGGAAAAATGACGACATATTCTTCACCTCTTTCCGCGACGGAATCAACCGCATAACGCAAATCGATCATAGCGGCAGGGTGCTGAAGGAATGGGAGTTCCCCGCGATAGATTCGATATACAGCCTCTCGTTTTCCGGAGACGGCAGAGTGATGGCGTTCACCGGCAACCGCTTCGAAAGCGAAAAAAACATATTCCTGTTTGATACTAAAAGCGGTGAACTTCGCGAAATCGAGATCGACGGTGAGCAGTACAGCGCCTACTTTGAAAATGAGAGAACTCTTGTCTTTTCAAGCGAAAACGGAGCGAACATCACGCCGATGCGCCTTGATCTTGGCACAAACGAAGTCGTCAAGCTCTGCGAACCGCCGTATCCTGCGCTTTTTCCGAAAGTTCAGGATAAAAAAGTCTACTATCTCACATTCGACAACGACGGTTACTATCCCGATTCCTGCGATATGAAAACGAACGGCGGAAAACTTGCACCGGCAGTTGTGAAAGTGATAGAAAAAGGTGAAAAAGCTGAATTAAAGCACGAACTTGCAAAGGCAAAGGGATACGAAGGAATGTTCCCGGCTCTCTGGTATCCGCAGTTCAACACCAACTTCGATCTCTGGCTGATAGGTGCGACGGTAATGGGAAAATCAAACGACCAGATGCGCTCCTACGGCATAACCTACACCAAAACTTTCGGCGGAAGCGGCAGACACTATGTACTTTTGAATTATTACGACGACGCGGTCCTGCCTTCGTTCCGCACGTTTTTCACCTATTCGCACCAGACTGAAAACATGGATGATCCATATATTTCGCGTGTTCTGACAGACCGTTTCATGCTCGGAGCTTCATCGACGGGAGTTTTCACTCACCCCGTGACTGGCGCAGGTCAGGATGTCGTTTCGGCCGGTCATTCTCTTGGCTGGAATCTGGGGCTTGGCGGAGTCGTTATGGACGTGAAAGATCCTGTTGCTCCGCAGCAGGAGAAGGCTAAAGACGAGGATGACGTGATTTTGAGTTTCGGTTTGAGTTATGGATTTAATCTGAATTTCAATTCGTCCAGCCGGTTTTTAAGCGAGCCGATGAACAGCTTTTCGTTTTCAGCTCCGGTTGCTTTCTCTAAATTTTTCATGACTAAACAGGAAGAACTTGTTTTTGCGCCGCAGATAACGTTGAGTTTTCTCCTTTCAAAAAGCGGAAAAGTGGGTTTCGTGACAAAAAATTCGTTTTATATGCAGCTTTTTTCGGATGACGGATTTGCTGTGACGGGGGCTGAAGAAGATTACAAAATAACCAATTTCAACAATTTTATCGGCAGGAACTCATATTCGCTGCTTCTCCGCGGCTTCAATTCGGCAACTGCTGAAGGAAATCACGCCTTTCTGTCGAGGAACGAACTCGTTTTTCACATCGTTTCGCTTCATAGCAACCTCGGTGCGTTCCCGCTGATGTTCCGCAATATTCAGGGAGCGGTTTTCTTCGATGCGGGAACGGTCTCGGATGATCCGAACATGTTTGACGACAAGTTCTCCTTGGGAACGGGTTTTGAAATCAGACTCTTGACTTATGTCATATACCGTGTTCCGCTGACGTTCATTTTCGGAACGGGTTACGGCCTTACCGGTAAAAAGGATGTAAGTATTTATTTTAATTTCGGAATTTGATTCCGGTTGTAATTTGTTCCGTTCTTATATTTGTTAAAAACAAAAAACTCTTGCAGAAACGGCAAAAATCGGTATTTTTCACAGGTTGTTTGGATAATTTGGGGGGAAAAATGAAATTTTCTGTTTTTTCGTTGTTTTTAACGTTGTTTTTTGTCGTTTCATGCAGTTCAGGGCAGAATTTCGAAGGCTTTGAAGACAAGGTTTTCATAAACTGTGTCAAAAAACTTGATAAAAAATTCGAGGAGATAACGGAACTTGACTGTTCCAACACTGAACAGACGCTGAAAGAGAATCCTTTCGGCGAATCGCTTATCAAAAGCATTGCCGGAATCGAAAAACTTACGAATCTGGAAAAACTCACGCTCAGAAAGAACAAAATCGTTGATATTTCCATGCTTTCACAGCTCAAAAACCTCAAATACCTCGATCTTGGCGAAAACGAAATCACAACGATGTATCCGCTTGAAAATCTTATAAATCTGAGCTACTTGAATCTTGACAAGAATTTCATCGGCGACATGCGTCCCGTAAAAAATCTCGTCAATCTGGAAGAACTAGACATCAGCCGCAACGGCATTCAGGGGCTGGCCGATTTTTCACAGCTCAAAAAGCTCAGAAAACTGTCGCTCAACAGCAACCGCATAAGCGATGTCGCGCAGATTGCCGATCTTACCGAACTTGAATATCTTTCGCTCAACGACAACGCGGTTATTGAAATCTTCCCGCTGAAAACTCTGCAGAAACTCAAAGTCCTTTCGCTCAACATCAACAGAATCGATGTGATTCTGGTTCTCGGCAAGATGATGGCTCTGGAGGAACTTTACATGCAGGACAACCAGCTTCGCGACCTTGCGCCGATAAACAGTCATCCGAAACTCAAACTTGTCGATGTTGAAATGAATTCGATTTATTCTTTTGACAGCGTAGCCGACCTCGAAGCGCGCGGCTGCAAGATTTTAGGTAAAAAAGTTCAGACAAAATAGGAGTTTAAAATGAAAAAATTTCTGATTCTTTCGGTACTTTTTCTTCCGCTTTTCATGTTCGCGGAAAATCTCTACTACTATTCAAACGGCAAAAAAATCACGCTTTCCGAAACTTCAGGCTACACTTTTGTTCAGGATGGGGCGACGAAATCGGTGAACACTTTTGCAAAAAGTTTGAATTTCATACTAAGGCACGAAAATATCTATCTTTTCAACAGACTGAGTTCAAAGAATCTTAAAGAACTTGAAAAAAGCGGAAAAATTCTGCCTGCATACAAAAGGAACGGCAGGGAAAAGGTTTTTGCAAGCGGCAGGGTTTTTGTGAAAATCAACGGCGTATCAAATATAAAAGATGCCGAAAAGTGGTGTAAAAATAACGGCTTGCGTCTTGTAAAAAAATTCCGGTACGCACCGGACTGGTATCTTGCCGAAACGAACGGAAATCCGGTAAGAAAATCGGTAGAACTTGTCGAAAAGAAGATTGCAGCCCAGGCCGAGCCGAGCTTTTTCGTAAAATTTGAAAAGAGGACATACATTCCGAATGATCCGCTCTTTTCAAATCAGTGGCATCTTTACAACGACGGAACGAATCCGAATGTTTCCGGTTCGGACAGCACGCATGTCGCAGAAGCGTGGGATGTTCTGCGCCAGATCAAAGGCGAACTCGGCGGCTCGACCGTAAAACTGGCGATAATTGACGACGGTTTTGACAGTACGCACGAAGATTTTCAGGGTCGTTTTCTTCCGGGACATGATTTCGCCGACGGAGACGACTATCCCGATCCCAACCAGAGCGGCATGAATCCGGATATGCACGGAACTTCCGTCGCCGGAGTTGCGGGCGGTTCTACCGACAACGGAATCGGCATTGCCGGTGCATGTCCGAACTGCCAGCTTATTCCGATAAGAATGAACATGAACACCTATTCGCTTGATTCGTCTGCGATCGAAACCTTTGAATGGGCGTCTAATGCAGGTGCCGACATAATTTCAAACAGCTGGGGACCGGCGGACGGAACAGGTCAGACGGTCGACATGAACCAGACCTTGAAGGATCTTGTTGCGAATATCACGACAACCGGCAGAAACGGTCTGGGAACAATCATTCTTTTTGCGGCTGGAAACGGCGGTGAAAGCATTGAAACGGACGGTTACGCAAGCAACCCCAATGTTTTTGCGATCGGTGCAAGCAACGCCGCCGGAATGAGGTCTTCTTACTCCGATTTCGGCAACTCGCTTGACTTCATGGCTTCAAGCTGCGATCAGGATATGAACGGCGGTGACGCTTGGAGCGGCGGCGGTATTACTGACGGAATCTGGACGACCGACAACATGGGCGGAGGCGGTTACAACGCAGGCAATATGAACGACGGGGACGCACTCGGCAACTATACGAACAGTTTCGGCGGCACTTCTTCGGCTTGTCCGCTTGCTGCAGGAATCACCGGGCTTGTTCTTTTTGCGAATCCGAACCTTACCAAAGAACAGGTTTACGAAATTTATAAGGAGACTTCCGATAAAATAGGTATGGATGCATACGACGGCAACGGCTTCAACACAAACTACGGTTACGGCAGAATCAACGCATGCAGGGCTGTCAAAAAGGCTTTGGAAATGGCCGGAACCGATGTATCGGGCATTGAATGCGGCGGAGATGTCAACCAATCCGATTCCGGCAACCCCGGTTCCTCCACCGATCCTGGCGACACAGGCAACCCTGGTTCCTCCACCGATCCTGGCGACACAGGCAACACTTTGTGCGGAAACGGCACTGTCGATGCTAACGAAATCTGCGACGGAAACACGCTGCCCTGCAACCAGCTTGCCGGAGCTCCTGAACACGGAAACGCAAAATGTGCTTCAGACTGCATGAGTTGGGACAGATCGGATTGCAGCGATGAAGTAGAGGAGTCTCAGGCAGATGATCCGGAAGATAACGGACCTGTTATTAGTGATGATGATTCGGGCTGTGCTCTCACTTTGATTTAATCAATGTTCCGTAAAATTCCGGCATTTTTCAGACTCTACCGAACGGATGTTCTGATTCTTTCCTTTCTCGCGTTTTTTGCGGGAAGGCTTTTAAGTAATGGCGGATTCGACGCATTGTTTTTGATTCAGTCGGTTTTTATAGCACTTTTCCCATACAATTTCGTTTATACGCTGAATTCGATTACGGACATTGCCGAAGATTCCGTAAACAAACCGTGGCGGCCGCTTCCATCCGGCGTTGTATCCAGGCGCGACGCGGTTTTGTGGCTTTTATTAATCTGTTTCTGCTCGATTTCAGGAACGGCGATTCTTTTTGACGGCCGGGAAAAATTTCTCGTCTTTTCCATTCTTGTTTTCGGCATTTTTTACTCTCTGCCTCCTTTCGCGCTGAAAAAGCACGGCTTTTTTGCACAGTTTTTTACAGGTTTTGGTATATCTTACCCGATGATAATTGCCGGCGGAGCCGGTTTCCTGCCGTTTTCGGCGAGTCTGTTTCTGTATGTCTGGGGTGTGACAACTTTAAAGGATCTTTCAGATTTTAAAGGTGATTTTCTTGCCGGAAGAAATGTGAAAAAAACACCGGGTATGGGAAAAACCTATACTATGTCAGCAGTTTTAATGATACTTTCCATTGCCGGATTTTTGATGACGCCGTTCAAGATTGTAGTAATCATGCCGGTTTCAGCACTATTTGTTCTGTTTTTAAGCTGTTTTTTCCTGAAACATGACTTTAACGGGAAAATTTATAAGCGAATGATTCTGGTGAGTGGAATTACTGCAATTATTTCTCTGATCTTCTCCCTGTTTTCTTTAAATTAAATAATTTTTTTATATAATTGCCGCGGTTTTATGAAAAATGAATCGGGGTTTGCTTTGAACGGCTCAGAATATACCGTCCGCGGTAAAATTTTCGTTATTTCGGCTCCGTCCGGTGCTGGGAAGAGTACTTTGGTCGGGATGTTGAAGAAACAGTTTCCGCTTCTTGCCGAATCAATTTCATGCACGACCAGACCGCCGCGCGGAAGTGAAGTCGACGGAATTGACTATTTTTTTCTTTCAAAAGAGGAATTTTTTGCGAAAAGAGAGGCCGGACTTTTTGCTGAATGGGCTGAAGTCCACGGCAATTTTTACGGAACGCCGCTGGATTTTCTCCAAAAACAGCTTGATTCGGGCAGATATCTCATCTGCGACATTGACTATCAGGGAGCGATAAACATCAAAAAAGCCTTTCCGAAAGAGGCTGTTCTCGTTTTAGTGCTTCCTCCTTCGATGGAGGAACTTGAATCGCGTCTCCGTCTGCGGGCGACCGATGCTCCCAAGGTTATAAAAATGCGTCTTCACAATGCGAGAAACGAGATTCTGCACTATCCGTACTTCGATTTTGTTGTTGTAAATGACAATCTTAACGTTGCTTTTGAAAAACTCTGCAACATCGTATCGGTGCATATTGAAAATTCGATATTCCACAACATTGAGACTATAAGGAAACTTACGGAGTAAAATGGAAAAAAAGAAGCTGCTCTCCATTTTGAAAAGCGAACCTTACATCAACATTCCAAGAATCGTCCGTCCCGATTCGATAATCCGCGAAGTCGAAAAGCACAGTGAGAACAGGAATCCTGAAAAACTTTCGGCTATCACCGCGAGAATCCAGCAGGCGATTGCGATTGCTTCGGCGGCACACAGCGGAGTTGTGCGAAAAAGCGGCGAGCCTTATATTTTCCATCCATACACCGTCGCGTATCTTCTTGCCGCAAGCGGAATGGATGACGACTGCGTCATAGCAGGACTTCTGCACGATACCGTCGAAGACACGAGCATGACTGTCGAAGAGATAGAAAGCGCTTTCGGAAAAAATGTCTCCAATCTTGTCGACGGAGTCACAAAACTTACTGAAATCAGGGAAAAAACCGAAAACGAAGAAATCTGCCGCAAACTTTCCCGCGAGGAAAAGCAGGCTACGGCGATAAAAAAACTTCTCACTTTCGCACAGAACGATTCGCGGATAATCATAATCAAGCTTTTTGACCGTCTGCACAACATGATGACACTTGATGCAATGGTTCCAGAAAAGCAGAAACGGATTGCGCTGGAGACTCTCAATCTTTATGTCCCGCTTGCCCACAGGCTCGGAATCTACTGGCTTAAAGAGGCTCTTGAATCACTTTCGTTCTACTTCGGATTTCCTGAAGAGTGGGCGGAGATAGACCGCTGCGTGAACGTTACCTATCCGAATTTAGCGGCGACGGCGAAGTCTCTGGATGAAAACACGAAGGAACTTTTCCGCTACTTTGCTCCGGCTATGGCGGCAAAAATCGCGAAGGTTTACTGCAAAACAAAGTCATATTATTACATCTACGCGAAAACATTGAAGAAAAACCTTGAAGTCGGAGACCTCAAAAACATACTTTCAGTAAGAATAGTCCTCAAAACCGACGATGTTTTCGATTGTTACAAAGTGCTTGGCATGCTTCATCTGTTCCCTGGATTTTCCATCGTCCAGCGTTATCTCAGAGACTACATCGCAACTCCAAAAGTTAACGGATACCAGTCTCTGCACACGCTGATAAGATATAAGGAATACTTTGTCGAATTTCAGATCTGTACTGAACAAATGGAAACGGTTGCGCAGGAAGGACAGCTTTCGAAATGGAAGACCGAGTGCGATTCCTCCGGCGAAGACGCTCTCGCCGAGTGGCTTAAGGCGATATTCAACGAACTTATAGATTCAACGTCGAAACCCGAAACTTTCGTAAACGACATAGAAACTCTTCTTCCGCTCGACAAAATGATCGTTTTCACCCCGACAGGCAAGGAAATTTCTCTTCCGGAAGGAGCGACGCTTCTCGATTTTGCATACGCCATTCACAGTGATCTTGGCGAAAAGTGCATCGGAGGAACGATAAACGGCAAACGTGCTACGATAAGTCAGGTTCTGCAGAGCAAGGACGAAGTCAGGGTCGAAACGGCGGAAAATCAGAATCCGCGCGAAGACTGGCTGGATTTCGTCAAAACGCAGCGTGCGAAACAGTTCATAAAACGCTATCTCCAGAAGCAGCAGGATAAAATTCTGGAAAATAAGGGACGGGACATTTTAAAACCTCTTTTCGTATCGCAGGAAAAAACCGCTTTTTTCGACAATCTCGAAAAACAGCCAGAATTTTTGAGTTTTTCCGAGAAGTTTTCTCTGCCGAAACAGAACACTTTAAGTGCTTTTTTTATAAAAACAGCTTCAGGAGAACTGAAACTGGAATCAATTATAGAAGAATTTTTCTCGCATGATGAAATTTCCAAACTCATCAGTGCCTTTCCGCGCAGGGTCGCACCGCTTTTCGTCCTGCAGGACGAGCGTGCCGCCGATCTCTCACCGATATTCATCAAAGGAATCGGCCTGATAAGCGACTACAAGATCGCACGCTGCTGCCAGCCTGTCGAAGGAGACTGCGTAGTAGCTTCAGTTTCGTCTGACGAAGGATACATTCTCCACAAACAGAAATGCCCCAAAATCTCGCGGATCGACGCAGAGCATCTCAAGGAAAATGTCTACTGGTTCGAATATCCGAAATACGAGATCTCTTTCATCATCAGCCTTCAGAACAGAAAAGGGGCTTTGATGGAACTTGCGAAAGAACTCCACGACAAAGATTTCGATATTTCAAGTATACATCTCAATGCCGATGATGCTGATGAATATTCCGGAAAAGTTTATGTCACAGTGAAGGGTTCGAACATCCAAAGCGTTGAAAATCTTAAAGAATCCCTTAAAAACAAAGAAGTTATCATAGATTTCAAAATCAACAACGTAAGCTACAGAGGTTAAAATGAAAGGTGTTTACACGGCGATAGTCACCCCGTTCAGGGAATCGGGGAAAATTGATTTCGATGCATTCGGAAAACTGCTTGACGAGCAGGTCAAAGCCAAGGTTTCGGGCGTCGTAGTTGCAGGAACGACGGGCGAAGGAGCGACTCTGAATCACGAGGAAAAAGAGGAACTTTTCCGCTTCACGAAAGAACATTGTCCGACTCTCGACCTTGTCGCCGGAACGGGAACGAACAATACGGCCGACAGCGTAAAACAGACCGAAATCGCTCTCAAAGCAGGAATTGAAAAAGTTTTGATTGTTACACCGTATTACAACAAGCCTACTCCGAAAGGTTTGTTCGTGCACTACAGCGCAGTTGCCGCAACAGGCGCAAAAATCGTGCTTTACAATGTTCCGGGGCGTACCGGGCTCAACATCGCGCCTGCCGCGCTCAAAATGATAACCGGAATCAAAAATGTTGTTGCCGTCAAAGAGGCGACAGGCGATCTCGGCAGACTTGCAGACTATCTCGATGCGGTCGGAACCGATCGTTTCGATTTCCTTTCAGGCGATGATTTTACTGTTGTTCCCTTCATTTCGATGGGCGGCAAGGGCGTCATAAGCGTTTTGTCCAATATTTATCCTGAAATCTGCGTAAAAATGGTCGATGCTGCCCTTTCCGGCGATTTTGCAACGGCGGCAAAGATCCAGCTTGCGACAAACAAAATCAACCACGCGATGTTCATGGAATCGAACCCGATCCCTGTAAAAACGGCTCTCGCGATGAAGAAAAAATGCACAGACAAATTCCGCGAGCCGCTTGCGAACATGGAAGATGCAAATTTGGTAAAACTTGCCGATATAATTAAAGATTTTGAAGAATATAAAACTAAGTTTTCATTTTGAAAAACGAAGGATGTTCAATGAAGAAACGGGTACTTATTATTTTTGCGCTGATAGTTTTTTTCAGTTGTATTTTCTTTTTAATGCAGCGCACATCATCAAAGGACGCTGCTTCTGAATTTCAAACTAAAAAAAATATCAAAGCGCAGCAGATAGAAAAGGAAAAACAAATTTCTGATATGACAAAAGCTTTGAAAAGATCCTTAAAACCTGTCGATTCCGAGAAACTTTTCAACGAGCAGACAGGCTTGGAACCGCTTCATTTTGACGAAGTCGAAAAACTTGAAGGAGAGACTTTGCAAAAAAGATATGAAGAATTGGATACTAAACTTGATTTTGCGATTAAGAAAAACCCCGATTTGCCGCCAATCCCAGAGTGGTATACCAGAGAACGCGATTATGTTGAGAATAAGTTTTTTGCCACGGTAGGAAAAAGCAGATATAAAACAGAACTTACTGAAGAACAGAAACAAAAACAACAGAAATACTTTGATTATCTTGAAAAAATTAAAAAATCGAGACGCGAAATAAGCGACGAGGAATTGGCAAAAGCAAAAGAACAAATTTTGGGAGAGTAAACTATGAAGAAACTTCTGATTTTATGCGCATTTTTCATGCCGTTTTTTGTATCGGCGGCAAACACTCCGCAAGTTAATGATTTTACAAATTCAAGTAGAATTTACAGAAGACAGTTAAGCCTGACTGCAGGGAAACAGTACAAATTCAGGACATTTTCTAGCGGAGACTCGGTTCTTTATCTTTTGAACAGCAGTAATGTTCAGGTTGCTATGAACGATGACTGTGGCTCAGACTGTCTTTCGACAAGGACAGCAATGATTCGACTCTCACATACACACCTACGACAACAGGAACTTATCATCTTGTTATGCGTAACTATTATTCAGGAAGAGTCGGTGAAACGGCAAATCTTCAGCAGTTCACAAACGGAACCGCAGGAACAATGCTGAATAATCTCCCCTTGGGCGGAATAAAACAAAGCATTCCGGCTTGGGATGCTTATTCTCAGACATCGCCGATTGTTGCTTGGCGAAAACTCTATTTTTATTATTTCAATACAGACAAGAATGCAAGCGGCGGAGCTTCGGCGGTAGATACTGTTCTTTATCTTGTTTCAAACAATTCTATTGTGGCATATGATGACGATAGCGGTTCGAGATTCTCTTCTAAAATAGAAAAAACAAGCGGTTCGTGTTCATCAGGCTGCTACATATTTGGCGGAGCTCATAGTTCTAGCTCAAACTCTGAGGGAAATGCAAGATTAATAGTTGACCCATACACTAATTTAGGTGATTTGGATTATGACGGTTTGTCTGATGCGCTTGAGTCAGTTTTAGGAACAAGTTCTTCAATTTTTCTGCTTGCCGGAAAAGACACCGACAAAGACGGTTTGAATGATTATCTCGAAACCTTAGGCAACGAAAATATTCTTCTTCCTTGGGAAGGTGCCAGTCCGACTCAGAAAGATGTGTTCGTAGAGGTGGATTATTTCGGAAGGACAATTGGAGGTAATTTTGTTAATTTTCTCAAAGATCATGAAACTTATATAAAGACTCAACTTACCAGTTCATTCGATAGATATGGAGATATTAGACTTCATATTGATATTGATGATTACTTAGGTGAAATGTCGGATGCTGCCACTTTAAAATTTGCTACTTTAGATGAGGAACCTGCAACAAATCCTAATTCTTCTGCTTATTATTTAAGAACGAAGATGTCCACGGATTTTACTTCATCAAGACACGGCATTTATCGTTGGGTTGTGGCTGCCAATCGTCATTCATCCGTGACAAACGGTTCAAGCGGTCTATCTCTTAGACCTGGTAATATATTGATTGTATCTCTCGGTTCTTGGAATAGTGGTGGAACACAAGAACAATATACCGGAACAACAATGCATGAATTGGGGCACGCTTTTGGATTGACCCACAATGATAATGGTAATAATAATTCTTCTGGACCAAATAGTATTATTCATAGAAGTGTTATGAATTACAGGTATCAAACTTCTGGAGCTCCTAAAAATATAGAATTTTCTTTTCCTCCATATATTATAGCTGATAGTATTTGGAGATATTCAACCGATAATTCGTTAAATAGGCAAGAGCTTGATTGGAATTATAATAACATAGTTGCAAATACAGGTGAAAACGGTTGTCTCAATTCGGAAACGGAAGCAAATCAATCTCCAAAACAGATATGCGTTAATGCAAGACCGAATGCACTGCCTACATGTGACTGTACATTTAATGAATGGGCGATTCTTGACTTGGCTTCAGGTGTAAACGTTGTAGAGGCTGCTTTCATATCATCCGGAATTCTTTCGGAAAACACATCTCCGAATGACCCATTCTTTGGTTTAGAAGGATATGTTGTTGCCTTGAATTTGGAGGATTTAATGACTTCTGGTGAAAAATACACGAAAATAGATAAATTCCAAGATGCAAGGGAAAAAGAACCTTCAGCAGACGAAAAGTTTTATACTAAAGAAAACAGAAAAATTTATAACGATGCTTTCGAGGATTACTTTAGAAAAATGGGTTATAAAGAAAATGAAGATTTCTTTATTACGGATGACAAAGTTTTCTTAATTAACAAAGAAGAGTGATATTTTGATAATTTTTTTTATTTTTGAGTCAGAAAAATCAGTACTTCATGTAACTAAACAAATGTTGGCGAACAAATTTCGCTGTTTATTTATTATTTAATGGAGGCTACAATGAAAAAATCATTGATTTTTATCGCAATGCTTGCGTTTGCGACAACTCTTTTTGCGGAAAACGAAGCGATGTCATGTGAATCTGAGCTTGGGAAATGTACCTACACAGTTTCCGATGAGTATTTCACAAGAGAATGTTATTGCCGTGACGGTAGAGAAAAAATTTCTGATCCGGAAGAAATCGGGAATATGCCGAAAAATGAGGAATGTGAACTTGAACTTGCCGATATTTGCAGCGAATCAGGATTTATCTGTGAAAACAATGCCGGAGAATGTCATTTGGAGGCAAACGGAGAGTATTACTGCTATTGTATTGGTAGGGAAACCCAAAGAGGAAAAGATGAAAATGTCAGTGCGGAAGGTTGCACTGCTGTTTTAGAGAAAGAATGCGGAACAGAGCTTCCCACTCTGAGAAGTATCTGTGCAAACGATGAACTTCTCAATGAATGTGCCTCATACTCGAAGACTTTCAATAATACATGCAGGACTCCGGTAACAGATGAGGAATTTGACGCAAAACTGGATAGACCGTTAAAAACTTACGGTGAGACAGATAAAGAAATCGTACAGTGTTGTTCCGATAATGCTCAGAAAGCCAAGGAAACTTATGAATGTCTTGGGGCTTTTGAAAACTGTGAAGAAAACAAAGAAAATTGCTGTGCTTCATGTCATGTAGTTTCAATAGTGGAAGGTGGCGCAGGCGATGGCGATGGAGATGTTATTTCTCCTGCTCCGGAAGACGAAGACGCAGCGAACACCGAAGCTCCGACAACCGGCACAACCACGGAAGACACCGCTGACGGCGATTCCGCAGCTCCTGCAACCGATTCAGAAGCTCCTGCTGAAAACAAGGAAGAAAGCAAATCCGACGGCTGTTCGATGATGTTTATCTAAAAAAAGTGATTTGGAAGTTATTTAAATTTGCGAGGAAAAATGACACTTAAATTCGCCCTTGTAGGCTGCGGAAGGATCGTCAGAAAGCACATCGAAGCACTTCGCGACATACCGAAAGCCGAACTTGTCGCCGTATGCGACATCGTTCCGGAAAAAGCACGAAAAGCGGGGGAATTGGCCGGTGTTCCGTGGTATACGGGCTATGATGAAATGCTCTCGTCCCACCCCGAAGTTGATGTCGTCAACGTTCTTACTCCGAGCGGACTTCACCCGAAACACACAATCGATATAGTGAAAAAATACAGAAAGCACATCGTCTGCGAAAAGCCGATGGCGCTGAAACTAAGCGATGCCGACGAAATGATAAGAACCTGCGACATGAACGGCGTCAGACTTTTCATCGTCAAGCAGAACCGATTTAATCTGCCTGTCCAGATTTTGAGGAAAAAGCTCGAAAGCGGCGGCTTCGGCAAGCTCGTGATGGGAACAGTACGTGTCAGATGGTGCAGAAAGCAGGAATACTATGATGCAGATCCGTGGCGCGGGACATGGGCTTACGACGGCGGCGTCATTACAAATCAGGCGAGCCACCACATTGATCTGCTCGAATGGATGCTGGGAGAACCGGTCAGCGTCATGGCGATGAACGGAACCTATCTTGTAAATATCGAAGCCGACGACACCTGCGCCGCGATAATAAAATTCAGAAACGGCGCTCTCGGCATAGTCGAAGCGACCACTGCGACGCGCCCTGCCGACCTTGAAGGTTCTCTTTCGATTCTGGGCGAGAAAGGAAACTGCGTCATCGGCGGTTTTGCGGTAAACAAAATGCAGGAGTGGAATTTTGAAGGCGAAACTCCCGACGAAAGAAAGGAAATTCTGGAAAAATACAGCGAAAACCCGCCGAATGTCTACGGATTCGGGCACATCCGTTACCTTGAAAGCGTTATCGACTGCATCGAAAACGGCAAACATGCCCTCGTTGACGGTCTCGAAGGGAGAAAATCGCTGGAACTCATAAACGCTATATATGAATCGGTCGAAACGGGCAAGGAAGTCCACCTCGTTTTCGAGCCGAAAGAATCGAAACTGGGAAGAACAAATTTTTGAGGAAACATGAAAACAAGTAAAATTTGCTCAATAGTTTCAAGCGAATTCGTCACGAAAGACACTTTTCTGATGAATGTGGAATTTGACGAAGTTCCGCAGGCGGGGCAGTTTCTCATGCTTTCAAAAACTGACGGCTTGACTATGCCTTTTCTGCCGCGTCCGATCTCGGTCTTCGACTGGAACGACGGCCTTCTCTCGCTTCTCGTCAAAGTAGCCGGCAAGGGAACGAAGATGCTTTCTGAAATGAGATCCAGCGAAAAGATCAGGATCACCGGATATCTGGGAAACAGTTTTCCCGATACAGACGGAACTCTTCTCTGCATCGGCGGCGGAATAGGCGTCGCACCGCTTTTCTACACCGCGAAGATCTCAAAAGCGGCGGAAAAATCGTTCATTCTCGGTTTCAGAGATAAGGATTCAGTACTCATGGAAGAAAAATTCAGAGAGCTGGGAGAAGTCACGATATGCACCGACGACGGAAGCTGCGGACTCAAAAAATATCCGCATGAAGTACTTGAAACCCTTTTGGATAAAGGGTTTAAGCCAAATGAGATCTGCACCTGCGGACCTCTCATAATGATGGATTCCGTCGAAAAAACATGTGAAAAATACGGAATTACGGAACTTTACAAATCTTACGAAACGACCATGGGCTGCGGGATCGGAGCCTGCCTCGGCTGCAGGATAAACACACCCGGCGGCAGCTTCCTCGTATGCAAGGAAGGCCCCGTATTTAAGACAAACAGGAGGGAAAAATGAAAAAAATGACGATAATTTTTGTTCTGATTGCTTTCTGCGCTCTGATTTCCGGCTGCGGCAGCGTTGATAAAAAAGAAAATGACGAAAAAAACACGAATCTAAGACTTTTGGAAGAAAATCTCGGAAGCAAAGATGCCGCGTTTAACGAAGGACAGGATTTTTTGGCAAAAAAAGAGTATGAAAAAGCTCTTGAATCCTTCAAAAAAAGCACTGTCAAGGATGCGGAGTTCTATGCCGCATATTCTCTCGATGCATTAAAGCGGAGCGACGAGGCGAAAAAAGCGTTCGAGACCTGCGTCGAAAAAGGGATCCAGCCCGTTGAATCGCTTTACAATCTGGCTTTGATTTCTTACGATTCACAGGATGTCCCTTCAGCGAAAAGTTATGCTGAAAAGGTGCTGAAGCTTGATCCGAAACACATCGCGACGCTTTTTTTCTACGGGAACCTGTTTTTTGTTGAACAGAACATGAACGAAGCACTGAAATACTACAAAGAAGCTGAAAAAATCAATCCGGAATCAAGCGAGATCCAGAACGCGATCTTCCTCGTATACCTTCAGGCGGAACAGTATGAAAATGCCTGGAAAATGAGGGGAAAGCTTGACAAAGAAAGTCCCGAAATGGTTTTTGCAGTCATGCAGATTGCTGAAATTACGGGAAATTTTCTTGACGGAGCGAATTTCGCAAAAGAAGAACTTCTCGCTGAAAACAGAATAAGAAATCTCGCAAAAATCCTCTTCACGAAAGGCGGCGACCTCATAAAAGCCCTTGAACTTGCGGAAGTTGAAACGATCGAAGCCGGGAAATATTCGCTTCTCGACCGCTCTACGGCTCAGGAAAGTGCATATGTTCTCGCCCTCGATTCCGAAAAAAACATCTTTGTTTCATGTGCAGCAAATCCCGGGAACCTGATTCCGGCCGAGGTTTCAGAAGAGGGAATCAAAGTCGAAGGAATCAATCAGATTATTTCCTTCAAAGAAGTTTCTGCAAAATTAGCGGATTTCTGCAAAGGGAAATAAAAGACAGCCTACTTCGGCAGATTTTTAAACATTTCCTGAATTGAGCCGACTGAACCGAGTATTCCGCTCGCTTCATAAGGCATGTAGACGACTTTGTTGTCCTTGCCGGATGTAATCGAAGCCAGGGTTTCGATGTACTTGAGTGCGATGAGATACTGCGCCGGATCCATTTTCGTGTCCTTTATCGCGTCTGCGATGAGTTTGATCGATTCAGCTTCAGCCGTTGCGACTTTGATCTTTGCCGCAGCCTGACCTTCAGCTTCGAGAATGTTCGATTCCTTCATGCCGGCAGCGTAGTTGATGTTCTTCTGTTTTTCACCCTCGGATTCAAGGATCTTCGACTGTTTGTCAGCCTCTGCCGTAAGTATTGCAGCACGTTTGTCGCGCTCTGCACGCATCTGCTTTTCCATTGCGTTTTTGATGTCCTGCGGCGGATTGATGTCCTGAATTTCGACGCGGTTGACTTTTACGCCCCACTTGTCGGTCGCTTCGTCAAGAATTTCGGTCATTTTGGAATTGATATCGTCTCTGCTCGACAAGGTGTGGTCGAGATCCATGTTTCCGATGATGTTTCTGAGAGTCGTTTTAGCAAGTTTCTCGATTGCGTCGGGAAGGTTCGAAATTTCATACATTGCCTTGAAAGGATCGGTGATCTGGTAGTAAAGGATTGCGTCGATCTCGATTACGACGTTGTCTTTCGTAATAACGTTCTGCTTCGGGAAGTCGTGAACGGTCTCGCGCAGGTCGATGAATGTCTGTTCCGTCGTGACCATGATCTTTCTGCCGTCGTAGAGCTGCTTCATCACTCTTGTTTCCATTTTGCGCGGCTTGTCGATGATGGGAACGATGATGTTGAAACCGCTCTGAAGCGTGCAGTGGTACTTTCCGAGTCTTTCAACGATGATGACTTTCGCCTGCGGAACGATTTTCGCTCCTTTTGCGATGATGATTACTGCAAATACACAGAGAACAACGATTACCCAAACCATTTTTGCCTCCTAATTGTGAGATTTAACTATAATTTTTGCACCGTCTACCGCGGTGATTTCAACTGTTTCGCCTTCTTCGAATACTGATTCCTCGTTTTCGGGAACAGCCGTCCAGACTTCGCTTCCGATCTTTGCTTTTCCCGGCTCGTCGGCAGTTATTTTTGAAAGTACTTTCGCCTTTCTGCCGATCATCGCGCTGGTATTCGCCTCGCGTTTTTCAGACGATTTGAAGAAATATTTGAGAGCGAGCGGCCTGAAAAATATCACTGCGACAATCGAAACGACTGCAAAAACGAGTATCTGCCATGTCGTTCCGGCTCCGAGAGCCGCCAGAGGAGCCGCGGCAAGTGCGCCGATCCCCAGAATTGCGACCCAGAAACCGGGAATGAATATTTCCAGAATGAACGAAGCGACGGCTACGACAAGCCAGATTATCCACGGAGCGAGAGCTAAAGATTCCATTTTTTCCTCCTAATCCAGATTTACTATGATTGCGTGAACGACCGGTTTTTTGTCGGTGAGTTCAGTCAGATAATGTCTGACCATGATGCGGATATCCTCTTCCACATCCTTCCAGATGGGCTCGTCGGCGAGTTCGTCGTGGAAGTAGTCTTCGATCATATCCTTTATTTCGCGCTCGATCTGCTTCAGTTTGGCCGCATTCGCGATGCCTGCCGAAATTATTCTCGGAGCCGCCAGAAGCTCGTTTGAGAAGAAGTCAACGGTCATCATGACTGTCATGAAACCGGCTTTGGCAATACGTTTGCGCTCTTTTATATTCTCGAAATCAATGAGATCCGATTCTCCGTTCGAAACGACTTTCGTCGAAAGTTCGAATGTGTGTGAAATGAAAGGTCTGCGCCCTTTTTTGAAGCAGAGCATGTCGCCGTCGCTGATTACTACCGAACTGAAACCGTTCTTTTCGGCAAGTCTCGCGCTGAGATCAAGAAACCTTCTGTGACCGTGAACCGGCACGACATAGCGCGGATGGACGTCTTTGAAAGCCTGAACGATGTCATCCTGAAAAGCATGACCCGAAACGTGGATCTTGTCTGTGTTTTCGTAGTAGACGTCAGCCCCTTTTTCAATGAGCTTGTCGATCATTCTGCCGATCGAAAGTTCGTTTCCCGGAATGTTTTTCGAGCTGAAAAAGATCGTGTCGCCGTAACGGATCGATACCGACTTCATCATGTCGAGACTCATCCGCTTCATGACGCTGCGAGGTTCGGCCTGAGAGCCTGTAACGATAAGGGTTATCTTGTTTTCCGGAACGCGGTTTATTTTCGTCTGGTCGGTGAGGACCGATGCCGGCAGTTTGATGTGACCGAGCTCCGACGCTATCTGCATGTATGTGTTTACGCTGCGTCCCAGAAGCCCGACAGTGCGGCCTTTGAGCAGTGAAATGTTGATGATGCTGCCGATCCTCGTCGTATTTGACGAAAAACCGGTTGCAATCACGCGTCCCGTTGCGTTTTCGATGATGTCAGCGATGTTTCCGAGGATCGATTCTTCGCTTTCTGAGTGTCCCTGACGCTCGATATTCGTGCTGTCTGAAAGGAGAATGTCGATATTTTCAGGTATCTTTCCGGTAAAAGGAGAACCTTTGCCCGGTTCGTACTTGAAATCTCCGGTGTGAAGGATCGTGAAGTCGCCGATTTTTATGACAAGTGCCTTAGCCTCAGGAATAGAGTGGGGGACATCGATCATATCTACCGTGAAATCACCGAGTTTTATAGTTTCGGGATGTTTGTAGTTCAAGGTCCTGATGTTTTTCTTGTAAACTGCAAAACGGTCGATCCTTTCGGCAAGAACGAGCGCCGGAAAGTTCGTCATATAGACCGGAACGTCGAACTGCTGCAGGAGATAGGGCACGCCGCCGATGTGGTCTTCGTGTCCGTGGGTTATCACGCAGCCGAGCAGATTTATACCCAGTTCCTCGATGATATCGAAATCGGGGATGAAAAAATCATCCTCCATAAAGTCGTCGCTGCCGGGAAAACCCATGCCGCAGTCGATCATTATTGCATCTCCGCCCGCTTTTATGAGCATGCAGTTTTTTCCGATCTCTTTCAGTCCGCCGAGCGGCAGAATTTCGATTTGTTCGAACATTTTTTTTCTCCGAAATTACAAAACTCGCCGGTTTATAGCACAAAAAGTGCTTTTTTGTAACTATTTTCGGAATTTTTTCGGCTTGTTTGACGGTAAAACTCAGAATAGCGGCATTCTATAAGGACTTTTTAGATAATGCCTTGAATTTATTTATTAAATTATTGGTTGAAGAATCGTGCGTCGTAACTTTTTCATCACTTTTGAGTTCCGGCAGAATTTTTGTGGCGAGCTGTTTCCCGAGTTCTACTCCCCACTGGTCGAAGCTGAAAATGTTCCAGATAAGTCCCTGTGTGAAGATTTTGTGTTCGTAAACCGCGATGAGTGCGCCTAAAGTGCAGGGAGTGATTTTTTTCACGAGTATCGAATTCGTCGGTTTGTTTCCAATGAACACCTTGAACGGAAGGAGCTTTGCGATTTCTTCCTGCGATTTTCCAGCCTTTTCAAGCTCGGCTTTTGCCTCTTCAGCCGTTTTTCCGTTCATGAGTGCTTCGGTCTGGGCGAAAAAGTTTGCGAGCAGCTTGACGTGGTGGTCTCCGACGGGATTGTGCGAAATTGCCGGCGCGATAAAATCAGCCGGAATCAGTTTCGTGCCCTGGTGGATAAGCTGATAAAATGCGTGCTGCCCGTTCGTTCCGGGTTCTCCCCAGATTATCTGACCTGTCTGGTAGTTAACAGGATCGCCCGATCTGTCGGTGCTTTTGCCGTTCGATTCCATGTCGCCCTGCTGCAGATATGCTGCGAAGCGGTGCATGTACTGGTCGTAAGGGAGAATCGCATGAGTTTCTGCACCGAAAAAGTTGTTGTACCAGATTCCAAGAAGTCCCAGAATTACCGGGATATTTTTTTCAAAAGGCGTACTTTTGAAGTGCAGGTCGGCCGCGTACGCCCCTTTTAGCAGTTCTTCAAAGTTTTCATATCCGATGACGCAGGCGATGCTCAAGCCTATCGCGCTCCAGAGCGAATATCTGCCGCCTACCCAGTCCCAGAATTCAAACATGTTTTCAGTGTCGATGCCGAATTCCGTTACGGCTTTCGTATTGGTAGAAAGGGCTGCAAAGTGTTTTGAGATATCTTTTTCTGAGCCGCCGTTTTCCAGAAACCATTTTTTTGCGGTGTTGGCGTTCGTCATCGTTTCAAGAGTTGTAAAAGTCTTTGACGCAATAAGGAAAAGCGTCGTTTCGGGATTGAGTTTTTTCAAGGTTTCGCTGATGTGCGTTCCGTCGATATTGGAGACGAAAAATACCCGTAAACCTTCTTTCCAAAAAGGTTTCAGAGCTTCAGTGACCATTACCGGACCCAGGTCGCTGCCGCCGATTCCGATGTTTACGATGTCTGTTACCGGCTTCCCTGAAAATCCGAGCCATTTTTTATTGGAAACCTTGCCGGCAAAGGTTTTCATCCTATTTTGAACACGCCTGATGTCTTCTTTAATGTTGCGCCCGTCGAGAATTATCGGATCGTCCGAAAAATCGCGGAGAGCGGTATGCAGAACGGCTCTTTTTTCGGTTTCGTTAATCCTTTCGCCGCGGAACATTGCCGTTATTCCCTCTTTGAGTCCCGCTTCTCCGGCAAGATTAAAAAGAGTTTTCATAACGTGTTCATCGATGAGATTTTTCGAGTAATCAAGAAAAATATCGTCGAAAGAAACGGAAAATCTATCCGCTCTTTCCGGATCTTCATTAAAAAGCTCTCTCAAATTAAAATTTCGGCTTTTCCTAATATTTTCAAGATTTTTCCAAGATTCAAGCTGTGTAGGATTGTGTTTCGGCAACATTGTTTCCTCCAGGTTCGTTTTTGTAATCTACTTTTCGGAAATTTCTTCTTCCTTTGTTTTGAAAATAAGGCGGAGACCCATGAAAAACAGGACGATTTCCATGATTTGGCCAACTTTGATGAAGTTGAACAGAAGAGGCTCTTCGCGCACAAACTCTATAAAGAAATTGAAAAATCCGTATCCGGAAAGAATGACACCGAGAATAATGTTCTTTTTCACTTTGAATTTTTTCATCAGAAGAGCTGCCAGAAAAATAAGAAGCATCGAAGCTATGATGTAAAGCTGTGTCGGGTGCACCGGAAGCGATTCGACGTAGCGCGACGGCAGCAAACCCTTCAGGTAGTGGTGTTTCGAGGTGATGCTTGCCGGCGGATATGTTATCGCAAAAATACCTTTGTATGGTTTCCCGAAGCAGCAGCCTTTGAAGAAACAGTTGAGTCTTGCGACTGCCGCAAAGAGAGGAAACGGATAAAGTATGGCAAAAGTCAGTTTTTTTGCGTCTTTCAAAACAAACAAAAGAACGATTGAAAGGATGAGCAGGCCTCCGGTTATCGAAAAGCCTCTGAACGCAATGATTATTGCCGATTTAAACGTGGCGAAACTGTTTATTTTTTGGATTATTTTTCCGACTGATGAAAGAAACTGGAATAATTTACCAGAAATGATAATTATCAGAAGAGGCGAAATCATTGCTCCGAGCAAAGAAAAAACGCCGGTTTTTATTAAAATTTTTCTGTTTTTTTTGATATTTGTTCCTTTTCTGACCAAAAGAAACCAGACAAAGAGAGCAAGCAGAAAGACAAACGGCGAGATGTGTCCGCCGATATTAATCACTCCGCCGGTTAACCAGTTCAGCATCTTTAACCTCAAAGAATTCTAAGTTAAGTTTTCAATTTTAAACGACAAAAACGGAGAATTATAAGATTTATGAGAAAAGCGTCAAGCGAAACCGGCCTAAATCGCATTTTAAAAGCAAAAAAAAGCCCCTCAAGCGAGGGGCCGTGAAAATCGCAATCAGATGGATCAACGATTATTTAGGTGAGCAAGCTGATGCGCCAAGATCCTGCTGAATATCACCGTAGCCCATGTAGTTTGCCGGGCTATAAAGGTCTATAGTGCCACTGAGTGTAAAGTTGCCATCCTGAACTGCCTGAATTCCCTGAATCGTCAAAGTACCTTCTGCAAATGCGTCATAGCAGGTAATATTCAAATAACCCTGAGCATCGACGGTAACATCGCCCATAAAAATCTGACCAACTGCAGCTTCATTAACTAAACTGTATTCCACACTTCCAACCGCTGTATTGACATCAGTAATTACAACTACAATCGGACTCAAGGGATTTCCCTGAGCATCGGTGTAAAGCTGAAGTGTCTGCAAATAAGTTTTACCATTCTGAGTAGAAAGCTGAGTCACATAGTAACTCTGCGGAGCTGTCGGATTTCCAATCTGAGAATTTCCGATGGTGCCGGAAATAAACGAACCCATTGTAATGGTGTTCTGCGCTGGCTGCTCATTTTCTCCCAGAATATAAGCAGAAGAAAGATTGATCTGTGCGGAACCGTAAGGACTTGCATAGCTGGTGTTGCCTTCAGCCGGCTTTACACGGAGACCGCATGCTTCTGTTTCAGAGTTGCAGTTTGCTACAACACAGTCGGTGAATTCTTCGTCTGTCTGTGCACTTGCACAATTGTTCGACCAGCAGTTGTACATATCCATGAACGGTTGCTGACCTGCAGGATCGCCGTTGTCAAGGCATGCCTGAGCACATGCGTTGTCCTGGCACTTAGAGTAGCACTGATAAATTGAAGCGCAGGCTTCCATAGCATTGCTGTTACCGCCGTTACCGCCGTTGCCGCCGTTACCGCCGTTGCCGCTGTCACCGCTGTCACCGCTGTTGCCGCCGTCACCGTTGTCACCGTTGTCGCCGCCGTTACCGCCGTTGCCGCTGTCACCGCTGTCACCGCTGTTGCCGCCGTCACCGTTGTCACCGTTGTCGCCGCCTTCGTTGTTGTTACCGTTGTTACCATTGTTAGCGGAATCACATGTTCCTGTGTTTGCATTACAGGTTTCGTTTTCGTTGCACTGTTTGGTTTTTTGCCATGTGCCTTCATCACAGGTGTAAACAAAAGTTTTACCACCGTCTTGATCGCATTTGAATTGTGAACCTGAACATTCGTTGCTTGCTGAATCATCATCGTCGCCACCGCAGCTTACAACGAAAAGAGCTGCGATAAGAAGCATTGAAATCAACCAAAACTTTTTCATCATAAAACCTCCAAAAATAAAAAAATAAAGGGTCAAAAATCAAACGAACGAATGATTCTACTCTCTATCTTTTTTAAGTCAAGAACTAAATTAGTGCTTAAAATTTATGTTTTTACAAAAAAAATATTTCTGCTAAAATGCAGCGGTTTTTTTAAAGACTTTTTGCGGAGAAAAAGATGAAAATCAACAGAACAATTTTCAGACAGTATGATGTGAGAGGCTATGTAAACGTCGATTTAACCGACGATTTTGCCTACAATCTGGCACGCGGATGCGCAAGTTTCTACAAGAAAAAACTACCTGCCTTCAAGACGGTATCTATCGGTCACGACGCAAGACTGAGCTCGCCCTCCTTTGCACAGGCTATGATAAAAGGTTTCAACGACAGCGGCATCGACACCGTTTTTCTCGGCATGATCCCGACGGGTCTCTGCTATTTTTCGATGTTCAACATCGACGTTCAGGGCGCTGTCATGATTACGGGAAGCCACAACCCGCCTGAATACAACGGCTTCAAGGTCAACCTCATCGACCTTCCGGTCTACGGCGACGGAATTCAGGAAATCGCAGACATCATGGAAGCCGACGACTTCCTGAATCCGGAAAAGAAGGGAACGAACAGCACTTACAACATCATTCCCGACTTTGAAAAGTTCATATTCAAGACGATACGCATCGAACATCCTGAAAAAATAAAGCTCGTCGTCGATGCGGGCAACGGTGTCGGCGGTTTCGTCGCAGTTCCGATCATGCGCAAGATGGGGCTCAACGTCATCAGCATTTTCGGAGAGCCGGACGGCAGATTCCCGAACCATCACCCCGATCCTACGGTCGAAGCTTACATCCAGAAAATGATAGCTGCGGTAAAGGAAAACGGCGCGGACCTCGGCATCGGTTTTGACGGTGATGCAGACAGAATCGGCATCGTTGACAGAAACGGAAAGATCATCTGGGGTGACAAAATCCTCAATATTTTCGCAAGAAGCGTTCTCGAAGAAGTTCCGGGCGCAGCGATAGTCGGCGACGTAAAGTGCAGCAAGACTCTTTACGATGACATTGCGGCTCACGGTGGCAAACCCGTAATGTGGAAGGCGGGACATTCGCTGATCAAAGTCAAAATGAAAGAGATCGGAGCGGCTTTCGGAGGAGAGATGAGCGGACACGTATTCTTCAAACACCGCTTTTTCGGCTACGACTGCGCGATTTATTCTGCGTTCAGAATGCTTGAAATCATATCACGTCAGGAAAAAGTCGATTTCGACAGGCTTCTTGAAGGAATTCCCGAGACTTTCTCGACTCCGGAACTCAGGATCGAAGTTGACGAGACGAAAAAGTTCAGAATCGTTGAAAACGTTGTTAAATTTTTCAAAGAAGGCGGTTACGAAGTCAACGACATCGACGGCGTCAGAGTCACTTTCAAAGACGGCTGGGGCCTCATGCGTCCGAGCAACACCCAGAACGTCATCGTCATGAGAGTCGAAGCCGAAACGCCAGAGAGAATGGCTGAAATCAAAAAACTTCTCGAGGATAAGCTCAACGAATTCAACAAGTAACCGGTAACACATGGCCGGAAAAAGAAAAAATCCATACTCCGCCATTCGCGATAACGGCTGAAACAGTCAATTCGGGGCGGAAATCGCTCAGGCAGTCGAGACTTCTCCGCACATGTGCCGATTGAAAACGTGATCTGGGAAAATCAAGATCAGCTATTCCGTCTGATATTTGCGGCAGATTCTAAAAATTGAACACTTTGTATATCGTTTCATTGCTTTTAATCTGATGATACTTATAATTTTGCGGTTTTTTATGTGATTAAGGAGTAAAAAATGAAGAAATTTTTTGTTGTTTTTGCGTTTTTCGCAGCTTTGGTTTTTGTCACAAGCTGCGGCGGCGGTTCGAAAACCGACGACAGAACCGACACGGGCGAAGATGTTTCTGACGAAGATGTGGCTGATGAGGATGTGACTGACGAAGACACGGTCGATACAGCTTCAGCGGACAATCCTGATTCAGAGAATCCCGATACAATTCCTGACAGCGGCGATTTCCAAACTGACGATTCAGATACGATGCAGGATGATGCGGATTTGACCGATGACAATGCTGATTCTGCAGATGACGATGCTGATTCGGCCGATGATTCCGACACTGATCCTGTTCAGGCAAATCCTTGCGACGGTAATCCGTGTGCAGGAATCATGTATTCAACAGGCGCGTGTACTGTGACGAATGGCGGTTATGCTTGCGGTTGTTATGATCATTATTCATGGACAGGTTCAGTCTGCAAAGCCGAATCACGAGTTGTTGACTGCACGGGACTTCCTGCAAATGCTCAGTGGAACACGGCGGAATCGGTTTCGCAGACATGGAACGGAGAAGAGTGGTATCCGCCTGAGACCGGCACGTACGACACGAATCCGAGCAGCAGTGAATGCATTTTCAAATGCAATTCTGATTATGATTGGAACGGCACTGAGTGCTGGCGACCGGTAGACCCGTGCGATCCGAACCCTTGCAGCGGCATTTTGAATGCAAACGGAGAATGTCTTGCGACTGGAGACACGACTTATGTCTGCAAGTGCAGCCCCGGTTTCAACTGGACAGGTACTTCCTGCTCTGCACTTCCCGAGTGCAGCACGTCAAACACTGGTCCGTGCTACGATTCGACAACTAATCTGACTTGGTCGGCAAAAGCTGATGCCATATATGCCTGGAGCGACTCGGTTTCATACTGTGACGGCCTGAAGGAAGGCGGACCTGACTGGAGATTGCCGACAATCAGCGAGTTGAGAACGCTTATTCAAAAATGCTTATTCACAGTAACAGGCGGCAGTTGCAGAGTTGTGGACACAGGCGATTCATCAACAAGTTGTCTTTCGCATGACAGCTGCTGGACAGAAGGTGATTGTTTCTCTTGCTCTGCTGATTCAACCGAGGGGGACAGCAAATTCGGTGATACGGGCTGGTTTTGGTCCTCCTCTGTTCTATCAGATGATTCAAACCTCGCATGGTGTGCGTGTTTCGACAACGGTGGCGTAAGCTACGATACCCTCGAATTCAGCTATAGTGTCCGTTGCGTCAGGTAGATTTACTTGCGGAATGGCAAAATCAGATTTTGATGATTTTCTAATAAAAATTTAAAAAACGCCGCATAATCAGGAATGATTTTTCAACTAAATGGTTTTTGTTTTTTTCAATATTTCCTTGTATTTAAATGAGTTGATCTGACTTTTGTCGAATTTTTATTGACAATATCGAGATTTAGAGTTAAATATTTTTTGCTTTTTTGTTAATTTTTTAAATGGAGTGTTTGCTATGAAAAAATCCATCTTCAAGATTTTCGTCTTTGCCGTAATGGTTTTCTCGTTTTCACTTGTATTTGCGGCAGAAATCCACTGCAATCCCGACACGAAAACGTGTCACAAATCGACATGCCGTTACTACGACTGCAAAGGCTGCACCAAAGTTTTCGCTTCGGAAGAGGAGGCCTTGGAAAACGGTTACAAGTTCTGCAAAGTCTGTTCGAAAGAGAAAAAGGAGTCTTCTAAAAAAGGCAAAAAGTAAATTTCATCTTAACCATCCAAAACTGAAGGCCGGGCGAATGTCCGGCTTTTTTATTCCGTTAAATGGAACCAACTTGTTGATTTTAAATAATTCTTTTAAAAAATGCGATGGTTTTTTCCAGACCGTCGTCTAGATTTATTTCCGGATTCCAGCCGAG
Source organism: bacterium (assembly GCA_017961325.1). Lineage (GTDB taxonomy): Bacteria > UBP6 > UBA1177 > UBA1177 > UBA1177 > UBA1177. Next base: position 80,670 of record JAGCXM010000014.1, on the reverse strand, counting down.
CAGGGTTCCGGCAAGAGTGATGTCCGGTCTTCTGAATTTCGGATCGTCTCCAGGAAGCGGCATAAAAACCAGCTTTGAAGAACTTTTCGTAAGTTTCAAAACTTTTTCTGCAAGTTCCAGCATTGAAAATTCGCCCGGATTTCCCAGATTTACCGGACCTGTTACGGTATCGTCGGAATCCATCAGCAGAAGAATTCCTCTGATCAAGTCATCAACGTAGCAGAAACTGCGCGTCTGCAATCCGTCACCGTAAACCGTTATGTCGCGGTTTTGTAATGCCTGAATTATGAAATTGCTTACGACCCTGCCGTCGTCGACGTTCATATTTGGCCCGTAAGTGTTGAATATTCTTGCAACTTTTATGCGTATTCCGTGCTTTCTGCGATAATCAAAAAAGAGCGATTCAGCGCCGCGTTTCCCTTCATCGTAGCAGCTTCTCACCCCGTGCGGATTTACGTTCCCCCAGTAGCTTTCAGGCTGCGGGTGTACCAGTGCGTCGCCGTAGACTTCGCTCGTGGATGCCTGAAAAATCTTTGCGTTCCATCTTAGTGCGAGATCAAGTGCGTTTATTGCTCCCAGAACGGTTGTTTTGTAGGTCGCAATCGGATCGCGCTGGTAGAAAATCGGACTTGCCGGACACGCGAGATTGAAAATTTCGTCAACATAAAAGTTGTAAGGCTCGGTCACATCGTGGATGATGAGGTCAAAATCGGGATTTTGCTTTAAAATTTCAATGTTTGCGAGTCTGCCGCTTATGAAGTTGTCCATGCAGACTACATGGTTTCCGCGTTCGAGCAGGGCTTTGCAGAGATGCGAACCCAGAAAACCGCCGCCGCCCGTGACAAGAACCGTTTTTTTCAAAAAGCTGTTTTTCATCAGTCTAGTCTCACCATTTTTGCATTTGCCTCGGCAATGAGAGTGCCGTCGATGGTGATTTTGCCGACAGTATAGACGATCCGCCCTTTCTGCGATTCGACGGCACCTTCAACAAGAACTTTTCTGTTCGAAGGCATCGGTTTTCTGAAACGGACGCTGATTTCGCCGGTTACCCCTTTTTCGTCATGCGTAAATGCGGCATAGGCCATTATTTCGTCAAGGAGGGTAGAAATTATTCCGCCGTGGATTATTCCTTCCCAGCCGCAGAATTTTTCGGGAACGGCGATTTCGGCCTTTGTCGTAAGTTTTTCATTGTCGCGCTCTATTTCAAGATGAAGCCCGTCTGCGTTGTTTTTTCCGCAAACGAAGCATTTGTCGTCAGCTTTAACTTCCATTTTCATATCTCCCACAAAAAAACGGCGCATTTTAAACAAAAAACCGCCGACGGCAAAAAAACTTGTAAGTGATGTCGATTTTTCTAAAAAAATCTGGACACATTTCTGCAATAATGAAAAATAGGGCGTCAGTGTTTTATTTAAAAAAGGAGGTTTTATGAGAAAAATCGGTTTTTTAGGGTTAGTTTTAGCGCTGTTCCTTGTTTTTTCGGCGCAAAACGCCTTCGGGAAGGAAAATGTTAAGGAATCCGGTGTCAAACCTGCCAAAGTTTCGGCAGCCAGTCAGTCAAAAATTGATCAAAAGGGGGAAAACATGCAGTCAGTTTACGATTTTATCAAGAAATGCGGTACTTATTATCTTGCGACGGTCGATGAAAACGGTCAGCCGCGGGTCCGTCCGTTCGGAACGATCGACATTTTCAACGGAAAACTCTACATTCAGACCGGCAAAAAGAAAAATGTCTCAAAACAGCTCGCAGCCAATCCGAAAGCTGAACTCTGCTGCTTTGACGGCAAGAAATGGCTTCGTCTTTCCGGCGAACTTGTAAACGACGACAGCGTCGAAGCGAAGAAACATATGCTTGACAACTATCCGAATCTTCGCGGAATGTATAACGAAAACGACGGCAACACCCAGGTTCTCTATTTTAAAAACGCAACGGCGGTTTTCTCGAGTTTCAGTGAGGAACCGAAAACCGTAAAATTCTGATTTATTGCTGACTGATCAATAAATAAACGGGAAAACTCTTTTTCTTGATCTGGGATATTCCTCGCCGAATTTTTCTATGTACCAGAGTCTGTTTTTTGCGGCACGCGGAACGAGGTTCGCCATTGAAAAGAAGACGAAGGCAAGTCCCGGAACAGACCAGGTCAAAATCGCCCATCCGGCCCATTCGACGATCTCGCCGAAGTAGTTGGGATTCGCGACAAATTTGTGAAAACCTTTCATCGGAATGTGGTATCCGGGTCCTTTTTCCTTGCGCAGACTGCGGACGATGTGGTCTGACTGGATGTTGATGAACATTCCGCAGTAGAAAAGAATGACTCCGATTATGAACTGCGGCGTCGCAAACCACGAAATTTCATATTTCGAAAGGAAAAAGAGCCAGTAGCCGTTGACGAAGCCGTTCATGCAGTTGAAGAAAAGCGACATGGCGATGATCGAAAGCGGCATTTTTGCGCCGTTTTTGATAAGGAACGGATAGATGAGATCGCGCTGGACGTAGTGCGAAAGCCAGATCCCTAGCATTACTGCGGTGACTGTCGTGATGTTTCCGAAAAACGCGAAAACAATCGGGAGAATGACGACGGGTGATTCCATTATCATCCAGCCGAGTTTCGGGTTTACCGCAGGCCCCCATTTTTTACTGCCGTATCTGCCGTATCCCGCTGTAACGAAATAAAGTGATATCCATGTAAAAAGGCCGCTCACGAAGATGAAGACAAGTGTCCAGAAGTATAGTTTTTCCATTATTTTTTGTCCTTTTTAGGCATAAGTTCGATATCTTTGTTCTCGAATTTGTAGATGAGAACTCTTTTGTAACCCATCACGCTTATTTCGACTCTCGTGATTCCGCTCGTGAAGTGGAAAAACTGGCCGCCGTTGAAGTCTTTCGCCTGATATTTGACGTAAAGATCCTTTTCACCCATTCTTTTTTTGCCCGCCTTGCCTTCGTTCTGCATGTATTCGAGATTGTCGACGGAGATCCAGACGTGACCGACGAAGTGTTCGCCTTTCGGTTTTCTCGCCGTCATTTTGATCTTGTACGCAAGTCTTCCGTTGAGTTTTTCGACGGCGACGAGCTCGCGGATGTACTCTTTTTCGCCGTTTTTGTCGAAGTGGGGGATACCCGGCTTCGATTCGTGCGGATCGCACGCGATGACACCCGGTTTTCTCGGCTTTCCGTCCGATTCGCAGGAGTGAAGCTCGTATTTGAGATCCTTGTACCAGTAGTCCCAGCGGGTGTAGACGTATTTTTCAGTTTCAAGCAGTTCGTTGGTCTTCGGATCGCGGTACTCGACCGTGACGTAGCGTTTGTTTTTTACTCCGGCGTAAGTCTCGTACATTTTCGAGTATTTCGCCGTGATTTTGTCGATGACTTCCTTAGAAAACTCGGGTGTTACCGGCATTCCGGCGTAAATTCCGCCCTTTTCCGGTGCGGCTTTTTCAGCAGTCTGCACCGAAGCGGCCTCCTTTTTTTCTGTTGCCTGCGTCAAGGCGTCGGTTTTTTGCCCGGCTTCTTCGGCTGAGATGCAAAAACTTAATAAAATCAAAGAGATAAGAACAAAAAAGATTTTTTTCATAGTTCCACCAGATATTGACAATAAAACATCAGTTCAAATTTAAAAATGCAAGCAGTTTTTCAAACGATTTTTCAACCGTTTCTTCCGCAGTGTTTATCGTGATTTCAGGTTCCAGCGGCGCTTCGTAAGGGTCGTCTATTCCCGTAAAAGAGGTTATTTCACCGCGTCTCGCCTTTTTGTAGAGCCCTTTGACGTCGCGTTTTTCGCAAACTTCGAGCGAAGTCGAAACGTATATTTCGACAAAGTTTTTGCACATTTTCCTGACGAAATCGCGTGATTCGCGGTAAGGCGAGATAAAAGAGGCCACGACCGTCACGCCGTTCCTTTCGAGCATGGAAGCCAGAAAACCCATGCGCTTCACGTGTTCATCGCGTTCCTTTTTGGAAAATCCGGTTTGCGGAAAGATGTTTCTAACGGTATCACCGTCAAGAAGTTCACACTTTTGTCCGTTTTTCTTCAGATAAGCCGTAAGTTTTTCCGCCAGAGTCGTTTTGCCGGCACCGGAAAGGCCGGTGAACCAGATTACGCGGGCCGTTTCCATCATTTATTCCTCAGTTTCCTTTTTTTCGGAATTTTCTTCGTTTTTCTGCGTCTCGGTTTCTTCGGCAGGAGTTTCGCTCTCGCTCTTTTTTGTTACTTTTACCTTTGCGGTTCCGTCAGCTGAAGCGGTAAATCGGGGAAAAACGAGAGGAATTTCGATTTCAGTCTTGTCTGCAAATGTGTTAGTCGGAATTTTTTCAGAATCTATTTTTTCGAGTCCGTTCACAGCGGTTTCGGCACCGGTGATTCTGATTTCGGCAGGTTCTGCGGTATAATTTTTGCTACTGTTGTCTTCCTCAAAAACGATCTCTACGGGGATAGTCTTTTCAATTTTTGCCTCTGTCCGCCAGATTATTGTTTCAGGAAAAATGTTTTCGATTTTAAGATTTTTAAAAATTGAAGGAAGCTGGTTTTCACCTACAGTTCGGCTTATTTCTCCGGCTTTTTCAGCGGAAAAATCAAAATTTATTTCGATGTTTTCAAGGCTTACCCTGCGTAAATCGAAAAATGTACCGGCAGCTTTGACTTCTATGATACTGGCGTTTTGCGAAACAAGTATCTGATCCGGAGCTATTTCTGAATTTATTTTCAGAAAATAGGTCTGTTGTACAGGCTTGAAGCAGAAAGATAGCAGCAGCGCGGCTGCGGCGCAAAGTGCCGCCAGAAATTTTTCGCGGAAGTTGTGGGTGAAAAGTCTTTTCAGGCGTTCCTGTTTTGACGAAGTCGTTATTTTCATGGCTTTCTCCTGAATTAAAGTCTGTTTGCAAGCTGCTGTTTCAGAGCGTCTTTGCTGAGATCGCGCGTTATTCTGCCGCCGTGGAGTAGTGATATTTCGCCTCTTTCCTCACTGACGACTATGACGAGAGCGTCAGGCACTTTTTCGCTGATACCGTATGCAGCGCGGTGTCTTGTGCCGAAATTCGGGTCGATATTGGGGTTGGTGCTAAGTGAGAAAAATACTGAAGCCCTTGAAATTCTTTTATTTTTTATAATAACTGCGCCGTCGTGAAGCGGGGAGTTCTTTTTGAAAATCGTAAGCAGCAGTTCTCTTGTTATGAGAGAATCAATTTCCGTTCCTTCGGCTATCGCACCGATTTTTGCATCACCGAAAGGCATTATGACGACAAGCGCCCCTTCACGGACGGAAGCCAGATAATCCATCGCGTTTGCAATGTGGCTTATGATGTCTTCTTCGCCTTCGTATTCCTCTTGTTTCATATTGACGCGGATAATACTCATCGAAGCAAGCATATTCTTGATTTCATTGCGGAAAACTACAATTATCAAAATCGCAGAGTATGAAAAGAAGTTGCCAAGAAGCCATGTGATTCCGGTTAGCCCGAAAATCCGCGCCAGAATGTAAAAAAGGGCTAAAAGAGCGAATCCGGCTGTAACTCGGATTGATTTGTTATCCTTTATTTCGACAAAAAAGAGGTAAAAAATGAAATAAATGCAGCAGAAATCTATTGCCGATTTGAAAATGAAAAGCGGCAGCGGATCGCTGCCGATGATTTTCATAAGAAATTCCGAAAAAGTTAAATACATGATGACTCCTTTGTCTCAAAACAAACAAAACACTGAATCTTACAAGTTAAGTCGAACAAGTCAAATGGAAACGCCTGCCCAAACAAATGTTTATAAGGCATTGAACATATCTTCTGCATAGGATTTTATGTCACTTGGATTAACCATGTTATATTTGTGCTTTACTGCATCGAAATATTCCTTGATGAGTGATTTTTCTATAATGCGGTCGGAAGGAATAACGACCGGCAGATTGCATCTGGCTGCCAACCACGGAGTTTCATTGTGTGTAAAACGTTCCAGAACCTTTCCGCTGTAGCAGCATATATTCTGAATGACACTGTCACATATAGCTTTTTCTCCGGAAGAAAAGACCGAAACATCAAAGTTTTCAGATTTACCGATCGGGTCAAACCGATAATTTTTGTAACGCAGGTAAATATCCTTGTACACAGGACCGTGAACCCATGCCTGACAATCATCCTGAAAAAGAAAAGTTCCGTAAAAAGCACAATAAAATCCCTGAATATAGTAAAGTGCCTTCTGCAATGCCAGCGGTGTAATGTCTTCGCACTGGTTCAGAACATACTTAATGACAATTTCTATTTTGCTTTTTGCCGGCATCCGGCTTTTCAGCAGTGCATCGACTGCTTTTTTACTCTTTTCATAGGAGCGGGAGGTCAGTTTTTCTCTTCCGGCATTCAACAACTCTAGAAAATAAGCAGGATCGGAATATATACGAATCAAGATGTCTGAATACTGTTTTGTAGGCATGTCTCCGTCACAGTAACGGGTAAAAGTCTGTTCTCCCCATCCGAGCATAAGCGAGAGAGGACGTTTGCCTATGTCGTATTTTTCAGGAATAGCCAAAATAGTTTCCAAAGGAACAATGCCGTTTTTTTCACGATAAACATCATAAAGTGCTTTCAGATTCATGTCATTCACTTCCGGCACAAAAATGAAAGAACCGCAATCAGCGCATTTGACCTCCATGCCCATATAGGCATATTCCTTTTCCTTTATCTTTCCAATCATAGAGACCTGATTGACAACATAATCGACATCTTTTCTGCACTCCTCACAGAATACTTTATTTTTGTGACTCATTTTCACCTCCTTCCTAACCTTTAACGAAACAGATATTCAACAGGTTTATTCTTCTTGTGGAATGAAACAACCACTGCCCTGCTTCCTGACGGCAAATCAATAATATTGAACTTTGTATAAACATCTACAGTTTCTTCTTCACCTTCGGCATTGAAAAGCTGCACTTGCGGAACAAACACATAGAGAACTTCATATTCATAACCCAACTTTGTATTCTGAAGCGAATGATAAAAATCCTCGGTCTTAATCTGCATCAAAATAGAACGCTGTTTGTCACTGTGTATATTGTACTCGTTGATAAAGTCTATATTTTCCTGTCTGTTTTCATTTTGTGCGATAATGTAACGGTTGTTTTTAATACAAGACTTAATTCTTGAAAGAATCAAGTCAACCTCTTTCCGTGTGTAATTTTGGTTATAATAAGGATTCATTTCTGTCACCTCCAAATCCAAAATGATACACGAAAATCCGACTGTGTCAAATAAAATGCACTAATTGATGCAAAAATGTCGTGACAAGCAAGTTGAACAAGTCAAATGAAAGTCATGATGTAAACAAACATTTACCTCACAACACAGCGGACTTTGCCCGAACTTTCATCAGAGTTGGAGTTAATTAAGATCTCGACACCGGTACGACCATGGGCGCCGTACGAGATATAGCCCATAAAAATGCCCCATATACATTCCGGATAATCAGAGAGGATAGAAGAAGACCAGAAAAAACCACGATCACCGAATTTGTTGTATTCCGTCTCAGCGTCATAGCAAAAACAGGATTCTCTCGTTCCTGATTCATATATGGCAAGAAGGCCTTTCTCTTCACTCACAGCGCATTCGCCGCCGTATTCCACATTCGGGCAGTTCTTGACAAGTGTCCTGAGTTCGTCGATCGTAGGCAGGGACCACATCCTGCCGCCGCTTTCGGAATGATTGATGCAATAACTTACAGCATCCCTCCAGTTCTTGCTCTTATCAGGCATTGAGGACCATATCAACCCGCTTGAGGAATCCTTGCAGGGAGTTTTGCTTTCAGCGCCGCATTCAGGAAGATCGTTGCTTGGTTTGCATTTATAACCGTCCCATTTGTAACCCACATTACATTTGAACCTGCACTCTGCAGTACTTGAAGTCTCGTTGTATTTACCTTTCAGAGGCGGCTGCCACGATGAGCCGTTCCATGTCGAAAATATACTCGAAACTTTATTCCAGATCGCGTGTTCCGGAAGTCCTTCGCATAACTGCAGGTGATTTTCTCCTCTAACACAACGAGTGACACCGTATTCATTCTTGAACTTTTCCGCAATGCCGGCAGAGTAGAGTTCTATCCCCCATGCAAGGATATCGCTGCCCTGTACTTCGGAAGCCGACCAGAACAATTGTGAATCAGGATATTCGTTTATTTTGTTATAACCATTGTTTCTGTCAGTTCTGCATAAATTGCAGCTGATATCCCGGCAATCCGGAGAGAGACAACTGTCTGTAATGGCACACCTGCCGCCTGTTTGTGTTCCGGCGCAATTCTTGATCATAGTTCTTGCTTCATTGATCGTAGGTGATCGCCAGTCAGTGAAACCGCCTTCTGTAAGGTTGTCACAATAATCGACCGAGGCTTGCCAAATCATGGCATTCGATTCCATAGACCAGAAGAGACCGCTGTCGGGATCTTCCCAAGGTTTGCATTGATCTATAGCCGAATCACAACCGGCCTTGCATCTTTCCCGAATCTGCCACTTACCGTTGGAACAAGTACGGAGCACATTTCCGCTGCAACGGATATCTCCTTCTTCCGAAGATTCACAGCCGCACTTTCCGGTGGAAGCGATGCATTCAGAAAAAGGACAATCTTCAGATTTTCCCCACTTAAGTTTTTCATAGTACGCGGATTTTTTATATCCGCAATAGCTGTCGCCGTCTTTACACCTGTATTCCCAACACTGGGCATCATCAGGCAGAGTGTCGTGGTATATCTCTTCGGAATAATCCTGCTCTGATATTTCATCCGCATCATCACCGCTTTCGGTGTCGGCTTCGACATCAATGCTCTCTGCATCATCACTGTCGGATACAGCATCATCATTTACACAGACGTTATACTCCGTTTCACAGGTCAGTCCTTCGTTGCAGGTGTTATCTTTAAAACATTCCCCGTAGATCTCTCCCTGTTTTCTGTCCGAACCCGAATTACCGCAGCTGACCATCATGACAAACAGAACCGGAATCACCAGAATATAAATCGCAAGTTTTCTCATTTATCTACCTCACACAACGGGCACTGCCTTTGTCATATACTTCGTCTGTACCGAATATCAGAATTTGAGCTTTATCAAACCCTACACCCCACACTGCTTCGGAAAAATCCGTCACTACAGAAGAAGATAAAAAATCTCCTTCATCGCCGAATTTGCTGTATATAGAGTGACTGCCCGAAAGATCTCTGCAATCATTATAACATTGGCTATACCGATATTCGCAATATTCTGCAGAAAGGCAGTCATCTGTAATATTACAGTTACCTCCCGTAACTGTCCAAAGACAGTTCTGAATCAGAGTACGCAGTTCGCTGATCGTCGGCAGATGCCAGTCGCCCAAACCGCCTTCAACAAGATTGTCGCAGTAGTCTATGGCATCATAATACAACATTTCATCAGGAGCTTTTGCAGACCAGATAAGACCGCTTGATGAATCATAGCACGGTGTAGGACTTTCAGGGCTGCATCCGGAAATGGCTTTTATATCCTGTAAATTACATTTCGAGCCGTCCCATTTGTATCCGGAATTGCATATAAACCTGCACTCCGTTTCGCTCGGCTTTTCGTTGTAGGAAGGCGCATCGCTTGGTTGCCAGGATGAACCGTCCCATGCCTGAGGAATGCTCGAATAAACGTTCCAGACTGCATTTTCCGGAAGTCCTTCGCACGGCTTTTGTCTTGAATAACTTCCGACACAGCGGACTACATTTACTCTGCCGGGAGAAGCGACTCCTATTACAGCGATATCGAAACCGACACACCACAGACCGCTATTATAACTATTGAGGGAAGAAGAGCAGAGACTTACATCCTGATTATCGCCCAATCTGCTGTAGTAACCGCCGTTGTCATAAATGAATTCATCCTTCCCTACATGTTGCGTCCATTCATCTTTCCATTCGCAATCACATATCCACGCATCATCATCTTTATATTCGAGGCTGCCGTTCTTTTCGCTTATTGAGCAGATTCCGTATGGTTCTGTATTAGAACAATTCTGAATCAGTGTTCTGAGTTCGTCAATTGTCGGCATTTTCCAATCGCTGAAACCGCCCTCGACAAGATTTTCACAGTATGCAATAAGACTGTCCAATGTAGGTGTTTTTGTAAGGTAATGTTTCTCCGACCAGATCAGCCCTGTTCTAGGATCCTGCCATATTCCGCTTTCTTTTGTATCACCGAGATTCGTGTTATCGGCATCATCGGCCGCCTCATCCGCATATTCATTTTCGATATCAGGGCCTGCTGACTCTTTTATGCAGACATTATGATCCGTGTCGCACTCCAACCCTTCATTGCAGGTTTCGTTCGGATAACATTTACCGTAAAGTTCACCTTCTTTTCTTGTCGTACCGGAATCGCCGCAAGCGATCATCATGGTAAGCAGTACGGAAACTACCAGAATAAAAAAAACTGTTGTTGTTTTCTTCATTTTTAAATAGGCTCCTTTAAAGCGTTGAATATTTCCAAAGTATCTTTTGCCTCTCTGACATCGTGGACCCTGATCACGGCGGCGCCTTTTTCAAGCGCGATGGTGTCGAGTGCGACTGTTCCGGCGACTCTGTCAAGCGGATTTTTTCTGCCGCAGATTGCACCTATCATGCTTTTGCGGCTGACTCCTACCACAACCGGATCAAGGCACGAAAAAAAGACTTCCAGATGTTTCAAAATCGCCAGATTGTGCTCAAGGGTTTTGCCGAAACCGATCCCTGGATCGATCATTATTTTGCTTTCCGGCAAACCTTTGGAAAGAAGCAAGTCTTTTGATTTATTAAAAAAATCGAGCATTTCTATAAAAAGGTTTTCATAAGCCGGACTTTCCTGCATGCTTTTGGGAAGCCCTTTGATGTGACCGATGACGACCGGTATTTTTGCGTCTGCACAGACTGAAGCCGTTTCCGGATCAAATGTCATACCGCTTACGTCGTTTACGATTCCGGCTCCGGCATCCAGCGCAGCTTTTGCAACCGAGCTTTTTACGGTGTCGATTGAAATCACCGCTTTAGGGAACTGCTTCTTTATTTCCGAAATAACCGGAACAACCCGTTTTTTTTCAGTTCCGGCATCGACTGAATCTGAGCCGGGTCGTGTTGATTCGCCGCCGACATCTATAATGTCAGCACCGTTTTCAAGCATTTCCGCCGCGTGTCTGACGGCAGAATCCATACTGTTGAATTTTCCGCCGTCGGAAAAGGAATCGGGCGTAACGTTGAGGATTCCCATGATATTCGGGCGTGTCGTGTCGATTCCGGAATGTGAAAAAGAAAACCACGGTTTTTGCAGCTTGACAAATTTTTCAATAAAATCAGCAACTTGAGGCAATTTCCAGCACTGAGCCTTCATCCGTGAGACGAATTCAGGAATTTTATCCTGTCTTAAAGAAAAGAGGAAATCGCTTTTCGGTTTCGAGCAGTTCACTGCATGCGCCGGAACGGCCGCCTCTCCGCCGAGAGAGAGAACCTGCTGTTTCACAATATTTGCTGCAGGCGTGGAAATGTCTGAAATCATAAACGATTTTGTCTCAAAACGACCTCGCATTATCGAAGTCCCGGTTTCCGAAACCTCAATTCTTTTCATAAGAGATTCATATTCTTCATCAAAAACATTTAAAGGATAAACAAGCATCTCCGCCTCAAAACAAACAAACGTGCGATTTTACAAGTTATGTTTGACAAGTCAAATGAATGGAAAAAATTGGATGGAAAAGCGATCAGATTGCGGTTTTTGCAGAAAAAGGATCGGGGAAGTCCCCCGACCGCTATAAATTAGTCTTTTTTGATTTTCTTTTTGAGGTCGCCGAAAAGTTTTTTAGCACCTTCCTCGACGGTTTTTTTAAGCTCGCTGTTTTCAACGGTTTCCCTGAGGTTCTTGAGTCCGCTTTCAGCCTTGCTGTAAACGTCTTTTGCAGTGCTTTCTGCCTTTGAGTAAGCTTCTTCGACACTCTTTTTGATTTCGCGTACTACATCGTTGTTGATTGCTGCCTGAGCCGCTGCAAGACGTGCAATGGGAACTCTGTAAGGCGAGCAGCTGACGTAATTGAGGCCGACTCTGTGAAAGAAGTCTATGGAAGCCGGATCGCCGCCGTGTTCGCCGCATACACCGAGTTTGATGTTCGGTCTTGTCTTTCTGCCGCGTTTTGCCGCGATTTCTACAAGCTGGCCGACACCGTCCTGATCAATTGAGCGGAAAGGATCGACTGCGAGTATTTTCTTTGTGAGATATTCTTTTATGAATTTGCCTGCATCGTCACGGCTGTAGCCGAGGCACATCTGAGTGAGGTCGTTTGTTCCGAACGAGAAAAATTCGGCATGTTCCGCGATTTCGTCGGCAGTGAGTGCGCCTCTCGGAACCTCGATCATCGTTCCGACCATGAATTCGACGTTGATGCCTTTCTCTGTGAAAACTTTTTCGGCTGTATCTCTGACGATTCTTTCCTGATATTCGAATTCTTCGTGTTTTCCTACAAGCGGAATCATGATTTCGGGGAATACTTTGACGCTTTTCTGCGTGAGTTCGCATGCAGCTTCGATTATAGCTCTAGTCTGCATTTCGGTGATTTCCGGATAGATATTGCCAAGTCTGCATCCGCGGAAACCAAGCATCGGGTTTATTTCATGCAACTCTTTGATTTTATTGTATATTTTTTCTTCGCTTGTGTGCATCGCCTCAGCCATTTCTGTAATTTGCTTCGGTTCAGAAGGAAGGAATTCGTGAAGCGGCGGGTCAAGGAGTCTGACGGTTACTGGGAGTCCTCTCATCTCTTCGAAGATTCCGAGGAAGTCGTTTTTCTGATGTTCAATGAGTTTTGCAAGAGCAGTTTTTCTCCCTTCAAGGTTGTCAGCAAGAATCATTTCGCGGATGGCTTTGATTCTTTCGCCTTCGAAGAACATGTGCTCGGTTCTGCAGAGGCCGATACCTTCTGCACCGAATCTGCGGGCTGTAGCAGCATCTTTCGGCGTATCTGCATTGGTTCTGATCTTGAGAACCCGTCTGTTGTCAGCCCAGCGCATAAGTTTTTCGAAATCGCCGTCAAGTTTCGGTTCTTCGGTAGCTACTTTGCCGAGAAGAACTTCGCCCGTTCCGCCGTCAATCGAAATCCAGTCGCCTTCCTTGAGGACCGTTCCCCTGACTGCGACGGTTTTTGCAGCTGCGTCGATTACGAGTTCGCCTGCACCGCTTACGCAGCATTTTCCCATGCCTCTTGCGACAACTGCAGCATGTGAAGTCATGCCGCCGCGACCGGTGAGAATGCCGTTTGCAGCAACCATGCCGGTGATGTCTTCGGGGCTTGTTTCAAGTCTGACGAGTATCGTTCCCTTGCCTTCATTTTTCCAAGCTGCAGCTGCCTCTGCATCAAAAACGATTTGTCCCGTAGCAGCGCCGGGGCTTGCCGGAAGACCTTTCGTGAAGAGCGTTGCGTTTCTCTTGTCGTCGCTTTTGAACTGCGGGTGGAGAAGCTGGTCAATCTGGTCAGGAGAGACTCTCATGATTGCGTCATCCTTCGAGATAAGTCCTTCGTCAACCATTGAAACCGCGATCCTGACTGCCGCAGCGGCCGTTCTTTTGCCGTTTCTCGTCTGAAGCATCCAGAGCTTTCTGTTTTCGATGGTAAATTCAATATCCTGCATGTCGCGGTAGTGAAGTTCGAGCTTTTTGTAGATGCTGCAGAGATTTTCGTAAACTTCCGGCATGTATTCTTCGAGTGAAGGATATTTCGAAGCTCTCTCTTCTTCGCTTACATTGTGGTCAGCTGCCCATTTTCTGCTGCCTGCAAGCGTGATCTGCTGCGGAGTTCTGATGCCGGCAACGACGTCTTCGCCCTGAGCGTTGATGAGGTATTCGCCGAAGAAAATGTGCTCGCCGGTCGCCGGATTTCTCGTGAATGCAACGCCTGTCGCACATTCGTCACCCATATTTCCGAAAACCATGGCCTGAACGTTTACAGCGGTTCCCCAGTCGTCGGAGAAGCCGTTCATCTTACGGTAAACGATAGCTCTTTCGTTCATCCAGCTGCCGAAAACAGCGTCGATTGCGCCCCAGAGCTGTTCCTTCGGATCGGTCGGGAACTCTTTACCAGTCTGCTCTTTTACGATGACTTTGTATGCTTCGACAAGCTCTTTCAAGTGGTCAACGGTCATTTCAAGGTCGTTTTTGATTCCGTATTTGTTTTTGAGCGAAGTGATCGCATGCTCGAAATTCTCGCCTTTGATTCCCATGACGACGTTTCCGTACATCTGCATGAAACGGCGGAGGCTGTCCCATGCGAAACGGGTGTCCTTATCAGTCTTTATAAGACCCTGAAGCGTATTTTCGTTGAGACCGAGGTTGAGAATCGTATCCATCATGCCTGGCATCGAAGCACGGGCGCCGCTGCGGACCGAAAGAAGGAGCGGATTTTCGGGATCACCGAACTTTTTGCCCATGACTTCTTCTATTTTTTTAAGGTTTTCATCAACCTGTTCTGCAAGTTCAGGCGGATAATTCCTGTCGTTTTTGTAGTAAACCGTGCACATATCGGTTGCAATCGTGAAGCCTGCCGGAACCGGAATTTCCATGTTGCACATTTCGGCGAGGTTCGCACCTTTTCCGCCGAGCGTGTTTTTCATAGAAGCGTTTCCTTCTGAACCCTGAGGTCCGAAAAAGTAAACGAATTTCTTTGCTGCCATTGTTTTTTTCCTCCAAAATTTTTTTAATTATTAATGGTCAGAAACATAAATAAATCTCACAAATCCAAAAAACCGCGTTTTTATACTCAAAGTCGTTGAAATTGCAAATTCAAAGAGTGAAAAAATGATGCTCGGGATAAAAATTGAAGTTTAGTGATGAAAATGGATTGTCAGATAATTAGTTTTTTCTCATTCTGAAAGCGAATGCGGAAAGGAGTGCGAGAAGAGCCGTAAGTGCCGCATAAATTGCTGCCGGAGAGTTTTCTTCCGGTGCAACTACCGAACAGCCGCCTTCATCGCCGCATTCTTCAACCCTAGGATCACAGGAGTATTCGTAAGGCTTTGAAGTTACTGAACCGCTGGCTACGATGTCAAGATTCTTTACCTTCGCCGAAACTTCGATCTGGAAAACATCCCCATCACTGAGCGCAGGTTCCGCCCTGATTGTGATGAATTTTTCGGTGTTTGCCTGGAATTCAAAGTTGTCAATGGAGAAAGTGTGTTTCTGAAGACCGTCGAATTTGGTTGTTGAAGCAATTTCTACATCTCCCTTGCCGTCGTTGTCGGTATCTTCGTAAACGGCGATTCTTTTGATTCCTTTGCCTAATTCCACCGATTTTTTGGTGGGTTTGATTGTGATGCTTTTGAGGATGTCGTCAGAACCTTTTGCTGTCATGCTTATCTGGAGAACATCCTGGAAGCGGTTCATATCCGATTTCGCCGGAACTTCAGGATCGTGCGGACCTGGCTTGATGATGAAACCTCTGTCGGGTTCGAACTGGAATTTAGCGAAATCTATCGGCAGACCGTTGATTTTCGGCGTTCCGCCGTCTGACAGAACGACTGCACCTGATTCGATTTTGGCAATGAATGTTGCCGAATTTTCAATGGTTTCAGATGAGTAGTTTGCGTCAAGCGTGAAGAGAATGTTGTTCTTCTTGTTGCTCCAAATCCTGTTGGCTGGGTTGGAGGCTGAGAATGTTGCATATCCTGATGTAAGAACGTCGGTGGAGCCGAGGAGCGGATCTCCGGCATCAACGGTTCCGTTGCCGTTGGCGTCGTTATACATTTTGAAGTTGGAGAGTGTTATTTTTGAATCCTTTACATCGATTTTGAGCTTGATCTGATCGAGGTTGAGGTAACAGTTTTCGCCGCTTCCGGCAAGCTCAAGCTGGCCTATAACGAGATCGGCTTGCGGATTTTTGATTAAAACAACTTCGCTGCTCGGGCTGTTTTTGCCTATAGAAGCAGTGATTTCACTGTCTTTGCATTTTACGAAAGAAGGATCTTCGGTACATTCGCCGGTTTCTTTCTGACAGATGTATCCTTCAGCGCAGTCTTCGTTTTTCGTGCATGCTGCAGCACCTACTCCGCCGCATTCCGAAAGGTCTACTGCATCCTGAGAAGTTACGCAGCCTGCGGAACGGATTCTGAGTTTTACGGGAATGCCGAGGTTTGTTTTGTAGTCGTTTACACCGGGGGTGTTGTAAGTCGCTATGTTTTCAATAACCTGATTTTTAGGCGCATCGCTTTTTACTTTCGCTCTGAAGCGGACTACGATCAGATCGTTGCATGAAAGATAGTCGCTGTTTTCGGGGCAGAAGTTGAGAGAGTCGGCAACTTTGAAGCCGTTTTCAAGCGGGAATCCGTTGGAATCAGGAATGGGAGTCCATCTTTTTGCTATTTTCTTGTTGTCTTTGACTTCAAAACTGGTCGCATATTCGGTTGAACCGGGAACATATTCCATTCCGTCAGGAATCGAATCTCTGACAGAGATGTTTTTTGTGGAGTCCGTTCCCCAGTTCTGGATTCTGAGTGCAAAAGTGTGCTCAAGGCTGCCTTGACACCAGTTGCCTTCAAGCGAGTAAGCGTCGAATTTGTTCGCCGGAGTGCAGGCAACTTTTTCCGGTTGTCCGGGAATATCGAACTGCGGAGCTTTAGTATCAACGGATACTATCATGTAATTTGTAATAACCGAGTCCTGGTTCGCACCGATTTTGAAGGAAATTTTCTGACCGCCTTTGTGGAAATGGTCTGCGAATTTGTCATCGGCGGAAGCATCCATGAGGAATGTGTCGACCTCGATACCGTATTCTATTTCTTCGGTATTGAAAACTGGCGGTGTGCCACCGATGCAGGTCGGTATGGAATCCTGATAACCGTAAACCGAAGAGATGGAGTTGAATATTTCCGTGTAATCGAGATTTACAAATCCGTTCGTACCGAAAGCAGCCGGGTTGCATTCGTTGCTGAGGAGCAGCCATTGATCCGGAACAATCGGTTCTCCCAGAACTTCAATGCCTTCCGGAATGATGGGGTCATGAGTGAGATCCCAGAGTCCGGGGTCGCCTTCGTGACTTGCGAGGGTTACTCTGATTTCGGGTTTTATGGGAAATACGAATCCGGTTACATTGATTTCACTGCGTTCGTGCCAGTATGATTTGAAGCCGTCATACATGTAAATTTTCTTCGGGCTGATTTCAACTGACGAATAGATGAGAACTATCGACCAGTCGGCAACCATGTCGGTACGATCTTTGTATACGGAATCTTCGCTGCATTCAAGTCCTGCAAGCGTATAGTCTCCGAGAAGGGAATAACCGTCGTAAATCGCTTCGCCGGCATTGGCGGCAGCTCTCGCCTGTTCCTGGATTTCTTTGAAAAAATCAGTAACTTTTACGCGGTATGTATACCATCTTTTGTCAGGATTTTCCGTGTCGATGAATGCATCGAATTCAAAATCGACAGTTCCTGCTTCAGAAATTTTGTAGGCCTTTTTTCCAGTGATGTTTTTTGCAATGCTGTTGTTGCTGAGGCTGGAAACGAAAGATAGGGTTACCTCTTTATCCGTTATGTCGTCTTTTTTTGCAATCGGCTGGGCTGCCGTCCAGATAAGGAATGCGTCTTCAACGATGGCGTCTCCCGGAATGTGGGACATGTCGAGAGTGTATGTGCTCGAAGATTTGCAGGTGTCGCCCTGCGGGTTGTTTTCGTAGCCCTGCGGTTCGGGTTGTTTGTTGTCAAGGAGCGATTTGAACATTACGTGATAACCGTAAGCACCGTCTTCCCATTTCAATTCCTGACCGCGGTATTTCGATACGTTGGGACCGATTTCCTTCGCCGCTACGGCAAACGGCAGAAGAAGTGCGAGAAGAACAATAAAAATCAGTTTTTTTCTCATTAAATCACCTCAAACTGAAAAAATTTTTAAAAAACACGCAAAAAATGCCGAATATTTTACTTCGTAGATATTTTTTGTCAAAAGATATTTTAAAAAATCGAAATCTCTTGAAATTGAAATCGCCGGCGCTAAACTCATGCGGTTGTTTTTTTTGAGTCGGAAATGGCGAATTTTCTGAATAACAGCTGGACGGTATGCGAAGAGCCGGAAGCTCTCGGTCTGATGAACGGCACGAAAGTCCACCTTTCGCAGTGCATTTCATGTGCGAGAGAATTCTGTCCGGTGAAGCCGCAGCTTTTTACGGCGTTTTTCCCGGAGTGGATAGAACTTCGGGGAAGTCCGCTGAATATGAAAATCATCGAACTCAACAAGTCGCTTGCGAAAAGAAGAAAACTGGCACAGCTCTACTGCCCGAAGAAAAAACAGGCGTCGTCAGAGTGCAGCGCGCATTCGGCTTTCTGCAGATACAACGTGATCTGCGGAGTTTTCAGTGAAAGAACTGGAAAGAATTTCATAAAATCTTTGAGATGGAGGAAAGAGATGGTTTATTTCGTGATGTATCTTGACGGAACGACTGAAGTCGTCGGCAAAAACGATCTGGGCGAAGTCGATATCGACAGAGTCGACCGCGTTTATCCGGGAAACTACGAGGTCAGAATCGTGTCTGAACTTGTTCCGCTCGGCGAAGAAAAGGAGAAACTGGAGGAGACCGTTGCCGCTTTCAAGGAAAAATACAGCGGCAGCGTAGTGTCCGGTGACGGGCTCGTCGATTTCGAGTCGTGGTTCGAGAACGCTTCGAACGGCGACAGCGCGATAATTCCCGAAAAAGTTCTCGTTCCGCAGAAAACGTACAAAGTCGTAAAAATCAAGGACGTCGTCGAACCGGGCGAAGCCAGAATCGAAAAAGCCGCCGGACCCGAAATCGTTCCGGAAGAGAAACCCGGAATCAAACCGGACCCGGAAACCGAGCCGAAAAGGGAAAGTGCTAAAACCGTGCGGACGGAAGATACCCAGGGTTCGCTTTTCGATGAGGAGAAAACATCTTCTGCTGAAACTGCCGGCGAAGAGCCTAAAAGAAGAGGCAGAAAAAGGAAAACGGCTGAGTAGATGCTGCTCGATTTCGGTTTGCTTTCAAAATTCGCGGCGGAGATTTCCGCTCTTGGAGATGCTGATTTCCACGGGGAAACTTCCTTATTTATAGAAGATATCATAAATAAGAACGCGGATCATAAAGTTTTTGCTGCTTTTCATGAAGAAAAAGCCGTCGGATTTCTGATCCTTTCAACTGTTTTGGACGAAGCTGAGATACTTGAAGTCGCAGTTTCTGAAAATCTGAGAAGAAACGGAATCGGTTCGGAGCTTATGACCGAAGTTTTCGGCTGGTGTGAAAAAAACGGAATCGCGCAGATTTTTCTTGAAGTGAGGGAATCGAATCTGCCCGCACTTAATTGTTATGGAAAGTTCGGTTTTGTTGAAAACGGCGTTAGAAAGAACTACTACAGAAATCCTTCCGAAAATGCCGTTCTGATGTCAAAAAAAGTATCCGTTGTGTTTTAGTTTCAGCCGGCTGTCAAAATGTCAAAAAATACAAAAAAAGAAAAAATCAAAAAAACTTGCTATTTATAAAAAACGAGTGAAATCAATATATTAAGGCAAAAAAACGCCAAATTTTTGACAACGGGGCATCCCTCCATACAATGCCTGCGGTTTTTTGGTAATGGTAATATTAGGAGTAGTTTAGAAATGCCGACCATTAATCAGTTAATAAGAAAAGGTCGTAAAGACCAGCAAAACAAAAGCAAGTGTCCGGCACTTGTTTCATGTCCCCAGAGAAAGGGTGTTTGTGTACGTGTTTACACCACAACCCCGAAAAAGCCCAATTCAGCTCTCAGAAAGGTTGCCAGAGTCCGTCTGACAAGCGGTTTTGAGGTTACCTGCTACATCCCCGGTGAAGGCCACAACCTTCAGGAACACAGCGTTGTTCTCGTCAGAGGCGGCAGGGTCAAAGACCTCCCCGGCGTTCGTTATCACATCGTCAGAGGCACGAACGATACATCGGGTGTAAACAACAGAAAGCAGAGCCGTTCGAAATACGGCGCTAAGAGACCGAAGTAATTAAGGGAGTTGAGTAATGCCAAGAAGAAAATGCGTTTCAAAAAGAGAAGTATCGGCTGATCCGAAATACGGAGATGTCCTTCTTCAGAAATTCATCAACAAAATCATGCTTCGCGGTAAAAAAAGTGTAGCAGAAACAATAGTTTATGACGCTATTGAAACAGCTGCCCAGAACAAGAAGGAGAATCCGGTCGACATTTTCAAGGCCGCTCTCGACAACATCAGACCGCAGGTTATGGTTAAATCGACAAGAATCGGCGGCGCAACCTATCAGGTTCCGACCGAGATTTCTCTTGAAAACAGTCAGGCTATCGGCATGAAGTGGATGATCATGTTCTCCCGCAAAAGAAGCGAGAAAGGCATGGCAGCCAAACTTGCAGGCGAGATAGACGACGCTTTCAACAAAAGAGGCAACTCTTTCAAGAGAAAAGAAGATACACACAAAATGGCAGAAGCCAACAAGGCTTTCGCACATTTCAAGTGGTAATCGGAGGTTTCCAGTTCCATGTCCGCAGCTGAAAAGCACATAGCTCTCGAAGATATCCGCAATATCGGTATCATGGCGCACATCGATGCCGGTAAGACGACTACCACCGAGAGAATACTTTTCTATACGGGCGTTTCCCGCAAAATGGGCGAAGTCCACGAGGGAACGGCGGTTATGGACTGGATGGATCAGGAGCAGGAAAGAGGCATCACGATTACGTCTGCTGCGACGACCTGTTACTGGCGTGAAAAGAGAATCAACATCATCGATACTCCGGGACACGTCGATTTCACTATCGAAGTCGAACGTTCGCTCAGAGTTCTCGACGGTGCTGTTGCCGTTTTCTGCGCGGTAAGCGGTGTCGAGCCTCAATCCGAAACGGTCTGGAGACAGGCAGACAAATACAAAGTTCCGAGACTTGCATTCGTAAACAAAATGGACCGCACTGGTGCCGATTTCTTCCACGTCATCGAAATGATGAAGACGAAACTGGGTGCAAATGCGGTTGCTGTGCAGGTTCCGGTCGGAAAAGAAGATTCGTTCTGCGGGATCATCGACATCATCAGCATGACGACGCGCTACTACGACAGCGATGTTCTGGGAGCGGTTTTCAGAGAAGAGCAGTCGGTTCCCGAAGAATACCGCGAGACGGTTGAAAAGTGCCGCGAAAAACTTTTTGAAGCTCTTTCGGACTATGATGAAGAGATTATGGCTCTCTTCCTCGAAGGTGCGCCGATAGAGCCTGCGAAAGTCCGTGCCGCTCTTCGCAAGGCCGTCATCAGCAATTCGATTTTCCCTGTTCTTTGCGGCAGTTCCTTTAAAAACAAAGGCGTTCAGCTTCTGCTTGACGCCGTTGTCGACTACCTGCCATCTCCGATCGATGTTCCTCCGATAAAAGTCACTTCCGTCAAAGACGAGTCGGAAAAGTTCGTCAAACCGACGGACTCTTTCCCGGGTGCTTTGATTTTCAAGATAATGTCCGATCCTTACGTCGGCGAGCTCAGTTTCGTCCGCGTTTACTGCGGCGAACTTCAGGTAGGCCAGCAGTACTACAATCCTCTTTCCGACAAAGTCGAGCGTATTGGCAGACTTCTGAGAATGCATGCCAACAAGAGAGAGGACGTTGATTCCATTTCCGCCGGCAACATCGGTGCGATAGTCGGTCTCAAGTATGCTACGACGGGTTCGACGCTCTGCTCAAAGCACGATGCGTTCCTTTTCGAGAAGATAACTTTCCCGGAGCCTGTCATCAGCATCGCTATCGAACCGAAGACCAAAGCCGACGAAGAGAGGCTTGCTCTCTCGCTTGAGAAGCTTGCCAAAGAAGATCCTAGTTTCAGAGTTAATGCAGATACCGAAACTGGTCAGATTATCATTTCCGGAATGGGTGAACTTCACCTTGAAGTCCTGGTCGAAAGACTCCGCAGGGAATTCAAGGTTGACGCTCATGTCGGAAATCCGATGGTAAGTTACAGAGAAACTTTCTCGAAACCTGTCAGAATGGAACACAGGCTTGTAAAGCAGACAGGCGGCAAAGGGCAGTATGCACACGTTGTCATGGAGTTCGAGCCGCTTGAAGCTGGTTCAGGCATTGTTTTCGAAGATCGGACAAAGGGCGGGATCATTCCGAAGCTGTTCGTCGGCGCGATAGAAAAAGGCGTCCAGACTGCATCTTTCGGAGGAAGATACGGTTTTCCGGTGGTTGATGTCCATGTGGCTTTGGTTGACGGCTCCTTTCACGAAGTCGATTCTTCTGAAATGGCATTCAAGGTCGCGGCGCTCAACTGTTTTAGAGATGCTGAGGAAAAATCGAGTCCGAAGATCCTTGAACCTGTCATGAAAGTCGAAATCAATGTTCCGGAACAGTATTTAGGTGATGTCATGGGCAACCTTCAGGCGAAGAGATCCGAAATCATCGGCTTTGAAGATGCTGCGGGCGGAATCAGAATAATCAACGTCGAAGTTCCGCTTGCCGAAATGTTCGGTTACATGACGAGCCTCAGATCACAGACGCAGGGGAGAGGAACGTTTACTATGGAATTTTCCCACTACAGAGAGATTCCGGATAATGTTAAGAAACAGAAATTCGGTATAACTTTCTGACAAGGGAGGGAAAAATGGCAGAAGCTAGATTTAATAAAGAGATGGCCAAAGTCTTAATCAAAGATGGCGGCAAAACGGTTGATGCCGGTGAAATATTGATGAATAATTTTTAAAGAGGTGTTGAAGTGAGTGACAAGATCAGAATCAAATTAAAGGCATTTGATCACAAGATACTTGATCAATCCGTTGGGGAAATCATAGAGACCGTATCTCGCAGCGGTGCGAGAATCGCCGGTCCTATACCGCTTCCGACAAAAATCCACAAATACTGCGTGCTTCGTTCTCCGCACGTAGACAAGAAGTCGCGCGAGCAGTTTGAGATGAGAATCCACAGAAGGATACTCGACATACTCAATCCTACAAACCAGACGATGGACGAACTTATGAAGACCGATCTGTCCGCTGGTGTGGAAATTGAAATTAAAACTTATTAAGGGTGTTTTTTTAACTTTGTCATGAAGCAGAGAGGGTAACTATGACTGCTGGACTCATAGGAAGAAAAATCGGCATGACTCAGATCTTCAAGGAAGACGGTGTGGTTGTTCCCGTAACCGTAATTGAAGCTGGTCCTTGCTTTGTAATTCAAAAGAAAGAGACCGGAAAAGACGGTTATACCGCTATTCAGGTCGGTTTTGAAAAGAAAGAAAAGAACGTTAAAAGACCTGCTGCAGGTCACTTCAAAAAGGCTGGCTGCGGCGTTTTCGGAAAGCTCAAGGAATTCAGAGTCACCGATTCTGAACTCGGCAACTATGAACTCGGCTCGGAACTCAATGTAACGATGTTCAAAGCCGGTGAAAAAATCAGAGTTACCGGTTTTACGAAAGGTAGAGGATTCGCAGGCGTCGTCAAGAGATGGAGCTTCGGCGGCGGAAGAACGACTCACGGATCGAAATTTCACAGAAGAACAGGTTCTGTCGGTCAGAACGTAAATCCTGGAAAGATCTGGAAAGGCAAACACATGCCTGGTCGTTACGGTAATGAACAGGTCACCGTGAAAAATCTCGAAGTTATCCGAGTTGTTCCGGCTGACAATACAATCGTTGTCAAGGGTGCCGTTCCCGGTTCCGTAGGCAGCATTGTTTACATTAAAAAGTAGGGAGGCGGAGATGCCTAAAGTTGATTTGTTCGATAAGACAAAAGCAAAAATCGGTGAAGTTGAACTCAGCGACAGAGTTTTCAACGTAGAATCCAACGGAAAAGAGAATGTTCTCGTTTCCGAAGTTGTAAAAATGCAGCTTGCTGCTGTCCGCCAGGGCACACATGCTACAAAAACATACGCTACGATTTCCGGCGGAAACTCAAAACCGTGGAAACAGAAAGGAACGGGCAGAGCAAGAAGAGGAACGATGCGTTCATCCACGCTCAGAGGCGGTGCTCCCGCTTTCGGACCGCAGCCGAGAAGCTACGGCTACAATGTTCCGCTTAGAAAGAGAACTGCAGCTGTTGCAGCCGTTCTTTCCGACAGACTTCGTTCGGGCAATCTTTTCGTAATCAAAAATTTCGATTTCGACAAGATCAAGACGAAAGACGCCGTTGCACTTCTTAAAGGAACATGGAATTTCTCGGAAGCTGTCATCATCGCAGGCGACAACGAGGAAAATTTCTACTTCAGCATGAGAAATCTTCCGGAGTTCTCCTTCCTGCCGCAGGATGTCATCAATCTTTACGACCTTATCGCGTATAAGAATGTCGTTTTCACCGAAGATTCTGTAAAATATGTTGACGAACTTCTTCAGAACAGGCTCAATCCGAGAAGAAAAAGAGTCAGCGAAACAAAAGACGGAGAGTAGACGATGAAAAAGGAAAAATATTTTGACATTATCAAACGTCCGCTTCTGACCGAAAAATCTTCCGCTCTTACCAGCGGTGACGCGAAAGAAGGCTATGCTTTCGAAGTAAAGTTCGACTCGACGAAAGAAGAGATCAAAGAAGCTGTCGAAGCTCTTTTCGGTGTCAAGGTTGTCAGTGTAAATACTGTCATCACGGCAGGAAAAGTTAAAAGAGTAGGACGCAACATCGGCAGAAGATCGACTTGGAAAAAGGCTTACATCAGACTTAAAGACGGCGATAAAATCAATCTCGTCGAAGGTGTTTAATAACAATTTTTAAGGTTTCGGAGTAAATTATGGGTATCAAAATTTTCAAACCGACTTCAAACGGTCGCAGAAACATGACCGGCAGCGATTTCGCTGAGATCACGAAGTCGAAACCCGAGAAATCTCTGATCGAACCGATCAGAAAATCCGGCGGCCGCAACAATACGGGAAGAATCACATCCCGTTTCAGAGGCGGCGGTAACAAAAACATGTACCGTATCATTGATTTCAAAAGAAACAAATTTGACGTTCCAGGAAAAGTTGCTGCGATCGAATACGATCCGAACAGAAACGCCAGAATCGCGCTTGTTTTCTACAACGACGGCGAAAAAAGATATATCATCGCGCCGGATAAGCTGATGGTCAATGACGTTATCGTTTCTGCAGGCGAAAAAGAAGCCGATATCAAACCGGGAAACTCGATGAAAATCCGTTTCATTCCGGTAGGTACCTTTATCCACAACGTAGAACTTAAGATCGGAAAAGGCGGTCAGATCGCAAGAGCTGCTGCCAGCGGTGTTCAGGTTCTCGGTAAGGAAGGCGATCACGCTACGGTCAGAATGCCTTCGGGCGAAATCAGAATAATCCATCTTGAGTGCAGAGCTACCATCGGAACGGTCGGAAACCAGGAAATTTCCAACGTTAAGGAAGGTAAAGCCGGCAAGAAAAGATGGGCAGGAAAGAGACCGCATAACCGCGGTGTCGTAATGAACCCTGTTGATCACCCGCACGGCGGCGGTGAAGGAAAGACTTCGGGCGGACGTCATCCTGTTTCTCCTTGGGGACAGCCGACAAAAGGTTTCCGTACCCGCAGCAATAAGAGAACTGAAAAGTTCAGAATCAGAAGAAGAGGAAAATAGTAGTAATTTTTATGGAGGGTTACAGTGCCTCGTTCAATTAAAAAAGGTCCGTTCGTTGATTCCCATGTGTGGAACAAGGTTGTAAAGGCTATTGACAGCGGAGATAAAAAACCGATAAAAACTTGGTCAAGGCGTTCAACCATTATCCCCGAAATGGTTGGTTTGACTTTTTCCGTTTACAACGGACAGAAGTTTATTCCGGTTTTTGTTACTGAAGATATGGTCGGTTTCAAACTCGGTGAGTTTTCTCCGACAAGAACTTTCAGGGCACATTCCGGTGGTAGCAAGAAATAATTTCTTGCATTTTGTGCGGTTTTGCGTATAATGCCGACCGCTTAATTTTTTTTCGATCGTTGGAGATGCGAAATGGAGACGAAAATCGTCACGGCAAAGCTTAGAAATTTCAGGATGTCCCCTCAGAAAGTCAGAGAACTTGCTGACATCGTGAGAGGAAAAAAAGCAGGCGATGCTAAAAACATTTTAGAGTTCACGCCGAAAAAATCAGCGTTGGCTCTTAAAAAGCTGCTTGATTCTGCAATAGCTAATGCAGAAAATAATTTTAATATGGATCCCGATAACCTTTTCATCAAAACCATCATGGTCGACGAAGGTCAGGTTATGAAGAGATTCGTGCCGAGAGCACAGGGCAGAGCAGCTAAAATATTGAAGAGATCAAGCCATATTACAATTGAGCTTGCTGAAAACACAAAAGATTAGTGACGGAGGTGAACTTTGGGACAAAAGGTTAATCCCATAGGGCTGAGACTCGGGGTAACCCGAACTTGGGAATCGGTATGGTACAGTGATAAAGATTATAGCAAGTGGCTTCACGAAGATCTTAAAGTCAGAAAAGCGGTAAAGAAAGAGTTCTATTCCGCAGGTATCGCAAGAATCGATATCGAAAGATCGGGTGAAAAACTTAAAATAATAATCCATGCCGCAAAGCCCGGAATAGTAGTGGGGAGAAAGGCTGTCGGTCTCGACAAAATCAAGGAATTGGTTTTGAAGATCGCGAAAGATGCAAACAAGGACGGAATCTCCGTTCAGGTCGAAGAGGTCAAGAAGCCTGAAATCGACGCTCAGCTCGTATGCGAAAGCATTGCGGAACAGCTCGAAAGAAGAGCTCATTTTAGAAAAGCTATGAAAAGAGCTATCGGTCAGGCGATGAAGAGCGGTGCTGAAGGCATAAAAGTCCAGACATCGGGCAGACTCGGCGGTGCCGAAATCGCGAGAACCGAAAGATATCAGGAAGGAAGAACTCCGCTCCACACCCTCAGAGCCAACATCGACTACGGTTTTGCCACGGCAAACACCAGCTACGGTGTTATCGGCGTAAAAGTTTGGCTTTCCAAAGGCGATTTCGCTGAAAGAAAGGCTGAACCGAGAAGAAGACAACAGAAAAACAAATAGCGGGTGAATTGCCATGTTAATGCCAAATAAGGTTAAACACAGAAAAATGATGAAGGGCAAGAGAACCGGTCTTGCTACTTCATGCAACAGTATCGATTACGGTGAATTCGCTCTTAAGGCTACGGAATGCGGCTGGATCAACAGCAGACAGATCGAAGCAGCCCGTGTTGCAATCATGAGAGCGGTAAAGAGAGGCGGTCGTATGTGGATCCGCATTTTCCCGGATAAACCGATCACGAAGAAACCTCTCGAAGTCAGAATGGGTAAGGGAAAAGGTAACCCGGAAGAGTGGGTTTGCGTTATCAAACCCGGCCGCGTCCTTTTCGAGCTTGGCGATGTCGATATGGAAACTGCAAACGAAGCTTTCCGTCTTGCTTCCCACAAGCTTCCTCTTAGAACAAAAATCATTGGAAAGGGAGATGAACTGAAATGAAAGTTTCTGAATTGAGAGCAAAAACTTTGGCAGAGCTTGAAGCTCAGCTTCTTACCGCCAAAGAAGAACAGTTCAATCTTAGAATGCAGAAGACGATGGGACAGCTTGAGAATCCTTCCCGCATTATGACCGTGAGAAGAGAGATCGCTAAGATCAAAACCATCATTACTGAAAAAAAGAACGGGACTGAGGTGAAATAATGATTAAGGCAAAAAGAATACTTGTCGGCACAGTCGTTTCCGATGCTATGGACAAAACGGTAACGGTCCGCGTAACGCGCCGTTTCAAACACCCTCTTTATAAGAAGGTTGTTACCGCACGCAAGAAATATCTTGCACACGACGAAGAGAACGCATTTCATGAAGGCGATATCGTCAGAATTCAGGAATGTGCGCCAATCAGCAAAAGAAAGACTTGGTTTGTAAAAGAAAAAATCGGTGAAAGCAGGAGATAGACCATGATACAGGAAATGACAAGACTGGCCGTGGCAGACAACTCCGGTGCCAAAGAAGTTCAGTGCGTTAAGGTTTACGGCGGTTCGAAGATAAGATATGCCGGTGTAGGCGATGTTATCGTCGTTGCCGTAAAAGTCGCTGATCCCAAAGGCAAAATCAAAAAAGGCGATGTTAAAAAGGCTGTTATCGTCCGTCAGAACAAGGAGGTCCGCAGAGAAGACGGTTCCTACATCCGTTTTGACGACAACGCCGTCGTTATGATTGACGAGAGCTACGAACCTGTCGGAACGCGTGTTTTCGGCCCTGTTGCCAGAGAACTCCGTGCGAAAGGCTTCATGAAGATAGTTTCTCTCGCTCCGGAAGTATTATAAGAGGTGCGCAATGGCTAAAATAAAAAAGAATGATATGGTAAAAGTTATTGCCGGAAAAGACAAAGGCAAAACCGGAAAAGTTCTGGAAGTCCTTGTTGCTGAGGATAAGGTTATTGTCGAAGGCGTAAACGTTTACAAGAAACATCAGAAGCAGACCGCTACGAAGGAAGCCGGTATCGTTGACAAAAGCATGCCGATCCACGTTTCCAACGTCGTTGCACTCGATCCGAAGACCGGCGAGCCTACTTCTTTCAGAATGAAAACTCTTGAAGACGGCAAACGCGTAAGAGTAAGCAAGAAAACCGGCGAAACCGTTGAATAGTGGAGAAGAAAATGAACGAAAAGTATAAAAGCAGACTTAGAGCTTTGTATGAAGACGAGATCAAGCCGGCTTTGAAAAACGAGCTTAATGTCGGAATCATGGCTGTTCCGAAAATTGAGAAAATCGTTGTCAACATGGGTATCGGCGAGGCTATTTCGAACAAGAAGATCCTCGAGGACGCCGTAAAAGAGCTTACGGCAATCACCGGTCAGAAACCCGTTGTCAACAAGGCGAGAAAGTCGATCGCTACCTTCAAGCTCAGAGAAGGTATGCCGATCGGAACATCGGTAACCTTGCGTAAGGACATCATGTACGATTTCCTTGATCACCTCATCAACATCGCGCTTCCGCGTGTTAAAGACTTCAAAGGTGTTTCGGGAAAAGGTTTCGACGGCAGGGGAAATTACACTCTCGGTATCAAAGAGTTCTTCATTTTCCCGGAAATCGACTTCAATAAAGTTGAAAAATCAAAAGGCTTCAACATCACGATAGTTACTACGGCAACTAACGACAAAGATGCGAAACTTCTTCTCAAGAAGTTCAACATGCCTTTTAACAGTTAATTTGTAGGAGGACAGTTTGGCTAAGAAAAGTCTTCGCTTGAAAGCGGAAAGAAAACCGAAATTTAAAGTCAGAGCCTATACTCGTTGCCCTCTTTGCGGAAGGCCGAAGGCTGTTTTCAGAAAGTTTAATATGTGCAGATTGTGCTTCAGAAAGCTTGCTAACGAAGGGCTTATCCCCGGTGTTACCAAGTCGAGCTGGTAGTTGAAGAGGTGAAATATGACAATGAATGATTTAGTTTCCAACTATCTTACCAGAGTCAGAAACGCGATCCTTGCAGGCAAGGAAACCGTTTCGGGCATTCCTTCATCCAGAATCCTTGAGGAGATCTCGAGAGTTCTCAAAGAAGAAGGTTACATCAACGATTACAGAGTCAATGAACTTGACGGTAAGAAAACAATCTCTGTCGATTTGAAATATTACCGCAACAAAAGCGTTATTTCGAATCTTGAAAGAGTTAGTACGACGGGAAGAAGAGTTTACTCTCAGGCCAAGGAGATTCCATTCGTTCGCGAAGGTCTCGGAATTTCCATCGTAACGACCTCCAAAGGCGTTATGACCGATGCGAAGGCGAGAGAACTCAACGTCGGCGGTGAAATTATTTGTAGAGTTTGGTAACGGAGGGTAAAGTGTCAAGAATAGGAAAAATGCCGATCCAGTTCGGCAGTAACGTAAAAGTCTCCGTGAAAGACAATGTTGTTACAGTTCAGGGACCGAAGGCAACATTGGAAAGAGCGATCCATCCTTCTATCAATGTTGCGGTTGAAGGATCTGAAATCCATGTTACGAGAAACGACGAAACGGCTGAGTCGAAAGCTCTTCACGGCCTTTCCAGAGTACTCATTGCAAACATGGTTCACGGTGTAGTCAACGGTTTTTCAAAAACTCTCGAAGTAAAGGGAACCGGATACAAATTTGAGCTTAAGGGTGATAAACTCGGATTTTCTTTAGGTTTTTCTCATCCTGTAGAGATGGTATTACCTAAGGGGATTTCTGCCGAAGTCAACAAGACGAACAATGAAGTAACCCTTACGTCCGCAGATAAAGAACTTCTCGGTAATTTTGCTGCGACGATCAAAAGACTCCGTCCGGTAGAGCCTTACAAAGGAAAAGGTATTTTTTACAAAGACCAGGTTATCAGAAGAAAAGCTGGTAAGGCGGCTGGTAAGTAGGAGGAATTTATGAGACCTGATATTAAAAAAGATAGAAGAATAAGAAGAAAAGCGGCTATCAGAAAGAAAATTTCCGGCACTCCGGAATGTCCGAGACTTACTGTCTACAAAAGCAACAGACACATCTATGCTCAGGTTATAGACGATGTTGCCGGCGTGACGCTTGCGGCTTCCTCGTCCGATGAGAAAAATTTTGTAAAGCCCGAAGGTGACAAGAAGGCTGTTGCAAAGAAAATCGGCGAATTTATAGCTGAAAGATGCAAAGCAAAAGGCATCGAAGCTGTTGTTTTTGACAGAAACGGTTATCCTTTCCACGGCAGAGTAAAAGCTCTTGCTGATGCTGCAAGGGAAAATGGACTTAAATTCTAAGTGGGAGTAGCTATGAAAGAAATGAATAAACCGGTTAATCCGGAGTCTCTTGAACTCAATGAGAAGCTTGTTTATGTAAACAGAGTCGCAAAGGTTGTTAAGGGCGGTAAAAATTTCAGCTTCGCAGCATTGATGGTCGTCGGTGACGGAAACGGCTCCGTCGGAATCGGTCTCGGCAAGGCTAGAGAAGTTCCGGAAGCGATCAGAAAGGGTGTTGCAAGGGCAAAGAAGAATATCAGACAGGTCAAACTGCTCAGAGGAACTGTTCCGCACGAGATTATCGGCGAATTCGGCGCTGGCAAGGTCATCCTTCGTCCAGCATCGGCTGGTACCGGCGTTATCGCGGGTTCTGCTGTCAGAGCTGTTCTCGAAGCAGCCGGCGTTACGGATATTCTTTCCAAGAGTATCGGTTCGAACAACCCGCACAACATGGCAAAGGCAACTCTTAACGCTCTTTTGAATGTCGAAGGCATCGAAAGTGTTGAAGCCAAGAGAAATGTCGGTGTTAAAGATTATCAGTTGAAAGAAGAGGAGTAACATAATGCAGCTTCATGAACTTAAAAGACCTGAAGGCCTGAAAGACAGAAAAAGAGTTGGTAGAGGTAACGGCAGCGGTACCGGAAGTACGGCCGGCAGAGGTCACAAAGGACAGAAAGCTCGTTCCGGCGGCGGCGTAAGAAGAGGTTTTGAAGGCGGAACGATGCCTTATAACAGACGAATCCCGAAGAGAGGTTTCTTCAACAAATTCGCAAAGAAAGTCTGTGAAATCAATGTAAGATACCTTAATCAGTTCGAAAACGGCGAAGTAGTTGAAATCGAAAAACTTCTTGCAGCTGGGCTCTGTCACGCAAACGACGACATGGTCAAATTCTTCGGTCAGTTTGATCTCGGCGGAAAGGCTTTGACGGTCAAAGCTCACAAATTCACAAAAGGTGCTAAAGAATCTATTGAAAAATCCGGTGGAAAAGCAGAGGAGATAGAGCTTGATAAGTAAGGCATTAAAAAATATTTTCAGAATTCCGGATCTCAGAGATAAGGTTATCTTTACTCTGTTGATGCTTGGTGTTTACAGGCTTGGAATATTTGTAACGACTCCCGGCGTAAACCGTTCGGTTATGGAAAAAATCATGTCGACGAAGGCTGACGGCACGTTGCTCGGCATGTTCAATATGTTCGGCGGCGGTGCTTTGGAAAATCTTTCAATATTTGCACTCGGAATTATGCCTTACATCAGTTCCTCGATCGTCATGTCGCTTCTTGCAGTCATTGTCCCGCAGATCGGTGAATGGCAGAAGGAAGGCGAGCAGGGTTACAAAAAGATAACCCAGTGGACGAGATACGGCACGGTTATTCTGTGTCTGGTTCAGGGCTTTATGATGTCGAAGTTCCTTGAAAACCTTACCGGTGCCGGCGGCGAAGTCGTCGTCAACAATCCGGGATGGTTTTTCCGTATTTTGACGGTCATTACCCTGACTGCAGGGACGCTGTTCCTTATGTGGCTCGGCGAACAGATTACCGACAGAGGCATCGGAAACGGCGTTTCGCTCATCATTTTCGCATCGATCGTCGCACGTTTCCCGAGAATGTTCTTTGACATGGGCAAGTACCTGAAAGAAGGAATGATTCAGCCGCATCAGGTCATTATATTGATTCTTGTTATGGTTGTCGCTTTCGCCGTTATCGTATTCGTCGAAAGTTCGCAGAGAAGAATTCCCGTTCAGTATGCGAGAAGGGCATCCGGCGGTGCAAGACAGATCCAGAATTCGCATTTGCCGCTTAAAATCAACACATCGGGCGTTATTCCGCCTATTTTTGCAAGTGCGCTTCTGGTTTTCCCCGCAACGGTTTCCAATTTTTTCAATTTCAGCATGGGGTCGCTGCAGGCTTGGCTTAATCCGGGCGGATGGCTTTACAACCTTCTTTATCTCGCCCTCATAATTTTCTTTGCGTTCTTCTATACGTTCATTCAGTTCAAAACTGACGACGTTGCGGAGAACATCAACAAACAGGGCGGATATATCCCTGGAATCAGACCGGGAAAAGAGACTGTTGCATACATCAACACGGTTCTTTCGAGAATCACGTTCGGCGGTGCGATTTATCTTTGCGCCGTATGTATGCTGCCTGATCTGCTCAGAAACAAAATGGGACTTCCGTTTTATATGGGCGGAACTTCGATACTCATCGTCGTAGGCGTTGCTATGGATATGGCTTCCCAGATAGAAAGCTACCTCATCAGCAACAACTATGAAGGTTTTGCTATCGGCGGCAAAGGTTCTCTTATAAAGAGCAGAAGAGGATAGTTTCCGATGAGTAAGGAAGAAGGCATCATCGTAGAAGGAACGATCGTCGACACTCTGCCGAACGCGATGTTCAGAGTGGCTCTGGAAAACGGCCATTCGGTTCTGGCGCACATTTCCGGGAAAATGCGCAAATATTTTATCCGCATACTTCCGGGCGACAAAGTGCAGATCGAGCTTTCGCCTTACGATCTGTCGAGAGGAAGGATCGTTCACAGAATGAAAAGCAACAATACTGCTAATAACGCTACTAATTCGAATAATTAAGGAGAGAGAGATGAAAGTAAGAGCTTCGGTAAAAAAGATATGCTCAAAATGCAAGATCGTTAAGAGAAAAGGTATTCTCAGAGTTATATGCGAGAACCCTAAGCATAAACAAAAACAAGGTTAATATAGTTGTCGCGAAAAAAGAGGAGGTGACACTTGGTTCGTATTGCAGGAATTGATCTTCCGAGGAAGAAGAGAATGGAAATTGCCTTGACCTACGTATACGGTATAGGCAGAACCAGCGCTCAGAAAATACTTGATGAAGCAGGCATTGACAGAAACATCAAAAGTGATGACGTCGATGAGCCGATGGCTATCAAGATCAGAGCCATTATCGATCAGAAATACACGGTCGAAGGTGATCTTAGAAAAGAAACTATTATGAACATCAAAAGATTGATGGATCTCGGCAGCTACAGAGGCCGCAGACACAGAAGAGGTCTTCCGTGCAGAGGTCAGAGAACCCGCACCAACGCAAGAACGAGAAAAGGTCCGAGACGCAATCTTATGAAAAAGAAAAAATAATAGTTGAAGGAGAAATAATATGGCACCTGAAAAGAAGAAAAGAGTAAAGAAAAATATACAGACGGGACTCGCTTACATTCAGTGCAGTTTCAACAACACGATTGTTACTATCACTGATGTCAGCGGCAACGTTCTGTCATGGTCCAGCGCAGGTCTCAAAGGCTTCCGCGGCAGCAAGAAGAGCACTCCGTATGCTGCTCAGATGGCGGCCGAAGATGCCGGTAAAAAGGCTCAGGACTACGGTCTCAAGACTTTGAGCGTTTTCGTAAAAGGTCCGGGAAGCGGAAGAGAAGCTGCGATCAGAGGATTCGCAAATATCGGTTACAACGTAACACTTCTTAGAGATATCACTCCGATACCGCACAACGGTTGTCGTCCCAAAAAGAAAAGAAGAGTTTAGTTCGTTGTTTAGTGTAAACTTTTAGCTCAAAAGGAGGAAGCTTTGGCTAAGAACAAAGAGGCAAAATGTAAAATTTGCAGAAGAGAAGGTGTAAAACTTTTTCTTAAAGGCGAACGCTGCAATTCAGACAAATGCTCGTTCGACAGAAAACCTTATTCGCCCGGTCTCCACGGCCGTGAAAAGAAAAGAGTCACCGAGTACAAAATTCAGCTTCGTGAAAAGCAGAAAACAAAAGCAATGTACGGTATGCTTGAAAGACAGTTCAGCATTTTCTACAAGAGGGCTGATCTGAAGAAAGGCGCGACCGGTGAAAATCTGCTCAGAATGCTTGAATGCAGACTCGACAACGTTGTTTACCGTCTCGGTTTTGCAAACAGCAGAGCTCAGGCTAGACAGCTCATCAACCACAGACATTTTTCGGTTAACGGCAAAGGCACCGATATTCCGTCTTTCATAGTTAAGGAAGGCGACGTCGTCGCTGTCAAGGAAGGAAGCAGGGACGCTAAGATATTCAAAGAAATCATGGCTGACGAGAACATCGCGGCAAGAATCGCGACTCCGGCATGGTTGGAACTGAATAAGGACGAAATGAAGGGAAAAGTTATCCGCCTTCCCGAAAGAGAAGATTTACCGCAGGATATTAAGGAAAATCTCATAGTTGAGCTTTACTCTAAGTAATGGAGGGATTCTGATGTTTCGAGCCAATTGGAAAACATTGATTATGCCGAAAGAGGTCAAAATCGGAGAGCAGGGGCAGAACTACTGCCGTTTCATCTGCGAACCGCTTATGAAAGGATACGGCATAACTTTGGGCAATGCGCTTCGCAGAATCCTTATTTCCAGTCTTCGCGGAGCAGCCGTTATCGGCGTTAAAATAAAAGGTGTCGAGCATGAGTTCGCAACTATTCCCGGAATAAAAGAAGATGTCGTCGACATTATTCTCAACATCAAACAGATCCGTTTTATCGCACACGAAGACAAGCTTCACTATCTTGTCCTCAAGAAAAGCGGCAAAGGAACGGTTACTGCGGGAGATATTCAGGAAACTGCAGGACTTACGATTCTCAACAAGGATCTTCCGCTTTTTGAAATGGACGAAGGCGTCGATTTCGAAATGGAGCTTCTTGTCGGTATCGGAAGAGGCTATGTTCCGTCCGAATCGCACAATCAGGATATTTTCAGCGAAGGTTATATTCCGATAGACTCTTTCTTTTCTCCTGTCGTAAGGGCAAACTATAAAGTTTCCAACGCAAGGGTAAAGAACAGTTTCGATTTCGACAAGCTCACTTTTGATCTTGAAACGGACGGTTCGCTTTCACCGCGCGACGCTTTGGCTTATGCGGCGATGATTCTGCGCGAACACACGAAGTTCTTCATCAGTTTCGCAGTTGACGAAGTCGAAGATCCGAATTCTTCAGACATAATCGGCGATGTAAATATGAACCTTTACAAGACGATTGACGATCTCGAGCTCAGCGTAAGATCGAACAACTGTCTGAAGAACGCCGAAATCAAATATATCGGTGAACTTGTTACGAAAACGGAAGCCGATATGCTTAAAACAAAGAATTTCGGAAGAAAGTCTCTCAACGAGATAAAGGTTCTTTTGATGAAGATGGGATTGCATTTCGGAATGGAAATCGAGAATTTCCCCGATCCAAGAATTATTGAACAGATAGAAAAGAAAGCAGGGAGCAAACAATGAGACATAAAAAAGCTGGAAGAAAATTGAACAGAAATAGCTCACATCGTGAGGCTATGCTTTGTAACTTGCTGAATTCACTCGTAAAAAGCGAACGCATTCAAACGACTTTGATCAGAGCGAAAGAGCTTCAGAAGATAGCTGACAAAGCTATTACGCTTGCAAAAAAGAATACGACCGCTTCCATTACTCAGCTTTCAAAGTTGGTGAAATCAGACAGAGAAATCGTTATCACGAAGCTGTTGAAGGAACTCGGACCTAGATTCGCGACCAGAGAAGGCGGTTACACGAGAATAATCAAACTCGGATTCCGCAGAGGCGATGCAGCTCCGACCGCGCTTATCGAATACTTGGGCGCAGACGAAACGGCGAAGAAAAAAGCTAAAAAAGCTCCGAAGGCTGAACCGGTTGCAGAAGCACCTGCAGCAGAGGCAAAGGCGGAAGAGCCGCAAGCTTAATCAGCGGTTATTATTTTGATTTTGATGGCTGCTTTCGGGCAGCCATTTTTGTTTGCGGAGTAATTTTTTGAATCTGGCGGAAATAAGAAAATATCTTGCGGAAGCTGGAGTACAGG
The DNA here is from genome assembly GCA_017961325.1 of bacterium. Classification (GTDB taxonomy): domain Bacteria; phylum UBP6; class UBA1177; order UBA1177; family UBA1177; genus UBA1177. The sequence continues at coordinate 44,304 of JAGCXM010000014.1, read as the reverse complement.
CAAATAAGAAATTTTCGCAGAACTTTCTTTTTAATGACGATGTGCTGCACAGAATTATCGATCTGGTACCTGCCGGCAAGGGTTTTTATGTCGAAATCGGCGGCGGGCTCGGTTCGCTCACTGAAAAAGCGGTCCGGAGAGGACTTGCTCCGTTCACGGTCGCCGATCTTGACGAAAATATGCTGAATGTTCTGAGAAACCGTTTTTCAGACAGGGCGTATATCGTTTTTCAAGACGGTGCCAAAATAGATTTTTCGCAATATTATCAAGGTACTAAAGGCTATGTTTTCGGGAATCTGCCATATCAGGTAAGCTCTCTCATCATGATGAATACCTGCTTCGAAAGCAGGTATCTTGACGGCGCGGTCTTTCTTCTGCAGAAGGAAGTCGCCCAGAAATTTGCAGCCGCACCGCAGACGCGGGATTTCGGACCGATTGCCGCTTTAATCAGGCTGATCGGGCATGCTGAATGCGTGTTCACTGTTCACGCGGAGGATTTTTATCCGGCGCCTAAAGTCGAAAGCGCGGTTCTGAAGGTGACTTTCAACGATCACGGTTTTTCAAGAGAAGAGCTTTCTTCTTTTGCCGACACCGTGCGGATGCTTTTTTCAAACAGGCGCAAAACTTTGCAGAATGTCTTCAAAATAAACTGCATTGATGCCGGGATACTTAATGATTTCGGCGATATAACAATGAAGCGCGCCGAAGAGCTCGACTGGGAGACTATTCTTGAAATCAATGAAAAAATAGGGAGACGGAAATGATAAAAGTCACTCTTCCAAAACTCAAAGGCAGGAAGGGAACTGAAAAAATATCGATGGTAACCTGCTACGACGCCACGTTCGCGCGTCTTGTCGAAAAGGCTGAAATCGATTCGATTCTGGTCGGAGACAGTCTCGGCATGGTGATAAAAGGAGAGGAAAATACCCTCAACGTCTCGATTGAGGAGGTGGCTCACCACGTAAGCGCGGTAAAAAGAGGTGCTCAGAATCCGTTTTTAATCGCCGATATGCCTTTCGGAAGCTATCAGGATTCGGTTGAAAACGGTGTGAAAAACGCCGTCAAACTCGTAAAAGCGGGGGCGGAGGCCGTCAAAATCGAAGGCGGAAGCGAAGTGTGCCCTTTGATTTCAAAACTTGTTTCTTTCGGAATTCCCGTTGTCGCGCACGTGGGGCTGACTCCGCAGTATGTCAATAAGTTCGGCGGATTCGCAAAACGCGGCAAAAGCGAAGAAGAACGCGGATTCATTATGGATTCGGCTATTGCAGTCGAGAAAGCGGGTGCGGACATGATCGTTCTCGAAGGAATTCCTGAAGCTCTGGCGGCTGAAATTACCGGAAATGTGAAAATTCCGACGATCGGAATCGGCGCAGGCACGGAAACCGACGGACAGGTGCTTGTGATTTACGACCTTTTGGGAATGAATGCCGATTTCAACCCTTCTTTCCTCAAAAAATATCTCAATCTCGATTCTTTGGTGACCAGCGCGCTCAAAGAATACAGAAAGGATGTCGTCTCGGGAAAGTAAACATATTCCTTAAAAAACGGAAAATTGATTGCACAAAATCTTTTTTTCCTTATAACGGTGTGTGATTTTTTGCGGTGAAGAATGGAAGAGAACAGATTCGAAGTTTTAAATGCCGCGCTTGACGGAATAAATCTTGTCGAAGCGAGCGCCGGAACAGGCAAAACCTATTCTATAGCCGTTCTTTTTCTGCGCTGGATTCTGAGTGATGGATACAACGGCAGAATCGATTCCGTCGTCGTCGTCACGTTCACGAAATATGCGACGGCCGAGTTGAAGGACAGGATCCTTGCGTTTTTGGAAAAGGCTCTCGGCTTTTTTCACGGGAAAGAGTGTAAGGATGAACAGATTCGGGAAATATGCCGCAGAATTCCGCTTGAAAAAAGAGACGTTGCGGTTAAAAATCTGAAGTCAGCCGTAAATAATTTCGATACGGCGTCGATATTCACGATACACGGTTTCTGTCACAGGCTTATTCTCGAAAACGCATTCGAAATAGGCAGCGGTTTCGCACTGAATCTGAATGAAAACCCGGATGTTCCGCATGACACTGCACTCGAATTTTTCAGGCGGGTTGTCTCGAAAAACGGCGACCGCGATTTTTTAAGCGTCGCGAATAAGGAACTTTCCGTGAAGAATTTCGAGAATCTTCTCAAAAAGGCGGGAACTTCCGGCTGTGACGAAGTTACGGTTGACGAAAACAGGTTTCCGGATCCCGTTGCGAGGGAGAAACTTGCCGCCATATACAGTGATTTTCTGAAAAAGGCTCCCGAAATAGCCCGTGAAAACCGCAGAAAAAGCGATCTGATGAGTTTTGACGACCTTATTTCGGTTATTTCCGAAATTCTGCGGAACGACAGGATGGCGCAAAAGCTGAAAGAGAGTATGAAAGACCGTTACAGCCTTGTAATGATTGATGAATTTCAGGATACCGATCCGTTGCAGTACTATGTTTTCAAAGAACTTTTCTGCGGCGGGAACCATGTCGTTTTTTTCATCGGAGATCCGAAACAGTCGATTTACTCCTTCCGCAACGCGGATATTTTTTCGTATCTCAAAGCATCGGAATCGGTCGGCAGAAAGTACGTGATGGATACGAATTTCCGTTCGACAGCGGCGGCGGTGAATGCAGTCAACAACATTTTCCGGAGAATGGATTTCGGCATAAGGGAGATCGGATATCCGGAAATAAAACCTGAAAACGAAGGTGAAAACCCGCTTAAACTAAGAACTGACTCCTCTTTCGTGCCGTCTCCGGGAATGCTGGTATACGAAGTCGGATCTGACGGGGAGAAAATAGCCAATATCAAGGAAAGAATCAGAAACATGCTCCGGGACGATTCGAGCTACACTTTGAACGGCGGGCGCGTCAAACCTTCCGACATAGCGGTTCTCACCAGTACGAACCGTTTGGCAGCTGCAATTTACGATGCGCTGAAAGAGGAGAATTTTCCCGTTTCTCTGGAGGCCAGATCGGAGAAAAGCGGTTCGGTATTCGGTTCGTTTGAGGCAAAAACGATGTTCAGACTGATAAAAGCGGCGGAAACACGCGGTTTCGCCGAGTTCAAGGCACTGCTTCCGACCTGTTTTTACAACAAAACCGTCGACGAAATAGCCGGCTGCGAAAACGAAATCCAGAAACTTTACGAAGAGTTTACCGACTCTTTTGCGGATTGGGACAAAAAAGGCTTTTTCACTCTTTTTTCGAGGTTTATCGAAAAGGATTCCGTTATTTCCGAGCTGACGGCTGGCGGTGTGGAAACTTTCATAAAAATCAAATACTTGGCTGAACTGATCAACAATTTTGAAACCGTTTCCGGCTTTTCCGTCCTGAATACGTGCGAATGGTTCGAATCCGAAATGAACGGCGGAGGCGGGAATTCTTCGGAGGAGGAGTTTTACTGCGGCGGAAGCGAATCCGGTGATACCGTCAGGATTCTTACGCTTCACAAAAGCAAAGGGCTTGAATTCAACATAGTTTTTTTCATTTTCGACTCAGGCGGAAGCCGGGAATGGATTGCGCGGCACTCTCCGGAATACAGAAAGGAACTCCGCCTCATAAAATACAACAACCGCGACCACAGCGCGAAAGGAGACGACGAAGCCGAGGAAATACGGGAGTTCTATGTCGGAATAACGCGGGCGAAATATCTCACGGTTTACTATCTGCCGCAGGAGACTTTTGAAGGAACCGCCAACAGAAAATTCAAGGAACTGCTCGAAAACAGCAGAGTGGCCTCAGTGAAATATATCCCGAAAACCGGAGTTTCATGCAATACGACTGCGGAAAAACCGGCATTTCAGTTTGAAGATCCGCTGCTGCACTACAAAAATCTTCCAATTATACCGCCGGAAGAGCCCAAACGCGCAGTCAAACCCGAATGGGCGGTTTCTAGTTACAGCGGAATCGTTTCGGCAAACAGGAACGGCGGTGAATATTTTGATGAAAAATTCGACGAGTTCCCGGAAGAAAATGCGTTATCATCTGATTTTACCGGCGATCCGCAGGGTAAGGAACCTTCGCCGATGTCCGTTTTTCCGAAAGGAAGCGACTCGGGAACGGTACTTCACGCTATTTTTGAAAAAATCGATTTTCAGGCCGGCGACAATTCTGAAATTATCCGCGAAATTCTGAAAAGGGAGATGAATTTTGAAGAGCACGGACTTGAAGATGCTGTCATAGCCGTCAGTGAGTGCGTTCGGAACGTCCTGACCTGCCCGATGCTTGACGGCAGGGCTCTGAAAGATGTGAAAAAAGAGGATAGAAGCGCCGAAACGGAATTCCATCTTAAAATAAAGGAAAATGTCGGAAAAGGACAATTATCGGAAATCACTAAGGAAAATTTCTGCTGCGACTGCTTTGACGAAGAGAGCGTCCCTAAAGGTTTCATGCACGGCTACATCGATTTGGCGCTGAAAATTGACGGAAAATACTACATTATAGACTGGAAATCGAACTATATGGGCGATTTTACTGAAGATTATTCGGAAGAGAAAATCAGGGAGAATATGAAAAAACACTGCTATTTTCTGCAGTATATGATCTATCTGGCCGCTTTTGACAGATATGTTTCGTCAGTCGATCCGGACTATTCGTATTCAGAAAATTTCGGCGGAATAAGGTATGTCTTTCTGCGCGGAGTCAGGGCTGGAAGCGTGAATTGCGGCATTTTCAGCGACCGTCCCGATGAGTCTCTTCTCCGGCGTTTCCAGCAACTTTTTGAAGGTGAAAGATGATTTGCGGAAAAAGTATCGGAATATTGGCCGAAATGTCGGAAAAGGGGCTGGTTTCTGCAACCGACGTGCATCTTGCCGAGTTTCTGGTTTCGCTTGAAAGAAATCTTTCCGAAAACGAAAAAACGTTTTTCGCGGCAGTTACGGCTCTTGTTTCAAACGGTGTCGCAGGCGGGAAGATATGCCTTGTCGAAAAGGATATTTCGGAATTCGCCGAAAAAAACGCGGAACTGATGAAATATCTGCCCGGTTTCAGCTTTGAAAAAGTGGCGGAAATTTTCGGAAAAAGTTCGTGCTGCACGGGAAAACCTGAAGAGGAGTTCAGACCGCTGGTTTCTTTGAAAAACGGGATTTATTTTTACAAATACTGGCTTTACGAAAGTTCACTCGCCGCGAAAATGGCGGAAATATCTAAGGAAAACGGACGGTATTCCGGATCTTCGGATGAAATGGAAAAAATTTTCAACAAACTTTTTGATGCAGAAAATTCCGAACAGCACGAGGCCGCGAAAACCGCAGTAAAAAACCGTTTTTCGGTCATAACGGGCGGTCCGGGAACGGGAAAAACAACGATTATCGCAAAAATCCTGATCGGAATCGCGACGCTTTTTCCGCAAGACCGGGTGATGCTTGCGGCTCCCACAGGAAAGGCTGCGGCGCGGATGACCGACGCGCTGAAAAACGCCGTTTCCGGGATCAGAAGGATTTCGGATGCCGCACGGAGTGAAATTCTTGACGGAATCGGAGCACTCGAGGGAATGACGATTCACAGAATGCTGGACTGGAAATTTGGCAGATTTTCGCAGAACAGGGAAAACCCGCTTGCCGCAGACGTAGTAATCATCGACGAGGCCGGAATGCTCGATGTCGCCCTTTTCAATTCGCTGCTTGACGCTCTGGGGCATGATGCTTCGCTGATTCTGCTCGGTGACAAGGATCAGCTGGCGAGTGTCGGTGCGGGCAATGTCCTTTCCGATATATGCGGTGCAGCGGAAAAGAATCTTCTTCCGCCTGAAATCGTCGCCAAACTCGAAAAAAGTTACAGGTTCAATAGTAGTTCGGGCATAGGAAAGCTTGCGAAAGCGGTGAACGAACAGAAAAGCGCGAAGGAAATCATAGAAATCTGCAAAACGGAAAGCGACTGCGGATGGTTTGGAATCGAGAACGAAAAGGCTCTTGAAAACATCGCTTTTGATGCCGCCGGAAGATACGGATTCCTTTTCGACAAAGACTCTTCTCCGGAAGAAATTCTTGAAAGACTTAATGATTACAAAGTGCTGGTTCCTTCAAAAGAAGACAGTTTCGGCGTAACGGAATTGAACAGAAAAATAGAGTCGGAACTGGGCAGAAATTCGGAAAACGGTTTGTACGACGGAATGCCGATAATGGTGACGAAAAACGATTACAGGAACAACCTTATGAACGGCGACTGCGGCGTGATTCTAGAGAGAAATGGCAGGAAATCGGCATATTTTATCGTGGGTAACTCGCTGAAATCGTTTAATATTTCTTCTCTTGTTTCTTTTGAAACGGTCTATGCCATGACGATTCACAAAAGTCAGGGGAGCGAATACGATTCCGTCCTGATCGTTCTGCCTAAAACGGAGATGCCGATTCTTACGAAGGAAATTCTCTACACCGCCGTTACCCGCGCGAAAAAAGAGGTGAAAATCGCTGCAAAAGACGGCGTTCTGGACTACACTTTGAGAAGAAATGCCGAACGGAACAGCGGTTTTGAAGAGGCGTTGAATTCGTGAAAACCGTCTAAATAGATCCTTTTGACGGCTTTTTCGGAATGAATAGACTTTTACCAAGAAAATAGCTGAAAACATTCATGAAACGGTGTAAGAGCGGTTTGACGGAATTATGGAAAAAACAGCTAATAAAATCTGCTGATAATTTTAAAAATGTTTTTCTGCTAATGGTGTGGATTATTAAGTTGCCTTTATTAGAACGATTTTCAATAAAGTCTATTGCATCCAGTGCGTATTTATTTTTAACCTCTTCACGCATTTTGGTCAAGCGTTCGGAAAGCACGCTTTCCGTGCAGGAAAATACCGCATTATAAACAGCGTGAATCGCATGCATATCTTTTGTCGTGAATCCATGACGTCTCAACCCGATACGGTTTATCGTGCGATATTCGGCGTGGGAATCACCCTCATATATGGCATATGGCAGCACGTCATTGGTTACGCGTGACATAGCTGTGATAAATGAGTTTCTCCCGATATGTGAGAACTGCAATACCATAACACCGGCAGAAAGTGTTGCGAAATCTTCAATTTTGACATGTCCGGCGACTTGAACCAAATTAGACAAGACTACATTGTTTCCGATGTTGCAATCATGAGCAACATGTGCCTGAGCCATGATTTGGCAATCGTCACCGATTGTTGTTCCGTCAGACGCCGGTGTTCCGGAATGAATCGTCACATATTCACGAATGCGGCACCGTTTACCAATAGTAAGACCAGTCATTGAGTTTTCATCCTGCCATTTTAAATCCTGACCTATCAAGCCAAGAACGGCAAACGGATATACGATTGAATCATCACCAATTGTTGTTCTTCCATCAACAACAACATTAGAAATTAATTTTACTCTGTCGCCCAAAACGACGTTCGGACCAACAATGCAATTTGGACCGATTTCACAATCAGCACCCAAAACGGCACCTTCGTGAATTATTGCGGTTGAATGTACTAGCATAAATCAAACCTCGTATAACATATCGTTTTGTTAAAATAAAACATTATCTCATAATAATTAGATGAGACGATGTTTGAATTTAAAACATACAATTTCAGCAGCATGATAATAATCTATATATGCAAGTGGTCAAGATTTCTAATAAAATGTCGATGCAAGGATGAAAAATTATTGACTTTTTCTCTCATCTTCGTATCGTAACTCGCAATAGATTTTTTATAAATGGAGACCGGTATGTTTGTTGGAAAAGGTTTTAGTATTGTTTTGATTACTTCATTGCCTGAAAAGATCTCAGATGAAATTGAAACAGTTAGGAATGTTTTAAATAAGTGGAATGAAAGATACTCAAATGACAGAAAGAAATTTTTGTTTTTTGATGAATCTCCTGTGACTGTGACACAACAGGATCTCAACGAGGATTCAAAACGCAGATTTGAAAATGCAGATTTGGCAATAGCGATTTGTTTTTCGAAAGAAGAACCGTCAAAGATTGAAACAAAAATTGATGGAATTAATGCAAACAAACATATCCTATATTACATTATTGATCAAAATAAGAAAATTAAATTAGAACAAAATAATTACAGAATATGTTCCAAAGAAGAATTCGGGTTTTACCTGACATGCGATATTTGTGCTTTTGATGATTTTAACCCTGTAACTAATATAAAAAGCACTCTGGTAAAAATTGATGTGGAGAAAGTAAAAACAAATGACGACAAGGTTACACTAACATACAATGTGTGTTCAAAAGTTTTTTCCCCTGATCGATACTATAGAGATCGTGTATCGGCTACCTCAGGGGAAATTCTAACGTCCAGCCATAAAATTGAAGAGCGCGGAATTAAAATTTTGAATAAAGATCAATTTGAAGGTAGAAAACGAATATTGGAATATGAAGCTGAATTTGAAAAACAAGAATTTATTTTTGAGGCAGAAATGGAAGTCTCTCAAACTTTGTCGCCAGAGAAAGGTGGTGTAGGATATCATATTCCTTATTTTACAGAAAATTTGCTTTGTGTTGTACGCTTTAACGGTTTTAACACTGAGGACATTGAAAAATACAGAAAAGGTGAGCCGGTATATAAGCCTGATAGAGAAGGTTTTGTAAAAAAAGTTGAATTCGGCAAAGACACGATCTTATTGATGTTTGAAAATATTTCTGCGGAATCCAGCATAGCTTTTGAATGGGACAACAGAAGCAAGTAGTTAGGGGAACTGAAAAATATGAGTCTTTCAAAAAACACAGAAAAAGTTGTAGAAAAGCTAGAGATTTCTTTGTCAACGGCTAACTACAGAACTAAAAGAAGATTTCAGTATATAAAGAAAAGTAGGAACAAAATAATAATAAAGATGGGGAACGATACCATATGTGCTATACAAGTTGTGAAAGAACTTAAGCCACCATATATCAAGAGCGAAGCAAGATTTACCGTAATAACTAATGCTACAGATTATTCGTTTTTTAAATCTGGTCAAAAAAGATTCAAAAAAAAAGAATACGAGCAAATCATGAAAGAGATTCTAGGGGAACTTGAACAAGAATATAAAATGCTGGAAGATTATGTCTTGTCAAAGTTTGAAAGGTCTTTGTCCGGGTCTAAATGCAAATTGGTAAGAAATTATGTCAGTATTGATCATCCCAGTGCTACAATAATGAACCCTAAAGGATATCCTCATTGCATTATAGAGGTTGTGGAAAAAAATCTTCATGATGATCAATGGGCTATTGTAGAAAAAAAAGTCAATGATAAGGTTAATAATGCGAAAGCGGAATTTGCCGTAATAACAGACGGGAATAATTATAATTTTTATAAAAGATCCAAATGTAATGAAACATGTGATAAATATGATGTAACATATGATGAGTTTATACGAGCTGTCAAAGAAGTAGACAAGACGGAACTAATCAAAGACTATATTGAACATGATTTCACTTATTTTAAAAACTGTGCTTTCTCTATTGATGGTGAAAATGGAAATGTGTTTCTAAAAAATCAGGATGAAGAATACGATAGGATACAAAAACTTTTCAAATTTGAAGATTTTAACGGAACTGTTTACAGATATACCTCACTAAAGTCTGTATTTGAAATGTTAAAATGCGGTAAAATACGTATGTCTGGTCTTGCAGGGATGAATGATAAATCAGAAACCGATTATATAGAAAAAATTCTGTATGGAAGCGCAAGGGCAAATTCTGAAGTAAATAACATATTTATACTTTCTTGCAGCGTAAACAAAAATGATGATTTGACACAGTGGCGATTATATGGCGATGATGCAAAAGGAGTCTGTTTGAAATTTGCCCCGGATAAAAATAAACTGAATGGGGCAGGATTTTTTCTTCAAAAAATAAAATATGTTGACGGGGAATATGAATCAATAATCAAGCAATTAAAAGATTTGGTACGGCATGTCCATAGTCTTACGGATTATAAATTTGTTTTTAGAACACTTCATAAATGGTGCCATTTTATAAAATCTGAAGACTGGAATGTCGAGTCTGAGATTAGGCTATTATACATAGTAGATAAATGTAAGTGGCAGGTATATGACCAAGAATGGCTGCTTGCAAACGGAACAAATATATTAAATCCCTACATGGATATTGGTCTTGATAAATTTCCGTTGAAACTTGAAGAGATAATGCTTGGTCCAAAATGTCCTGATCAGGAAACAAACAAACTTCAATTGGAAGAATTGATAGAAGAGAAATCAATGAAAATAACAGTATCTTTGTCAAGCATAAAACATTATAGGTAACATCCCATCGCTAATAAATAACAAAATCACAATATCCACGCAAAATAAGCGGGAATACAAAGAACTTCGCCGTCTTTCTGATAATCTTTTGTATAAAGCAGAATTTTTCACCGATTCTTGAAGAGAATTTTTCGCAGAATAAATCCAATGACTTATGGGTTTTGTAGCCTGACGATTTAACTTCTATGGGGATGATTTTGTCTTTACGGCAGATCTTGGAACAATTCATCGGAATTATTGAAGATAAGAAAAATTTTTGACTTTGAATAATCCGAAGAAGTGAAAACATTCAAATCAGTTGAAGTTGCATTATAATCTGCCGTTTGCGGAGTCGGGAAAATCCCGTCCGAATGCGGGGAGTCGATTTACGGATTGTTTTGCAGGTAAAACATGAAACACTTTTTAGGACTTGATTTGGGTTCGGTCAGTCTTGACTGCGTCATACTTGATGAAAACAAAAATATCGTTTACGAAAATTACCGACGGACGAACGGCCGGCCCATGCAGGCTGCGGCAGCGCTTTTTGAAGAAATTGCTGAAAATTTCAAGGGAACCGTTTTTTCGGGCGTCTGCGTTACCGGTTCGGGCAAGGAACTCATAGCGGATCAGCTCGGTTTTGACGTTACGAATGAAATCGTCGCCCACGCTACCGCCGCATGGACGCTTTATCCCGAAACGAAATATATAATCGAAATCGGCGGTCAGGATTCAAAGTTCATAACCGTCGGCCGCGACAAAAACGGCAGATTCTATCTAAAAAACCACGCTTTCAACGAACTCTGCGCTGCCGGAACCGGCGCATTTCTGGATCAGCAGGCGCAGAGACTGGGCATGACAACTGAAGAACTGGGAAACATCGCGTCTTCGGCTGAAAACGTGCCGAGCGTCGCCGGAAGATGCTCCGTTTTTGCGAAATCCGACATGATTCACCTCCAGCAGAAGGGGGTTCCCAAGGATGAAATCGCCGCAGGGCTCTGCTTTTCTCTTGCAAGGAACTATCTTTCGGCTTTGTGCCGCGGAAAACTGCCTCAACCGCCGATACTTTTTCAGGGCGGAGTCGCCGCAAACAAGGGTGTGGTTAGGGCTTTCCGAGAAATTCTGGGGCTGAATGAAGAAGAGCTCAGAATTCCTGAACACTTCGGTGTGATGGGGGCGATAGGAGCGGCGCTTGTCGCAACTGGAGGCTCTGAAAAAGAATTTTTGCTTGACGACATCGTCAGAAATTTTTCACAGGCTTTCGATTTCGCGGAAGAAAGCGATCTCTATCCGCTGAAAGCGGAAGAAATCCCGCAGAGTATAGAAATTATGGGACACTCTGAGGATTTTTCGTCACTTTTCCTGGGAATCGACGTCGGTTCGGTCAGCACGAAGGGGGCATTGATCGATAAAAACAGAAATCTTGTTGCAAGCGCCTACATTTCGACAGCGGGAAAACCGCTTGAAGCGGTTGAAAAAGTTGTTGCTGAAATTCGCGCGGAAGCTCCCGACCATGCACCTTTCACGGCAGTTGCGGCAACAGGTTCAGGAAGGATTCTGGCTGCCAGACATTTGAATACGCCTCTTGCTCTTGATGAAATCTCGGCTCAGTCGATATCCTGCGGGTATTTCTTTCCGGATTGCGACACTATCATAGAAATCGGCGGTCAGGACTCGAAATTCATCAGAATGAAAGAGGGGAAAATCAACAATTTCAAGATGAACAGAGCTTGTGCCGCCGGAACGGGATCGTTTCTGGAAGAGCAGTCGAACCGTCTTAAAATCAGCATAAAAGACGATTTTTCAAAGCTTGCGTTTGCATCGTTTCATCCGGTGAAACTGGGAAGCAGGTGCACCGTTTTCATGGATTCCGATCTTGTCCACCACCTGCAGCGCGGTGCGAAAACAGAAGACCTGTGCGCCGGATTGGCCTATGCGACATGCGAAAACTACATTGAAAAAGTCGTAGGCTCTTCAAAATTCGGTGAAAATATCGTTTTTCAGGGCGGAGTCGCAAAAAACACGGCGGTAGGCGCCGTTTTTGAAAAACTTCTGAAAACAAAGATCAGAATCCATCCCTATCCTGAAATTTCGGGTGCGATAGGGGCTGCAATCTTTGCCGCGGAGGAGTATTTTTCACCGAAATCGGCAAAAAACGAAGCTGAAGCGGTAAACGCTTTTGAAATTCGGGAAAAACTTCTTCTTTCGTATCTCGAAAAATACGATGAAACTTCGCCAAACCCTTTACCGGAAAAGGTTTTAGCGATGCCGTTCGCCTTGAATCTGACGGAATTTCTCCCTTTTTGGGCAACATTTTTCGGAGAATTGAACTATAAAATAGTTCTGTCGCCGGAAACCGACGCAGAAATCGTTCAATCGGGGCTTATTCACGTTCCGGCCGAGTTCTGCTATCCTATGAAAGTGCTCTTCGGACATGTCCGAACCCTTCTGGATAAAGGGTTTAAACGCATTTTCATTCCGCACATGCAGTTTTTCGCGCCGCCGAAGGGAAAACATCTGCAGTACGCCTGTCCTTACACTCAGGCTGCTCCTTACGTCATCAGGGAAAATCTTGAAACCGACGCCGAAATCCTGACTATCCGCTATCCGGTCAGGGGAGAAGAAAAATTCTGGGTCGAAAATGCGTCAAAAACGCTTCACATGCCGGTGGAATCAATAGAAGATGCACTTTCGAAGGCATTGGAAGCTCAGAGGGAATTCGTTGAAAAGTGCATTGAAAAGGGAAAGGAAATCATTGAGAAAGTCGAGCGGGAAAACGGACGCGGAGTCGTGCTTCTGGGCAGACCTTACAACACGAGCGACCGTCACATAAACCTGAATATCGCGGAACGGCTCTGCAAATTGGGAATATCGGTGATTCCGACCGATTTCCTGCCGCTTGATTCCGAGGAACTTCCGCATCTTTGGGACCGGGTACGCTGGGGGTATGGCAGAAAACTCGTGAAGGCAGCGCGAATTCTTAAAAAGCATAAGAATTTGGGCGGGGTCATCGTAACGAATTTCGGCTGCGGTCCGGATGCTTTTATCGACCAGTATCTTGAATACGAACTTTCAGACACGCCGCATCTTCTTGTGGAATTTGACGACCACCGTGCCGAAGCAGGTCTTGTGACGCGGCTTGAAGCATTTTCACGCAACTTTGCAGTTACGGACGAATTGAGATGCGAAGTTGACGGAGATGACCCGGGAAAACCGAAAATTCCTCTCCGCGAATACACTTATTACATTCCGAGTTTCATGGATCACGCCTTGGCCATAAGCGGTGCACTCAAGGCAAGCGGCTGCAAGGTCGTTCTGCTTCCGCCGACCGATGACGAAAGCTGGGAACTCGGGCTCAAATACGCCTACGGCAGAGAGTGCCATCCGTTCATTTCATTTGTCGGAGACCTGCTCAAAGCGGCGAAACGCCCCGATTTCGTACCTGAAAAGGCGTGTTATTTCGGACCGTCGTACTTCGGTGCGTGCCTTCTTCCTCAGTATATCATAGCCATGCACCTGATTTTGAAAAGAATCGGACTCGGCGAAGTCACGATAATGAACATTACCGATGAAACCAATATGAAGGAGCTAGGTCCTTCGTACCTTGCAAGGATGGCGCTAGGAATATACGCAATCGACCGCTTTTTCAAATGGAAAACCGAAATCGAGCCTTATGAAGAGGAGCCGGGCTCGGTTGACAGGGTTTACCGCGGAATTCTCTCGGACATTGAAACCGGGCTTGAAAAAGGCCGCTTTTTCAAGGCGGTAAAACGCGGAGTCAGGGCTCTGAAAGCGGTCAGGCTCACTCCCAAAGCGGGAACGAGACCGAAAATCGGCGTCGTCGGGGACGTTTACACAAGAATCAACACTCATTCGAACGGCAGACTCTTTGAAAATTTAAAAAACATGGGATTTGAAGTCTGGCCGTCGTGTTCGATGATAGACCTCACGTTCATGGCGCTCGAACTGAAATCGGACGATTTTCTGAAAGAGGGGAAGAAATTCAGAAGTTTTCTCGCGAAGGGAGCTTTCCCGGCCGTCAGAATGTGCCGTCATCTCATTGACAGATACTTCCCTGACACAGTCAGAACTCCGCAGGAGCGCGACCTCAACTTTATCAAAAAAACTGTAGGAAAACGCATCGACATTACCATCGACCGTGCTTTAACGCTGAATTTAAGCCGGATCGGCGAGCTTCACGAGGCGAAAGCTGACGGAATTCTGAACGTCATGTGCCACAACTGCATGCTCAGAACCGTCACCGAATCGCTCACGCCGGCACTGCGGCATGAGATGGGCGACATTCCGATCTGCACTCTGGTCTACGAAGGACTGCATTCAACACACAACAGAAACCGCCTCGAAGCTTTCGCACATCAGGTGAAATCGAAATGAAATGTATTTTTTGAGGTTTGAAATAACTTGTAATATTCCGTATTTTTGCTAAAAAACGCCGGTTTTTTGTATGAAAAGAGGTTCTATGACTGAAAAAAAGATAAAATTCGTCTTCACGGGCGGCGGCAGCGGCGGTCATGTAAGTCCCGCGCTTGCGGTTGCGGCCGAACTCAAAAAGGCTCTGCCTGAAGCCGATATCACCTACATAGGCGTTAAAAACAAAGCCGAAGGAACGATGGTTCCCAAAGTCGGTATTCCGCTTAAATTCGTGAAAAGCACTCCGCTTCCTCAGGGAAAATCGCCTGTTTCTCTGCTGAAATTCGCGATGACGATGTTTTTCGGGCTTTCTAAGGCGGCTCTGCTTCTGCTTAAAATCAGGCCTGCGGCAGTTTTCGCAACGGGCGGATTCGTAAGCGCGCCCACCGTTTTTGCCGCGTGGATGCTCCGCAGGGCGACGTTCGGACTCTTCAGGACCAGAATCATGATCCACGAATCGAACACCGATCTGGGAAAAATGAACAGGGCGGCCGCGAAGGCTGCGGACAAGGTTGCGGTCTCCTTCTCCGAAACGATAAGACATCTGCCGAAAAACAAAGGATTTTTCTCCGGTTATCCGGTAAGGAGCTCGATTTCGATGCAGGATAGGCAGGAGGCGAGAAATGAACTCGGAATTCCTGAGAACGCTTTCGTGATTTTCGCTTTCGGCGGTTCGCAGGGATCGCGCACGATAAACCGCGTTCTGGCGAATTCGGCAAAGAAACTTCTTGAAGATTCAAATACTTACATAATACACGGAGCCGGAAGGCCTTTTGGGAAAACCTACGAATACCACGGTTTCAACGATGTTTCCGGAATTCTTGAAAAACAGAATCTGGGAGATGCGGAAAAGAGATACATTCTACGCGATTTCATCGACAACATGGGGCTTTACTACGCTGCGTCCGATCTTCTCGTCATCCGTGCAGGGGCAGGTTCGATCGTCGAAGTGTGCCGCCAGGGAAAGCCTTCGGTTATAATCCCGATAAGCAACATCGGAAACGACCACCAGATAGGCAACGCAAGATTCATCGAGCGGGCCGGAGCTGCAGCAGTAATCTATGAAAGGACCGATCCTCTGAACGGGATCAATATTGCGTTCGCCGATGCGGACGAATTCTGCGAAACAGTTTCGAAACTCAGAGGGGACAGGCAGAAACTTGCCGGAATGTCGGAAGCGGCGAAAAGCATTTTCCCGGGGAATCCTGCAGAAATAATCGTCAAAAATCTGCTTTATCTCTGCCGTCTCGGCGGAAAACCGGCCGAAATAAAGGGAACGGAGTTTGTAAACGACCGTGTTCTGGGGCTCAATTCGACAACGCTCGAAAAGTTTTTGCAGAAAACCAAATCGGGGGCCGGAAAACCGCTTGAAACGGATGAGGTGAAACTCATAAAAAACAAAATCGACATGCTTTTTTCGTCTCACAATCCCGTCATCAGAGCGCGAGCGTGCCGCTCATCCGGAATTCTGGGCTATGCCGAAGTCATTCCGCTCATAATCAGATACGCCGCAGACAGAAACAGTGCACCGTTTCTGAGCAGGGACGCCTTTTCGGCATTGAAGCAGCTGACGCCACTCTGCGGAAGCGACAAGCGCACTGATCTTTTCAATGCTATAGTTTCTGGGCTTGGAAATCCGTATTACGAAACCCGTTTTTCGGCTGAAAGGTGTATTCCTGCGTTTGCGGGGCATTTCGGAACAAACGACGCTGAACTCGGAAAATTCATGGAAACGCTTTTTAAGAACATGTCCGACAGGTGCTTTGAAGTAAGAATGGACGCGGTTCTTTCCGCAGCACAGATTTCAACTGACACTGAAACGCTGCTAAACCACTTTTCAAAACTTTATTTCGATGCGGTCTGGAAAGTGAGGATGGCAATTTTTCAGGCATTTGAAATCCTTATAAAAAGAGGGGCTCTCGACAAAAAGACTGCTGCGGCGGAAATTGACAGGATTCTTATCACAAGCAACGGATACACGACCGAATACGAGCTCAAGAAAGAGTATAATTCGGTCATGGAACTTATTTCACGGGAGAAAAAATCATGATATACGCGATATTCAAATCCGTTTTCGGCGCCGGCGGCGGATTCGCAGTTTTCAGATATCTTTCTTCGAGAACCCTGATTGCCTTCGTAACGGCGTTTTTCCTTTCACTGATTATCGGCAGACCGCTTATCAACGCGCTTTACAGGCACGGATTCCGCTCTTTCGAAAGAAGCTACGGCGAAATAAATTCGCAGAAGAAAACGGGAACTCCGATAATGGGAGGAATTCTGATTTTTATTACCGGAATCGGCAGTGCGCTGCTCTGGTGCGATCTTACCAACAGATTCATACTCGCTCTTCTTGCAAGTGCGGTGTGGTTTGCAGTTTTCGGAGCGATCGATGATTACAAAAAAATCAAAGGCCGTGATGCCGACGCCGGACTTTCACGCTTTGCGAAATACACGGTCCAGATACTTTTCGGCGTTATGCTAGCCGTTTTTGTTCTTACTCCGGCAGTTTCGCCGCTTCCGGCAGATGTTGCCAACTCGTTCCAGATTCCGTTTTTCAAGGGATTTGTCTTCAGTTCGACCGTTCTCACTTTTTTGTGGATAGTTTTCATAATCGTCTACTCTGCAAATGCAGTCAATTTCGCAGACGGTATGGACGGTCTCACGATAGTTCCGTCGGTTTTCGTCTTCGCTGTAATCGGTGTTTTCGCATACATCGTCGGCAACAAAATCCAGGCGCAGCACCTGCTTTACGAATACATCCCGAAAAGCGGAGAAATCGCTGTTTTCTGCGGTGCGATAATCGGTGCCGGTGCAGGATTTCTGTGGTTCAATTCGCATCCGGCCGAAGTTTTTATGGGCGACATGGGAAGCCTTTTCTTAGGCGGAACGATGGGAACGGCCGCCGTTTTAATCAGGCAGGAAGTGATTTTCATAATCGCGGGAGCGATTTTCGTGATCGAGATAACTTCGACTTTCGTGCAGGAAAACATCGGGTTCAGAATGTACAGGCGGATTCTTTACAGGGCGCCTCTGCATCATCACTACCAGCATCAGGGAATGGCCGAAGCGAAGATCGTCACAAGGTTCTGGATAGTGAGCGCAATCATGGCGGCTCTGGCTCTTATTACCATTAAATTCAGGTAGTTATGTCTAAAAAGCAGGAAATGTACTTCAACGGCGACGACTGTCGTTTCTGCAACGGAATGTGCTGCCGCTACGTCACGATCGACATAGAAAAGGAGCCCCGTTCCGAAGAGCGTTTCGACGAAATAATATGGTGGCTTTTCAACCCGAACATCAAAATTCTGAAAAACGGCCGCGATTGGTCGGTAATTGTCATGGGAAAGTGCGAAAACCTTAATGATTCCGGCAGATGTTCGATTTATGAAGCACGCCCCGATTTATGCCGCGAATATCCGCCTGAAGAAGAAGGCTGCCACTTCGACAGCATAGGAAGACTCGAAGGAACGGTTTTCAACACGGCGGAAGAACTTCTCACCTATCTGGCCGGAACCAGAAAAAAGGATTGGGCGGAAAAACGGCTCGAAAATATGCGCCGTCTTTGAAATTTATTGAAGTTTTTTTTGTTACATGTTAAAAAGTGCTGTTTTTTGAAAAAGGAGACCCGATGAAAATAGAACTTACCGTGCCGATTCTTCTTGAAATGCTTGAAGAATATTCGGTAATTGACAAGAATCTGAAAGAACTGATCGTAGCGAGACGGGACTACTACGAGTCAATGTTTCAGGGTAAATTCCGCAGGGAGCCTTTTGTGACGGAACTTGTTTCTTTCGCCTGCGAAAACGAAGGTGTGAAATGCGACGAAGAGCAGATCCTGAAACTGATTGCAGCGCGCAGCGGCTGTGAATATATGGTTATAGATCCGCTGAAAATAGATTCGCAGCTCACGATCAAAACGATAAGCGCGAAATACGGCAGACTGAATCACCTGATCCCGCTTTACAAGGAGGGCGATTCAATCGTCGTGGCAATGGCCGATCCTTTCAGAATGGACGTCATTGACCAGCTTTCGACAAGTAGCGGCTGCGAAATAATCCCTGTTGTCTCTTCGGCAGGCGAGATTGAAAAAACTCTTGACGATCTTTTCGGCTTTAAAAAGTCGATAAAGGCGGCAGCTGACGATAACTCGAAGGAAAACTTCAATAATCTGGAGAACTTGACAGGGCTCGGTCAGGCGAAGAATATGGACGACAAGCACATCATCAACGCTGTCGACTATATGTTGAAGTATGCGATCGAGCAGGAGGCCAGCGACATCCACATCGAGCCGAAGCAGAACGAAACCCACATCCGTTTCAGGCTTGACGGCATTCTCCACACGATTTATTCGTTTCCGGCGGAGGCGCATCTTCCGTTTCTGAGCCGTCTCAAAATGCTCGCAAAGATGGATATCGCCGAAAAAAGGCGTCCTCAGGACGGTCGAATCAAAGTTCTCACCGAAACTGGACAGACGGTTGAGCTCCGAGCCAGCACCATTCCTGTCGTAAGCGGTGAAAAAATGGTTCTGCGTATTTTGGAATCCGGTAATTTTATTAAGGATATCAGCAATATAGGTTTTACAGACGAACAGAAGAAATCCTTTGAAGAGGCAATGCGGAAATCTTACGGAATGGTGCTTGTCACCGGACCTACGGGAAGCGGAAAATCGACGACGCTCTATTCGACTCTCAAAACGATGGCCTCTCCCGAAGTCAATATAATTTCGGTCGAAGACCCGATAGAAATCGTTATCGACGAAATCAACCAGATGGGAGTGAACGTAAAGGCCGGAATCACTTTTTCAAGCGCTTTGCGCCACATTCTTAGGCAGGACCCCGACATCGTAATGATAGGCGAGATCAGGGACAAGGAGACTGCGGCAAACGCCGTTCAGGCAGCGCTTACGGGACACTTGGTGCTTTCGACGCTTCACACCAATGATACAGCGACGGCGGTCGAAAGGCTGGGCGATCTCGGAGTAGAACCTTTTCTTATCGCAAGCGTTCTCAATGCCGTAGTTGCGCAGAGGCTCGTCAGAAAAGTTTGTCCGCACTGCGCATTTACCCGTGAAATGACCGAAGAGGAGAAGATCACGCTTCATCTTCCGCTGGAACATACATACAAAATCCGGGATTCGGAAGGCTGCGTCAAATGCCGTTTCACCGGTTACAAAGGGAGGACGGCGATTATCGAATATATGCCGGTAACGGCAAAAATGCGTTCCCTCATTTCAGGCGGCGCGACGACCGAGGAACTCCGCAACAACGCGGTTATGGACGGAATGATGACTTTGAAGGAGGCGGCGATCCGCAAGCTGGCGGACGGTGTCACTACTTTCAGCGAAATCGTAAAGGCACTTTACTATGACTGATGAATAAAAGGTGGGGAAAATGAAAAAAAATCTTGTGATCCGCATACTTACGGCTTTTTTTGCACTGTCGGCGCTTGTTTCCTGCAGCAATTATATCCAAGATCCGGAGGAAAGCGGCAAGATGCTGACTTTGACGACTTTCAATGCGAAAATGACTGACGATCTGCCTTATAAGGTTGCCAGATTTCATAAAATGAGGAGCATTTTCGCCGAAAACTCGAGCGATATTCTCTGCATTCAGGATCTTTACGGAGATAAAATTCTCGATGAAGTGAGAAAAATGCTCAAGAACGATTACGGTTACGGTTACGCGCTTTATGCAAAGACGGCCAACGGCGACGCAGATCTTGAATCCGTTGAAGCGCAGACGATCCCGCCCTCATGTTCGACGGAAGACGTAATGCCTATCGTTTCGTGCGTCATGCAGAACTGTCCGGATTACAACGCCGGCTGTATAGTTCAAAGCTGCTGGCAGAGTTTTCTCGAACTGCCGGGAGACTGCAGGAACTGCATGCTGAGCAACGGAATTGAGGCGATTGCCGGCGGCAGTTATACCGAAATTCTCGAAAAATGCATGCAGGAGACGAAAATTCCGGCAAAAAGACTTGAATACGAATTTGACGGAAACAGCGGCGTTCTTATGGTGTCAAAACTTCCTATGTCCGGCAAGCAGCCGGTAAAATTAAGGTCTTACGGCAGGATGCGTACTGCTGTTGCCGCAAATGTCGAGAAAGACGGCATAGGCAAAATTCAGGTTATATGTACAGGGCTTTCACCGCTCAGCGATGCCGAATACGACGGTTTCGGTGAAAGCTGGGAAGACGAACAGCTGACTCAGGTCGAACAGATTCTTGCGATTCCCGTTGATGACGATGTCGTCCAGAGGGTCATTCTGGGCGATTTCGACGGAAATTCCGCACTCTGGGATCTCGGTGAAAGCAATCCTGCGCCTGTTTCAGTTTTTGAAGAAAACGGCTGGTATGATCCTTATTTCGATCTGGGATACAAAGAAACGCCCGAATGCACCGTTTGTCAGGAAAATCCTTTTGTATCGGAAGAAACGCAGGAATCGGTTCCGAACCACATTTTTTTCCGTTACAAAAAAGGTTACAGCTTTTCTTCACACAGGGTTTTCGACGGCAATTTCGTTGATTTGAATTACGAAAACCACACGAAAAAAACATATTCCGTTTCGGACCGTTACGGAGTTACTGCAACCATGCGTGTCGATGATTAAAACAGTCCGGTAGTACGCGGTGAGGTACAGAAAATTGACAATTTTTCAAGTAATGATTAAAAAAGCAGGTTTTTTGGTGTTATGAAATTTGGAGGAAAAAATGGAAAGAAACGAAGTCTTGGAAAAGGTTATAAAGCTGACGAAAGAAAAATTGGTCGTTAAAAAGAATATCGAAGTAACTGAAAACACATCTTTTCAGGATGATCTGAATGCCGATTCGATCGATATCACCGATTTCGTCATGGAACTTGAAAATGTTTTTGAGATAAAAATTTCTGACGGTGATATGGAGAACATCAAAACAGTGCGTGATGCGGTGGAGCTTATTTACTCTAAAAAATCTTAGAAAAATCAAGTTGTTATATCTTTGAAAATGAGCAGGTGAATCATGAAGAAAATATTCTTGCCGCTTCTTTTCGTGCTGTTTCTGCTTGTTTCATGCGAAGATAACTCGCTCAAGCCGGAAACTGCGGAAATTCTTATTAAGGAAAGACTTGCAAAAATGCCCGGCCGAAGCGTCTCTTTCTATCTCGGAGCAATGACCGATCCGAGTTATGTGCCGGTTTACAAGGCGATAGCGACGGGAAAATATCTCACTTTCAAAGACGACGTCTATGTCGAGGCGGCAGGCAGGAAGATGCCGATGTTCGAGGCGACGGAAGAGGGTAAAAAAATCTTCAAATGCGACAAAAACCGCTGCACCGTTGAAGTCTGCACTACGGTTTTCGACCGTTTCAGCGGGATTGTGAACACCGGAAAATACGCATCGGCTGAATATCAGGTGAAAACAGAGTGTGCCGGCGAACTTTACGAAATTTTCAAGCCGCTCGCCGACAAACAGTACATAAAACCCGAAACAACGAATGAGAAGTCGGAGTTCGAGTTCTCGAAAGAAGATAAAAAATGGTTCTTGAAATAGGAGGAAAAAATGACTGAATGTTACTGCGGAAGCGGAAAAAACTACGAAAACTGCTGCGAACCCGTAATAAAAGGGATGAAAACCGCCGAGACCGCCGAAGAACTTATGCGTGCGAGGTATTCTGCTTTTGCCGCTCACGAGATAGATTTCATCATGGACACCGTCGTTCCTGATCAGACCGGAAACATGTCGCGCGAAGCCGTCGAAAGATGGTCAAGAAAGACAGATTGGAGAAAACTCGAAATTACGGGAACCGAGGCCGGCGGAAAGGATGACGAAACCGGTTGCGTCGATTTCAAGGCGTTTTCGATGCTTGACGGCGTTATGCAGTGCCATCACGAGCATGCAATGTTCAAAAAAATCGACGGAAAATGGTTTTTCGAGGACGGAACGCAGATAATGCCGGAACAGGTAAGACGTGAAACCCCGAAAGTCGGCCGTAACGATCCGTGTCCGTGCGGAAGCGGCAAAAAATATAAAAAGTGCTGCGGCAGGGATGCTTAACTGATTGATATCGTTGAATAAAAAATTCAAGTTTGAAGTTTGCTTAAATATTGTGCCTTTTTGTTTTTTAATTTGGAGGAAACTATGAAAAAGTTTATGCTTTTCACGCTCATGGCGCTTTTCTGCATGACTTTGTTTGCCGAAAAAGTTTACAGGAGTGACGGAACGTTTTTCGAGATGAAGAGAAACGGTGACGTTTTTGCTGCGAAAATCGATGCAGCTTCGCTCAAAGCGCCTGAAAACTACAGGATGAAGTGGGTTTCAGGCAATGAATTTATCGTTATTGACAAGCATCAGAAGGGAAATCTTCCGGTTTACCTTGTCGGAATGAACATTGTTGTTGCCGATTCCGTTTTTTTCTATCAGGGTTCGAAATCGGTTGAATTTATTGAGAAAAAATACGGAGTTAAAGCTGCAGAAATCTTGAACGGATATGATCTTATAGAGTTCGGCGGCGCAGCCGACAGTGTCAAAACGGCTCAGCAGATCGTCGAGAACGGCGACGGATTCGCGTTCCCTAACCTTTACAGAAGATATGAGCTCAAAGCCGTAAATCCGGTGAAGTTTCCGATCAAGGACAAATACTATACTGAAAACTATCAGTGGTCACTTAAAAACACCGGAAAGGGAATCGGTTACAAAAGTGCAGGATATAGTTATACCGTTGCGGAAATTGACACGCTGAAAAACGCCGACATCAGATTCGAAGAGGCGATGAAGTTCATCCATGACCGGATCGAAGCTGGAAATCTTGAAGGTTTTGACGAGAAGACGAAAGTCGCAATCATGGACAGCGGCGTCGATTTCGAGCATCCCGACCTCAAAAACAAGCTTGAAGACGGCTTCAACATGGTTCATCCGGGCGAAACGGGAAATCCCGGAACCTATACCCCGGATCCCAATGACCCGATGTCAGATCCGGCATACTATTCGCACGGAACGAACTGCGCAGGTGTTGCTGCAGCTGAAGGCAACGAGATAGGAACGGTCGGCATCTGTCCGTGGTGCGGAATTTATCCTGTAACATACATGGAAGGCGGAATCGGCACGGAGTCGGCTTCATCCGATAAAAAACTTATGGAAATCTACACGAAATATGCCGAAGATCCCGAAATTGTCGCAATTAACTGTTCTTTCGGACCTGCAGCAGGCATGGGTGACATTCCGGCTTCGGAAGGCGAGATCAAAAGCCACAAAAAATTCATGGAAGAAGGCAGAAACGGCAAAGGCGGCGTTATCGTGTATGCAAGCGGAAACGACGGCATTGATGCGGCCTACACCGGAATTCTCTCTTACAAATTTGAAATGAAACGCGGCGAAAAAACTGTTAACAGCAGTGTTGTAACGGTCGGCGCAAGCTCGGCTTGGGATACCCGGGTCACTTATTCGAACTACGGCGACATGCTCGACATCGTTGCTCCCTCGCTTTCAATGCAGCCGCTTATCGGCATCGCAACGAGCTTCCTGACAGGCTACGGTGATCTTGACAAAGACTACACGAACCAGTTCAGCGGAACTTCTTCGGCAGCTCCTGTAATCACCGGTGCATTCGGCGTCATCTTCTCGGTAAATCCTGAACTCACACTGGAAGAAGCTGTCGAAATCCTTCACGAAAGTGCCGACAAGGTAAATCCGGAAACAGGTTACTACGACGAAAACGGTCACAGCATAAAATACGGATACGGCAGACTCAACCTGCTCAAGGCTGTAAGACTCGCAATGGGTCTGGAGATGTGCGAAGAGAGCGGCGATGAAACGGCAGACAACCTTGACAACAACTGCGACGGCAAAGTCGACGAAGGTTTGAACAAAGACATTTCCAAAGTTGCAGCAAACTGCAAAAAGGACACAGAGTGCGAAACAGCCGATTTCAAAGGCGAAGAAGTTCAATGTCTTACCGGCAATTTCGGCAAGTACAATGTTAAAAACGGTTACTGTGTAGTAAAAAACGACACTTACACCTGTCCGGACGGAACGGCACCGACAGACGACTATGGCTCAGAATGTCTTCTTGAATGCAGCAAGGAAAATCCGTGTCCGGAAGGTCTGGTTTGCTCAGATGAAAAACTCGGACTGTGCTTCCCTGAGTGCAAAGATGACAGCGACTGCGATGAAAGCAAAGCATACTGTGACAAAAAGACAAAACTCTGCCGCATGAATCCGTCAGAACCGATGGGGCCGTGTGAAACAACGGAGGACTGCAAATACAGCGCAACGATGTGCATGACAGAAATGCCTGACGGAATCTGTCTCATCATGTGCAGCAATGACGACCGCTGCAACGACGATGAAGACGGCCCGAACAAATGTGCAGAAGTTAATTTCATGGGGTACAAGGTTGACCTCTGCCTTCCGGGTTGCGAAGACGACAGCCAGTGCAGAAATTTCGGCTACGGTTACAGCATGAAATGTCACAAACTTTACAACGAAAAGACCAATATCTGCGGAATGCCGTGCGAAGAAGACCACGACTGTGTTGACGAAAACGCAAAATGCTCCGACTCAAGATGCGTTCCGCTCAATGAACCTGATGAAACGGATACAGAAGATGATAAGACTCCTGACGACGGAGATGAAGAGAACATTTCAGACGGGGAAACGGCAGCTTCCGACGACGGTATGGCTACCGGTAACTCCAAATCTTCTGACGGCTGTTCGGTCACGACTCTTTAAGTCAAATAAATCCGTAAAAAAAATAGGACTAAAATTGAAAAAATTCTCATTATAAATAAAATGCCTCGTCTTATGTTTGTAAATCGAGGTGCTCGTTATGAAGAAAAAATTTTTGTTATTGATATTACTGGCTTTTTTTGTTGTTTCGTGCGGTGAAACGACCGGCGAAAAGCCTGAAAATAAAGGGCTTGCCGGATTTAAGGTCGAATTTGCCGATGATTTTGACTTGGGAACTCCGGAAAAAAGAATCGAAAATCCTGAAGGCGGTATTATCACGACGATAAACATCACTGCTTTAGGTTACGACAAAAAGCCCAAGACTGATTACAGCGGCGAAGTCGAAGTCGGTCTGCTTTACGGCAAAAATGCCGATGTCGAGAGGATAACGGTGAAAAACGGGTATGCCGGGAATGTCAAAGTGAAGATGAAATACTGTCTTGACAACGACCGTGTCGTAGTGCAGGAAGTCAAAAAACACGAAGGCGATTCGAGCTATGAACCGACAGGAAAAATCGGCGTTTCCCCCGTTTTTTATACAAATGTCGCAACGATTTCGGCTATTCAGGGAATGGCAAGCGGGGCAAGGGGAATGCCTTCTTTCTTTAACAACCGCAATCTGACATTGAAAGACCGGGAGATGGTCGTCATCGCCGTAATTGAAGGCGGTTTCTATCTGCATGAAGTCGGCGCGGAAGACTATTCTTCGATCTACATGTATACTTATTCTACTCCTTACGTTGACGACAATATTGAAGAAAACATGTTTCTGCCGGTCGGCACTCTGATTGAAAGCGCAAACGGTTCGGTGTTCGAGTTTTTCGGATTCACCGAAATGAGTTTCCCCACTTTCCATCCGGTTTATGTCGAGAAAAACGGCAGGAAAGAGCTGAAAATCGATACTTCGCTTATCCCTGAACCGAAAAACATCAATGATATTCTTACGGATGACAATCAAATGGAGAAACGTGAGGCTTCGCTTGTTACGGTTGAAAACGTTACTGTTGCATGGTTCAACGAGGAGGATTCGTCGTATGTCGAATACTCGCAGTTCCCGCTTGAAACTTCCAGCGGAAAGACAATCATGGCACAGACGCTTTACACTGCGCCGCTTTTCAACGCCGTCGCCGAAAAGCCGGAGGAAGACGGAAAGGTATCACATCACTATAATTTTACCGGGATTTTAAAGCAGCACACGAGTGCGAGACCTTCAACCTGGATTTTGGTCCCGCGCGACATGAATGACATAAAATGTTTGGATTGTGACGACAAATAATTTCGGAGAATTGCCATGAAAAAAATCATTTTTTTAATTTCCCTTATTTTAGTTTTTTCACTGTCTGCACAGGAAGCACAGGGTGAAGAAAGCGGATCCGAGGTGTCTGCAGACGAAAGTGTTGAAAACTATTATGAGAAGTATCTTCAGGAAACCGTTGGGACGAAGGACGACGACGACACGGTAACGGTCTCGAAGGAAGAACTTGCGAAACTCGTCCGTGAAGCCGTTGCCGAAGAAATGGCGAAAAAAGAGGCGGAAAAAGAGGCGGAAAAGAAAGAAGCCGGAGCTAAAGAAGGTGACGAAACCGTGACGGCTCAGGCGGAAGCAAAGCCGGAAGAAGGTGAAAAAACGGAAGATGCGGCTGCTGAAAAGAAGGAAGTCTACGGCACTGAGGACACGAACGGCCTCATCCAGACAAGCTACACCAAAAGCAGTATCGCATTCATCATGGGCGACGACAACCTCCGCGACAATTCGCAGTATTCTCCGAAATGGGACATCGGTTCAAGGTATGAATATGAAGATTTCGCCGACAGAGTCTACGGGTACTCCAACAACGTTAAAAGTTCGACGAAACTTTCGCTTTTCCACGAAGAAAAGGGTTTTCTGCCTTACCTCACGGCGAGAATGTCGCTCTCTTTCGCGATGTACAACGCAGTCGATGCGATGTCAGACAAACTCACGACATCTCTGAAGGAAGACCGTTCATTCCTTGAAATTGATTTCCGTCATCCGACGACGCACAGATTCAACATTACTCTTTATCCGTATAACGCTGACAACATCGCGATAGGAACGCTGCGCGGACTCCGCTGGGGCGGAAACGCTTCCGTATGGCCTCAGAGCGACTCTTCGCCCGTTCCGGGATTTCAGGTTCTTTACGGATACTCCGATTTTTCGGTATATTTCGGTTTCAAGGCTCATGCTCAGTCAAAAACGGACAAACTCTCGACCGAAATCGTTCCGAAAGAGACAGTTTACGGATTTTTCGGCGGCTTGACTTACAACAACAAACCGCTCGGTCTCAAGGCAAGCCTTCAGGGTGCCTTCATTGACAAGGGTGATAACGTAAACATTTCCGATGTGCTGCTTGCAAATCCGAAAGACGACACCATTAAATCTTACGGCATTGATGCATATCTCGAATACAACAACGGTTCCCGTTTCGGTGATCCGATAGGCATCAACTCCTATTCCGACGGAACATGGATCCGCCCCGACTACACGACCGATTTTTCGTGGAGAATCCGCGGTGAATACCTCTTCCAGAACGAACGTCTTCAGAATGCGGATTACCTTTCATCTGCCAAAAACGAATCAATGCCGATAACGGAAGACTACTTTGCACACGGTGCGGCGATTGACCTCGGTTTCCGCTGGAAAGGGCTCAGAGCTATGTTTTTGTATAGCTACCGCGACCTTTCATTCATGACTTTCGATGCCCCCGGCGTAAATCCGTGGACGACGATTCCGAGCGAAGCTGAGCAGACTCCGGAACATCTTTTCACCGTTTCTGCCGACTACTTCGTCTGGAACTTCTGGTTCGGCGCAAGCTTCGGCTACAAAATTCCTGCGACCTACACCGTAAAAGATGAAAACGGCCGCAAAAACACGATGGTCATCCGCGAAAGACTTTCGACCGACGCAGTCAGCACCGCTTTCGACAGAACGCGTGAAATGCTTCCGACCGGAAGAGCCGCACTTGACATCTTCTTCGTCAAAGCCGACATCAAATACCAGTTCAGCGATTCATTCACAGCGATGCTTGAATACTCATTCACCCGTGACCACAACCGCCAGAGAATGGTTGCACAGGAAGACGGCACTTACAAAAGCGAAGCTGACGTCATCGAAGTCATGGATGTCCACGGTCTTATGTTCTTGGTTGAAGGAAGATTCTAAAATAGATTATTCTGAATCTCCGTCGTCATTTATGAAAGTAACTATCTGCTGATTGTTAAAAACAGCTTTTATTTCCTTGCCGTTGGCAAGCTTGAAACAGCCCCGGCCATGCCATTTTCCGTTTTTCCAACCGCCGGAATATTCGGTTTTGTCGGCATATTTGAAAGTTCCGGTTCCCGTAATTTCACCGTCGCGGAACTCGCCGTAATACGAGCTTCCGTTTGGGAAAATCAGCGAGCCGTAGCCGTCCATTCTGTCATTTTTCCACGTTCCGTTGTATTTGATGCCGTTTGAATAAATGTAAATTCCCTGTCCGTGTTTTTTGCCGTTTTTCCAGTTGCCGTCGTAAAGATCGTTGTTTTCCGTAACGAGTTTGCCTTTTCCTTCGCGGACCCCGTCGACCGTTTCGCCGTAGTATCCGGGCTTCAGCTTGTTTTGCGGGTTTGTTTCAGACCTTTTCTCAGTCTGCGGCTGATTTTTTATTGCTGCCGGCTTAGGTTTTTCCGTGATAACGGGACCTGAACCGGTTGCCGGCGCAGGTTGCACTTTCTGAATCGGTTCCGTTTCCGGCGTAATCTTCAAATTTTCAGTGTTGCTCTTCTTTTTCTTTTTTTTGTATTTTTCCGGAATCTGGATAAGTTCACCTTTCGGTTTTTTATAATCTTCACGGTATCCGTTTATTCTCGCATCGGTCTGCGGCAGAGGTTCGATTTCACGATCCTCGATTGACAAATCGTCAAGATCATCGTCGGCATGCGATAAAAAGGGAAAGATAGTTGCAAGCAGTGCAAAAAGAAGCAGAAAATTTGTTTTCATCAGGCTTTTATAACGTTCTCCAGTCGAAAATATCAAAAAAACGCGCGATTCTAATAAGAATCGAAATAAAAACAATATTTGCCGGTTTATGCCAGACCAGCTTTGAATGCGGTTATCAGCATGATCGACTTCGCATCAACGATCTCTTTTTCCTCGATCATTTTCCACGCTTCCTCTGGCGTCACTTCGAGAATTTCAAGGTCTTCGTCGATCTCCGGAAAGAGTTTGCGTTCTCCTTCGGGAATTTTTTCGACTAAAGCTGTGAAATAATGCATGTATTCGTCGCTGCACCCGCATGAGGTGTAGGCTTCGAAGGTTTTTGTGATCTTTATCGGGCGGTACCCCGTCTCTTCTTCGAGTTCTCTGATTATGCAGTGCGTCGGATCTTCGCCCTTGTCGATTTTTCCTGCCGGAATCTCGTAGATCCAGCGGTCTATCGGCGTGCGGTACTGCTTTTCGAGCAGAATTTTGCCTTCTTTAGTTATAGCCAGAATCGATGCGGTTCCGCAGAACCTGATGACCGAATGTTTCACGCGCCTTCCAGACTTGTCGAGCTCGACTTCAGAAACCGTAAAAACGCGCATGTCAGCGACCTGTTTTTCTGAAATTATCGTGTTTTTTGCCATTGTTACCTCACTTTTTCGGTTTAAATCCGCACAAGATCCGTGCGTTGTTGTATTCTGCTGTGTGGTTTCCTGCTTCGTCGCGCATCGTCAGGGTTTCCGTGACAAGTTCTTTTTCTGAAAACGATGACGAAAATATTGAAATTAGCGGAGGCTTCCCCGCTTTCGGAATGAAGTCGGCTCTGGAATTTATGAACATTCCGCAGTTTCTGGCGGCATTTTC
This sequence comes from bacterium, assembly GCA_017961325.1. GTDB lineage: Bacteria > UBP6 > UBA1177 > UBA1177 > UBA1177 > UBA1177. Next base: position 14,116 of record JAGCXM010000014.1, on the reverse strand, counting down.
TACTCTTGAGGCGTACAAAAAAGGGTAAACGGTGATGAAAAGGCCGTTTCGGCTCAGATGTCTTGCGGCTGTTTTGAAGTAGTCTTCGATGTTTCCGTTGAGTTCAAAACGGGCTGCCGCTTTGTCATCATTTTCGCTGATCGGCCCTTCAGCACTCTGGTAGTAAGGCGGTGTCGAAGTGATGAGATCAAATTTTTCGTCAAGAGCAAGTTCACGCAGATCTCCGTGGATTATGTGAAATCTCCCGGTCAGACCGTTGGTCTCAAGCGATTTTTCGGCGAGTTCGTACCGGTTCGGCCTGATTTCTATGCCGATGCCGCTCAGTTGCTGGAATTTCCATAAAACTATCATCGGAACGCTTGCAAGGCCGCTCCCGAGGTCTAAAAAACGCGCAGGAGGATTGCCGGAAACGCATTTTATCGCAAGCCAGGCGGTCAGAAGGTCGTCTGTGCTGTAGCGCTGCCCGTTTTCAGGCTGAAAAATCTTGAAATCACCGGAAAGTGTGTCGCATCTTGTCATGTTTCACCGCGTCAGAACTGAAGATCGCCGCTTCCGAGAACGCTTTTGCCCGAGTATGCGAAACGCGTTATCACGCTTTTGAGTTCACGCACGTTGCCGGGCCAGTCGTAGGAGACGAGTTTTTCCGCAGCAGCGTCTTCAATAGCGAGTTCTCTGCCGCTCAGAGCACGGTAAAGGTGCTTTGCAAGCGGGATGATGTCGTCTTTGTGTGCGCGCAGAGGCGGAATCTGGATGTGCAGCGTCGAAACTCTGTAGAAAAGGTCTTTTCTGAAAGTCTGCGCTTCTACCGCGTCTTCAAGATTTTTGTTCGTTGCAAGAACGAGATTGACGTCGACCGTCCTTCCGACACCGCTTTCACCCACTTTGCGCACTTTCCAGTCTTCAAGGACTCTGAGAAGTTTCGATTGAAGGTTGATCGGAATTTCAGCGATTTCATCAAGGAACAGAGTGCCGCCGTCAGCCTGCATGAAGGCTCCGTCACGCTCTTCCGCGCCGGTGAAGCCGCCCTTCGCCGTACCGAAAAGCTCGCTTTCGGCCAGTGTTTCGGGGATGCTCGCCGCGTTGTAGGTAATGAACGCCCTTTTTCTGCCGCTCGTTTTGTGGATGAATTCAGCGAAAACTTCTTTGCCCGAGCCGCTTTCACCCGAAAGAAGGATTATCGGATGGTTGCGGAACAGGACGGGCTGGTTGAGCCAGTTCTCAATCTGCTCAAAATATGGTGAAAGCGTCCCTGCGAGGAAGGTTTCGCTCGTTTTTTCCTTGTTGATTTTTATCGTGACATCGTGTCTGCTGGCAATCGAGAGGTGATATTTTCCTTCTTCAAGAAGGCCTGTGTTTATCCTGACGCCGTTTACCCACGTGCCGTTTTTGCCTTTGTTGATGAAATTTATTCCTTTTTCCTGCATTTCGAGAACGACATGTTCGCTTGAAACCTCGTCGAAAGCGACTGAAACATCGGCATTTTTTCTTCCGATGACGATTTTGCGTCCCGGTCTGAAAACAAAAGTTTTGTGCAGACCGCCGTAGGTTGTTTCGATATTCTTGAATTCGGTCGGTTCATCTTCAATTATCAGCGTGTTGCCGACTTTGGAAGGAACTTCGTCTGCGGCTGCGGAAAGCAGTGAAAGGTTTGAGGTCGGAGAAAAAGAAAAACTGAAATCCTGTAATGAAAAAACATCGGAATTTTCAAAAATCTCGCCACCTGATATTTTTTTACCGTTGAGTTTGAACTCGCCGGATACCGGATAAAGGCACCAGGAATAGTCTTTTTTCCCGAAGTTGAATTCCTTGCGCATTACAAGTTCACAGTCGTGCAATTCCTGAGGAAAGAGAATATCGCCTTCGTCTCCGCCGATAACGATTTTTTTTCTGGCACTGTTAATATAGAAAGAAAAAAGATGTTTCGCAGCACGATATATAAGCAAATACATATCAAACCTCAAAAAAAACAAAACAAAAAATGTTAATGAAAAAGAGAAAAAAGGCAAGAAGCTTGAAGCTCTGTTCCGTACAACTCGTTGTTCAGACAGTATTTCTTAACTCGATTACCAGTTAATGAGCTTTGCGCCGTGTTTGTCTTTGAATTCGCCGCAGATTATGAAGATGAGGTCTACAACCCAGCCGATGCCGAAAAGTCCGGCCGTGCAGAGCCAGATGAGCCCCGTGCCGATTTTGCCGACATAAAATCTGTGGAAACCGAATTCACCGAAAAAAATACAGAGAAGCGTGGCTGCAAGACGGCTTTTTGGTGACATTTAAACCTCCTATTTCAACATCTCGTCGCCCGAGAAATCGCGGTAAAGCGTGAGCTGGTCAAGGATGAAGTCGTATTCGTGCGAATTGTCAACGATGATTTCGGACAAAATCTTTCCGAGACCGCTGCCGATCATGTAGCCCTGTCCGCACATACCGGTTGCAAGGAACATATTTTCGACTTCTTTTGTTTTCCCGACGATCGGGAAACCGTCAGGAGTCATCGGGTAAAGGCCTCTCCATGTTCTTCTGATGCGGATGTTGCGGAGTCTCGGATAGAGCGAAAGCATTCTTCCGACTACCTGCGGCATGAAATTGCTCGTATTGTCGATATCTGTTCCTTTGATCGAAGGTTTCGGGGTGATGCAGAAAACGAACTGGCCTTCGTAGTTCTGGTAGAAGTAGTAGTTGAGGGAAATCGCGTCAGGTCTGATGTCAACGACCATCGGGCGGAGAAAGTATTCGACCGGCTCGGTGATTCCGCCTTCGTGACAGTCCGGATAAACAGGGATGTCAACTCCGCACATTGCACCGATCTCGCGGCTGAAAGGACCTGCGGCGTTGATGATGAGGTCGGCGCAGTAGGTATCTTTGTCGGTTTTGACTGAAACGATCTTTCCGCCTTTGACTTCCATCGAAACGACTTTTTCGTGGAAGTTGAACTCTGCTCCGCATTCTCTTGCGAGCTTGTAGAAAGCACCTGTCGTCTTGAGCGGGGAAGCGCTTCCGTCGTTGGGCGAGAACGTTCCGCCTCTAAGCCCTTCGGGGCGTATTCCCGGAACTCTTTCCTTGATCTCGTCAGCCGGGACCCAGTCGATATTGAGCCCCATGCTCTTCTGGAGCTTGAGGAGTTCTTTCAAATTTTTCTCGGTCTGTTCTTCGAAGATCGGGTAGATGTATCCGCCTTCGACCCAGTCGACGTCGATTCCGTGGTTTTCTTTCATGTGGCTGATCTCGTTGATCGAAACGGCGCAGATCTTGATCTTAGCCGGATCGCTGAATGTCGCTCTGAGTCCGCCGATAGCAGCTCTGTTCTGGCCTCTTCCGGTGGATGCGTTCATTTCGATGACGCAAACTTTTTTACCTTTCTTGGCAAGGTTGTATGCAAGCGGAGTTCCGATGCTGCCTGCGCCGATTATGAGAATATCATAGCTTTTCATTTAATTTTCCTCCTCGTTTACAATTGCGTACATCGGAGTTTCGACGGTGAGAGGTCTCTTCCTTCCGGGAGTTACTTCCGCCCAGTCTACGCCCGCCATCCTGAAGATCATCGGCATGAGGACGCTGCATGTCTTGCTGCCGCAAGCGCCCATCCCGACCCTGATCTGCTTGAGCTGATTGACATCCCTTACCTTGTTTTCCTTAATAAAATCAACTATTTGTTTAACATTAACATGCTCGCAGCGGCAGACTATGCTGTTTTCGGGAGCGTAGGTGAAATCAGGCAACGGACACGGTTTCGTGATTTCTTCGCTCTGGTATCTGATCCCGGCGATATCAGCGACATTCGCAGCCGTTACGCTGAGGGTGACGAGAGTCGTTTTGTACTTTTTGTTGTAAGCGGTCTTGATGACTGTTCCTTCTTCAAGGAAAATTCCGTCGATATCGGTGAGCGGAAGCTTGTCGCCCTCTTTGAAATCGCAGTTGAATTCATACGGAAGAACGATCTCAGCCTTAGTATCGTCGACTTTCTTTGCAAGGGCGATAGCAAGGCCCGGGCATGCAGCTACGCACATTCCGCAGCCGATGCATTCGCCGTCGAAATAAGGAGTATCCATGATCGTGCCGGTCCCGCCTTTGAGTTTGATCGCCTTTTTAGCGCAGACCGTGGTGCACGGGTTGCACGGGATCTCCTGAAGGCAGGAGAATTTCGGCTGGAATTTCGCCGTGATGACCGGTTTTTCCGGCTCTTTCGTGTTTCCCGGTCTCGACTTGAGGACAGTTGCCTTTTTGAGCCAGCTTTCATCGATCGCCGCATCGCTCTTTCCGAGAGCCGCAGCCATTTTTCTGCCGGTGATCTTGCCGCCGAACATAGCCGATGAAGCCTCAGCGATCTCGTCGCAGTCTCCGGTCTTCATGACGTTGAATTTATACTGGTCGGCAAGCGTGAAAAGCTCGTCCGCTGAGCTCAGACCTACAGCGACAAGAAGCGTGTCGACTTCGTAGGTTCTTGCCGTTTCAAGGATCGGGTTCCACTTTTCGTCAACTTCGGCAACCGTGACTCTTTCGACTTTGCCGTCGCCTTCAGCCGAAATGACCGTCGTGCTGAGGTATATCGGAACGCCCATTCTTCTGATTTTGTCGGCATGGACTTTATATCCGTTGATCTTCGGAGCGATCTCGACGATGGCAGCAACTTCGATACCTGCCTGAAGAGCGTGATATGCGCCGATGAGACCTACGTTTCCGCTTCCGATGATGAGTATTTTCTTAGCTGCTTTGACGAGGTCGCGGTTTACCAGAGTCTGGAAAGCGCCTGCGCCGTAAACGCCGGGAAGGTCGTTGCCTTTGAAAAGGACCGACTTTTCTCTTGCGCCGCTCGAAAGGATGAGGCCTTTGAAATCGACTACGACATAGTTTTTATTTTTGACGAAAAGACCAGCCTTTTTGTCTTTGAAAACGCCGATAACGCTCGTTTCGGTGTATATTTTTACGTTTTTGAAGCTTCTGACTTTTTCTTCGAGGATGTGTGCGATGTCAACGCCGCGCGTTCCTGCAAAGCAGTCTTCCTCGCTTCCGAAGAATTTGTGGGTCTGAAGCAGCAGTTTGCCGCCGAGTTTCGCCTTGTCATCAACTAAAATTACGTTGAAACCGAGCTGTGCAAGTTCGATCGTCGCATTGAGACCGCTCGGGCCGCCGCCGACAACGAGAACGTCGCAGCTTTCGTTGCGTCTTTCGGTGTGTTCTACCGGTCTGTCGTCTTCAGCAAGCTTCGGAACGCCGTTAAGGGTTTCGATCTTCATTCCCGCTTTGAGAGGGGTGATGCACGATTTCTGAGGCAGTCCGTCAATGATTACCGTGCACTGGCTGCACTGGCCGTTCGCGCAGAAGATACCCTGCGGAGCCTTGCCGTTTCTGTGGAGCGAAAACCTTCTGATGCCGTTTGCAAAAAGAGCCGAGCTGACGGCTTCGCCTTCGTAACCGGTCATCTTCTGACCGTCGAAAGTGAATTCAACTTCTTTCTGACCCTGAGGAACTTCAAGGACAGGATGTTTTTCAATTCTTGTCATGATCTCACCATTCAATAATTAAAGAAACAAAATCAATGCGGGAAGATAGTTCTTAGCTTTTAAATGTCAAGGAATAAGAATTTTACGGCAGCGATATCGTCTTAGTAGAAACGGTAGCCTACCGCACAGATTATGTCGGGATATTTGCCGTAAAAGCTGTCGAAGCCGAGTTTCAGGGTTACGTCGTTTTTAAAGAGCATGTTTACTCCGAAACCCCAGGCAGCCATAGCTTTGAATATTGTGCCGCAGTCTTTTTCATCAACGTCATCGTCATAATCATAATAATAGGACGGATAACCGAAAGCCATGTCGACTCCGGCTGAAAACCAGAGAGCTATTCGGCTGAGATTGCGGTGATTCAGCGGAAAATCGAACATAATGTTCGCCTGAATCGGAATTTCATAAATTGAATTTTCACCAATATACGGACTGTATCTGAAATCGATTTCCAAACCCATGTAAAAATTTGTGCCGTTTTTCGTGTGTTTCAGCAGAAAATCGATGTCGTTGTTGAGTCTCATGCTGAATAGCGAAGCGCCCAGGCCTATACCTGCCGAGAGCTGATAGAAAACTTTTGAAGGTTGTTCTTCTTTAACAGGCTCACTTTCCTGTTTTACAGTTTCTTCGGGCTTTTTTGCAGGTTCCTCAGTCTGGTCCTTTGTTTCTGCCGGAACAGGTTCCTGGCTGGCCGCTGCCGGCTGGGCCGCAACAGATTGTCCGGAAGACTCCTTTTCTTCCTCCTTCACCGGTTCGGTTTCAACTGCATTTTCTTCCTGTACCGGAGCTTCCTGAGCCGTTTCAGCGGCTGTCCCGGCTGTCGGTGATTCATTTTGTGCCGCCGGAGCCTGGTTTTCAGCAGACTCGGGTTCTTCCGATTTCACCGTTTCCGTACTTTCTTTTGTTTCCTGAGCAGCAGCGGGCTCGTTTTGCGCTTCCTGTGCCGCTAAAATGCCGAAAAATGCCAAGATTGCAAAAAACATCGTAAGTTTTCTCATATGTCTCCTCCAGAATCAGTGAATTATCAAAAAACGATCAGATTTTAGGAAACCCCGCAGAAAAGGCAAATTTTCAGGTCATGTCCGTTTCTTCTTTCCGCTGCGAACTCTTGAAAAAAGCTGCCAAAAATGTAATATTTGCCGCAAACTGTTGATTATAGGTGAATTTATGAGAGAATTGAAAGAAAAAATCTTCAAAGGCGAAAGAAGCCTTTTCGGAAGTACGGATCTCAGGATAGTAGATTCGATCTTTGAAGAGGGAGAGTCTCCGCTCAAAGAGAGCTGCTGTATCGAACTCTCAGGCTCTATGTTCCGCTGGAAATATCCGCTATGGTACTGCGAGAACATCAAGGCGAATGACTGCAAATGGTTAGATACGGCTCGTGCAGGTGTGTGGTATTCGAAAAATGTTTCGGTTGCTGACGCTGTGATCCAGGCTCCGAAAAATTTCAGGAGATGCGAAAGACTGACGCTTGAAAATGTCGTTTTCACCAATGCGGCGGAGACTCTCTGGAACTGCCGCGGCGTGAAGATGAAAAATGTTTCGGCGAAAGGCGACTACTTCGCGATGAACTGCGAAAACACCGAAGTGAGCCGCCTCGTCCTCGACGGCAACTACTCTTTTGACGGCGCGAAAAACTTGACTGTCAGTGATTCCAGGCTGCTTTCTAAGGACGCCTTCTGGAACAGCGAGAATGTCACGGTCCGCGATTCCTTCATCGCAGGAGAATATCTGGGCTGGAATTCCAGAAATCTCGTTTTTGAGAACTGTACGATTGAAAGTCTCCAGGGGATGTGCTATATCGAAAACCTCGTTATGAGAAACTGCGGACTTCTGAATACGACGCTTGCTTTCGAATATTCCTCGGTGGAAGCCGAAATCGCTTCGAAAGTAAAAAGCATTCTCAATCCGTCAAGCGGGATGATAAAGGCGGAAGAAATCGGAGAACTTATAATCGAACCGGATAAAACCGATCCCTCAAAGACAAAAATTATCTGCAAAAATATTGGCAGGAATTCTGATAAACCTGAGTGGATGAGGTAGCTATGAAGTACGATTTCGATACCGTCATAAACAGGCGCGGGACAGATTCCGTCAAATGGGACGTGAAGGAAAACGAACTTCCGATGTGGGTCGCCGACATGGATTTCAGGCTCGCTCCGGAGATCGAAAGAGCAATAAAACAAAGGATGGAACACGGTGTTTTCGGATACTCAGTGATACCGGACGAATGGTATGACGCCTACATCGGCTGGTGGAAGACGCGCCATAATTTCAAGATGAAAAAAGAAGGGCTTGTCTTCTGCACAGGAGTAGTTCCCGCGATTTCATCGATTGTGAGAAAACTTACGACTCCGAATGAAAATGTCGTGATCCAGACTCCGGTCTACAATGTGTTCTTCAACAGTATCATAAACAACGGCTGCCGCGTCCTGGAAAGCCCTCTGATCTATGAAAACGGTGCATACCGCATGGATTTCGAAGATCTTGAGGCGAAACTTTCAGACCCTCAGACATCGTTGATGATCCTCTGCAATCCGCAGAATCCTGCAGGAAAGATCTGGGGGAATGAAGACCTCGGAAAAGTCGGCGGGCTTGCGAAAAAATACTGCGTCACGGTGATCTCGGACGAGATCCACTGCGATATCACTGAGCCCGGCAGAGAGTATGTTCCTTTCGCATCGGTCTCAGAGGCTTGCCGTGAAATTTCGGTGACCTGCATAGCTCCGACAAAGGCTTTCAACATGGCAGGAATGAAGAGTGCGGCGGTTTATGCCGAAAATTCTTTTCTCCGTCACAAGGTATGGCGCGCCCTCAACACGGACGAGATCGCGGAACCCAATTCTTTTGCATGCATTGCCGCTGTGTCCGCTTTCAATGAAGGTGCAGCGTGGCTCGATGCGATGCGGAAATACATCTCCGAAAACAGAAAACGGGTTTATGAGTTCGTGAAAAGCGAGATCCCCGGAATTTCGGTCGTTAAGAGTGAAGCGACCTATCTTTTGTGGCTTGACATCTCAAAAACAGGGCTCGAAAGCACAGAATTCGCGGCGAAAATGAGAGAAAAAACAGGGCTGTTTCTTACCGCCGGAAGCGTTTACGGAGAAGCAGGAAAATATTTTCTAAGAATGAATATCGCCTGCCCGAAAACAACTCTCGAAGACGGCTTGCAGCGGTTGAAGGTGTTTTTGACAGTCTAGCCGACCACGTTGACGAGTTTTCCCGGGATGTAGACCACTTTTTTGATCTCGCCCGATTTGAGGAACTTGGAGTAGTCTTTCGCTCTGACTGCCGCTTCGACTTCAGCTGCGGTGACGTTTGCGGGGAAGTTCATTTTGTCGCGGAGTTTGCCGTTTACCTGAACGACAACGAGGATTTCGTCTTTGACGAGAGCGTTTTCATCGACTGTCGGGAACGGGGTTTCGGTGACCGCTTTCATTCCGCAGATCTCGGCGAGTTCTTCGGTGATGTGCGGCGCGAACGGGTTGAGAAGGAGGATTATCGAGCGGAGTGCCTGTGCGAGGACCGCTTTTTCGATGTCGGTTTCAGGTTTAAGTTTGTATGCCGCGTTGACGAGCTCCATGATCGCGCTGATAGCGGTGTTGAAGTGGAATCTTTCGATCTCGTCTCCGACTTTTTTGATCGTCTCGTGGGTCTTCGACCAGAGTTCCCTGCCGGCACCCTCAACGTTTTCGGGATCTTTGAAGTTCCTGATGATCTCTTCGTTTGCGGTGACTATGTTCCAGATCCTGGTGAGGAATCTGCTGCAGCCTTCGACGCCTTCTTCCGACCATTCGAGGTCTTTCTCGGGCGGAGCCGCGAAGAGGACGAAAAGTCTTGCCGTGTCGGCACCGTATTTGTCGATGAGAACGAGCGGATCGACGACGTTTTTCTTCGATTTGCTCATCTTTTCGACTCTGCCGACATTGACGGGAGAATCATCGGAAATGGTGTAATATTTTCCGTCTTTCTTGTAAACTTCATCAGGATATAAGTAGCCGGAATCATTGGAATAAGACTCCATGCAGACCATTCCCTGAGTAAGAAGGTTTTTGACGGGTTCGCGGAATCCGACATAACCTAAATCTGCCAGGATTTTGGTGAAAAATCTGGTGTAAAGCAGGTGCATTACGGCGTGTTCTACTCCGCCGATATACTGGTCGACCGGCATCGCGTGGTCGACTTCCTTGCGAGAGAAGGGGACGTCAGAGCTCTTAGGATCACAGTATCTCATGTGATACCACGAACTTTCGACGAAAGTGTCCATCGTGTCTGTCTCGCGTGTCGCCTTGCCGCCGCAGCAGGGACAGGTCGTCTCGTAAAATTCCGGCATATCCTTGAGCGGACTCGTAACGCCTGTAAATTCGACGTTTTCCGGGAGTTTTACCGGAAGATTTTCGAGTTTTTCGGGAACCGTACCGCATTTCGGGCAGTTTATCATCGGGATCGGCGTTCCCCAGTATCTCTGGCGGCTGATGCCCCAGTCACGGAGACGGTAGTTGATGCCGATCCTGCCGCATCCCGCCTTGATGACGTGATCGCTGATGACTTTTTTCGCTTCTATCGAATCGATTCCGTCGAACATACCGCTGTTGATGAGGACGCCGGGTTCGGTGTAGGCCTCGGTAAGCGGCAGTTCAAGGTCTCTGTCCTTCGGTTTGATGACGACTTTGACGGGAAGACCGTACTTTTGGGCGAAGTCAAAATCGCGCTGGTCGTGTGCCGGAACCGCCATTACGATTCCGGTTCCGTAGCCGGCAAGAACGAAATTTGCGAAGTAGAGCGGAACTTTCTCGCCGGTGAGCGGATGGATCAGATATTTTCCGGTGAAGAATCCCTTCTTTTCGTAATTTTCATCTCGTGTCTCAAGGTGCAGACGCTTGACTTCGTCGATAAATGCCTGCATCTCGGCGCGGTTGGGAGCATTCTCCAGAAATTTCGCCGTAAATTCGTGTTCGACCGCCATGCTTACGAAGGTTACACCCATGAGCGTGTCGGGACGGGTCGTAAAGACAGTTGCCGTTTCGCCGCTGTCGGCAAATTTGAAATCAACGTAGGTTCCGACGCTTCTGCCGATCCAGTTGCGCTGCATCTCTTTTACGTTGTCGGGCCAGCCTTTGAGTTCGTCAAGGCAGTCGAGAAGTTCCTGGGCATAGTTGGTGATTTTGAAGTACCACTGTTCTATTTTCCGTTTTTCAACCTGGCAGCCGTGACGCCAGCAGACGCCGTTTTCGACCTGCTCGTTTGCAAGGACGGTGTTGCATTTAGGGCACCAGTTGACCTCGTTGTTCTTTTTGTAGACTAAGCCGCGGTTGAACATTTCGATGAAAAACCTCTGTTCCCAGCGGTAGTAGTCAGCCTTGCAGGTTGCGACTTCGCGGCTCCAGTCGTAGCTGAAACCGAGCTGGTGAAAGCGTTCGCGCATGTTGTCGATGTTCGCGTAAGTCCACTTTGCCGGCGGAATCTTGTTTTCGATAGCTGCATTTTCAGCGGGAAGTCCGAACGAATCCCAGCCTATGGGATGAAGGACGTTGAACCCTTTGCGGAAGTGATATCTCGCGACTACATCGCCTATCGAATAGTTTCTGACGTGCCCCATGTGAAGTCTGCCCGACGGGTAGGGGAACATTTCGAGCATGTAGTATTTCGGACGCGGATCGCTCGAGCCTTTGTATTCGAAAACGCCCGATTCTCTCCACTTTTTCTGCCATTTCGGCTCTATTTTCTTGTGTTCGTAAAGCATGATACCTCCAAATCACCTTTCGTTGAAAGGAACTGAAAATTTATAATTTTTCAAAAGGAATTTTCTTAAAGACTGCTGTTTGGAATCTTTGAGTTTTTCCGTTATGTCGGTGATGATTTCTACTTCGCGCTGTCCGAAGGGCTGCTTTTTGTCTAAATTTTTCTTCAGATATGAAACTATTTTGTTTTCCTGCCCTTCGTTGACCATGATTTCAGCATTCAATAAAATCAGGTAGTTATGCATGATAAGCGTTCCCGGGGAGAGGAATTTTTCGTTTTCAAGGATATAGCTGAGCCCGTTTTTAGCCTTGGTCAGATCGCCCTGATAGTAGGTGATTTCCGAAGCGAACGCGAGTGCCGGAAGGTAGAATCTGTTGCATTCTATCATAGCGTCGATTGTCGCGAAAGTGCGCTGTTTGTCGCCCTGGCTTCTGTAGATTTCGGCCTTGAGATAGAGCAGTGCCGGTTCGCAGTGATTCAGCGTACCCATGATTTTGTCGGTCTCTTTCGACACTATTTCGAGTTCGCCCGCCTCCTTCATTTTTATCTGTTCGCGCAGGGCGATCCAGAGCGGATCGTTGTTCTTTCCGAGTTCGAGATAGGAATCGGCCTTGTCGAAAAGCATGTACCTGTTATAGATTTCGTTGAGTTTTGCACGGGATTCCTTCGTGTTGAGCTGCTCCAGAGTTTTTACAGCCTGATAGACCGCACCGAATTTGAGGAATTCGTTTATCACGTTCATCTTGTTTTCCGGAGTTTCAAGAGCGTAGATTCTTTCAAGCAGTTTTATAACTTCGGGAATGTCGTTCTTGTGGGCGAGAACGTCGAAAAACGCGTAAAGCATCTCAAGATTTTCAGGATTTTTCCCGACAAGCCCTTTGAGCTGGTTGAGATAAAGCTCCTCGTTCGTAAGACGGTACTTCATGCTGAGGATTTTTGCGGTTATATTGTCGTTTTTGTCCTTTTCGTTGATCTCTTCGTAAGCTGCTACGGCCTCTTCAAAATAACCGTTTTTCTCGCTGCAGAGTGCACCTGCGGCAAAAATTCCGCTGTCGACGCTCTCCGGAAAGAACTGCTGGAGCTCGTGATATGCGAAATAGCAGTTGCTGTAATCGCTGTTCGCGAGGCTTGCTTCGAGAACTAATTTTATATCTTCTCCGTCGCGCGCAGTATCTTTCTTTTCCTTCATGTAAAGGGCCATTCTGTATGCTTCGTTCGGGTTTTTCTTAATAAAATCACGTGCAATATCACGGCAGAATGTTCTTCCGGGGCAAACTGAATAGAAACCTTCGACTACGGTTTTTTCATTTTTCATCGCTTGTCCCAGAAGGATTTTCGCTTCGCCGAAAAGGTATCTTTCGGGGCTTAGATTTTTCCAGTTGTCAAGAACCGCAATATCGAAGGAACCCGTTTCATACTCTTTTTCAGCCATAACAGCCGCTTTCGAACTTATCATGACCTTTAGTTTCTGTGAAAGTTCGTAGTGCGGAAAGACTTCGAGGATTTTGCTGTTGAGTTCTTCCGCAGCCTGGAATTTGTCCTGCCTGAAAAGCATGAGGGCGGTGTAGAAAGCTGTTCTGAGGTTCTTTTTTTCCACTTTTTTGGGAATGTCGAATTCAAGAGAGTCGATTTTCTTTTTTGTTGCCGGGTATTCAAGGTCAAGCTTGTGGAAAAATTCCGTACCGACGGGATTCGTCCTGTTTTCGATCGAATCGACGAGCTGAGAGAGTTCCTTTCCCTTGTCCGAAACGAGGGTCGAATAGATCCTGAACTGCGGAACGTCGCTCTCTTCAAAGTCCGTAGTTATGTGGAAATCGAGAATTCCGAGCGCGTAGGTCCATAAAATCGCTTTTTTGATGTTGTCACCCATCCCTTCGCGGATGTCTGCAAGCTTGAAGTTGCGTACAGCCGCAGAATAATCCTGAAAAGAGAGTGAAGTGAAACTTTCGAGCGGATTTTCGAGCATTTCTTCGTACTGTTTCGCCGGATTTTCCTTAAAGATAAAGTATAGGGCTGTTATGATTCCGGTTATGAAAACGACGACGATGAAAAAATTCCGAAGTTTAAGCCTGTTGTAATGCTCGTTGGTTTCGAGTGTCGGCTTGACGATGACGATGTCGCGCACTTTTTTGTTGGCGCTTTCGTCGGAGGTTCGGGTTTCATCGTCTTCGGCATACTTTTCAAGTTCTTTTTTTGCCGCAAAGTGATTCGGATTCGCAGCGATGACGGCGCGAAGCTCCTTGACGCCTTCTTTCTTTTTGTCGAGGTTTATAAGCGCAAGTCCGCGGTAGAAGTGGATTTCGGGCGTTTCCGAACCGCTTCTTATCGAAGTAACTTTAATTATTTTTTCCCACTGTGCAGCTCTTTTGCACTCTTCCAAAAGCTCGATGAGATTCGGCAAAGAGGGATTTGAATTGTACTGTTCTTCCAAAGTATCAAGTTTTCTGCTCATAAAAACCTCCTGCAAACAACGCGCCGTTTTTATACGGATAATTGCCGAAAAATCAAGGATTTGTTGTGCTGCCGTTCCGTTTTGAGTTGATCATGCATTAGGATTCCGGTTATGTTGTTTCGGGATTCCGTTCTTTTATCACCGCTCTTTAGGTGTCTCCGTTGGGGGTTTCGAGATGCCGGAATAGCGTCCTATTGAAGAAAAACGTTTTCTGTTTCAAAAAAAGTGAAAAAAATCTGTCAATAAAATCTGGTAGTTGTTAAAAAAAACGAAAAAAGTGAAAAAAATAATTTGACAATTGGAAATGAATCGCTAAGATACACGACGCTTTTTTGAGAGGTCATTGAAAACTGAGCAGCAGAAAAGAGACACACAGCGAATAATTGGGTCTTTAAAAAGACCTTTGAGAAATGAGAAAAGGATT
>JAGCXM010000013.1 GCA_017961325.1 bacterium | reverse complement strand
GCGATCTGCGGCGAAACATTTGAATTCGACGAAATGCACGCCGACCACATCATCCCCTGGAGCAAAGGCGGCAAAACAGTGCCGGAAAACTGCCAGATGCTCTGCCGTGACTGCAATCTGAAGAAAGGGGCGCAGTAAAAGTTTGATGTTTCAGGAATATAAAAACTTTAAAGATTCACCTGACATCATTTTTATCTTGTCGTTTGTCTATTTTTTTGTATATTCAGCCGATTTGTGAACTTTTTATGGAGAAAAAAATGGCTTTTCCCGATAATTTTTCAGCAAAAAGTGTCAACACGATAAGAGTTTTGTCAGCTGACATGATCCAGAAGGCGAATTCGGGTCATCCCGGCCTTCCGATGGGTGCGGCACCGATGGCCTACACTCTCTGGAAGCGTCATCTCAAGGTTTCTCCGGTGCATCCTGACTGGATAAACCGAGACAGATTCGTTCTTTCGGCAGGTCACGGCAGCGCACTTCTCTATTCGATGCTTCATCTTGCCGGCTACAAACTTTCGATGGACGATCTGAAAAATTTCAGGCAGTGGAAAAGCAGAACTCCAGGGCATCCCGAATTCGGCGTAACTCCGGGTGTCGACGCTTCCACAGGTCCGCTCGGTCAGGGTGTAGCGAACGCAGTCGGAATGGCGATAGCTGAAAGAATGCTTGCCGCAAGGTTCAACAGACCCGGTTTTGAAGTCGTAAACCATTACACATACGTACTTTTGGGTGACGGCTGCATGATGGAGGGAATCGCCGCGGAAGCTGCATCGCTTGCGGGGCATCTCAAACTCGGAAAGCTCATTCTGCTTTACGATTCAAATGATGTTTCGCTTGACGGACCGACCTCGATAACTTTCACCGAGGACGTGAAAAAACGCTTTGAAAGCTACGGTTTTCAGATTATTACCGTTGCTGACGGCGACAGAGACCTCAGATCAATAGACCGCGCGATTGCAAGAGCGAAAAAGGAGCTCTCAAAACCGACGCTCATAATCGTCAAAACGACTATCGGCTTCGGTTCTCCGAACAAGGCGGGAAGCTCGTCTTCGCACGGTTCACCGCTCGGCGCAGACGAACTTGCGGCGGTAAAAAAAGGTTTCGGAATGGATCCCGAGAAATTTTTCGCCGTTGACGACGACGTTAAAAAGGATTTTGCTTCGGTAAAACGCGCCGGAAAGCGTGCCGTAACAGCCTGGAACAAGCTTTTTGCCGAATATGCTGCAAAATATCCGGAAGAAGCGGCTCTGTTCAGGGATATGCAGGAACTCAAGGTTGAAAATTTAGACAGGATCCTTCCGAAATTCGAAGCCGGGACGAAAATGGCGACACGTGCCGCAGACGGAAAAGTCCTTGCTGCTCTCGGCAAAGCCGTTCCGTGGCTCGTAGGCGGCGACGCAGACCTCAGCTGCTCGACGAAAACGACGATTTCGGGCGAAAAATGGATCTCGGCTGACGATTTTTCTGGCAGAAATATCCATTTCGGAGTCAGAGAACACGCGATGGGAGCCATTGCAAACGGCATTTTCTATCACGGAATGCTGAAACCCTACACGGGTACGTTCTTCTCGTTCGTTGACTACATGCGTCCGCCGATAAGGCTTGCAGCGCTGGCGGAATTGGGCACGGTATTCCTTTTCACACACGACTCTCTTGCAGTAGGCGAGGACGGTCCGACTCATCAGCCGGTAGAACAGCTTGCTTCCTTGCGCTGTATCCCGGGTATTGAAGTACTGCGTCCGGCGGATGCGAACGAGGTTTCTGTTGCCTGGAAATATATCCTTGAAAACAGAAACCAGCCTGTTGCCCTAATTCTGACGAGGCAGGATGTTCCGGTAATCGACAGAACGAAATATGCCGCAGCCGAAAATGCTCTCAAGGGTGCCTATGCGATACTTGAAGAAGATGCACCGGAACTCATCCTGATTGCAACCGGTTCGGAAGTCCATATTGCGCTTGAAGCTGCGGAAATCCTCAGAAACGAGGGGAGAAAAGTTCGCGTCGTCAACATGGTTTCACGTGAAACATTCGGAAAACAGCCTGCAAAATACAGGGAATCTGTGCTTCCGGAGAGCGTTAAAAACCGCATCGTCATCGAAGCCGGAACAAGTTTCGGCTGGGAAAAATACGCCGGCGAAAAAGGAAAAATCATCGCAGTCGACACATTTGGCACTTCCGCTCCGGGAAGCCTGGTCATGAAAGAATTCGGCTTCACCGCTGAAAATATCGTCAAAGCGGCAAAAGCGGAAAATCTTCATTCTTAAAGGTGCTTCCGTAAAGGGCTTCACCGCTTTCTGAAAAATTGTGCCGCATTAAACCTGAGGTATAGCTTTCAAAAAAGACAAAAAATCATCAAACCCTTATTCATAAAGGGTTTGAGATGCGTAAAGCGGAATAAGTTATTCTAAATCGTATTTTTCAAAAACGAATGCAAAATCCTTTCTGACCTGCTCTTCGGTAAGACCGAACTGTTCGAGCGAATAGATGTGCTCGGTTTTGAAAGTTTTCTGCTTTTCAGACTGGATTTTAAGCGCGTTGGAGAATTTTTCATCCTTTTTAAGACCGCAGAAAGAGATTATACGATCGAAAGTGTTGTCGAAATCGGTCATAAGCTGCTTGTGGGTAAGCAGCAGGAAATTGGGAGAATTTTTCTTTTTCTCCGCGATCTCGTCAAACATTCTGTAGTAGAAAAGCGAAGTCCGGTACATATTTTTAAGGAATCTCTGCTGAAGTTCAGCGGGCTGCGAGCTGTAGTTGTTGAGCGACTCCTGGACCCGTTTTTCGAGCGACATCATCGACGGCACTGCCTCAAGCGGGTTCCTGATTATGAGCATGATGCGCGGATCTTCGTAGATCTCTTCGATCTTGTCGACCGCAAAAAGCTACGCGAACGACTTCGAGAACATCCGTCTGTCAGTTTTCCAGATGTTTTTCCGGTGGATATCCTGCAGATATTCGGCAAATTTCTCCTGCCCGGCGACTTCAACGAGTTCGTTTTCAAAGGTATCGCTTTCGTCGAATTCCTGCCAGCAGTAGAAGTAGATCCACGAAAGAATACCGTCGAAGTATCTCATCGAAAGGGCGATATCGTCCGTTTCCATCGAAAAAAGGTCGGTCTTGTGGATCTTCGGGTCCCAGACTCCGTCGAAAGAGAGATTTTTCACGAGCGGAAGGAACGGTTTGATGATTTTCCGCATCGAAAGTGCCGGAAAAACCATCTCCCACATCGCGAAACCGCGGAGCTCGCCGCAGTTTTCAGTCAGAAAACGGTGCAGGAAGGTCGTACCGCTGCGCAGATGCCCGATAAGAAAAACAGGTTTTTCGATCTTCTGCTTTGCAGCGCCTGGAAAGAAGATCTTGTCCAGAAACAGCGTGACTTTCATGAGCGCGCCGATGAAAGTCCTGAAAATCAGGATACCGACATATTTGAAGCGGAAACCGAAAGCCGAATACAAAATTTTAAGGATTTTTATCGTCTGTGACATTTTTCACCTTTAAAGAATATCCGCCTGACTAACGGAAAAGAACGAAAAAACGTTACTTTTTGAGAAGGTCCCTGATCTCGGTAAGAAGAACGATCTGAGGATCCGTAGCCGGAGCCGGAGCCGCAGCAGCAGCCGCCTCTTCTGCAGCCTTCGTTGCCTTTTCAAGTTTTTCTTTAGCCGTATTGATAAGTTTTATGAAAAGGAAGATCGAAAACGCAACGATGAGGAAATCGAAAGTGGTCTGAAGGAAGTTTCCGTATTTCAGAAGGACAGCAGGTTTTGCCGCAACGCCTTCAGCAGCGGGAACAGCCTCTTTCAGAGTGATGGCGAGGTCGGTAAAGTTGACACCGCCGACGATAAGACCGATGAGCGGCATGATGACATCGTTGACGACCGAAGTTACGATCTTGCCGAACGCACCGCCGATGATGATACCGACAGCCATGTCCATAACGTTTCCCTTCATTGCGAAATCTTTGAATTCTTTCAACAGATTTTTCATTTTTCTCTCCCTCAGTTATTTGTTCAACAATCTTTTGCTGAGAACTTTGATCATATCCTCAGTCATACTGTCCAGATCGTAGGAAGGCGCCCAGTCCCATTCCGCTCTTGCGCAGGAGTCGTCCATTTTGTTCGGCCAGCTTTCAGCGATGCCCTGACGGACAGGATCAATGTCGTAATCCATCGTGAAATCAGGGATGACTTTTTTGATTGC
>JAGCXM010000012.1 GCA_017961325.1 bacterium | reverse complement strand
CTTTCGATTTTGATTCGATGGAAAACCGCGTGAAAAGTGAAAAAGTAAACCTTGTTTTGCTCTGCTCTCCCGGAAATCCGCTCGGAAAAATCTGGAAAAAAGAAGAAATTTCAAGGCTTTATGAAATCTGCAAAAAATACGCTGCCAACCTTGTTTTTGACGCTGTCTACAGTGATCTGTATTTCGGTGAAAAGCCCTATCTTCCTTTTGAACTTGTTGACGGTACGCTTTTTCTAGTTTCCGCTTTTTCAAAGATGCTTTCTATTACCGGATGGCGTGTCGGTTATATCGTTGCAGATGCACAACATATTGAAAATATTGCAAAAATTCATGACTACACCGGGCTTTGCGCTCCATCACTTCTGCAGGCTGCTATTGCCGGATATCTGGAAAAGAACGATTACGGTAAAGATTACCTCGCTTTTTTGAGAGGAAAGGTGCGTGAGTCGTTTGATATCATGCATTCAGCGCTTCAGAAAAGCGGTTTTATCATGCCGCGGATCGACGGCGGATACTTCGTCTGGGCAAAAATTCCGCAGAAATTCGATGACGGTTTCAAGTTTGCGATGGATTTGTATGAAAGTAAGAAAGTCGGTACCGTTCCCGGTATTCATTTCAGTGAGAAAGGCAAAGATTTCGTTAGGATAAGTATTGCAAAAGAGGCTTCGGAAATAGCCGAAGCGGCTCGGAAAATTTCAGAATTCGTAATTTAGACGGAGGTAGCAATGAGGCAGAAATTCTTGGTTTTTATGTTTATTCTGTTTTGCGTTTCATTTCTTTCTGCAGTCAATCTTGATATTCCGCTTAAAAATTTTGAGGTAAGCGGCGTTTCGGTTGACAGAATAACACTCGAAAGCGAAGCAAAGAAAGTGACTGTTTTCATTACTGTTTCAGAGAAATATCTTCTTGATTTCGATGACATCAAGCTTGAAGAGTTGAGCAGACTCTATACTTACTCGCTGGTTTCATTGAATATAAATTTCAGGTACCTTCACATTCTTTTGAGAACCTCTGAGTCTGGCGAATATAAAAAAGCGTCAGAGTTTCTGCCTAAGCTTCTGCCCGTTCCCAAAAAGGAGGAAGATGAAGGCGGAGCCTTAAAGCCTGCAAAAAAATCACTTTCTCCGCAGGTAAAATATGGTAATATCACAGGTGCACTTTCAGGCAAAACGCTTTTTGTCAGTGCCGGTCACGGCTGGGTCTACAATACAAATACTTCCGGATGGGTGACTCAGCGCGGCATTACTCAGGGAATGCGTGAAGACGATTCCAATGCTGAAATCGTTAGTTACTTTCTGATCCCTTATCTTCAGAATGCCGGCGGAATGGTTTTTTCAGTGCGCGAAAGAGACCGTCAGGAAAATATGGTGATAGTTGACGATGCAGACGGTACGGCTTACTCTGAAGAGGATGGAATTTATGAAGATAGCGGGAACTGGGAGAAGGACACAACTGATACTTACGGCGGTTACGGACGGACGACTTATCCGATGGGAATTGATGTGAACCCTCTTAAAAATGGAAGATTCCGCTCAGCTACAGCTTCTTCCGATACCTGGGCACGCTGGACTGCAAATATTCCCGAAGACGGATATTATCATGTTTATGTTAGTTACAGAAGGGGAAACGACAGAAGTGGTTCTGCACTTTATACCATCAGACACGCCGGCGGTCTGACTGAAGTCAATGTAAATCAGCAGCACCACGGAAACACTTGGATAGATCTCGGCAGATTCTATTTCCGCAAAGGTTTGTCAAGAGAAAACGGTTCTGTCACGCTTAGCGGCACGAGCGGGATACTCGTTGCCGATGCTGTCCGTTTCGGCGGCGGAACAGGGCTTATAAAGCGCGGCACTTCGACTTCCGGTAAACCGCGTTGGGAAGAGGCTGCCGTTCACAATATTCAGTTTATGGGGGCGACAAGCGGATCGGTTTATCATGTCTCGTCAAATGACCGTGATGACGATGTCAGAACCAGAAGCCGTTGGGCTGCGTGGGAAAACGAGACAAGCGATGATTCACTTTACATTGCGTTTCATTCAAATGCTCCCGGTAGTGAATCCGATACGACTACAAACGGACTTTCAACCTTGACTTACAGTGATTCTCCGGCAGCCGGAAGTGAAAAACTTGCCGATTTTGTCCACAATAGAATTCTTCATTCGGTCAAAAATTTGTTCGATTCAAGTTATAAGGAATTCGGAGGCGGACTTCTAAGCGGTGACTACGGTGAGATAAATCCGAATTGTAACAATGAAATGCCTTCAATTATTGTCGAACTTGCCTTTCATACTTCGACTACTGATTCGGCTAGACTTAAAAACCCGCAGTACCGCGATATCGCGTCACGCGCCGCGTATCAGGGAATAGTTCAGTATTTCGCTGAGAAAGACGGTACAACGCCTGTATTTCTGCCCGATGCTCCGGGGAATTTAAGGACGAAAGTCAATGAAAACGGTTCGGTAACGCTTTCCTGGAGTGCTCCCGAAAGTGATTCTCCGAATTATTACAAAGGTCATCCGGCTACAGGTTATTATGTTCAGACTTCTGCCGACGGCAATGCTTTCAATGACGGAACTGATGTCGGAAACGTGCTCCAGTTTACCAAGAATTTTGAGCTTGACAAGCCGGTTTATTTCAGGGTCGTCGCCTATAACGCAGGCGGAGTTTCATTCCCGAGCGCAGTTGCCGCTGCTGTTCCTGCAAAACACGGCGCACAGATTCTTCTTGTTGACGGTTTTGAAAGGATAGACAATGCCATGCCGCGCTTCAACAATGTCGATAATAACCGCTATATACTTGAATATATTAATACTTTCGATTATGCGAAATACTATGCCCCTCTTCTTTCTGAACTCGGATATTCGCTTGATTTCACGCAGAGAACCAATGTCGCCTGCATGGATCTTTCAAAATATGATATGATCGTCTGGTTTTCGGGTGAACAGAGTACTGCTGACGAGACTTTCAACCGTGACGAGCAGGAAAAAATTACTGAATATATCGGTAACGGCGGCGCTCTTTTCGCAAGCGGCGCGGAAATAGGCTGGGATCTTCAGGAAAAGGGCGATGATGATGACAAACAGTTTTTTAATGAGATACTCAATGTCAATTATGTAAATGATGGATCGAAGCTCTACACTTTTTATGGAACGGATGATTTTTCAACAATATCAGGCGGTTTTGATGACGGAACTTATATATATCAGGCAGAATACGCCGATGTTGTTTCGCCTTACGCAAGATCGGGAAGAACCGTTCTGTTTTATGATTCGGCGATGACGCTCGGTGCCGGAATTCTAACGAAAACCGATACTAAAAAAGTTTTTGTCTTGGGATTTCCGTTCGAAACCATTCTTAAAAAAGATAATAAAATTAATATGTTACAGTTTGTTCTCGACGAATTCGGAATAAGTCCAAAAACTGACGACGATCCTGCTGACAGCGGAATCGAAACGCCTGATGAAGATTCCGACGACGACACGGCTGATTCAAACGATGAAGCTCCCGACGAGGATGCGGACAGCGATTCCGGTGATTCAGGCGAAACGTCAGACGAAGATGATGCAGACTCTGGAAATGAACCTGCTGATGAAGATAATGCAGATTCCGTTGATTCAACAGATACATCCGATTCAACCGACACGGCTGATTCTGAAAGCGATACTTCTCCGGAAAATTCGGGAGACACCTGCGACGTGAGTGATTCTGAATATACGGATCATGGTGATTCAGATGACACTGATCCGGAAAATCACGATGAAAATTCGGGTAACGGCGGCAGCGGCGGCTGTTCGGTTTCACTGCTTTAGTGAGGAGAATCGATGTTTTTCAGGATGATTTCAATACTTCTGCTTATTTTGGTTTGTGCCTGCAGCTCTGAAAAAACGCCGGCAAAAATTTTTGAGGACAACTTCAACCGTGCCGAAATCGGTGAAAATTACTCTGTTCTCGGCGGCGACTGGAAGATTGAAAACGGAAAACTCAGAAGCATAAGGGCTGAAAACAAGAATCTGGTTCTCAAATCTGTCGATCTGCCGCAGAATGCCGTGATTGAAATGACGATGAAGAGCTTGAGCAAAGATATCGATGTCAAATTCAACCTCTGGGGCGACGGTAAACCTCATGACCACGGCGACGGCTATACTTTCATTCTCGGCGGCTGGAAAAACCGCGTTTCGATAATTTCAAAACTTGACGAACACGAAAAAAATAGAAGCGAGAAGAGAAACGCCGGCCTTGAACAGGGTAAGGCTTACAGAGTGCGTGTTGAGAGAAAATCCAATAAAATCAAGTGGTTTGTGGACAGCAAGCTCTTTTTGGAATATTTTGACGAAACGCCGCTCAGGGTAAGTGACGGCTATTCGAAACTCTCTTTCGCGAACTGGCGTTCCGATGTCGAATTTGACGATTTGAAAATTTATGCTCTGGAGGAAAAATAATGTTTATCGCAGTCGAAGGAATTGACGGAAGCGGAAAAAGCACGACCATCAGGGAACTCAAAAGATATCTGGAATCTAAAGGACATGCGGTTTACCTCACTTCCGAGCCGACAGCGCTTGCGACAGGTAAAATTGTCCGGAATTTTCTGAGTGAAACGAACGGCGACACACCGCTTATCCATGAAATGCTCGCACTTGCGTTTGCCGCCGACAGAATCAACCACCTCCGCGAAGAGATCTGGCCTGCGCTCAGAAAGAAACAGACGGTAATAACCGACAGATATTTTTTCAGCTCGATCGCATACCAGTCACTGAATGTAAGTTACGAGTGGGTGAAGGGGATAAACCGTTTTGCGACTCTGCCGGATGTATTGGTCTTTATCGACGTTAAAGTCGACAAGGCTGTGGAAAGACTGACGAAATTCCGCAATTCTACCGAGATCTACGAGAAAAGGGAGCTTCTGCAGCAGATTGACCGCAACTACCGCGAAGTTATTAAGGAATTTGAAGACAAGCTCAAAGTGATTTGTCTCGACGGAAATCTGGAAATAGGCGAAATTTACGGTGACATCGAAAAGAAATTTTCACAGCTTTTGTAATCGATTTTTTAGTTTATAGATTTTAATAAAAACTTGAAAAAAATCAATTTGTCGCTATAATACTGCGCTTTTTAGTTTTTTAGGAGGTTTACTATGTCGGTTCCAATCACGAAAGGCGGTTACGAAAAAATAGTTGAAGAGGTCAGACACCTTAAAAAAGTCGAGCGTCCCGCAATAATCGCAAAAATTGCCGAAGCGAGAAGCCACGGGGATCTCAGTGAAAACGCGGAATATCATGCAGCACGCGAAAAACAGAGCTTTATTGAAGGAAAAATCGAATATCTTGACGGCGTTATCGCAAATGCCGAAGTCATTGACGTTGCAAAACTCAGCGGAGACAAAGTCCTTTTCGGTGCAACGGTAAAACTCCTTGACGTCGATACCGACGAAGAAGTCGTCTATACCCTTGTCGGAGAGGTCGAAAGTGATCCTGACCACGGCAGAATTTCGATCGCGAGCCCGAAAGGTCATGCTCTGATAGGCAAAATGCTCGGTGACGATGTGACCGTTCAGACTCCCGGCGGTGCGCGGGAATACGAAATCCTCGAAGTCAAGTATGTTTAATCCTTCGGAAAATTCCGATATATCAAAATTATTTTCTTTTCTGAGTCAGCCGCTTGAATCGGCGGCAGCTCTTTCAAAAACGCAGCTTAAAAAAATTTCGGCGGCTTTGGGCGGAAAAGTTTTCGATTTTTTGGTCGGAAATCTGCCTGAAGGTTACGAAACGCGTTTTCTCGTCACAAAATTCTCCGATTTCGAACGAGGCCGTATTGCCACTTTTAAGGCTAAAATCGTGGCAGTCAAGCGCGGTTACGGCAAAATTCCTTCATATCTGAAAGTCGATATGGCTGGTTCGCTCGTGACGCTCACTTTTTTCGGCAAACTCGGAATGATTTACTGCAACCTCTACAACGAAGGCGAGGAAGTTCTCGTTTCAGGCGAGGTGAGTCCGAAATCTTACGCGATAAACCTCGTGAATCCGGAGATTTTCCGCTTCGATGAAGAGTGGAAGACTCTTCTCAGCGGCTACATTCCGGTTTACAAAAACATCGCCGGCGTTTCGCATCTTTTCATGCTGCGGACGGCGAAAAGTCTTGTGGACATTCTGTCGTCGCACCGCGGCGAGTGGTTGCCGGAAAGCCTGAAAAAGGAATTTAACTTTCCCGATTTCGTTGAATCGCTGATGAACCTCCATTTTCCTCATCTGAGCGCTGATATCGGTGAACTGAACGACTTCAAGACGCGCTGGCACAAACGTATCGCCTTCGACCAGCTTTTTTTCTTCCAGTTCGGCTCTCAGTTTTCGGCAATCGTTATGCGTACGGACAAAAAACGGCGTATTGAAACAGAGTCGGATTTAAGCGTAAGTGTCGAGAAAAACATGGCTTTTGAACTGACTAAAGCACAAAGGCGCGTTCTTGGAGAAATCAGAAACGACCTTTCTTCAATTTATCCGATGAACAGGCTCCTGCAGGGGGATGTAGGCAGCGGAAAAACGGCTGTAATGATCCTTGCGAGTCTCGATGTCATCTCTAGCGGATACAAAAGCGTGATCATGGCTCCGACCGAGATTCTGGCGGCTCAGCACTACAAAACGGTTTCCCGGATGGTTCCGGAAAACATAAAAATAGAGCTTTTTTTAGGCGGAGTCACCGGCAAAAAGAAGAAAGCCGAGCGGCTTGAGAACGCCAGAAAAGCTGATTTTCTGATCGGTACGCATGCCCTTTTCGAAAACATGGAGTTCATGGAGGATATAGGTTTAATCATAATTGACGAACAGCACCGTTTCGGCGTTTCGCAGCGTATGAAACTCCAGTCGAAATCGACTCATCCCGATGTTCTCGTCGTCAGCGCAACACCCATTCCGAGGACTCTGGCGCTTACTGTTTACGGCTCGACTGAAATAAGCGTAATTGATGAAATGCCGCCAGGGAGAATACCGGTCACGACGCGGCTCGTTCCGGCTGAAAACAGAGCTAAAGTATTTGATTTCGTTACTGAAATTATAAAAAATCAGAACAAGAAGGGATACTGGGTCTGCCCCCTTGTCGAAGAGAGCGAAAACGAGGAGATGAAGACCGAAATGAAGCACGTTGAAGGTGTTTACGAGGAGTTTTCTCAGGTTTTGGGAGAGAAAGCGGCGCTTCTGCACGGCAGAATGAAAGGAGATGAAAAGCGCGTAATCATCGACAGACTCAAAAACGGCGAAATAAATCTGCTTGTTTCGACGATCGTTGTCGAAGTAGGCGTTGACGTCCCCGACGCAGTTTTCATGGTCATTGAAAACGCAGAAAGGTTCGGGCTCGCCCAGCTCCACCAGCTCAGAGGCAGGGTGGGGAGAGGAAAAGCGAAGTCTTTCTGCGCACTTATTGCAGGAAGCGGGATCGGCGAAAAGGCTTTCAACCGCCTTGATTTCCTCTCAAAAACGGAAAACGGCTTCAAGATCGCCGAATACGATCTCAAAACACGAGGTCCGGGAGCCTTGACAGGGCTCGAGCAGAGCGGATTCAAGAATGACGCCTATTTTCTTCTGGCAGTACGCCACGGCGGACTTGTCGAAAAGGCGAGGATTTTCACGAAAAATATCCTTGCATCAGGCGAGGAAGAATATATAAAATTCTGCAACAGAGTTTTCGAACTCTTTTTTGCGGAACGCTTCAACAGATTTCGAGCGAGTTAGGAGGTAAAAATGCTTGTTTGTCCTGTGTGCGGCTGCGATATGGCCGTTCTTGAGCTTCACGGAATAGAGATCGACTACTGTTTTTCGTGCGGCGGCATCTGGCTCGATGCCGGAGAACTTGAATATCTCATGGGCGATTCCGAAAAATCTGCCGAAATTCTTAAATCCTTTCAAGATGTTACGAATTCAAGCAAAGAGAAGAAACGCCCTTGCCCGATCTGCGGAAAGGCAATGAAAAAGGTAAGCGTTCCTGCATCGGAAAGCGAAATAATCATCGACAAATGCCCGAAAGAACACGGGATCTGGTTTGACAAAGACGAACTCTACAGAATAATCGACACGCTCGGCGAATCGAAAAACATGAAAGTCGCCGAATTCCTGAAGGATATGTTCGCAGGATAGGAAGGTAAGTCAGACGCGGTTTTATCTGCCGGTTCAAACCTGTTTTCTTACGAAATAAAGCATTGCCGAAAGGGCGAAGAAGTAGCAGAAAGCTGATGTTACGAAGACGAATTTGAAACCGTACAGCATTGCAAGCATGACGGAAACAACCGTAGCCAGAACCGAAGCCGCTCCGTTTGCACCAAAAGCAAGGGGCACGAATGAATTTTTCTTTTCGCCGACGATTATAAGTGAAGTCGGGAAGACTAGTCCGATCAAAAAGCCGAGCGGTGCGATAAAGAGTACCGTGAATAGCATTTTCAAGCCGTATCCGTATGCGATACAAAAATTCATAAAATACGGAAGAACAGCGGCGTAACCCAGAATAATAAGCGGCAAAGCAACCATAAAAGCTCCGAACATCATTTTTTCACCGAGCAGAATGAGGATTTTTTTACTGAAAAGAGAGCCCAGGGCGGAAAAAACAAGCAGAACTGCGATTGCTGCCGCGGCTGAACTTGCCGGATCTCCGAAAATCAGCGTAAAAGCCTGAATCAAAGTTATTTCGATGAACATGAAACCGAATCCGACGAGGGCGAAAGAGAGGATCTGGAGTTCAGGCAGATACCTCTTTTCATCTTTCGGCATGAAAAAAAGCGGTGTCGTCAGCATTGAAAGAGACATAAAGAGAAGCAGGATGAAAGTGGATAGCAGAATTATCAGCTGGAAGGTACTCGGATCGGTAACGATAGTTCTGATCTCTCTCAAAAAACTTTTGTCACTGAACTTAGAATAGTTGAAAAAGAAAGGCTTGTCGTCGCTTGCCGGATTGACGTTGTAAACGTAATTGCGGATGAAACTCTTTTCTTTTCCCTGACTTACAGAATCAAAAAATGTTCTGAAACCGTTGTTTATGAAATCTGTGCCTAAAGTTGTCGAAAAGTTGGCCGTTTTGAAAATCGGATCGTAGTAGCTTTCGCCCGCCGAAAATCCCGGTGCATAAACTATTCTCAAATCAGTAGTCATTTTGGTGACTTCCAATAAATCGTTGAGTTCCGTCCATGTGAAAGGACGCTTCTTGACAAGCGTTGAGGCCAGGACTCCGTTACCGACTATGACGATGTTGTTTTCAGGATTCTCGATACCCGCTTCTTTCAGCGCCGCAACAGCAGTCGAAGCGATTCTCAGGGTTTCGCGTGCAGGCCAGAACATCCACCGCGTCACGGCAAGCGTTCCGTTGTCGTTCAGATGTTCGATATAACTTTTGAAGGCCTCTTCCGTGTATAGATAGGTTTCACTCATTATGTATATTCCGTTCAAAAGGACAGATGCAGTGTCCGTTCCGGAAAGCTGGATCAAATCATATTTTTTCGGATTCTTTTCCAAAAACGCCCGCACTTCGTCATGCACGATGGAAACTTTCCCGTTTTTCAGAATGTTGTTCTTAAAAGTTGAATATTTCTGCATGATTAATTCTATCATCGCCTTGTTGACGTCAACCGAAGTCACGGATTCGGCCTGCCAGAAAAGTGCCGCGGCGATGTCAGTCGTTGAAAGTCCGGCGACAAAGACATCGGGATTCTGCAGCCCGAGGTAGCCTGCAGAATAGAGCGAAAGGGCGATCTGCTCCGGATCATCGGAAAAATCGTAGATGAATGAGGCAGCATCACCGTCAATCGTAACGACTCCTCTTTTTGCTCCCGGGAAGAAATCGAGAACGGTGAGGTTTCCGGTATTGCCAGCAATGTCGATTCTTCCGGCCCTGTCCCATTTCGTATATTCCGGCCGGATCTGTTCGTTTGTTACGGAACCAAGAACCTTTGAAACGGCCGTCCTGAATGAAAAAAGCTGGTTCTGTATCGGAAGCAGGGAAAGTGAGAAAAACAGTAAAATGACTGACACGGCTATATTTTTCCTGCTTTCTTTAAGCGGAACCGAAAGAAGGAGCGAAGAGAATGCGGCACCGCAGACGATTAGTGAAAGTGCGCCGGCCATACCGAAGAATTCCATCAAGGGAAGGGCTGAAAGGCATCCGGCAACGGAGCCGGCGACCGAGAAGAAATATATTATGTTTACATTTTTGCCCGCCTTTTCAAAAAGTGAGACAAGTGAAAGAGATGCAAGAAATGACGGAATGAACAGTATGACTGAATTGACGGAAACAAAGACAATCAGGTAGAATTTGTTGGACATCATCGAATCAAGCGGGATTCTTGATAGCGCAAAAAATGAAAACGGAATAGAAATCGTGAATAAAACCGATGACTTAAAACTGATTTTTTCATAATTTGCAACATTCTTTTTCATTGACATGAAGATTCCGGCAACGGCGGAACCGAGCACCGCAACGGTGACAACTATATAAGTGAGATAATGCCACGCTGAAAACGAAAGAATCCTCATTTCAAGAATTTCCAGAGCGAAAATAATGGCCGAAATGATGAAAACAGCGGAAAAAACCATCATAAACCTCATAATTTTAAAAACAAAAACGGGCGATTATATCTATTTTACGGAATGTCGCAAAAAACTTGTCCGGCAGAGAGATTTTCTCGATTTTCTTTGCATTTTGTTTCCACTCGCATAGAATCGCGCGATTCGAGTTTTTTCACTTAATTTGGGAGTTAAAAATGACAGTAAAAGAAACGTTCAGGAATTGGAAGGCGGGAAGTTACGGCAAAGCTGTCGCAAAGTTCCCCGAAAGAAAGAAACTTTTCAAAACATCTTTCAACCAGGAAATAGAACCTCTCTATATTCCTGCTGAAGAAGATGAGAAATACTTGGAAACGCGCGGCATGCCGGGCGAATATCCGTTCACCAGAGGCGTCCAGCCGACAATGTACCGCGGCAGATTCTGGACGATGCGCCAGTACGCAGGTTTCGGAACGGCTGAAGAATCGAACAAGCGTTACAAATACCTTCTCGGCAACGGTCAGACCGGTCTTTCGGTCGCTTTCGACCTTCCGACGCAGATCGGTTACGACTCGGATCACCCGATGAGTGACGGCGAAGTCGGCAAAGTCGGCGTTGCCATCGACTCGCTCAAGGATATGGAAATTCTTTTCAGCGGCATTCCGCTGGGCGAAGTTTCGACTTCGATGACGATCAACGGAACTGCTTCGGTCCTTCTTTCGATGTATATTGCCGTTGCCGAGCAGCAGGGTTTTTCGGCTGACAAACTCAACGGAACGATTCAGAACGACATTCTCAAGGAGTACATCGCGAGAGGCACATACCGCTTCCCGCCGAAACCTTCGATGAGACTCATCACCGATATTTTCGAATTCTGTGCACAGAACGTTCCGAAGTGGAACACCATTTCGATTTCGGGTTACCACATCCGTGAAGCAGGTTCGAACGCGGTTCAGGAAGTCGCTTTCACGCTTGCAGACGGTATCGCTTACGTTGAAGCTGCAATCAAGGCCGGCCTTGACGTTGACGTCTTTGCTCCGAGACTTTCGTTCTTCTTTAATGCACACAACAACCTTCTCGAGGAAGTCGCCAAATTCCGTGCTGCAAGAAGGCTCTGGGCTGAGATCATGAAGTTCCGCTTCAATGCAAAGAGCCCGAAATCGCAGATGCTCCGTTTCCACACTCAGACGGCAGGATGCACGCTCACCGCTCAGCAGCCCGACAACAACATCGTCCGTGTTGCAATGCAGACTCTCGCGGCGGTTCTCGGCGGAACCCAGTCGCTCCACACCAACAGCCGTGACGAAGCGCTTGCACTTCCGACCGAAGACAGCGTTCGTATCGCACTCAGAACGCAGCAGATCGTAGCTTACGAAAGCGGTGTTGCAGACACGATCGACCCGCTCGCAGGAAGCTACTACATCGAAGCTCTTACAGACAGCATTTACGAGAAGGCGAAGGCATACATCGCACGTATCGACGAGCTCGGCGGAATGGTCGAAGCAATCGAAAAAGGTTTCGTACAGCAGGAGATTCAGGACAGCGCATACCACTATCAGCTTGAAATCGAAAGCGGAGATCAGGTCGTAGTCGGCGTCAACAAGTTCCAGATCAAGGAACCCGCTCCGGCAAACCTTCTCAAAGTCGATCCGTCGATTCAGGTTGCTCAGATCGCTAAGATCAAGGCTGTCAAGGAAGCACGTGACAACGACGCTGTCAAAAGACATCTTGCAATCATCAAACAGACGGCCCAGACGAGCGACAACCTTATGCCGAAGATTCTCGACGCGGTAAAACAGTATGCAACGCTCGGTGAGATCGCAGGAACACTTGAAGAAGTTTTCGGCGTTCACAAAGAATCGGTAGTTCTCTGATAAATTTCAAAAATTTGTCGTTCTTAGTTTTTTTCTTTCTTGACAAACTGTTTTTTATAAATAACATCCTGCGGTTTTTAGGTTGTTTGACCAATTATTGTTATTTTATTTTTGGAGGATTATTATGAAAAAATTTTTGGTTCTTGCAGCTGTTCTCTGCTGCACATTCGGTCTTTTTGCAAAATTCGGCGATCCGACCCCTGCTATTACACAGATCACTTTCGGTCTCGGTGCAGATGTTGACGGTGACAGCTGGAATCAGCTTGGTGTAACAGTCGGTGCAGACATTGACTGGAACGTTTGGGAAAAAGCTACAACGAAAGCTCATGACGGCAGCGGCAAAATGTATGCAGGTCTTGACCTTGCAGCTCAGTGGTGGATTCCGACAGAAGAAGGTTTTGATCATCATTGGATCATGATTCCTGTTCAGGGCAACTTCATGTATGAATTCGACACAACAAAAATGAACGGTGCAGGCCCTCTCACCGCTGTCGGACCATGGTTTTCCATGGGTGTTGGTCTTAA
Source organism: bacterium (assembly GCA_017961325.1). GTDB lineage: Bacteria > UBP6 > UBA1177 > UBA1177 > UBA1177 > UBA1177. The sequence goes on along the minus strand of JAGCXM010000012.1, from coordinate 22,239 downwards.
TGTTGCTACATGGGATGCTGGCGATGAGACTGAAGCTAAATTCAGAGCAAGTTTCGCTTGGGGAATCGGTGCAAGCCTTGCTTTCAACAACAACTGGGCACTCAAAGCTGGTTTCGGCGGCAATGCAGGCAAAAAATCACATTTTGCACACGGACATCAGGATTACTTCATGGCTGAAGCAGCTTACAGATTCTAAGTTTAATTGTTTTTCCTTTTCTTAATCCCGAAAAATTTCAATAATTTTAAAAATTTATCAACAATAAAGCTGTATTTTGAGGCAAAATGACTGAAAAATTCGCCGAAATGGCAACAGACACCACTTTCGAGGCTTTCGGCTTCAAAAAGGACATTATGGAAGGAATAATTGAGGCAGGCTTCAAGATCCCTAGTCCTATCCAGGCTGAGGCTATTCCTTTGATCCTGCAGGGCAAAGATGTAATCGCTCAGTCTCACACGGGAACCGGCAAAACTGCCGCTTTCGGTCTTCCGGTGATGAACAACATGCTGCGCAATGTCGGAATCGAACTCATCGTCATCTCACCTACCAGAGAGCTCGCCTCCCAGATAAGCGACGAGCTTTACCGTCTTGGCAAATTTGCAGGAATCCGCACCTGCTCGATTTTAGGCGGGCACTCCTATTCGCGTCAGCTCAAACTCCTTGAAAGCGGCACTCAGGTCTTAGCCGCAACTCCCGGACGTCTTCTCGACATGCTGCGATCGGGTAAGATCGAGATAGTCGAGCCGATAACCGTCGTTCTCGATGAAGCCGACGAAATGCTGGATATGGGTTTTTACGAAGACATCATGGCGATTTTTGACTTTATGCCCCAAAAGCGCCAGACGCTTCTTTTCTCGGCGACGATGCCCGAAGAGATAAGAAAACTTGCCGAAAACATCCTCACCGATCCAGTTTCCATCAAGGCTGAAACAGTCGAAGAATCTACGAACACCGATATCGAACAGTCCTACTACATCGTTGAGGAAGAGGAGAAAAAGCCCGCTCTGACGCGGCTTATCGAAGAGCAGAACCCCGAAAAGGCGATAGTTTTCTGCCGCACAAAGCTGGAAGTCGACGAGCTAAGCACATTTCTGGTGGCTCGCGGTTTCAACGCGAAGGCGCTTCACGGAGACCTTGACCAGTCGCAGAGAAATCAGGTCATGTCAGCTTTCCGCAAAGGGATGATCGACATTCTGGTGGCGACTGACGTTGCAGCCAGAGGACTTGATATCGCCGATGTGAGCCACGTTTTCAACTATCACATCCCGTTCAATGCGAAAAGCTACATCCACCGCGTCGGAAGGACCGGCAGAGCGGGAAACAAAGGGATCGCAATAACTTTAGTCACGCCGTCGGAATTCAGAAACATCCGCAGGATCGAGAAAAATGTCGGCTCGTCAATCGAAGTGAAAGTGATCCCGACACTTCGTGACATCAGAAGCGAGCGTATCAAACGTCTCGCAGCCGAAGTTCTCGAATACACGCCGAACAAAGCGGGGATCGAATTCGTCGAAGGGCTTGAAAGCGAGCTCGATCCGCGTTCTCTCGCGATGATCTTAGCTTCGATGCTTCTTGAAGAAGAGGAAAGCGAGACTGAAGAACCCGACCAGATCGGATTCACCGAAAAAAAGATAAGACAGCTCCTCAAAAAAGAGGATGACAAGTTCTCAAAAACTCACCGTGGACAGGGCAGAACGAACCGCCGTCATGACAACGACGGTGAAAAGCACAGATCGCGCAAATCAAACGATTTTCACCATAGAGACCGCAAAGACAGAAAACGCGGCGGTTACGGCGATGATTTTTCAAACCGCGACAGAAAATTACGCGGCGACAAGCCGAAATCAAAAAGAAAAGATCAAAAAGACAACCTCAGAAAATAGTTTTCAGTTATAAAATTTTGCAATTAAAACGCTTTGGGCTATCTTTGGCCGGTTTTGTAATGGAGGGATTCTTGTTTAATAAATTAAAATTGAGAAAAATGCTTAAAAAACTGGCTATTCAAGGCAACAGGCTTGAATGGATAAAGAAAAAACGGAAAGTTCTTCCCGATCCGATTGAAAGAAAGCTGAATGAAAATATTCAGAAAATTGCTGAAATCTTTGAAGAAAGGAAAAAATCACAGGAAAGCGGCGGTGTTTTCGCAAAAGACGGTGAAACAAAACTTTCACTTGAATATATCGGCAAAATTCTTGGTGAGACCGAATACAACCTTCAGCATTATTTCAAAAAATACCGCCAGAGCACGGCAGGAGAACTTTTTGATGAGTTGTGGCTTGTCGTTCTCGTCGCACTCGTTCTGAAATTTTTCGTTATCGGTTCGTTCCGTGTTCCGACGGGAAGCATGGTCGACACGATCGAGATCGGAGACAACCTGTTTGTTTCGATGTTTTATTACGGTCTTACTATGCCGTTTGCTGGAAGTCAGTTCGTTGAATTCGCCGACCCGGAACGCGGCGACATAATCACTTTCACAGAACCCGGACCGGAAAAGAAAGCTCTCGTCAAAAGGGTTATCGGCGTTCCCGGAGATTCGATTTTCATTCACGGAAAGGATGTCTATGTCAACGGCGAAAAACTTGGGCGCGAGAAAATAGGCAAAGTTTCATACCATTCGTCGCGCAACAGGCTCGAGGAGACGACGCAGTATGTCGAAACTGACGAAAACGCTAATAAATACAATGTGATATACAACGACAGCTTTACCGATGAAATCAGAGAGCAGATAAATTCGAGATGCCCTTTCTGCAACCGTTCCTTCAAAGTTCCAGAAAGAAATTACTTCGTTATGGGTGACAACCGTGACGACAGTCTCGACAGCCGCTTCTGGGGTTTCGTTCCGCGCGGGAATGTCCAGGGAAAGCCGCTTTTCGTCTGGTTTTCAATTCAGTTCGGCAATTCCATTTTCGATGTAAAAGAGTTCCGACCGACCAGAATCGGTCATGTTTTCAAATAGTTACTCGAAAGATCTGAAATAAGGGTGGTTGGCTATCTTCAGCATTTCATAGTCGCCCGCTGAGTCACCGTAAGCGTAAATATCGGTGTAGTCTTCAAGATTGTAAATTTCCTTTACCCTTCTCACCTTTTCGTCTTTGCGGCAGTTTTTACCGACGATCTTTCCGGTGTAGATTCCGCCTTTCGTTTCAAGCCTGGTAGCGATGAGATTGATTCCGTATTCATCGGTGAAAGGTCTCAGCCAGTCTTCGGGAGATGCCGATACGAGTGAAACATCGGCGTGGTTTTCAAGGTGTTTTTTTATTTCGTCAACAGCCGGTTTTCTTATCCATTTTTTTACTTTCTGTTCGTAAAATCTCTGCGCAGTCGAATCAAATTTTTCTTTCGTCCAGCCTTTTATTGTTTTTGAGAAGAACAGTTCTTTGAATTTTTTTCTCGGCATGAAACCGCCGATAGTGAGCAAAGCATGGAAAGTAAGAAGAAGCATTACGGAAAAAGTTTTTAAATATCCGAAAGAAAAAAACATGAAAGGCAAAAAGGAATCGGTATTCGTTATTGTTTTGTCAAAATCGAATAAAGCCAGCGACTTTTTTTGTTCCATCAAAACCTCCGCAGACAAAAAACAGCGGTAATTATCATATTTTTTTATCGTTTGGAAGAAATTTCAGCAGTTACTTTAAATTGACTAAGGCATCAATTTCTGTATCATTCGCAGATTTTGATTTTTTTGAGGTTTAAATGAGAAAATCTATTTATTTTTCAATTTTCGTTTTGTCGCTTGCCGGACTTGCTCTTGAAAACAGCCTGACTCGAATTTTTAGTATAACTATGTGGTATCATTATGCTTTTATGGCAATTTCAGTTGCGATGCTCGGGATGAGTACCGGTGCCGTGAAGGTTTATGTCGCCGATTTCGCTTCAAAAACTGATGCCGAAATAGAGGCGGTAATAGCAAAATACAGCCGTTTTTTTGCGGCTTCCACCATTATTTCGCTGCTGACGCTCCTTTCAATTCCGTTCGTGCCGCGTCAGACCGGAATAGGATATTTTACGACAGCCTTGATTTATGCCGTTTCGGCCGTTCCTTTTTATTTCGAAGGGGTCGCCGTATCGCTCATTCTTGCGACAAAATACATAAAACAGGCCAACAGACTTTACGCGGCCGATCTCGCCGGAGCTGCAGTAGGATCGCTTGCGTTCTTCTGTCTGCTTTCCGTGACGGATGCCGTCGATGCTATATTTTTTATTGCAAGTGCCGGATTTTTCTCGGCTTATGCTCTTTTAAGGAAAAAATCGGATATGGTTTTCGCAATTTTCATAATGATTTTTTCGCTTTTCAACCATGCCGGACACTTTTTCAAGATCGAATGGACGAAAGTCGATGAAGGCGTTCTCGAAGCAAGCGTCGAACGCAACATCGAATGGGAGAGATGGACTCCTTTTTCGCGCATAACGGTAGCTCCGTTTGAAAACAACAGCGGTTTCGGCTGGGGAATTTCGACAAAAATGATGGCTGAAAGGCATCCTGAATACAAAATCGAGCAGAAAAATCTCAAAATCGATTCCGCGGCGGCGACAGTAATTACAAAAAGAGAGTTCCAGATAAGGGATCTCGTTCATTTGAGATACGACATCACCAATTTTGCTCACTATCTTTTTCCGGATTCAAAGGTCGGAATAATCGGTGTCGGCGGCGGCCGCGACATTCTTTCTGCGCTTCATTTCAACCAGCGCGAAATCTGGGGAATCGAGATCAACGGCCGCATTTTAGAGGCTCTGACAAAAGTTTATTCGAACTACACTTACAACGTTTCGGCTTTGCCGAATGTTCATCTGATTGAGGACGAAGCCCGTAATTTCTTTGAAAAAAATGATATGAAATTCGACATTATTCAGGCAAGTCTCATCGATTCATGGGCTGCAACGGCTTCGGGTGCATTTGTTCTCACCGAAAATACGCTTTACACGATTGAAGCATGGAAAACTTTCTTTTCAAGGCTTTCGGACAGAGGCGCAATAACGATGAGCCGCTGGTATTATCCGAAAAGACCGGGCGAACTCCTGCGTCTTGTCAACCTTGCATACCAAACTCTGCTTGAATCTGGGATAAAGAATCCTGCGAAGCACATAATTCTGGTTGCAATGGACTATATTCCGGCGGATCAGCCGATAGAAACGCACTTCGGTTCCGGAACGATCATCGTTTCAAAAACCCCTTTTGACAAAAACACCGTGGACAGAGCAACGACTTTAGCCGATTTATACGGTTTTGAAGTTCTGGTTGCAGCAGGGAAGGAGAAGGATTCACCCTTTAAGGAAATCATAACTCCTGGAAAACGCGAGGCTTTTATGGCGGGCTATCCGCTGGATCTGACTCCGCCGACGGACGACAATCCGTTTTTCTTCAATATGCTGAAACCTTCGTCGATTTTCAAAGGCGAGAACGTTGAATTCGAGGGAATACTTTCGACGAATCTGATGGCGATTCACAATCTTCTGTGGCTTATCGCGACAGTCGTCGTTCTTTCAATATGTCTCATCATAATTCCGATTTTTTCAAAGATTAAGACGAATATTTCTTCAATGGTTTTCAACAGATATTCACTTTATTTCGCCGCGCTCGGAATCGCTTTCATGCTGATCGAAGTCTCTTTGATTCAAAAGTTCGCCGTATTTCTTGGGCATCCTACCTACAGCATAACGGTCGTTCTTTTCACGATGCTTCTTTTCAGCGGAATAGGCAGCTTCTGCAGCAAGTCACTGCGTGAAAGAGTAGGGGTGAAGGGATTGTTTTTGATGCTGATTCTGGTTGTCGCCGTTGTCGGCACGGCAAATATGTTCGTTCTGCATCATTTCAGCTCGTGGTCGATTGCTCCGCGCATACTTTACAGTTTTGCGACGATGGCTCTCGCAGGATTTTTCATGGGAATGCCTTTCCCGACGGGACTTTCGCTCCTGAATGAGAAAGTTTCCGGATATGCTCCATGGTTCTGGGGAATCAACGGCGCGGCAAGTGTCGTAAGTTCCGTAAGTGCGACTGCAGTATCGATTTTTTACGGGATTTCAGCGACTTTTTTCACCGGATTGGTCTGCTATTGCGCCGCTTTTGTTGCCGGAATCATGATTGAAAGAGCGGCTGACAAAAACTAAAACTTCAAGATAACGGAAATTCCCGTCAGAACATCGACTGAAGGTTCGTCTTTCACGGAAACCTTATTGGGGGATGGATTCGCATCCGTTTTGGGACCGGCATCAACTGAAACATAACCCCGGATCAAGTGACCGTAAAAAATCCAGTCGAGCCAGAATGTTCCGTAACCGCGCCTGACGATTCCGTCACGAAGCGAAAAGAACGGATAAATCGCAGTGATTTTCATATTTTTGTCCTGTTTTGTCATGCCGTCAAGCTGATAGTATCCGATCTCCCACTTGAAAGAAAAGGCGTTGCTGAAATAGTGCCTGTGATTGAACCTGATCGCCTGATGGTTTCTGCCGAAAGGATGTCCTAGAGAGAGTCCGTGGTAGGAAAAACCTTCCGGAGCATACATGTGATGCCGGTAGTGGGAAAGCGAAGTTTTTGAATATTCAAGCCGCATAATGTCATGATCGGTTGCGGCGAATATGCCTGTCACGTAAGCTCTTTCCAGAAACTCAAAAAGCAGGTACGGAAGCATAAGTTCCAGTTTGTCCTCAACCTGCCATGCCGCCTTGATGTCGGTAGCCGATTCCTGAAAATAGAACTTGAAAACCTTTATTTTCGGATTGAGCCTGTACATCGGAATGTTGAAGGTAAAATCAATCGCCGCGTAACTGTCGGCATCCCATTTGCTGTATGAAACATTGTCTGAAACTCCGGCAATAAGATAAGGATAGTCAGTTAAATTGTAACCCGGTCTCCCTTTACCGCCGTACATCATGCTGCGCGTCATTCCGAGTTCGAAAAAACTGAACATTTTAGGTGGTCTGTAAGTGAGACGCATCGCCAGAAGTTGCGGATTCGACGACATTTCACGCTCTTCGCGCAGCCAGCCGTTGAAGAAGATGAAATTCCAGTCGCCGCCCAGATGAATAGTCTGTTCGTTCTGAACTTTCACCATTAAGAACGGATCGGCGTTCGAAGAAATCAGCATTCCGTATTCGCCCGGACCGAGGTGAACCGTGTCTTTCCCTGCCATTATCGACAGTTTCCACATTTTCATTTTTGCGTAAAAACGTCTGAAATCAACGTCGGTCGAAGCAATGGAACCGCCTGACTTAAAAGTGTTTTTTTCTTCAAGCTCCCAGTAAAACGCCCACGAATCGAGAAAAACGGCGTTTCCGCTCTGACTGGTTATCATAGTCGAGCCTTTGTCGAATTTTCGTCCGCCTGCACCGGGAATGAAGTTGCCGTCCCTGTTTGAAAAATAGTAGCCTGCACCCACTTTCGAGACAATCTGCCATGAATTTTTCCAGCGGTCTTCCTTTTTTACGCCGTTTACAAACGGAATAACCGGATAAAACGACTTGAGATCGTTTCTCGTGTCGTAAAAACCGCGCGGAAGGATCGAAAAAGAGTCTTTCGGTTCGGAGTTCTGCATCTCGAAGTAGTCGATTGCCGTTCTGTCATCAGTGCTGATGTGGAGCAGCGGATTGAATCTGCACCTGTTTTCATCCCCCTCTTTCTGATAAATTCTGGGAAGCACGATAAACGAATTGTCGCACTCATCGGCAAAAATATCGGAAGTAAGCAGCAAGAAAACAGAAATAAGCAGAAAAATCATTACATTTTTCCTGTTTTGGCGGGATCGTTTTCAGCCTTGGTGAGCCAGACTGCCGATTCTTTGCTCTCTTCGGCCGTGATTTCGCGTACCGGGATATGGTGTTTGTCGGAAAAAGCGGAAATCAGAATTTTCATTCCGACTCCGTTATACCACTCCTTCCGCTCGTAATCGCGCATCCAGACGATGCGGAGAAGCTTGAAATCCTTGTTCGTGGTTATACGCAAAGGCCTGTGACCGCAAAATGCCGTAATAGCGTTCTGCAGATCGTAAGCCAGAGAGATCATTTCTTCCTTAGTTCGTTTTTCAGCCATAAAAACACCAATAAAATCAATATTTAAGCGTTTTTGTCTCGGTATCGAGCTCAGCAACTGCACCGAGCAGGAAAGCCATGTTCTGCTGGCCGTGACCGGACGGAAAATTGCAGACAGCCGGAACAGACTTGTCAAGACCGGTCGTTTCAAGCATTGCAAAGGGATTTACGCTCTTTTCAGCCGGCGGCCTGAACTCGCGGTATGTGAAATCGCCGAAAACAAGAGCCTTTATCCCTTTGAATTTGCCTGCGAGACGCATTTGCGTCAGGAGTCTGTCAACGCGGTAAGGCACTTCGTTCACCTCTTCGATGAAAAGTATCGAATCCTTGAAATCGGGTTCGTAAGGAGTTCCGATCATCGAAACGAGCGTCGTGAGATTTCCGCCTTTGACAACGCCTTTCGCCTTTCCGGGATTGAGCGCCCTCATGTTTTTGCTGAAGATCGTGAAAGCTCTGTCCTTTCCCTGCAGAAGTTCGAATATCTGCGCTTTTGAAAAGCGGTCTATCGAATTCAAAGTAGTGATGTTCGGCCCGTGAACCGTAACGAAACCGCACTTGTCAACAAGCCACGAATGAATCGCGGTGACATCGCTGAAACCGATGAAAAGTTTCGGATTCGCCTTGATTTTATCAATGTTTTCCTGCAGTTTTTCAAGCAGTCTCAAGGCACCGTAACCGCCGCGAGCAGTCCATACGGCTTCTATATTTTCACTCGTGAATGCGTTGATCAGCGATTCCGCCCGCAGTTCGTCGCTTCCCGCGAGGAAACCTGCTTTCGAGAAGGCGTTTTTGTCGATTACAGGTTTGATCTTATTCAGCTTGAGCTCGGTGATACCGGCATTGAAAACGGTTTTGTCAAACGGCGATGATGGTGCCACTACGGCAACCTCGCCTCTGAAACTTATCGGTTTCAAATCAAAATAGGAATTACTCATTTCAATCTCCAAAAGTTCAAAAAATACGGTCAGAAGAATAGCAAAAATCTCTATTTTTCCCATTTTTTTTGTAATTCCGCGCAAATAAATTAAACTCCCGCGTTTTTTGTGAGGCTGAAATGGTCGAAAACAAGGAAAACAACAATAAAACAGAAAAACAGGAGAAGCCGCAAGGTCTTGACGACATCAAGGAGATGCGCCGTCTGATGACGCACATAATCAACAATCAGGGCGGTCTCGACGCGGCGATAAAGGAGATCAACCGGAAAGTCAACACCAAGGAACAGAATCAGGCGACGCGGTATTTCGTCACCTTCGTGATTCTGGGAATCGTCATCATTCTTGCATTTTTCTTCTATTTCAGATCGCAGGCAGCGAACTATGCGAATCAGAACCGCATCCGCGAGGAACACAACAAATACCTTGAAAAAGAGGTCGCCGAACTCAAAGACAAGATTTTTTCGATGGAAAACAACGATATCAAGGCCTACAACCTCTATCTCGCGCTGAAGGAAGGCGATCCCGACAACGCCTTCAAGCTTTACGGAGAGTTCAACCTTTCGGCTCTTTCCAGGCTTGAAAGAACGATTATCGACAACGAAACGAGCATGATCAAGCAGAAAGCGGCATTGAAAAAATATGACGAAGGTGAAACGCTCTTCAAACGCAAAAGCTACGAAGCGGCGATCGACAGGTTCAAGGAGAGTCTCGACATATCCTCGACAGGCGACCACATCGCGAATCTTTTTTATCTCACCGCGCTTTCATACTATAGGATGAAGGATTACAACAAGGCGGCGATCGCGTTTGAAAGGTTTCTTTTCATCTATACCAAAAAGGATCTGCCGAAAGACCGTTCGGAACTTCTGCTCGGTGTCTGCTACGAAAAGATGAACCAGCTCGAAAGAGCTAAGAACTTCTATGAGCAGTCGATGCGTGACAACCGCCGTAACCGCTATTTTCCCACGATCCGCGACCGCGTGAAAAACATCGAAAAGAAAATGGAAAAACAGAAAGAGTCAAATTTAGATTAGCAAATTACGTCCGAGACGTTTCGGGAGACATCTCTACGTCTAAGAATTTACTTGAAAAATCACGGTTTTAAGATTATATTACTACTTGTTTTGAAAGTTTTTTTTCAGCCGGAAAAATTCGGCGAAAGAATACGAGAAGATTTATACAGCGTGACATCTTAGAGGCGAAAATGAAAAAGCTCCTTTTTATCAGCATGATTTTAATGTCGTTTCTGATTGCGTGCGGCAGTTCGTCAAATGAAAACGGGGAAGAATACGGCGGCGGCTCATGCAATGGTAAAAAATCTTACGGCTCGACTTCATTCACACGGAATGAAAGCTCTGTTTTTGACGACTGCGTCAGAGAATCAAAAAAATCTTTCCACACTTGCCATTTTGATCCGAATGACCTTTTGACAAAGCTGTCGAAAACAACAATAATTTTTAAAAAAGACTGCAGAGAAAAAAATGAACCTGTTCCGTGTCCCGATTTCATTCCTGATTCAATAACTCTTTCCCAAATTACAGGCTGCGATATTTATTATGTTTACGGCGATGTCGACTGTTATGCAGAGTGTCCGGATTTTTATTTCCCGACTGACAACGAAACATTTAAAACAGTCTCCTTTCACCCGCATGAAGGATACATTTCCTCTTCTGTTTCGGCTCTTGCCTATGCTGAAATCTATTCCTACAATGCGGAAAAAGGGCTTTCTTTTTCTATAGACACAGGTGAAAATACCGCTACATTCAAATCTGAGGATTTTTCAATAACTGTTCATTTTCAAATCTTGATTGACGGTGTTGTGGAAATAGAAGGATTCCTGCCGTGTGAAGACAGCTCAGGCAGAAAATACAACGAAGGCGACAAGATTTCCAGTGAATGCAGAGCTGCATACTGTTCAGACGGTGACTGGGTTGAAGACGAAGTGACTTGTTACGGCTGCCATGGCCAGGAAATCGGCGACATAATGAAGTGGAACTGCGCTGACGGAGTCAACGAGATTGATTGGTGCAAGTGCTTTGAAGACGAAGAATACGGCTCTATATGGAGATGTCGCGAAAGGATTGATCTGGCCTGTCCTCAATAATATTTCAAAATGTAATTTACTTGAAAATCACGGTTTTGAGATTATATTACCGCCCGTTTTGAAAGTTTTTTATGGAGAAAAACATGGAAAAGGTTCTTGTAAAGTCAATTTTCAGAGAAACTGAAAAATTTATGTGCAAAGTTGTCGAGGTTTCAGGCTGGGTCAGAACGATTCGCGCAAGCAACGCTTTCGGCTTCATCGAACTCAACGACGGCTCGTTTTTCAAAAATATTCAGATAGTTTTCGAATCGGATCTTCCGAATTACAAAGAGATCACGAAGCTCGGCACGGGCAGCGCGGTAAGAGTTGAAGGCAAAGTCGTTGAAAGCGCAGGCGACAAGCAGCCCTTCGAGATCAAAGCCGAAAAAGTCGAAGTCGTCGGCACGAGCGACGAGGATTTCCCTCTTCAGAAAAAGAGACACACCCTTGAATATATGAGGACAATCGCCCATCTCAGACCGAGAGCGAACATCTACAACGCTGTTTTCAGAATTCGCAGCTTGGTCGCTTTCGCAATTCATTCGTTCTTTCAGGAAAGAGGCTTTGTTTACGTCCACACCCCGATAATCACGGGAAGTGACTGCGAAGGTGCAGGCGAAATGTTTCAGGTTACGACTCTTGACCTCAACAACCTGCCGAAAAAAGAGGACGGCAGCATAAACTACAGCGAAGACTTCTTCGGAAAGGCGACGAACCTCACAGTTTCAGGCCAGCTTGCAGTTGAAAACTACTGCGCTGCGTTCAGAAACGTCTACACTTTCGGCCCCACTTTCAGAGCCGAGAACTCCTACACTCAGCGTCACGCAAGCGAATTCTGGATGATTGAGCCAGAAATAGCTTTTGCAGACATCCACGACGATATGAAACTTGCCGAGGACATGGTCAAATACATTATCAGGTTCGTTCTTGAAAAAGCTCCGGAAGAGATGGAATTCTTCAATAATTTTGTTGACAAGACTTTGCTCGAAAGGCTGAATTTCATTAAAGATTCCGATTTCGGCAAAATCACATACACCGAAGCGATAGAGCTTCTCAAAAAGTCCGGCAAACAGTTCGAATATCCGGTTGACTGGGGTTGCGATCTCCAGACAGAACACGAAAGATACCTCACCGAAGAACTCATCAAAAAACCGGTTTTCGTCATCGATTATCCGAAAGAAATCAAGGCTTTCTACATGCGCATGAACGAGGACAACAAGACCGTTGCAGCGATGGATCTCCTTGTTCCGGGTGTCGGTGAGATCATCGGCGGAAGCCAGAGAGAGGAACGTTACGACAGACTTCTTGCACGAATTCAGGAACTCGGGCTTAAAAAAGAAGATTACTGGTGGTATCTCGATCTCCGCAGATTCGGATCGAACCCGCATGCAGGTTACGGTCTCGGCTTTGAGCGCATGATCATGTACATCACCGGAATGCAGAACATCCGTGACGTCATCCCCTTCCCGAGAACTCCGAAAAACGCGGAATTCTAACCGCATAAAAATTCTCTCGACACAAATTTTTGAAATAGAAATCAATCTTTTTTTGTTAAAAAAATGTTTTTGAGTATAATTTGCGGCTTTTTTTGTTCCCGACTTCGGAGGTTCTGATGAAAAAATTTTTGTTTCTGCTGTTTTTAGCATTGTTTTCGTTCGCTCTTTCCGCTCAGGAAGCGGTGAAGGACAATGTTTTTTATTTTTTCTATTCCTACAAGTGTCCTCACTGTCACGAGGCGCAGCCTTTTATCGCAGCTATTGAAAAAGAGTATCCCGATATAACGTTTAAAAAGCTCGAAGTTCTGCAGGTTCCTGAAAACATGAAGCTTTTCAGACAAATGACGCAGAAGCTCGGCATTCAGGGCGGCGGAGTTCCGACATTCATCTTCAACGGAAAGTTCATCGTCGGTTTCCAGTCGGGGCACCACGATGCGCTCATCCGTGAAATGATTGAAATGAACAAGGCTGACGGCGAATCGTGCGGCGAACAGTGTCAGGAGTGCAAGGAAAACGTGATCGACGTTCCCGTTTTGGGAAAAATCGACGCGCAGCTCGTCAAACTTCCGAGCTTTACCTTCATAATCGGCCTTCTCGACGGCGTGAATCCGTGTGCGATGTGGGTTCTGATGTTCCTTCTCACACTCCTTGTCGCGGCGAAAAACAGAAAGAAAGTCATAATGATAGGTACGGTTTTCGTTATTTCGTCCGGCGTTGTCTACTTCCTTTTCATGACGGCGTGGCTCAACATATTCACGTTTATGGGAATGACAACTTATGTCACGATCGCTCTCGGTGCCGTCGCGATCGTCATGGGACTTATCAATATGAAGGAGTTCTTTTTCTTTAAGAAGGGCGTCAGTCTGATGATTCCCGACAAGGTAAAGCCGAAACTTTTCGAGAAAATGAGAAAGGTCATCAACAACAAAAACATGTTCCTTTCGATTCTCGGAACCATAGCACTCGCATTTTTCGTAAATCTGATCGAACTCGGCTGCACGATAGGCCTTCCGGCGATCTACACGAGAGTTCTTTCAATTCAGAATGTTTCAACACTCAAAAAATATCTCTTCATGGCACTTTACAATGTTTATTACGTTGTTCCGCTAGCAATAATCGTACTGATTTTTGTCGTCACGATGGGCAAGCACAGATTTGAGGAAAAACACGCGAAAAAACTCAAACTTGTAAGCGGACTTCTCATGCTCACTCTCGGACTTATCCTTATAATCAAGCCCGATCTTCTCGTTTTTTCTTAAATTTTCTGCAAATAAGACCATTCAGTCGGCTTTGCCGCCAGCTTCACCCCTCTGTCTGCGACATCTTTCCTACCTCAGGGGCGGCCATTTCAGGGACGCCGAGGCAAGGTAAATAATTTTCACTACTATGCTATATGTCGTAGCGGACATTTACAATCCGTTTTCAGGCCGGGCAGTAACACTCGTGTTTTAAAAAAATGCTGAAAATCGGAGGATTACATGACAATTTTGGATAAAAAACCGTCAAGAACAAATCTCCCTTCTCTTTTTAGCCTGTTTTTTCAGTTTTTTCCGCAACTTAGCTGAATTTTTAAAATAAAAGTTATTGGAAATAATTTTTTGTGTAATATAATGCCATGGTTTTTGACGGAGGGGCCTGAACATGAGACCGGAACTTCTAAAAACAATAAATGAATATCTTTCACTCGGCATCGGCCGGCAGCTTGATTACGGCAAGTTTTATCTCTATTCGATCATCACCCACTCTACTGCGATCGAAGGCTCGACTGTCACGGAAATCGAAAACCGTCTTCTTTTTGACGAAGGGATCAGTGCGAACAAGCCGATGGCGGAACAGCTTATGAATCTGGATTTGAAAAAAGCTTATGAACAGGCTTTCGTTTTTGCGGAAAAACACGAAAAAATCACAGTGAAACTTTTGTGCAGCCTTTCCGCACTTGTAATGCGCAACACCGGCTCGGATTACAACACGATCGGAGGAACTTTCTCTTCCGCAAAAGGAGAACTGCGCTTGCTGAATGTGAGTGCCGGCATAGGCGGGAAATCTTATCTTGCGTGGCAGAAGATCCCTGAAAAACTGCAACAATTCTGCGACTGGCTCAATGAAGAGCGCACAAAAACAGATCCCAACGATATCGAAAAAGTCTACGAACTTAGTTTCGAGGCTCATTACCGCCTTGTAAATATCCATCCGTGGACCGACGGAAACGGCAGAATGTCGCGCCTTGTCATGAACATGATCCAGCACGAGACAGGCTTGATTCCTTCGATCGTAAAAAAGGAAAGCCGCGCTGCGTATATTCAGAGCCTTGCAGAAAGTCAGGAAGCTGAAAATTCCAATAAATTCATTGATTTCATGTTTAATCATCACATAGAAAACTTGCAACGTCAGATTGAGGAATATAAACATTCCATGGCGCAGTAATTTTAACAAAGATATTGAAAATAGTTTTTTGTGTACAATGGATCTGTTTGGCAAAGAAAAGAGCCATTCCACAAAATTGAAGGATGAAGACACCAACAAAAAAATTAATGAACTAAAAAAAGAAGATCCAGAAAAACTAAAAAGGATAAAAGAAATCAAGGACGCAGGATTGGAAGTAATCCACATGATTCAACGCTGGGGAATGTCTGAAAATACAGCATTAGACGTTGAGGCTGCTTTTATTGACCTTAATCTTTTAACCAATAAGCAAAGGGGACATGATAGTGATAAAGGAATGATTTGGGCTGATGAGTTAGAAAGAACTTTTAAGCGTCCATCTTTTGAGGATTATCCAAACACTCCTGATCATCAGAAATTTATGATCATAAAAATCAATCAGCCAAGTATTGACTTTGCAGGCAGTGTCTATGAAGCAGTTAGAAAATCTTGGAAAATAAATTTAAACAAGGCAAAACAATATCCTATTGTTCTTGCTGTTAAATATGGAATAGTTGTTGGGGTTTATAAAGTTAAAGAATGGACTGAAGACGGAGGCAGGGCATATTTCGATGGTGAGGATGCTCCTGCTGAAATACGTAACTTCTTCTTTGAAAAAAGAATCCCCGAAGAATATAGAAACAATCAATATCCAGTAAGTTATTGCGATGGAAGATCAAAAGCCAAAACGAAAAATAAAAATTAAAGAACAATAGATTTAATCATCCCTGATCCCATCCAAAAAAACGTCATCAAAATTATTGATGCTGTAAGATGACCTAAAACAGATCCGGATGACTCCCTGTTCTCACTTTTCGTCAAGCGCGCTTTTGAAAGAGGAATATCTTTTGTATTTTTCAGGATGAAGAAGCATCTCCTGATATTCGCCTAGCGCGGCAAGAGTTTCTTCATTGGGAACTTTCGTTACAGGGAAAGGAAGACTCTGCGTTCTGACAGCCTGCTTCAGGAAAATCGTGACGGCTGTCGTGAGATCCATTCCCAAATCTGCAAAAAGCAGCTGTGCACTCTTTTTCAAGTCACTGTCCAAATTGATGTTTGTACTTACTCTGGTCATTTTGTTTGCCTCCAAAACGTAAAAAAACAGCAATATTATGCTTGTTATATGCGTTTTGTCAACATATTACGCTCAAGAACCGCATATATTTATCAAAGAAAAGCGGCTACCGAGCTTGGTCAAAGCAAAAAAATCAAAAAAGTTTTCACTACGACGCTATATGTCGTAGCGGACTCTTATGATCCGTTTTCGGGTGGGCAAATTCGCCCTCTGGAAAAGAAGTTTTTTCAAAAATAAAACTTGACATTTTATCCCTTTTACTCTACAAAACATAACAGAAACTGTTAGGATGTGTGGAATATGCAGCCGATAAAGTTACTTGAAAAGACACTTGAACAAAATGCCGACAGCCAGCATTGTCTCTTTTCGCAGCAGGATTTTTCTGCGATTTTTCCGGATATGACTGTCGAAAATCTGACCATGCTGCTTTCAAGAGCTGTGAAAAGCAACATTTTGGAGCGTATCTGCAAAGGAATATACCTCTACACAAAAACGGATTACGATCCCTCTCTCGTCTTATTTAAAGTCGCTGCAAAACTCCGTGCCAGCAGCATGAACTATGTGAGCCTTGAAACAGTCCTTTCGCAATCTGGCAGAATCTCGCAGCAGCTTCTGGGCTGGATCACCGTTATGACTACCGGACGGAGCGGCACAATCAGCTGCGGCCGCTTCGGCACAGTCGAACTGATACACACCTCGAAGAATTTTGGTAAAATCATGCCCGAACTGAGGCTCGACAGGCAGACAGGAATGCTCTGGGCATCCGAAAAACTCGCGCTGCAGGACATGAAAGACTGCAAACGCCTGGTGGATTTAGTTGAACAATCAGAAATATAAAAGGAGAAAGAGATGCCGGTTTTTGATGATTTAGTTTCGCAAATTATATCGCAGAATACGGAATATCCAGTGCTTCGAACAGCGATAGAAAAAGAGATTCTGCATCTGGACATTCTCCGCTGCATGAACTCCGCCGGATTTTTGAAAAACATCACTTTCATCGGCGGAACATGCCTCCGTGACTGCTACGGCTCGCCGCGTCTTAGCGAAGATCTCGATTTTACGGGCGGATTCGATTTTTCGAAATCGGACATGAGCGAACTCGGAAACGTGATCGAACACTCTATAAACGAAAAATATGCTCTTCCGGTCACAGTAACCGCTCCGACGAAGGAAACAGGCGACACCGAAACATGGAAAATCAAAGTAATCACGCGCCCCGAACGCCCCGATTTTCCGTCTCAGAAAATCAATATCGATATCTGCATGATCCCGAGCCGCGACCGCAGAGCAGCAATGGTCCGCAACACTTACGGGATAGATTCCGGAACTGACGGGATCCTGCTCCACGCCGAAAGCCTGAACGAAATTCTCTGCGACAAACTGATTGCAGTCGCACTCCGACCCAACCGCGTTAAAAACCGCGATCTGTGGGATATCCACTGGCTTTCGCAGAAAAACACCGCACCCGGGAAAGAGCTTTTACTGCAAAAACTTGCCGACAGAAAAATTGCTGAAAACGACTTCCGTAAAAAATACGCGGAACGGATCGAAGAAATAAAAAACGGACAGCGGGATTTCCTTTTTGAAATGCGCCGCTTTCTCATGCCGTCGGCATTTTCGAACCAGTTCACTTCCGAAATGTGGTGGGAATATCTGCTTGAACTTTTAAAGCAGTATTCATTGGAAAAAATAAGATAATTTTTTGAATTTTTGTGTATAATGCGGCGGATTTTGGCGGAGGAAAAGAAATGGCGGTAAAAAAATCTCAGCTTTACAGTTCGCTTTGGGCAAGCTGCGACAAGCTTCGCGGCGGAATGGATGCCTCTCAGTATAAAGACTACATTCTGACTCTTTTGTTTGTAAAATATGTTTCAGACAAATACAAAGATGATCCTTACGGCGCAATCGCAATTCCGGAAGGTGCAAGCTTTGAAGACCTTGTTGAACTCAAAGGCGACAAAAATATCGGCGAAAAAATCGATGTTCTGATTGCGAAACTTGCGGAGGCAAACAATCTTACCGGCATTATAAATAATGCACACTTCAATGATGAAGCGAAAATCGGCAAAGGCGATGAAATGGTGGACAAACTTACGGGTCTTATTTCGATTTTCATGCGTCCTGAACTTGATTTTAAAAACAATAAGGCTGAAGACGACGATCTTATCGGTGATGCCTACGAATATCTTATGCGCAACTTTGCGACTGCCAGCGGCAAGAGTAAAGGCCAGTTCTATACTCCTGCCGAAGTAAGCCGCATTCTTGCCAAGGTGATTGATATTTCAAACTGTAAGGATAAAAACGCAACAATCTATGATCCTGCCTGCGGTTCAGGCTCGCTTTTGATCCGTGCGGCAAACGAGGCGCCCTTCCCGCTTGCAATTTACGGTCAGGAAAAAGACATTTCCACGGCAGGTCTTGCAAAGATGAATCTTGTTCTTCACAACAAGGCTTCAGGCGAAATTCATTCAGACAATACTTTCTCAGATCCGTGGTACAAAGAAGACAATGACGATACGAAACTCAGAAAGTTTGATTATACTGTGGCTAATCCTCCCTTCAGCACGAAAAACTGGATGGACGGTCTGAAACAGTTCGGACGTTTTGACGGCTATGATGCGCTTCCTCCTGAAAAGAACGGCGATTACGCATGGCTTCTGCACATAATCAAATCGATGAAAAACAATACCGGCAAAGCCGCTGTAATTCTTCCTCACGGAGTTTTGTTCCGCGGGAATGCGGAAGAATCAATCCGCAAGAACATAATCGACCGCCATCTTATCAAGGGAATCATCGGACTTCCTGCAAACCTTTTCTACGGCACAGGAATCCCAGCCTGCATCATCGTGCTCGACAAAGAAAACACCGCAAACCGCAGCGGCATTTTTATGATTGATGCAAGTCACGGTTTTGTAAAAGACGGAGACAAAAACCGTCTCCGCGAGCAGGACATCTACAAGATTGTAACAATTTTCAACTCGATGACGGAAGTTCCCGGTTTCAGCCGTTTTGTCCCGTTCGCTGAAATTATCGAAAAGAACGCTTACAACCTGAATATTCCACGCTATATAGACTCAAGCGAAAAAGAAGATTTGCAGAGTATTGAAGCGCATCTTTACGGCGGAATTCCGAAAGACGATATCGACAATATTCCGCACTTCTGGAATGTGTTTCCGAATCTTAAAGACGAAATTTTCGGAGAGTATTCAAAAGGCTTTTACAAGCTGATTATAAACAAAGATGATGTTCACAAAACAATCACGGAAAACTCAGGATTTCTTGAATATAACAAAAAGGTCAGAGAGGCTTTTGAAAAATGGAAAACTTTCGCCGATCCTATTCTTACCGGCTTGAAGCCCACAGACCTGAACAAAGAAATTATCCAGAAACTCTCGAAAGAAATTATTACAAAATTCGCCGGTCTTGAACTGCTTGACAAATACGATGTCTATCAGGTGCTTCTTGCCTACTGGAACGAGACGATGAACGATGACATTCTTCTTATAATCCAGGATGAAAGCGGATATGACCTTGCAAAAGTAACAGACGACATCAAAGAAGAACCGAAAGAAAGCAAAAAGGCGAAGAAAGACCCGGCAAAAGAAAAGAAGAAAGAGCCGAAAATCATCGGCTGGGAAGGCAGGCTTATTCCGAAGCAGACTGTGCTTGATGCTTTTTTTGAAGCAGAAGAGACTGAGATTGAAAAAGCTGAAGAAAAACTCAGCCAGACAGAAAGCGAACTGGAAGAGTTCATAGAAGAAAACACAGAAGATGACGAACTTTCGCAGGAACCTGAAATCCTAAAGAAACTCAAGACTTACAATGCTTCAATAAAGTCTCAGAACAAAAATATCGCGGCTTTAAAAAAGCAACTTGATGAAAACTGCCGCAAACGCTACGGAACTTTTACCGATGAGGAGATAAAGGATCTGCTCATCAACCGCAAGTGGTACAAAAACATTGATGACGGAATCCAGAATCTCTATGTAACCGTGGCAAACCGGCTGACAAAACGCATTACCGAGCTGTATGAGCGTTATGAAAACACTCTGCCGGAACTCACCGAAAAACTCGCAGAAGAAGAAAAAGAAGTTGCCGGACATCTTAGAGAAATGGGATTTGAGGTATAATTCTATGGAAAACGAAATAATTATATCAAAAAATTCAGACGCGTCTGAACTTTTTGAAATCATTAAGAAGAAACACAGACTTTTGTGTTTCAAATTTTAGGTGGAGGTAAAATATGGAAAAAGCGATTATTACAAAAGAAATCCTAATAAATCGCATTTCAGACATTTTAACAAAATCACGCGGAAACATAGCTAAAGAAGTCAATAATCAATTACTTTCCGCATATTGGAATATCGGCAGACTCATTGTTCAATATGAGCAGGACAATAATATCCGTGCAGAATACGGCAGGCAGACACTAAAAGAGCTTTCAAAAATACTTGGGAATAATTTAGGAAAAGGATTTTCTGTCTCCAATTTGCAGTTTATGCGTCGGTTCTATCAGAAATATCAGATTCAACAGACAGTGTCTGTTAAATTGAGCTGGTCACATTATTGTGAATTATTGACAATTACCGATGATAACGAAAGGGCTTTTTATGAAAAAGAAGCAGAAAATGCAGGTTGGTCTTTTAGAGAACTGAAACGTCAGATTGACAGTTCTCTGTTTCAGAGACTTCTTCTGTCAGAAGGAAACGCAAACAAAGAAAAGGTGCTTGCTCTGGCAAGAAACGGTATAGAGATTCAGAAGCCGAAAGATATTGTAAAAGACCCTTATGTTTTTGAATTTTTGGGAATTCCTGAAAACAAGCCCTTCCTTGAGAAAGATATTGAAGATGCCCTTTTCCGTCAGCTTGAAAATTTCTTTCTTGAACTTGGGCGCGGCTTTATGTATGTAGGTCGTCAGCAAAGAGTAACGATCAACAATACACACTATTATGTTGATATGGTTTTCTACAATAAAATTCTCAAAGCATACGTGCTTATAGAATTGAAACGAACAAAACTAACGCCAGAAGCCGCAGGTCAACTGAATATGTATCTAAATTATTACCAGAACGAAGTAAACGATGAAACCGATAATCCGCCGATAGGCATAGTGCTTTGCACAGAAAAAGACAGTATAGCAACAGAATATGCACTTGGCGGACTTTCGAACAATATTTTTGCATCACGTTACATACTTTACCTTCCAAATAAAGAAGATTTGCTCGCACAAGTAGAGGCTGTTCTCAATAAAAACGACAAGGAAGAAAAATGAAGCAGACAGAAATTGGATTGATTCCTGATGATTGGGAAATGAAGTCTCTAGGTGAGGTCGCAACAATTGTTGGCGGTGGAACTCCGTCTACGTTGAATTCTGCATATTGGAACGGTGATATTCAATGGTTTACTCCTGCAGAATTGAGTGATTCAAAGAAATATGTCTCTAAAAGTGAGCGAACAATTACGGAACGAGGATTGAAAGAAAGCTCCGCAAAGTTGTTACCCAAAGGAACAGTTTTATTGACGACTCGTGCAAGTATAGGCATAACAGCGATATTAGAAAATCCGGCTAGCACAAATCAAGGTTTTCAATCGCTAATTGCAAAAAATAATTGTTGTAGTGAATTTTTATATTATGTTATTCCATTAATAAAAGATGAAATGCTTTCTAGGGCAAGCGGTTCTACCTTTGCCGAAATAAGTGCAAAAAAACTTTCAACTATCACCTTTCAACTTCCACCTCTTGCCGAACAACAACGAATTGCAAAAGCCCTTTCCGATGTAGATGCGCTTATTTCCACAACAGAAAAACTTATTCAAAAGAAAAAGAACATCAAACAGGGCACAATGCAAAATCTCCTCACCGGCAAAAAACGCCTCCCAGGTTTTGGCCCGCAAACCAAATCCCCAGCCTACAAACAAACCGAACTCGGTCTCATCCCCGAAGATTGGGATGTGAAGAATATAAATAAAGAATGTACTATCAAAGCTCGTATTGGTTGGCAGGGATTAAAATCAACGGAGTATCTTGATTCTGGTGATTACATATTAATTACAGGAACAGATTTTGGGTTAAGTCAAGTTCTTTCTGTAAAATCCGAGCCTCCATTTCAGCAACGCTCTCCTAATTCGTAAAAGTCACATATTTTTTACCAGTCAGCCATTCTTCATCCATTTCAATGAGCAATGCTCCTACAAGTCTGGCGACT